>JBNKKB010000104.1:0-68333 GCA_050291605.1 Desulfobacteraceae bacterium | reverse complement strand
ATCGCCGACTGCCAGGGTAGCGATTCGCCCAACCCTTTGCATATGGCTATGATTCAAGACTATTTGGTCAAAGCCCACCTGATTGTCTATGTGATTAGCAGCCGCACCGGACTACGCCAGGCCGATATTCGTTTTTTAAATATTATTAAACAGATGGGTATCGCCAACAACATGTTGTTTGTGTGTAATTTCGATATCAGCGAGCATGAGCAACTGGGCGATTTGCATGTCTTGGTTCAAAAAATGTTAGAAGAGCTGAGCCTGGTGTTAGCAGAACCCCAACTTTTCGTCTTCTCAGCACTTTACCACCTTTTCGACGGGCGCAAATCACATCTGTCCCCCAAAGATAAATCGCGCCTAACCCAATGGAATAAGTCAGCCAAGCTGGTTACCTTCTCCGAACAAGAGTTGACCCGGCTCAAACAGACACTGAACCATAAACTGACCCAAGAGCGGTCTGCCTTATTGTTGCAAAACCAATTGGAACGATTGGATGTTGTTGCAAACGGGCTTCAACACTGGATCACAGTAAACCAGGACTGGATGAAACGCGACGTCGGCGAGACAAAAGAGGTGGCCGGGCGCCTGAGAAACCATCTGGGCCGGATGCAACAGGTGAAGTCCATGGTTCACACGGCCTTGAATGGCAGCGTTCAGACTATCAAACAAGAGCTTCGCAAGGAGATCGACCGGTTTTTTGATCAGCACAGCGGTTTAGTGCTGGGTAAAGCTATTGCCTTTGTGCGCAACTATCGCATCGAATTGGATGATTTCCACGAACCCTTGGTATCCTCCGGTTTTACCCATGCACTTTATTTGATTTTTCAAGAATTTAAGCAGGCGGTTGACACTTTTATGACCGAAAAAATCAATCCCGAAATCGTCGGCTTCATGGCAAAGCAAGAAATCCGATTGAAGGAATTTCTAATCTCCGTAGCTGAGCCTTATGGCGGTATGGTGCGCGATGCAGTGCAGCAATATGAAGGGATTATGGACAAAGAGAATTTTGCTCAGATCTCCGGTCAGTTGATCTTCGATACTGCACCGGATCTTGATACGATCAAACAGTCCAAGGGCCTGTCTCTACCCCCGGCCGCTGCTGCCATGCGCTACTCCGCAACTATCAAGACAGAGGCGGTGATGCGCTTGGGGGTGTTCTCTTTTCTACGATTTTTCCGCAGAGTCTTAAATAAGCCGACGGTCGGCCATGATCAAGAGGCGTTTCGTGCACTAAAAAGCGGTATCATAAGGATGAAAAGGGAAACCGAGCGATCCCTTGTTACGCATTTTATGGATTGCCGGGAAAATATTAAGTTTCAATATTTGCTGCCTTTGATTGACGCGGCCGGAAATCGCATGTTTGAAGCCTTGACCGAGAGATTTAACGGATACATGGTCAATTTGGAGGAACTCACTCAGGCGATGCGCAATCAACGCACCGATAAACAAACGGTGGAAGTTCGGCTCAAAGAAATCGAAAAAACCATTGTGGAGACTTTGAAACCTCGAATTGATGCTTTGCGCCATTCCGTCACTCAAATGCGGGAAAATGGGGCGGCCGATGGGGATGAACTTAATAGCCAATGACATTTCGCATTTTAATCTTTGGGTAACATGGGGGGGCTTGTATGAAAACCAGAACCATTGCGATTGCCAATGAAAAGGGAGGCGTTGGCAAGACGGTTACAGTGATTAATCTTGCGGCGGCGTTAACCTTGCTCGATCAAAAAGTGTTGGTGGTGGATATGGATCCCCAGGCCAATGCCACCGCTGGTTTGGGTTTTAATTCTGATGACAGCCGCCTCTCTGTTTATGATTTAATGGGACGACCGGAGGAGGTGAGTCCCACCGATGCTATTGCACCAACAGATTGGCAAGGACTTGACTTGATTCCTTCGCATGTCGATCTGTCAGGCGCTGAAATTGAATTGGTAGATGCCCAGGGACGAGAAAACCGCCTCAAAGAAGCACTGGCAGATCTCGATGGAAGCTACGACTACGTGCTATTGGATTCACCGCCCAGTCTCTCTTTACTGACGGTTAATGTCTTTGCCTATGCCGGACAGGTATTGATTCCATGCCAGACGCACCCCTATGCCTATCGTGCATTGGACGAACTTTGTGACACCCTGGGCGCCATTCAGAAAGAGATAAATCCCGCCATTGATATCCTCGGTATTGTGCCCACTTTTTATGATGGACGCACCCGCGTCAGTCAACAGGTGCTGGCTCAATTACGTGATGACCAGCGCTATAAAAATATCGTCTTTGATACAGTGGTGCGCATCAATACGACCATCGCTGAAAGTGCTGCGGTAGGCAAGCCGGTTGTCTTCTACCGAAAGCGCAGTTTCGGTGCCATTGATTATATGGATTTAGCAAAGGAGCTGAATGCAAAGTGTTGAAGGATGGATTTCGTTTCCATATTTATATTTCTGCTCCCAATTGTTTCAAATGGTCTTTGGCGAAATCGATGCGGTCATCAAGTTCCAAGGCCAGTTGGTAGAATTCTATCGCTTTCGTTTTGTGCCCCATAGCGCGGTAGTTGGAAGCGATGTTGGCGTAGTCGATGGCCGAGCTGGGATTTAGGGCCACCAGCTTTTTAAAGCAAGCGATGGCCTCTTCATGGGCTTGTAGCTTATAATGGCAAAACCCCATTAAATTGAGTGTGTCCGTTCGTTCCGGATCAACATCGTCCGCCTCTTTCAAGGCCGAGAGGGCTGACTGGTACTGCCCTGCTTCCTTGTGGCAAAGACCGATGTATGTAAAGATGCTGGCCAAATCCTCACCCATCGGATCATAATTGAGCGCAGATGTGAAATGGGATAAGGCGATTGCGGTACGACCCTGATCGAGATGCATTTTCCCCAGATAGAACTGCAGATAATACTTGCCGGGCAACTCAGCGTCAAATCGTTTAAGCTTGGAGATGGCGTTTTCACTTGGAAAGGTGTCGCACATGATCTTGGCCACAATCATCCCGACGGAGGCATGTGGCGCCCGCTCACGAAAATCGGTGCCGGGGATCATGGTGTAAAAAGCCGGTATCTTCAACTGCGGATGTGCAACATCCACGGTGAAGATATCCATATGGCGAGACGCCAAGGCTTGAATACAATTTTCAACTTCAGTTTTGATGTTGGCGTCGCTGATGTTTGGCAGTGCCGACATTATTATGCTGCTGCCCGGATCGGTCACGTAGCGCGCCGCCTCAAGCTCCAGAAATTTGGGTAATCCACTGGCTTCATAGTTAGACTTGCTATTAAAATCCCCAGCCAACTGGGCCACTTCAGTCAAGGCCCGGCACAGGGCTTTGTCGGCGCTAGGCATGGTGCCGGCGGTCCAAACAATTTCACTTTTCTCCGGAAAGGTCTGGGGGTCCCAGGCCAGGGCACCGACAGTGGGGATACCCATATCAAGAGTAAAATCGGATAAGAATAGGCGGATGCCATTGTTGTTGTATTTGGTGATCAGCTCTTGGGCAACTGTGTCCTGAACGCTTTGCGGGTCAATTAACGGGACTTTGCGTTGGTCATGGCTGATTACTGCTGAGACGTGTCGCTCGACCACCTCGCAAATACCCTGACACAGAGCCTCTTCGATGCAATTTCCTGCAGATGACCCATTGAACTGGTTGATGGCCCAAAACCAGTTGAACGGGACCAAAACGGTTTCTCCCCGGGTGAGGTTGTGGGCCCAGGTCCATTGCAGCGGCAATTCGTAAAAAAACCGGCGTGCAACGGGCAGATCAGCGGAATCGTCAGCCACCGAGCGCGCAATCGAGTCAAAATCCATGGCCGGTTGTTTAAGCTCCGAAAGCGGGGCGTTGATGAAATTAGTACGATTGCCATAGAAGCTGAACAGGCTAAAGCGTTCACCCAACTCCATAACGGCACTGGCTTGGGCCTGGGCCGGGGTAGCACCCTTGCCCATTTGTTTGTAATTCCCGATGGCCGCGCGCGCTTCTGGCCCACAGACTGAAAAGTACACCGGAATGTCCAGTCGATGTTTGTCGACGCGCTCAATTTTATCCAATATCTGTAAGCCTGTTGATTTGAGAAGATCTTTAAACCGTTTCACGGTTTCCTGGGGAGTTATGATTTTTTCTTGATCATGACTAAATTTTTTGGGGGCATCCTGAAGGGTTAACGGCGTAGGGCGCATAATAAATCCTCTAATCGAAATATAAGATAATCGTGTTTCCTGCGTATCGCATACCGACTGTGATTGAAAATCAGATCCATCCACGGGGGATGCTTTTCCGCAGTGGTGCATTATCATTTCTGCATTGCCATTCTCCATGGGCAAGCTGAGATCATGTCTCTACTGGGATCAAAACTACAAATCAACCCTTTTTGGTAAAATATACTAAAAAAGTATGAAATAAAATTCAAGTCTCTAAAATTTGTCCGAATAGAGCGTTAAGTGCCGAAAATCTTTTTACCTTCTTGATTTTCAGGGTAAAATAGAGTAGGGGTGACCCCATTGCTATATACCTGAAAAAGGAAATTGTCTGCTCTTTCCCTATCACTTATACACGACAAGGGGCCGATGAATGAAACGCATTTCCGATCTTGAGCGAACCACAAAAGAGACCCAAGTCAACGTTAAACTGAATTTGGACGGTAGCGGCCGGAACAAAATCAATACCGGTGTGGGGTTTTTTGATCATATGCTGACCTTGTTCAGTGTGCATGGATTGTTTGATCTTACCCTGTCGGCCACAGGTGATATCGAAGTGGATTACCATCATACCGTTGAAGATGTGGGGCTGGTACTGGGCGCTGCCATCAAATCGGCGCTCGGCGATTACAAAGGCATTGCCCGATACGGCCTATCCGCAGTACCAATGGATGATGCATTAGCTCAAGTTGTCATTGATCTATCCAATCGCCCTTTCCTTGTATTTGAGCTGCCTAAACCGATGCTTCACCAAAATGGTTTTGACGCTTCGTTGGCCAAAGAATTTTTTCGTGCGGTAGCTCAAAAAGGGGGTTTGAACCTGCACATCAATGTCGCCTATGGCGACAATTGGCACCACATGGTGGAGGCGGTTTTCAAAGCCTTTGCGCGGGCGTTGCGACAAGCCGTCGCATTGGATGCGCGTGTCAAAGGAGTTCCCTCTTCAAAGGGCAGCCTATAGTTTTTAAATTCCAAAATTCAAGTCTAGCGTGGCGGAATCATGGACCGACCCATTACCATCAAGTTGTACATCGCTGCCATTTTCATGTGTGGCCTGGTCGGCGTAAAGCCCGGCATTTCCGGTTCTTCAATAGCTTACGCTGAATCCGATGGATCAGCCGCAATGGCGCGCATATTGGTGATGCCGTTTCAGAACATGACCCGCATGTATGGCAAAAACAAAACCATAAGCGGGCCTGTGACTCGGAAAATATTTATTACCCAGTCTGTGACACCCCGGGCTGAAATAAACATGGACCAGGCGCTTCATCATCTTTTATCAACTCACGATGGCATCCGATGGCGTTTTCCATCATCAAAGCAGCTGCTGTCTTTATCAGATCCGTTGGAGGGCAAGGCGCTTATCCAGCGACTTCAGCAGTTGGGACGCCAAAACCACACCGATGGTATACTGTTGGGCTATCTTTATGCCTACCGTGAAAGGAAAGGTGGCGATTTTGGCGCGGAAACCTCCGCCCGGGTAGTTTTTGAGATGGCCTTGGTGCGCACGGAAAGTGGCGCGGTTATATGGCAGAAGGGATTTTCAGAAACCCAGCAATCCTTGAATGAGAATTTGCTTAATATCGGTAAATTTATCAAACGCAAAGGACGATGGGTTACTGCGCAGGAGATGGGGAGACAGGCGATGGCAGAAATGCTAAAAACCCTCCCTCGGCAAAAGCCTGAGGGCTCCAGATCCGGCGTTACCAAGGATTCGCAATAGTCTTAACTATGGCTTCATCCTTGGATGCCTTGGCTCTGAAGCCCTCAGGCTTTTGCCGCTTTGGCCCGAGGACTCCAGATCCGGCGTTACCCAGGATTCGCAATAGCCTCAACTATGGCTTCATCCTTGGATGCCTTGGCTCTGAAGCCCTCAGGCTTTTGCCGCTTTGGCCTGAGGACTCCAGATCCGGCGTTACCCAGGATTCGCAATAGTCTTAACTATGGCTTCATCTATATATTTGATTCTTAACAAGAACGACTTAAGTTAGGATCTGATCAGAGGCATTGATCGTCCCCCGCCACTCAGTATCGTTCATCGATCTACCGCCTGTAGTGGTTAAAATAAAAGGAATGTACTACATATGGTGAAAAATCAGGGATTGACATATCCAAAAAGAATATATAGAGTAAAAAATTTTAAATTTGGGGGAGGTGCGTGTGGGGCCATAGGCAGTGTGTTGACCGCACTTTTTAGCTGATGCATTGCCGATCCGTTTCGGTAGCTCAAGTTTTGGGCGCTGCGGCTGAGTTGTAAGGCTGTTGCAATGCAGATCAACAATACGGAGAACGCACTTGGCAGGAATAATTCCCGACGATACCATCAGGCGGATTAAGAACACAGCCAATATTGTGGACATCGTCGGTGACAGGGTCGTTTTAAAAAAAACAGGGCGAAATTTTTTGGGACTTTGCCCTTTTCACGCCGAAAAAACGCCTTCGTTTACCGTTAGCCCTGAAAAGCAGATTTTCTATTGTTTCGGCTGCCACACGGGAGGAAATGTTTTCAGCTTCGTGATGCAGCAAGAGGGACTCTCTTTTCCTGAATCGGTGCGCTGGCTGGGAAAACGCTTCGGCATTGAGGTACCGGACTATCGCATGACGCCGGAGCAAAAGCGTCGGCAGTCTGAAAAAGACAAGCTCTTTCGCATAAATGAAATTGCCTTGACGTATTACAAGGCAACTCTAAATGACCCTAAATTAGGTCAAAAGGCAATGACCTATCTTCTGGGTCGTGGTATGACCCGCAAAATTATTGACGCTCATCAATTGGGTTATGCGCCCAGCGGATGGGACAGGTTGTTGAAGCACTTGCAATATAAAAAAGTGCCGAGCAATTTGTTGGAAAAATCGGGTCTCATCATTCCCCGCAAAGACCGCAGCGGTTTTTATGATCGGTTTAGGGATCGGGTTATCTTTCCCATTGTCAATTTGAATCAGCAGGTGATCGGTTTTGGCGGCCGCGTCATGGATCAATCCATGCCCAAATACATGAATTCGCCGGAAACCCAAATTTACAACAAAAGCCGATCCCTGTACGGCATTCACTTGGCCAAACCAAAGGCGCGTTCCACTAGTTGCATCTATATCGTGGAGGGGTATTTTGATGTGCTGGCCATGCATATGAATGGTATGCAAAACAGCGTGGCAACGTTGGGCACCGCCTTGACAGCAGAGCATGTGCAATTACTTAAAGGTATAGTCGGCGCTAGCGGGCAGGTGGTGTTGGTCTATGACTCTGATATGGCAGGCATTAAAGCGGCCCATCGTTCCATTACGGTTTTTGAGCAGGGTTTGCTTGAGGCCCGCATTCTGGTTCTGCCCGAGGGATATGATCCGGATGATTTTCTAAAAGAGCGTGGTCCTGACCGGTTTATGAAAGCAGCGGCAGAGGCCAAGGGCATGGTGCCGTTTTTGATTGATTCGGCCATCCAGAAGCATGGGCTTACTTTGGAGGGAAAAGTAAAAGTTGTAGCAGCGTTACAACAACCCTTGGCGGCAGTGAGTGATACCATTGCCAAATCACTCTATATCAAGCAAATGTCCGAGCGCCTGGATATTGATGAAGCTGTCGTCATGGAAAAGATACGACAAAACGGGCAGACGCACCGTTCGCATCGAACTGGCGCCGGGCGTGTCGCGAAGGCCAGCGCAGCAACAGATGGCAAACGGTTGGAACAGCAGGTTGTCGCCATGATGCTGCGTCAACCCGGTATGATACATGAGATTGTTGGCCGCAATCTGATTGATTGTTTTGAAGACGCCAAGCTAAAATCCATTGCGCTGATTATTGTGCAGCAAAATACTGATGATAAAACAAGTGCCGCCGATATAGTGTCCATGATTGACGAACCCGGCCTTCGCAGTTTGTTAGCCAAGCTGGCCATGGACGATCAAATGTGGGATCGTCAGGGCTGCCAACGATTATTGACCCAGTTTGAAGGGCGCAACCGGCGCCAGGCCAAGATCAAGTTGTTGCGTCAGATTGAGGCTGCTGAAAAAAACAACGATATGGACCTGCTTTTTAAATTGTTGCAAAGAAAACAGAAGCAGGCAGATAAAGAAATGACCCCTTAGCAGGTCGCAGGAGGCTGATTCTAATGGCAAAGACAACCGGAACCAAAACCAAAGCCACCAGCGCATCCAAGAGCCCGAAAAAGAAGGCGGCAGTCAAAAGCACATCGCCGAAAAAGGCCAAGGCGCCAAAAGGTAAGACAGCCGGCACGTCAAAGGGCCGTGCCCAAAAAGTGACTAAGACGATTTCTGAAAAAGCGCTAAAAACATTGATTTCTCAGGGAAAAAAGCAGGGATACTTGTCTTACGGTGATATCAATGCAGCGTTACCGGACGAAATGATGTCCACCGATCAAATCGACAATACCTTGATCATGTTTGATGATCTGGGAATAGATATTGTCGATGAAAATAATAAAAAATTAACCAAACCCAAACCAAGGACACCGGCAACCACCGGCAAGACCGGAGACGGCGGCGTGCCGGACTATGGATCAGTGACCGACCCGGTCAAGATGTACTTGCGTGAAATGGGACTCGTCACGCTATTGAGCCGTGAAGGTGAAGTAGAAATCGCTAAAAAAATTGAGTCCGGCGAGCAAGACGTGCTTAAGGCACTCCTGGAAACCAGTTTTGGTGTGGACTGCTTGCTCCATCTTGGACGGCGTATTGAAAATGGTGTTTTGCGACCCAAGCATGTGTTGCGAGATATCGATGAAGGCGACACATACCAGGACGAAGTCGCCCAGATAGCGGCTTTTGTCAAAACCATCAACAACATCCAGGTTGTACATGATGAGAATATGGAATTTCGCCACAAACTATTCAACAACAATAAACTCAAATCCGACGAGCAGCGACGAGTGAGGCGCTGTATTACACGCCGCAATCAGAAAATATTTGACATGCTCAAAGAGTGGCGGCTTGAAGGCAGCGTTATTGACCAAATTGAAGCCGATATTCGCAACTTGATCACCTGGTTTGATGCCATGAACCGTGTGCTTACGACCTCAGCAGAATCACTTGGCATTCCAGTAACTGATTTTCGCGAAAAACTTCGAGCAAAAACACCCTTTGTTAAAATGGCCAAAAGCCAAAGCCATCTGACCAACAAAGAGCTTGACCAGCTATATCAGCAACTGCGTGGCATTCACGACCAGATTCAAGAAAAAGAGAACGAGGTCAAGGCCAACAGTCGTATTTTAAAGCGGATTTTATCTAATGTGGACGAGGGGCGGGCGCGTGCCAAAATTTCTAAGAGCGAGCTGATCAAAGCCAATCTGCGTTTGGTGGTGAGTATCGCCAAGAAATATACAAACCGAGGTCTACAGTTTCTCGACCTGATTCAAGAGGGTAACATCGGCCTGATGAAAGCTGTGGATAAATTTGAATATCGTCGCGGTTATAAGTTCAGTACCTATGCGACCTGGTGGATTCGTCAGGCCATCACGCGTGCCATTGCAGATCAGGCGCGCACTATCCGTATTCCCGTCCATATGATTGAAACCATAAACAAACTGATAAGAACTTCACGCTATTTGGTTCAGGAAATGGGACGTGAACCACGGCCTGAGGAAATTGCAGACAAGATGGAGATTCCCTTGGACAAAGTGCGTAAGGTACTTAAAATTGCCCGGGAACCTATTTCCCTTGAAACGCCCATCGGTGAAGAGGAAGACAGCCATTTGGGCGATTTTATCGAGGACAAGAAGTTCATGCTGCCCTCGGAGGCTGCTGTAAGCCTCAATTTGGCAGAACAAACCCGCAAGGTGCTGGCCACCTTAACACCTCGTGAAGAAAAAGTTTTACGCATGCGTTTTGGTATCGGAGAAAAAGCCGATCATACCCTTGAGGAGGTGGGTCAGGATTTTACAGTCACCCGAGAGCGAATTCGACAAATAGAGGCGAAAGCTTTGCGCAAGCTGCGCCATCCCACTCGAAGTCGTAAACTCAAAAGTTTCATCGATACCTGATCGATAAACTCGATTTCTGAGCTAATGGCTATCCTCACTAATACAAAAGTCGTCAGGGCACCGGAGCCAAGGCGGCAATAGTGAAGGCGTAGTCGTTTTCTGCGAACGGTTGCCGACTTTTTTCTGCAACGGTGGGGATTAGAAATGCTTGACAAGATGCTGTGCTGCCGATACTAAAAGCCAGCATTGCCGCGGGCCCATAGCTCAGTTGGTAGAGCCACCGGCTCATAACCGGTAGGTCCCTGGTTCGATCCCAGGTGGGCCCATCTTATTTTATTCACGATCCTGCGCTGAAAACCTGATTCATCAGATCAATAAAAAATATCGCGGAGCACATAATCCGCACACTTTATTCTGACAGTCCGCCGGTTCGGGCCATTGGATCCGGTAGTGGAGTGCCTAAAAGGAATGCGACTTAAACCGTTGCATTCAAAGTTAAAAGTGATATAGAAAGCTAAAAAGGGGGGATTGATCCTCATGCAGGCTCAAAAGCTACATGTGTCAGACTTGGTTGACATCATGGAACAGTTGGCACCTTCAGATTTGGCCGAGGAATGGGACAATTGCGGCCTGCAGGTTGGATCGCTGCAATGGCCGGTGAAAAAGATCTGGGTGGCCCTTGATCCTCTTTTGCCAATAATTAAGGCGGCTGTTGATCACGATGTCGACATGGTGATCACTCACCACCCATTGGTATTTCAACCGCTGAAACGGATCGATTTGGAAACCATTGTTGGGCAGGTGATTGGCGCAGCCGTTAAAGGAAACACTGCCATTTATGCTGCCCACACCAATTTGGACAGTGCCTTCGAAGGCATCAATGATGCGCTCGCTGAAAAGATCGGGCTGGAGGATTTGATCCCTTTGGTCCCTGCCAAGCTGCCATTTGGTACCGGGGACGCTGATGCATCGATGTCGAAACAAGGACTTGGTCGTGTGGGTAGGTTAAATCCAGCTGTGACTGTTGATCAGTTGGCGCTGCGTATCAAAAAAGAGATCGGCACACACCAGGTCCGGGTTGCAGGCGACCCTCAGATTGTAGTGGATCGAGCAGCTGTTTGTTCCGGTTCTGGTGCAGGACTGATGGATGCCTTTTTAATGTCGGATGCACAAGTCTATATCAGTGGTGATTTAAAGTACCATGATGCACGAACGGTTGAAGCCGCCGGGCGTGCTATGATTGATGTGGGCCATTTTCATTCAGAACACATTATGATTGAGCCCTTGGTCAGTAGGCTCCAAAAAGCCATTGGGGTATTGAATGGGGCAGCACAAGTGGAAGCTTGCCAAATGGAACAAGACCCATTCAGACTGATATAAGCGAAAGGGCAATCTGGGACTGGCCGCTTCATATTCGAAGGATGCTTGGTAAAAAGGGAGGCGATTTTGAGCAGCATTAAAGAGGAGATGACGGTACTTGTGGCATTACAGCAGTGTGAAAAGCAGATCGGTAAACTTGAACATGAGCTGGCTAGAGTAGAAGCACGCATTAAAATGTTGAATCAACAATTGGAGGAGTTTGAAAAACGAGTTGTTAATGGGCAACAAACACTTGCGGAATTGAAAAAGCAATATCGTGCAGGGGAGGCTGACATTAAACTGGCTGAATCACAAGTCAGCAAAAGTCAGGAAAAATTAAGGGCAGTCAAAACAAATAAGGAGTATACATCTACTTTAAAAGAGATTGACGATTTGAAGGTGAAAGCCTCCCAGCTTGAGGATGGCATGCTTCGAATTTTAGATAAGATCGAATCGACGGAAGCTGAAGTTGCTCAGGCCATGATCGATCTAAAGGATGTCAAGGCCGATGTGGATGCACAGCGAAATGACATACGCGCTGAGAGTGAATCCCAAGAAAAAGAGTTGGCCGTGGCAAAGCAGGAGCGAGAAGCGATATTGGCACGCTTGCCGGCGGCACTGGTGGAAAAGTACAATAAAGTGAAGGTTCAGGGGCGCGGGATAGCCATCGCCGCCGTTGCGGACTCTGTCTGTCAAGTCTGTCGTATGAACATACCTCCGCAATTTTACAATGAGCTGTTGCGCATGGACACATTTCGCATGTGTCCCAATTGCCAGAGGATTGTTTATCCCAAAGTGGCGCTGGAAGAAGGTTGATACTGCATATCGTAATGCATTCAATCAATTGTGATATGAAGCGATCTGGGTGGCCATAAGCGTGACACCCGGTTTTTAGTAATATGTTTCCGGTTTTGGTATTATTGTTGTCGTATTGAAGAGGCGAAAATTGGAGAATTAATAAATAGCGGTCGGAGTAGGGCAGGCAATCGCTGGTTTGGCTGCAGTCCGAATCGGAGGAAAGTCCGAACACCACAGGGCAGGATGCTCCATAACGTGGAGTCGCGGCGACGCGAAGGCAAGTGCAACAGAAAGCAAACCGCCCCGTCCCCGACGGGGTAAGGGTGAAACGGTGCGGTAAGAGCGCACCAGTTCTTCAGGTGACTGGAGAAGCTAGGTAAACCCCATTCGGTGCAAGACCAAATAGAGGAGTGTTTGAGAACGGCCCGTTCGAGCTCCCGGGTAGGTCGCTTGAAGTGTCGGGCAACCGGCATTCTAGAGGAATGGTTGCCATCCTTATGGCGGGTAACTGTCGCAGGATACAGAATTCGGCTTATGGCCTGCTCCGGCCGCGAATTTCCCATAAAATGGGTTGAAACCAACAGGGCAATTGCCTGCATCCTTTGTGGTCTGCTCTGCCAAGATATAGAGTGAGACAAAATTCATGAAATACTGTGCAACTGAATCCGAAGGCTATTGTGATATCTCTTTTGCTGAAAAAGTGCGCCTGTTTTCCCAGGATTATTTAAAGTGCTGTATCTATTTGGCGGGGGGTGATTTGCCGCTCAGCGCACTGAACAAAAAACTCTACTCGAAATTGATAGGTACCTCTCAAGTATTGGAAGATTTTCTAGATTTTCATGGTGCTAAAAATAACAAAGACTGGTATTTTTATCGAGAACTGACCGCTGCAGTACACCATTTGAGCCTGGGGGGCTATTCCCAAAAACACATCTTAAACCGCTTGATGTATTATGATCTGCCGGACAGCGATGAGTTCAGGCGAGCTGGGAAAAAAACAGCGATATTTTTAAATGAAACCCTGGCCAAGTTAGCCCCGGTGATCCTTGAAGAGGCAAGGCGATTGAATATTGCAATCCCTGAAGCGTCGTTTGGTCCCGAAGATTTTCCTGGGATCGCCACTAGTGAGATGTTGACTTATAGCATCGACGATGAAGCCAAAAACGTCCAAAAAAAAAATATTGTTAAAATCGCCAGCGGATTTTTAAGTGTAGCCGCACGATTTGATCAGCTCGGGCTTTACGAACCTTGCAGCGCGGAACAGATCGAACAACTGGTGCCGGCCAAAGTCAATGAAGTTGAGATACGTCGCTTTGAGATGGTCGTACACAACCTGCAATCTTCTTTTGATACCTATGTTATCCATGGCGGTTTTCGTTTTGGGGATCGCAAGCTTAAGGCTTTGCGCAGCTATTTTTCGGTAGTATTTCACCTGATGCAAATGATGGGGCGCTTGCTTCATTTTTATGAGCGCCACCTTTACGAAGCGGGGTACAAAGATACCTACAAGCAGGCGCAAGATCGAATGGCTGACTTGGTTGATCCTGAGATGCTGCTCTCGTGCACGGTCAATTATGGCCTTTTTTATGCCTGCCACTTTCTGAGCATCGGAAAAGATGTTGCTCGGGACATTCTGAATGAAAATGTCGAACGGGGTCAAATTACAGTAGGAATACCGGTTAGCCTCGGGTTTCACAGCCGTCCCAGTTTGCTTGTTGCCAAGATTGTGCAGTATTACGGCGGACCGGTGGAACTGGTCGTGGGCACAGATCGTTTCGATGCCGGAAGTGTGCTGGATATCCAATGGGCCGGTGGAAAAATCCAAAAAGAGAAAATTACCCAGGTGCAATTTCATGGTGACTCCCGGGCACTAAAAGATATAGAGATCCTTGCGGGTGTTAATTATGGCGAAGACACCATGGGCAAAGGCGTTCCACTTCCTAAGGAATTAAAGTATCTTCAATGATTTCTGCTTTGATCGTAGCAGCCGGCCTAGGTTCCCGAATGGCGGCCAAACAACCCAAGCAATACCTAAAATTGGACGGTCGGCCTATATTGGGTCTCACCATAAAGGCCTTTGACCGCTGCGTTTCGATGGCCAAAATTTATGTGGTCATACCGGAAACTGATCTTGCATATTGTCAAAAAGAGATTGTAGATGTTGGAAAATTTACAAAGCCGGTGACGCTTGTGTCCGGTGGGGAGCGGCGTCAGGATTCGGTATTCAATGGGCTGAAAGCCATTGCAGATACCGAAGGGCTTGTGCTGATTCATGACGGTGTGCGTCCCTTTTTATCGGATACTCTCATCGCGGCATGTATCCAAGCCGGGAAACAATATGGCGCTTGTGTTCCGGCCATACCGGTCTTTGATACCCTCAAACAAGCCGACGCAGCCAATTGTATCCGAAACACCATGTCCCGTGAGGGGCTGTATATGGCCCAGACTCCCCAGACTTTTCGTCTTTCCCTGATTTTAAAGGCCCATGCCGAAGCACTGAAGCAGGGATGGGAAGCCACTGATGATGCCGCATTGGTTGAGCGATTGGGGGAACCTGTGCACATTATTTCCGGGTCGCGAGAAAATATTAAGATTACCACGCCTGAGGACTTGGCCTGGGCGAAGGCCTACCTGAAAGTGCAAAGTTTAAAGGGGGGAGGAGGGGCCGATTAACAAACTGTTACAACATCAGCCTATAGCAGGCATGCACATTAAGTTTAGAACCAACATCAAATCTATTTCCAATAGGCCCAGTACCTTAACTTAACACTTTAATCTTTAAACGGATTGCACATAGACGCGATTTGCACGGTAGAAACTCAATGCCGTTGATATCCTATGTTTGGAAGATAGCCCTTTTATTTCGACGGAAAGAGGCGCAGGATATGGTCAATCACTTGCTCCGGTGCAGTAGCGTCAAGCAAGGTTCCATTGCCTTGGTGGTCCGCAAAAAAATCTTTCGTATCGAATCCCATAGTAATTACAATTTTGCCGTGTTTTAAAGCCAGGGCGATTTCAGAGAGGGTACCGGCACCGCCCGGACACGCCACCACAATATCACTGCTCAAAACATTGATGGCATTGCGGGCACTGCCCATGCCTGTGCAAATAGGAATCTGGATATGATCAGCCTTCTGGGAGCTGTCGGCGTCCGGAAGGACACCCACCGTGAGCCCCCCCTGATCGGCGGCGCCTTTGGCAGATGCCGCCATTACACCGGCATTGCGTCCCCCGTTGAGCAGAACCCATCCATGCGCAGCGATTAAGCACCCCAAACGGTAGGCTGCTTCGGCCACCGGCGGCGCAACATTTCCACCCCCCATAACGCCAATAATCAGGCGATGTTTCACTTTTCCTCCGGATGGATGATGGCGCTCAAAAGCCGGGCCAACTTATCTGGGTCGTGGCGAATGACGCTGGAACTGGATTCCAATAAATCAGCTGTAATCAATTGGCGTTTACGCCACAATGGGTCTTTGTGGGCCACCTCAACAAATTCTGATTTTTGCTGGACATATAGGTCGCATAAAGATTCCAGAGGGCGCCGGTGATTATAGATAACGGTGTCTATTTTTTTTTGAAGAATAGATTCGAGATGGTTAACAAAATCAGCCACCGTAAAATTGTGGGTCTCGCCAAATTTAGTCATGATATTAACTACATACAATAGCTTGGCTTTGCTTTGGCGGATGGAATCCGACACACCGGGGACGATCAGATTTGGGATAATGCTGGTGAAAAGATCACCCGGGCCGATGATGATATAATCCGCCAATGCGATGGCATCTACCACCGGCGGGTAGACTTTGATGTTGTCGCTGTGGTGGGGCACAAGATAGACATCCCGAATTTTTTCACGCTGATGACCCCGGGGGATGTCAATGGCGCTCTCGCCGAAGATCCGCGCACCATCAGTCAGTTCGGCGACCAAGGTGGCCTGGTCTGTGGTGACCGGCAAGATGGTGCCTTTTACATCAAGTATCTCGGCAAGGGCCAAAACACCCGATGGGAAGCTGCCGGTATATTGGGATAACATGGTCAATAGCATATTACCTGCATTATGGCCTCGTAGGCGGCGATTGCGGATAAATCGTTTTAAAAGCAGGCTTCGGGCTGTTTCCGGGTGAGGGGACAAGGCCAGCACGCATTTTAATACATCACCAGGTGGTAAAATGCCCAATTCATCACGCAAACGGCCTGTGCTGCCGCCACTGTCGACCATGGAAACGATGGCCGTGAGGGCAATGTCATCCAGGTCGCGCAGGCCTGTAAGTAGCGCAAACTGGCCACTGCCGCCACCGATGGTGGTGATTTGTAAAGGTGTTTTAAGCGGTTTGGATTTGGGCATGATCTGATATTTGGCTTGGGTTTGCCGGCAAGGGCTTTTGCCAATGAGCTTTCTGCTGCATGTTCTGTGGCCATTGCCTCTTGATGTCTATCTTTTATTTCCGATATTTAATAACAAAATGCAATAGTTGTGCAAAAATAATTGTTTGAAAACGGCTTCTCTTTTCGGTATCATTTGAGGAAGAAAGTCTATAATGAGCAGAGGAATCAATGGAACGGTAGTACCCAAAGGTCACTCAAACGCATGAAACCCATTCAGGCCTGTGGGCTCTGGACCATGAGGACAGATGTTGACAAGAATCGGTTTCGAGCTCATCTTTACCATGCCATTGACTGAGTGAACTGGATAAGAAGGGAATATAAATATGGATATGGAATCAACGCAACAACCGGGACCGTCGGCGGATGCTGAACAGGCATTTTTACAACAGCTTCGTCAAACTTTTGAGCAATTGCCCAACGAGATACCCCTATATCTGTTTATCGACAAGGGGCAGGACGATGTGTTCGTTCAGGGAGCCCGACAGATTATTCGCGCTTTTAGAGAGTTGACCCCCAAAATCACCCTCAAAGAATATGATTTGAATCACGAGATGGCGGCCCGGTGGGGGGTTGAGAGTTCGCCCACCATTGTCGTTGATCCGGATAATTACAAGATACAGTGGGTTGGAGCACCCATGGGAGAAGAGGGCCGCTCCTTCTTGGAGGCCATGATTTTAGTGGGACTTGGCCGCAGCAATTTAAGCGAACAATCCCTCGGGGTTATTCAGCGTCTTGATGACCCGCGTCATGTCAAGGTGTTTGTCAGTCCCACCTGCCCTTATTGCCCGCAGGAAGTGGTCAATGGATTAAAAGCGGCCATTGAGCGGCCGGAACTGATCTCGCTAGAAATTATCGATATACAAAACCGTCCGGACCTGGCTGATCAATACGGCGCCCATAGCGTGCCCCAGGCATTTGCCAACGACGTTTTAATTGGTCAAGGTGCCCAGCAAGAAGAAGTCTTCGTGTCTTCGCTGCTAAAATTGGAACCCCAGACCATTTTTATACCGGAAAGCACCGACCAAGAAGTGCAGGCTGATTTGGTGGTCGTGGGGGGCGGGCCTGCCGGATTGACCGCCGGTATCTATGCCGAACGCAGTGGATTGAAAACAGCCATTGTCGAACGCGATGCATTGGGTGGGCAAGTGGCCTTGACCCCTGTGGTGGAAAATTACCCTGGTTTTACACAGGTGGGCGGCAAAAACTTGGTAGATATCATGGTCAGTCACGCCCTGCAATACGTGAAGATTTTTCAAGGAGAAGAGGTGCTTGATATTGTGCCCGGAGATCCTATTGAAGTGAAAACCACACGGCGCAAATTTTTTACCAGAACGGTCCTTTTGGCTACCGGTGCAGCACATCGCAGTTTGGGTGTGCCGGGTGAGCAGCGATTCTCCGGACGCGGTGTCAGCTATTGTGCCACCTGCGACGGCCCTTTGTTTAAAGGACGCAAAGTCATAATGGTTGGCGGCGGCAATTCGGCAGTCACCGAAGCATTGCATTTGAAGCACATGGGAGTAGAGGTGACCCTGGTCCATCGGCGCGATAAATTACGCGCTCAAGATGTACTGGCTCAACAACTTGGAACCAATGGTATTCCGATCCTCTGGAATACGGAAGTGAAAGAAATTAGTGGCAAAGAGCGTGTGGAAAATGTTATCCTGCTCAATAATCAAACCCAAGAGAATAAAGAGATCGCCGTTGATGGTGTGTTTATTGCCATTGGATATAAACCGACCATCGAGCTGGCCCAAAAGATCGGGGTGGAGACCAATGCAGATGGATATATCAAACATGAAGGTTCTCATCGTACGAATATCCCGGGTATCTATTCTGCGGGTGATGTGGAAGGTGGATATAAGCAAATTGTAACAGCCACGGGTCAGGGTGCGGCTGCTGCAATGACCATCTTTGAAGATATGATTGATCCATACTGGAAAAGTCAGAAAGCGTCATCACATTCGACGCTGAAGGTCGGTGCATAAAGGTTGCAAATCCTGAATGAACCAAAGGAGAATCGATTATGGCTGTCGGAGTGGTCAGATCCTTTGATAATGAAGAGGGGTATGGATTTATTGAAACCGATGAGGGCGATCATGTGTTTGTTCACCACTCGTCCATAGAGATGGAGGGATTTCGAACCCTTTCCCCTGGCGCCAAGGTGATCTTCGACATCATTGTTGGAAAAAGAGGGGCAGAAGCTAAACACGTACGCAAAATTTAAAACGACCCGCTTTGGCACCTTTGGTGCGACTATGGCTCTTCCGCTTTTATTTTCAAATCGGCAATGGTTTGTTGATAATTCTCGCTTTTAAAAACAGCGGACCCGGCTACAAAGACGTCGGCGCCTGCTACCGAAATCTGCGCGATGGTCTTGCCGTTCACACCGCCATCTACTTGAATCAAAATCGGCAACCCCAATTGATTGATCCGGGTACGCAAAGCCCGGATCTTTTCCAGGCTGGCTGGAATAAAGCTTTGGCCGCCAAATCCTGGATTGACACTCATGATCAATACAAAATCCAGGTCTTCCAACACGTAATCAAGTGTCGACAAAGGGGTGGCCGGATTGAGTGCGGCGCCGGCTTTGGCTCCGTTTTCCTTAATTCTATGAATGGTCCGATGCAAGTGGGTACAAACCTCTACTTGTACGGATAGATAGTCCGCACCGGCTGCGATAAAGTCGGTAATATATTGATCGGGATTCGCGATCATCAAATGGACATCCAACGGAAGTTCCGTGACGCGCTTGACAGCCTCCACTATAAGGGGACCCATGGTGATGTTAGGGACAAAATGCCCGTCCATGACATCGATGTGGATCCAGTCGGCACCCGCATTGCCGACGGACTCAACCTCTTTACCCAGGCAAGTGAAGTCCGCAGATAGAATCGAAGGGGCAATCAATTTCATTTCAGCACTCCTAGTATAAGTGTTCAGTTTTTACCAATTCACCATCGATATATAAAAAAATTGTTGTGGGCGCGTTCCCCGGAATGATCAACCAGATTTCTTTGCCTGGTTTTAGAAACGCGTCATAGATATTGTAAGCTTCTGTTGGCTGACTGATTTTGACGCGGACTTGCTGGCGCAAAAAGCCTTGGGGAGCACGGTAGCGAAATAAGGCGCCTTGAGCTCGCCTGGCGTCAATGGACCGTGGATTTATCCGATTAATGGTCAAGGCAACGAGATTGCTGCGCTGCACCGGGTAACCCGCCTGGGGAGAGTGGGCCACGACAATGTCGTCAGCCATGTCCGGGTGCGATTCGATAGTTATGGTTCCGACGCGCAGCATGTTGCTCTCGATGTGATCAATGGCCTGGTTCAAGCCCATTCCCACCAGCTTCATCATTTGGATGGGTTCAGGTGCCCGACCGATGCTGATCAATAAATTGACGGTTTCGCCACGCACACAGGTACGGCCTGGAAGCGGGTATTGGGTCACGATTTCTTTCATGGGCACTTTCATGTGATGTGTATGGCCCACATGGCCTTTGACCAGGCCGTTCTGCTCAAGGATGATGTTGGCTTGGGGAAGATCCAGCCCCGCCAAATTAGGAACAATTACCGCCCGTGGTCCGCGGGAGATGACCAGGCGCACATCGCGGCCGCGTTTGATTTCACGACCGGGGCCGGGTTCTTGGGTGATCACAAAATGTTTGGGTACCTTTGGATCAAAAACCGCCCCTTTGACTTTGGTGTTCAATCCCAATTCGGATAAAACCTCGAGCGCATAAACCACTTCTTTGCCCACAAGGTCCGGCACCACCGCAGTATCCTGCCCGCGAATGAGCAGATGCACGGTCAAGTAAGTACTCACGCCGGCCGCAACCATGAAAACCAGCATAAGCAAGCTTATTTTGATAATTCGTAAAAGCACATCTATAACGGCTTAAAAGGGTACATGCAAACTGAAAAAGAGGCCTTTTGCCGAAGCTTGCGGTGGCCCGGCCTTTTCCCGGACTTGATAGCGATTCAGTTGGTCCACAAACTGTCGCTGCTGATTGTGGTTGTATTTATGGGCGTCTGATATCGCACCGTAAATGTTTCCGGTATAGAAGCCTATCCCGATAAAAGCGAGCAGGCCACCCAGTGCCGGCTGGTCCTCCCGAAAGGATTGGTCGGCCGCCCAGAATAATCCTGCATTGACCAGAAAAGCGATCAGTGCATCTTCATAACGTTGACAATAGAGTTGACCCGCACCGGGTAGGATTGAAAGCGTGCCGGCCAAAGCGGGGCTTTTGCGTGGGATGCTGGAGGTCTTTTCCAGCAGTGCAGCAACTTCGTCCGTACGGTAGTGGCGGCGATGGGTTGGACTGACCTGGGAAAAGGCACGCTGGGCGGCAGGCCAATCGGCATAGTTAATATAAAGCCAGCCCAATCGATGATAAGCGCGGTCTTCAATGGCCCTATCCTCTGTCATGGCAATAATATTATGTAACTGAACCGTGGCTTGGGTGGGCGCATTTAGATTTAAATAGCACTCAACCATCATGAAATTAGCATCGATGGTCAACGGGGTCGTCTCCGGCTGATTGGCCAACTCTTTAAAGCGGGCTAGCGCCGTATGGGCATCACCAGCCAATAAGAAGGCCTGACCCGCTTTATATAGCGTCTTGGGTTGTTCGGGGTGGTTTTTGAAAAAGAAGGCAAAACGTTGATACTCCTCGGCGGCACGAAGGTATTGCTGGTTATCAAAAAGATGATCCGCATAGTCCAATTGCGTCCGGGGATCGATGGCCAGGGCAAAACCTTTTGGAATTGTGCCCGCGCAGGTCAACACCCAAATCACCAGGAAAGGAGCCCAGATCCATTGTCTAAAGTGATGCATTTAGGGTTTGTCCCACCAGAAGGTGTTGGCCGCCAGTGGATCGTGGGTTTTGCGTCGACCCCGAACGATTACTTTGGGAGAGATATGGATTTCGCTATGACCGCAGCGCAGCAGACGATCGCTGGTGAGCATCCATGCCGTGAAAAAGCCATATTTATTAAAGGCTTCTAAAGCATATTGGGAACAGGTCGGATGCATGGGGCAGCGACTGCCATCGGCCCTGGAGATGGTTTTTTGAAATAGGCGGATGGGGGCGCTCCATTGCATGTTCGGCGTCGGCGCTTTGGGTTGAGCGCCCTCGGGTTCCGCCGACAGCACGGGAATAGGCAGCAGCAACAGGAAGCATAGTCCACTGAGCAGGCCGGCGAGCCTCGTTTTCAGGAATCGGGATTTTCCGGTAGGCATATGGAATCCGCTCCCTTGCAAAGGTTTGGTCGTAAGGGGACTTATTTCTGGGTCACCCGCACCACCTCTTCTATAGAGGTAATGCCGCGCAATACTTTTTCAATACCGTCTCTTCGGAGTGTCACCAAGCCGAGTTTGAGGGCTTCCTGCTTGATTTGAAACGAGTCATAGGTTCTTTGAATCAATGTTTTAAGCTTGTAACCCATGGTCATGAATTCAAAGATGCCGATGCGGCCACGGTATCCGGTATTAAAACATTTTTCGCAGCCGATTGGCCTGTAAAAGGTGTAGTTGCGCAGCCGATCCGGCCGCAGCCCCAAACGTTGCAGCCCCATATCGGGTTTGTAGGCTTCTTTGCAATCCTCGCATAGAACGCGAACCAAGCGCTGGGCGACAACGGCGACCACGGCCGAGGAGATCAAGAAAGGTTCTACCCCAATATCTACCAGGCGGGTGATGGCACTGGCTGAATCGTTGGTATGTAAAGTTGAAAAGACAAGATGACCGGTCAGCGAGGACTGCACAGCTATTTCAGCTGTTTCGATATCGCGGATCTCACCGACAAGAATCACATCGGGGTCCTGGCGTACGATAGAACGCAGCCCGCGAGCAAAGGTTAAATCAATTTTAGGATTGACCTGGATCTGGCTGATGCCCTTCAGCTGGTACTCCACTGGATCTTCAATGGTAATAATATTGATATCCGGTTTATTGATCGATGAAAGCACTGAATACAAAGTAGTGGTTTTACCGCTGCCGGTGGGACCGGTGACCAATATGATGCCATTGGGGGATGTTACGAGCTTTTTCAACTTGTCGAGTTGCTTTTCGGATAGCCCAATCTCCGCAAGATCAAACACGGAACTGGACTTGTTCAGCAATCGCATCACCACGCGTTCTCCAAAAGAGGTCGGCAGCGTCGAGACGCGCACATCGATCATTTGTTGGCCGATTTTAACTTCCAGGCGGCCGTCTTGGGGCAGGCGTTTTTCAGCAATGTTAAGCTTGGCCATTACTTTGATACGGGAGGTCAAGGCCGGTTGAATCCATTTGGGGGGGCTGAGCAGATCGTACAAAATGCCATCCACACGGTAACGCACCTTAAAGCTGTCTTGATAGGGTTCGATATGAATATCGCTGGCACGGGCTTTTATGGATTGGGACAGGATGTGGTTGACCAATTTGATAATGGGCGCATCACTGGTATCTTCAAGCAGGTCAGCCGTGTCTTCTATTTCACTGATGATGGTACTTTCGTCTTCCATGTCCTGTACCAACTGCTCTGCCGAATCTTGGTTAAGATCAAATGAAAGATTGATGGTGGCCAGGATCGCCTGCCGGGTGGAAATGACAAGTTTGTACTCATCAATACCCAAAATCCGCGCTAAATCATCCACGACGTCAAATTTGCTGGGATCGTTGACCGCAATAATATAGATAACATCTTGGGCTTGGTCAGGGTCAGTTGATGGCTGTGCTGATTTGCCGGCAGGGTTTGGAACCACCAACGGGACAATGTGGTGGCGTTTTAGAAATTGAATGGGAATTTTCTGCGAGAATTCAGTACCGATGTTCTCCATGGGCAGTTCCGGCCAAAAGGGCAGCTCATACTGCATACCACGTGCTTCAAGAAGCTGCGTTTCCGATATGGCCTTGCGTTCCAATAAAATGTCGGCAAGCCGACCGCCTTTATTTTGTTGGATATCGCGGGCATCGGAAAGGATTTCCTCTGTCAGTTCGAAACGATGTTTGAGAATGTGTGCCAGGTCCATGGACGCCACTAAAATTTTATGAGAAGAGGATTGTATTTATCATCGCGAAGCTTTGCCAAAAGGTTTTCGGCGTCATCGGCCGTGGCAAAATAGCCGACGCGCAGTCGATACCATGTTTGATTTCCCACCTCTGTCTGTACGGTATAGGCGGCGTACCCCTTGTCTGTGAGTTGTTGCAGCAATTCTTCTGCCATATCCGGGGCTTGAACGGATGCAACTTGAACAGTATACCCTTCCGCGGCATCATTCGTGGTTGGCGGATCGGTTGAGGTGGCCGGTGGTGTGAAGGCGTTGTCGTCGTTCATGACACCGGAGGTGGGTTGTGCGTCTTGTGCAATGGTGTCTGGCTCAACCGGTGTCTGTGATGAAGGAGGTGCTACGGCATCGTTTTGCGGTGAAGTAGGGGATGCCTCAACCGACATCGCGGATTCAGGTGATGGGGATGCCTCCTGGGCCGCTTGCGCAGCCGGCGCTGTCTCTACTTGCTGGCGATATTCAAAACTTTCAACCTTGGATTCTTGGTCGCTGGGGTCCTCGGCAGAAGGTTCATTGTAAAGTTTAATGCTCTCTTCGCTTAACCCTTCGATTTCCATTCGCTTTTTTTGGTAGATGGTCTTGGCTTCGCCGACGTTCTTGATCACCCGCGGCGTTAGAAAGACGTACAGGTTGGTGCTTTGGTTAAGCCTTCCTTTCGTACTGAACAATATTTTCAGAAGCGGAATATCACCTAAACAGGGCACCTTGTATACCGTTTCGGATGAAGTGTTATCGATGAGGCCCCCCAGAACCACTGTGTTTCGGTCTTTGACAATGGCAGTGGTATCGACCGTTCGTTTCAAGGTGGTGGGGCGAAAATCCGTGCTCGACTCCAAGTCCGTCGATTCTAAAGAGATATCCAGGCGCACCATACGATCGATACTGATGTGGGGTGTAATTTTCAATGTACGTCCCACGTCGCGGTACTCAAAAGAGTTAAAGGTGTCATTGTCGGTGGTGGTGGATTTGGTTTGAAAGGGAATGTTCTTGCCCACATAGATTTTGGCCTCTTGGTTCTCGGTGGTCAGTATTTGGGGTGTGGACAAAATACGAACGTCTTTATCTTTTTTATAAGCCTGAAAAATAGCGGATACGGTTGGAAAGGTTATGCCGGAAATGGTGATGGATTCACCGAACAGACCCAATGAAAAGCCGGGCGCCAGCAAGCCACCTGTGGTGGTGCCGATGGTTCCGGGATCGCCGCCAAAACCACCCGCGCTGAAACCGCCTCCATAAATACCGTCTTTGTCCTCGTAAGTGGTCTCAGCACCGGCCAGCCATTCAGTGCCCAGCCGAAAATCCTTGCTGACATCGACCTCCATGATCAGGGCCTCGATATAGACCATGGAGCGTGGGATATCAATTTTACGAATGATTTGTTCAAGGGTCACATAATCTTCGGAATCCGCCATAATGATCAGGCTATTGGTGGCTTTGTCGGCGGAGATGCGCACATCGTCTGATATCACCGGGGCGGTTTGTTTGCCTCCTGCTTTCTGTGCGCTCGTTTTTTGAGGGATATCTTTGAGCACCGATGCCAACTCTTCGGCTGAGGCGTGTTCGAGGTAGTATACATGAATCTTGGCCTGGCCCTTGGGAGTTTCTTTGTCCAATATTTTGACCAGTTGCCGGATGCGTTCGGTATCGCCCTCGCTGGCCAGCAGCACAATGACGTTGGTGCGTTCATCCGCCACAAAAGTCAGGTCTTTGCTAACGGTGCCTCTTGCTTTTTTTTGAGAAGCAAACACCGATTTGAGCAGTGTGACCAGTTTGGCGGCGTCCGCATACTCCACCGGAATGATGGCAATCTGTTGGCCGACGCCTGTGATGTCGATGGCTTTCAGTATGCGCAGCAAGCGTTTGACGTTGGAATGCACATCGGTAATAATCAGGGTGTTGGTCGGTGTGTAGGCAAGAATGACGCTGCTTTTGGAAACCAGTGGTGTAAATAGTTTTTTAATTTCATTGGGGTCGGCATAACGCAAAGGAATGATTTGCGTCACCACCGAATCACCGGGCGATCCAGCCTCTTCCGTTAAACGTGTTTTGATGTTTTTACTGCGAGCATCCGGCAAAGAGACGATTTTGGTAATTTTACCTGCCGGAACGGCCGCATAGCCATGCACTTCCAAGACCGATTCAAACACCCGGTAGGCTTCGGCTACGGTTATTTTTCCAGGAGAGATGATCGTGACCTTGCCTTTGACGCGGTCGTCAATGATAAAATTCTTTTTAGTCAGATCGCTGATGAATTTAATGAAAATACCGATGTCCACATTGTTGAAATCGATGGAGACCAGTTGATCTTTACGGATGGGGATGGATGCCTTCCCGTTAGGGGTGCGCTTGACGGCCGGTTGGTTTTGGGCCGACAAAAGCGAATTGAATGGCATGACAAGTATCATCCCGGTAAGGATGCAAATAATTAAAACAAATTCTAAGGCTCGGTTCATGGGACCCATCTCAGTTCAATCTGTAAGGGGTACAACCCAACAATTAGCGTAACATCTTTTTTTTATTTCTATATTTGGTATTCGTCAATAAAAATCCGAATGATTATCGAATATTATAGTTAATGGTGCGATCCCTTCCGCGTCGTTGCAGTTGAACAGACACGGCATCTGTTGATTTTAGGTTTTCATAGAGGCGCAAAGCATCGTCCACCGTACGAATATCCTGTCCGTCGACACTTTTTAAAATGTCGCCATTGCGCAGGCCCATGCGTCTGAAAATAGAATTGGGTTTGATATTGGACAGGGCCAAGCCGTCGGGTTGTCCGTCGGCCAAATGGGGTTGGATTTTAATTTGGGTCATCAGCGAGGAGACATCTTTAATGGCATTATCAATCATGCTGCGTCGCAAAGAGACGCGTTGACTTCGCGTGGGTTTTCTCGCTGTTGCACGGGGTGACGATCTGAAGGAAGCGGATGCCCTTTTTCCGGACTGGCTCAGATCTTCCATGGCCAGCACTTCATCTTGGCCATTGAGCGTGAGCACCACTTTAGCGCGCTCAATAAGCTTTACTGTAGCATTTTGAATGCTGTCACCCGTTCGATAGAGGTTCTGTTCCCGCTTCTGCGTGTCTTCGATCACGGCGTATGCTTTTTCCGGGCTTCCGGTAACGGTTCCCCATAGTTTGAGTTTGAGTTTGGTCTGTGCCAAATCATCCAGATTAATTTTGATTTTGGGAAGCCTGGCGGCAGGGCTCTTTTGGGTTTTAAACAAGTCGCGTTGCAAAATGGGACGATAATGATTAAAGGAAAAATTTTGTTGTGGCCGGCTGCGGTCTAACGGTGCCGACACGATCTCAGTTTCCTGGGATGGCCGCATTTGGTGAGCTGCGATTTGGTAGAAAAGCGTGACCCCAAAATAGGCGCCCAGCGTGATTAAGGCTAAGTTGATGATGACGATGCTGCGTTGAATCGGTATCATGATTATCGAATCACATAGCTAGGGTTGTCCAGGGTGCCGGAGATTTGGAACACCACACCCCGTTTTCGGGCCTGGTCGGATGAGAGCAGGCCACCGATCATATCGTTTTTATGCGCTTCAATAAAGGCCGGCTGCGGCTTGACCGTCAAAGAAAGATTGGGTCGGCTGTTGCCCATGGGTTGGCGAAATGCGATGGAGCCGGTGATTCTGCCTTCAACCTGCCCGCCACCGGCCTCACAGCGCTTGATGATCAACTGGCGTTGCGTGGCCGTTATTTCGGCCCGGATTTCAGCAAAATCCAGTATTTCAAGTCCCATCACAGGTGGGTCGATGACAATGCGGGCGGGTGAAATGACAAGATCCGCTTCCACTGTGCCGGTGCCCCCTCTGAGGCTATCGTAGGCGATCTGCCCCTCCAACGCTCCGAAAGGTGAATAATTCGGCCATTGTTTGATGACGTCTAACGCTTCCAACGGTATGCCGCTCAAGTTGACGGTGATAATGTTCTGTGCGCGGTTGCGCTTTTGCGTCAGCTCAGCACGTCCGGTAAAGTGACCTTTGCCCAGCGAACCGTTAAAGGATAAAATTTTGGCATCGCCAAACAGTGAGCCCAGGTGCGGTCTCAATTTAACGCGCTCGCTGAGCAACAGCGATTGATCGGCATAGCTGACCGCGAGTGTGCGAAATAGGACGCCTGGGGGAATCGTGGGGCGAATCTTATCCGTGCGGATTTGGATATCCGTGCGGGTTTGCGCCAGACGTTCTGCTATTATTTCTTTGATCAGATCGGACGGAAATAGCAGGTATAGAAATAGAGCACTGGCGACAATCGCATATAAACCATAGATGAGTATTTTGGATGTTCGTTTCATGGGCTAACGCTGTAGTGTGGCGACTTGCAGAACCACATCCAGTAAACTATCGTTTTTACCCCCTTTGGATATGGAGAGCCGCTTGATCCATACCATGTTATTGTTGTTTTCAATGCCATGCAGAAAGGGGGCCAGTTGATCCATGGTCAGTGCTTGGATCTTCATTTCAACAGTGGATAATCCATA
Source organism: Desulfobacteraceae bacterium (assembly GCA_050291605.1). Classification (GTDB taxonomy): domain Bacteria; phylum Desulfobacterota; class Desulfobacteria; order Desulfobacterales; family Desulfosarcinaceae; genus JARRKU01. Next base: position 40,144 of record JBNKKB010000104.1, on the reverse strand, counting down.
GGGACTATTTTTTAAATTGGAGGTGTTTGGCTTCATTGAGGCGATATTGGTTTTGATGCCGTTTTTACCGGCCAATTGATCAATCAAAGAAAAAAGCGTGAAGTTTTTTGCGCGTCGCTTGAGTCGATTTTCCATGTCTCGCGTGTTGCGGGTTAGCGCATTGTATTCCTCTTTTTTAGACTGCATCTCGGCCAAGGTCAGTTTTTGGCTGTTTATGTCACCCTGCAAGCGGGCGCGGCGGTCGATGATCGGGAATATGATCAGTTCTAAAATTAAAAAAATGACCAAGGCCGCACCGGCCAACATGACCGCCATTTTTTCACGCCGCTGTAAATTAAACGGCAGCGAGACGGACTTGAAGGAGAATGATTTAAGTGCGGCTATATCAATATTAAATATTTTCATAGGTCGATTTTAATTTTAAAGCGTACATTTTTGCCGGCTTTGTCCATGTTTGCCGATGCAATGGTGACTTTTTTAAAATAGATGCTTTTTTCGACACGTCCTTTGATGTCATCTACGTTATTGAAACTGTCTGTGACGCCCGAAAGGGTGATGGCATCTTCGCTCACCACCATGCGGTTCATTACCACTGAGAGGTTTTGGGGGATCAATTGACTTATCTCCAGCAACGCATCGACACTGCGTATGCGGTTGCTGGCTTGAATCGGCGCCGCAATGTTTTTTTGGGCCTCTTTTATTTTGCTTACCATCTGCTGTTCGGCCGGCGCATTGGAACGCGGTGTGTCGGGAAACGTTTCCCGAAAGATCTGCTCTTGCTGGTTTAGGATACCATCTAATTGTTTTTGCAGATGATAATTATCATACATGACGCTGCCCAGGCCCAAGACAAGGATGATGGATAGCAGTATAACCGGTGTTCGAATGTAGGGGCGGTAGGCGGCCCAATAGTTGCGGATACTTGAATCCGATCGGTGGAAATTGGGGCACGCTTTACCATCAGCAGCCAGGTATGCCGAAGCCAACGCACTGTCATACAGCCATGGATCAAAATTAAGGCCGGCGCTAAATTCAATTTTGTTCATTCGATGGCTTAGATCCATCGGGTGGCTCGGTATTGCCATGGCGCTGGTGAAGCGTTCCACAGCTGCCGAATCATTTAAAGCCGGCCCATGGAGAAAAACGGACGATGGGGAAAAGTCGATCGCATGGGAATCGCTTAGTGCGGTCAACGTTTGGCGAATTTTTAAGGCCAGGTGCTCGACCTGGCTATCCGATTCGATACCGGCCGGTATGGTGCGAACCAGACAGATGCGCTTGGCAACCAAAGCGTACAATGTGGTGGTATCTGCATCCACATCCACCACCAGGGCATGTTCGGGCAATTGTGAGTCAAGATCGATGAGCGACAGGACTGCGGGAAAGCTGCCGGGCAGCACCAGTTGCGGTTTAAGGTTCTGTTCGGCAAAAAGGGCCATGTAGAGATCCAGATGCTGACGCGCAATGGCGGTGGCCAGCACTTCGGATTGATCCGCACGGCTCTCTTTTTGAAAGCCGATAACCAGATCGTCCACAGACAGGGGCAAGCTGGGTTCAAGCTCAAAGGGCAGCACCTGCCGGATTTTATTGTTCTCTTTAAAGGGGACCGACAGTGTACGAAAAATAACCTTGTTACCCGGCAGGTTCACAACAAAAGTGGCGTTGTCGTGGGATAAATCGGTTAAAATCCGTTCCAAAGCGCTCTTCAAATCTTCGCCATGGCCGGAAGCACCATTGTAAGGTGCAGTCGTGCAAGCCTCAACGGTATTGGCTTTAATACCGGTGTCCAATAGGACTGCGGCAACTAGATTGCTGCGTATATCGATGGCGAGAATTTTACGGCTCATGGCTGCAACCGGTTACCTTTTAGATAACTAAGGGTAAGAGAAAGCCCCAAAGCCGCCAAAACAAATGCCGGCATTGGGGAAACAAGTTGCAATGCAAATTTAACAAGGCTTGGATATTTCATCTGGGTCTCTCACCACGCCCGCATTGTTGTTCCAATGCCTTTATATGCTAATCTTGCTTCCAATTCAAGACCTTGCATCGCCAATGGGCAGATTCCGAGGGTTTCTCTCGTTGGATCACCGCCGTCACAGTGGTGGTCATCTCATTTAAGGTGGCCGAAGCGACAATTCGGTACGTGTCGCTGGAAACGGTAATTAGTTCCGGGTCAATGGTAATGCCCGTAAAGCCGGGCACATTTTTGTACCATGTTTTTTTGGATAAATCATGGGTGTATTCATCTCCATCAATGGCTAGGCGATGTTCGACCAGCAGTTCAGCAAAATCGACATTGTCTGAAGGCAGCAATGCAGCTAAAACAGGAAGTTCTGCCGTATTGATGTTGATTTGACCCGGAAAGGAGAATTTGTCGTCATCGGCTTCAATTGCGCCATATACGGTGATGTAGTTGCTAAGACCGGCCACACCACCGAATCCTTCAAAAAAACCCGGCGAAATCCCTTTGACCAGTCGAACTTCCGACAGGTTGTCAAAAGGGCCGTTTTTACAGGCATAGGGCGGGTCGAGCGCTTCATAGTAATCTGACTCAGCGCCGCTCAGTCCGGTAATGGCCTCATCATCACCAGAATCCAGCCAGTCTTTTATCGAGTTGATGATGGTGAGAGGCTCGATTTCCGAGATCGCTTCTTCGGTCTCTTCCGATCCCTCACCCAACTCATCAAGGAGTTTATAAAGGTCAAGCAGATGCTTCGAGAAGCGTTCCCACAACTGATATTGACTTTCATTAAATTGTCTGCCCTCAGGAAAAACCACTAGCGCATTGATTTGAATTTTGCTTAACTCATCGACAATGGCCACTTTTACCTCTCCCTGTTCAAAGGGAATGGTTTCCATCAGGGCCGCCAGTGCATCCTCATCGGCCCAATCCTCTTGTAAAGAATCCGATTCGGAATTGACTCTATCATTAACCAGCAGTGCCATGGCAAGGTGGATTGCCGAAGTGGCCATCTCATTAAGGGTGGTCCGGTCTCGAAGGGCTGCGGCATTCAGCATATTAGCACGTTCATCCAAATGAAGTTCCATCGCTGCCGCTACCATCAACAGGACGACGGCTAGCGCCATGACCACGGCCATACCGGCAGTCGAACGTCTTTGTCTCACAGGGGAGCGGAATCTTTGCCATATGCCGATATGGAATCTTGATTTCCGGGCCATGGGTTACCTTTTAGTCGGCTTGAAGCGGAATGCGGGCAGGGTGACGCGCGCGGTAAACATCATGGGTGCCGCTACCGGACCGATCGCCAGTTCAATACCAATGGCACTGGGGGTGCTGTAGTCCATATCATCGGATTCAGAGTTCCACTCATCCAGTTCTTCACCCTTGTGATCGAAGTAGCTCAATTTAAACGCAGCCAGTTGCTCACACAGGACCGGATCGTTGAGATTCGGTTCGAAATCAGGATAGGGATAAAGATGGTCGGCCCGATGCAGTGAGAGCGTATCGTCCTGATTTTGCATAACGTAGTAAACGATTTCGGCTATACCTTGGCGAGCCTCCTGGTTCAGCGGCAAATGCGCCAAGGAAGCGAAACGCAGTTTGGATACATTTATACCGCTCAGATATATTGATTCACCTTCTAATCGGTAAAGTTCAGGGTCGTCGTCGATGTCCGGTGGTCTGTAGCGTGGGTAAACGCTCACATGAATTGCTTTCAAATCGGTGGTCATCCGATCCAGGCAGGCACTACCCATCTCAAACAGGTCGCTGCTTGTATTGATATGATCGGCGCTGGAAAAAATACTGTTAAAGGAGCCAAACACCAATGAGACCACCACCGCCATAATGAACATGGCGGTCAGGATTTCAAGCAGCGTAAATCCGCAGTTGCGCTTTAACCTCAAACTTTTTGTGGACCGATACCGGCGGCTAGTCCACAAAAAAACGATAGGTTCGCAAACTATACTGGCTCTTTTCATCTTGCGTGATGTCAATGTCAATTTGGGTTAAGTGATAATAGTTTTCAGTGAACAATGCCGTCGTGACTTCTTCGATCTGAATCGACCATTTATAACCTGGATAAGATTCCCCATATTCACCCGCGGCGTTGGACAGGGTGTTGTATGCCTGGCGTTCGATTTCAGAAAGCTTGGCTTGGGCCAGCCTGGGCGCCAAACTGTAGAAACGCGCGGCACCACTGACCGTCATGGTCTGGCCGTGCAAACGGTAGATGCCGGTCAAAGCAATGGATAGAATGGCCAGCGCCACCATTACTTCGATGATGGTAAACCCGGCGCAACCACAGCCCGCCGTGGTGTTGCTTTTATTATTGGCTAAAAATCGACCCATTCTTCCATTAGTTTGACTTTGGGCAGCAGCGGCTCCACCATGTATGAGCGTCGCTCCTGGTCGTCGTTTTGGACATGGATGACAGCGTGGTCCGAGTACCCGGCAGGGTAAAATAAGATTTTGGCTTTTCCTGAGTTTATCGGATCGCGATGGGGAAATTGGACCTCCATGAACCGGATGGATTCCGGCAATTTAAATGCTTTTTCCGCTGCCGATGCGGCTGCCTGTTCGTCCATGGACGCGCTGGTTGCCCAGAAACGTTGGTCATCCAGATCGATGACCAAGGATTGAAGTTTTTGCTGTTGTACCGCTCGATTGCGTAAGGCTCGAACGGTATGGATGATCCGTCGGGTAACTAGTTTGGCCGAGTCCTGAAGCAGGCTGCCTTCAAACCGGGGGATTGCAACGGCCAACAGGATGGTGATCATCAGCATCACCACCATCAATTCGATAAGAGTGAAACCGGCGCCCATACTATGGCTGTGAAGGTGTTGCCGGGTTGAGCCCATTATTTGCCTTTGTCGTAGCCCTTTTTCGTGATGCAGATCAGGCGCCGGGTGTCGCGCATCCATTGGAGATGTGCGTGAGAACTGATTCAAAACCGAAGGGAATTACTCCACCTCCCAGCTATTGATGTCCCTGTTATCATCTTCTCCCCCGGGGACGCCGTCGGCGCCATACGACGAGATGTCAACGTCGTCATGGGTGCCTGGACTGAGAAAGATATATTCGTTGTTCCAGGGGTCTTTGGGAATTTTCTTTTTTTCAAGGTAGCCCCCTTTTTTCCATTTTCTAGGCAGGGGTTCGGTTTGGGGTTCAGCGACCAGTGCATTTAAGCCTTGCTCCGTCGTCGGATAGTAACCATTGTCCAGTTTATACATTTTCAGAGCTGTGCCGATGTGTGTAATTTGCGTTACCGCCTTGGCGCGCTTAGCCTCCTCGGCGCGACCGAAAAGACGTGGTCCCACAATACCGGCCAGCAGCCCTAAAATCAGAATGACCACTAATAGTTCAATAAGGGTGAAACCTTGTCGTGTATGTAAAGCCGTAAATTTCATTGATCGTGTTTATCCTCCATTGGATACGCAGACATGACCGCTGCCTGGTTATTTAAGTTAAGCCTTTAACACTGAAGTGATGTTATACGTTTTATCCGGAGAACTTTCAACTCAGATTCAATAGGTCCCACAGATATATAAATACGGTAATCTACCGTATTTGATTGCTCATTTCCAAAATGGGCAAAAATATGGACAGAACGATAAAAAGGACCATGCCGGCCATCACGAGCACCATGATCGGTTCCAGCAGGGCGGTCATGCGCATCACGGTGGTCTCCACCTCTTTTTCAAATACATCGGCGACTTTGTTCAACATCTGCTCAAGATTGCCGCTTTGTTCGCCGACCTGGATCATCTGGATCGCGAGAGGAGGAAACATTTGATGCGCATCTAAAGATTTTGCCAGGGCCTGGCCTTTGCCCACTTCCACGGTAGCGGTTGCCACAGCTTGAGCGATATGCCCATTGCCCACAATGTTTCTAACGATCCCCAATGCCGGCATCATGGAAATGCCATTGTCCAGCAGTGAACCGAGTGTGCGAGCAAAACGCGCCGCGGCCAGCTTTGTCGCCAAAGCCCCGGCCATGGGCAGCTTGAGGGTCTTTCTGTCCAGCCACAACCGGCCGCCCGGATTTTGACGCAGTTGGTAAAATCCAACTAGAAAAGCTGCGATCAACACAATCAGGACCCACCAATAGGATTTAAAAATATCACTGGTACCGATCAACAACTGGGTGGGCATTGGCAATTGTTGTTCCATGTCCGTAAAAATAGAGGTAATGTTCGGGATAACGTAAATAAAGAGAAAGCACATGATCAGCAGCCCTACAAAGAGAATCAACAACGGGTAGATCATGGCTGTAACAACCCTATTTTTAAGAGCTTCTTGCTTTTCTGTGATATCAGCCAACCGTTCTAGCACGATTTCCAGGGTCCCGGATGTTTCACCGGCACGTACCATATTGGCATATATGGGTGAGAAAACGGATGGAAAAGCGGCCAAGGCATCTGCAAAGTTGCTGCCCTCCACAACAACATCCTTTATTTTGGCAATGGTCTTTTTCAAGGCCGGGCTTGGAAATTGTACCATGAGGGTCTCCAGCGCGGATACCAACGGAAACCCTGCCCCGATCAATGTTGCCAGCTGGCGGGTCATGGTGGCCACCTCTGCAGGACGAATGCGCACGAAATATTGCGATAGGGAAAAACCCGAACGATCCGACTTTTGAGTGGCGCCATCGGTAACCTCTCTCAAATTTACGGGATAATTCCCATTGGCACGGATTTTTTGTCGTGCAGCGGCAGCACCATCGGCATCAATAATGCCTGAGATGGTTTTGCCCTTTGGGTCTAGCGCGGTGTAATCATATACTGGCATAGGCGTGTTATTTGCGTTTGGGCTGGTTGGTGTGTTTTCTTTTTAAGGCTGCTGCAAAAAAGCCATCCATCTGATGATGATGAGGCAAGGTCTGCAAATATCCTTTAGTTAGGGGTAGATTCCCAGCGTTGGATACCCTTTCTATCCTGGCAACATATATACCAAAGTCACGATGTTTTTGCAAAAAGCGATCGATGATCTGGTGGTTCTCCTCCGGCTCCATGCTACAGACGGCATAGACCAGAATACCATCTGGGGCAAGATGGGAAATGGCGTGTTCTAAAAAAACCAATTGACGTTTGGCATTTTTTTTCAGGTCGGTGGGTTGGGTACGCCATTTACCGTCCGGGTTTTTTTGCAACACGCCGAGGCCGGAACAAGGCGCATCCAACAAAATGCGGTCGAATGCCGATGGAAAATGTAAATCCTTCCCCAAGTCCAAACAGCGAGTTTCTACGATGTCGATGGATAGCCGCCGCATTTCCGAACGCAGTTGCACCAGCTTAGCCTCTCGATGATCCGTGGCCAAAATTTGGCCACGATTGTTCATGAGCTGAGCGATATGGGCAGTTTTTGAGCCCAATCCGGCACAAGCGTCCCATACGCGCTGGCCGGGTTGGGGCGCCAACATGTGTGTGACAAGCTGGGCGGCTTCATCTTGAACCTGGAATTCGCCGTTTTGAAACGCGGACCACTGGGCGATGGGCGTTTGCGGCGATACAAAACGCAGGCCTTCAGGCGAGTAGGGCGTGATCTCAATGTGCCGGCCCAATCCTTGAACGGCATCGCTGAGTTTCTGCCGCGTGGTTTTGAGCGTGTTGGTGCGCAAGGTGATGGGGGCAATGGTGTTGATTGCCTGGCATAACAAAGTGGTCTCTTCGGCCCCCCAGCGCCCGAGCCAGCGACGGATTAACCAGGTTGGGAACGCATGTGCAACGGCAATAGCCTTTGCAGGGTTTTTGTCTGCGTCGGGCCACCCTATCGGATTGTCGTTGCGGACGGCACGGCGCAACAGGCTGTTCACAAAGCCGGTTGCCCAGGAACGGTGGTTCTGTTTAACCCATTCCACGGCGGTGTTTACTACCGCAGATGGGGGGATACGATCCAGGTATAGAATTTGAAAAAGACCCAATCGCAGAACAACTCGAACCAAAGGATCAATTTTCTTGTCCGGTCGTACGGCGAGTTGATCAATCATCCAATCCAGTCGAGCCTGCCAACGCAATACACCATATACCAGTGCGTGCAGCAAAGCACGGTCCTGACGGTCCAAGCGATCTATTTGGGGAGCGGCACGGTCCAGCCAATGGTCAAGCGTGTCGCTGCCGGAGCGGCACTGGTGTAAGATGGTGATGGCGATGTGACGGGCTGAAGACAAAATAAATAGTAGTTTTAAGTTTTAGGTTTTAATTGAAGGATGGTACCTTATTTAGCAGGTATTTATATCAATCTAAACGATTATCCTTCATTAAAATGGCAATGATACAATAGATCTATAGTATAGTTGGTTAAAAATGGCATTATTTTATTTCGGTAAAAAAGGGCGGCTACTCAAAAAAATCACCGGCAGCAAGGGGGCAGCCTCGCAGAAAATTGTCAATCGACATACGCTTTCCTGATTCACCCTGAATTTCCAAGATCGAAAGTACGCCTTCACCAGTGGCAATGCGTAGCTCATCCGGAAAGCCGGGTACGACACATCCCGGTTGTTCCGGTGCGTCTGCGGATAGCGGGCGGGCTTTGTGAATTTTGTATCGCTTTCCATTTTTAAGACAAAAAGCGCCCGGCCAGGGTGTCATGGCCCGAATCATGGCATCAATTGCACGAGCGGGTTTTTGCCAGTCCACCCGGCCATCTGTTTTTTTTAACAAAGGGGCGTAGGTGGCGTGGGCGTGTTGCTGCATTTTTGGAAATACCGTTCCTTTACATATGCCATCAATGGTTTGTACCAACAAATCGGCGCCCAGTATAGCCAATCGATCATGGAGCGTGGCCGCTGTATCCTGTGAGTGGATTGGGGTTTTTTCGTATAACAGCGTGTCGCCGGTATCCACACCGCGATCCATGAGCATGGTGGTCACCCCGGTTTGGCTTTCACCTCGCATGATGGCCCATTGAATGGGGGCCGGTCCTCTGTATTTGGGCAGCAGCGACGCGTGCACATTGATGGGGCCGCGTCTCGGTATGGCCAGGACAATATCCGTCAGAATTTGACCGAAAGCCACCACCACCAGAAAATCTGGATCTATGCTTTTTAAACGCAGCAGAAATTCAGGTTCGCGAACGTTGACGGGTTGCGCGATGGTCAGTCCCATTTGTGTGGCCGTGGTTTTGACCGGTGAGGGGCTGGAACGGCGGCCGCGACCTTTGGGGCGGTCGGGTTGGGTGACCACTAAGGGCATTGAGTACGGTGCTCGATGCAAAGCCTTTAATGTAGGGACTGCAAAATCAGGGGTTCCCATAAAAACAATGGAAGGTGGGGTAGTTGTCATAAGCCCTATGCGTTGTCTGAATTAATTGTGCGTTCGAACTGGGTCTTTAGTCGGATATTTATAGGCCAAAGGTTGTGGTACCAAACATTAATCAAAGGGTAATCCATTGGCGGTTTTGATATGGCATCCAATGGCGCTACTGATTCTTTAACTGCTTTTGGATGCGCCGGTTATACATCTTGCGTTTGAGAGAACTGATATGATCGATGAACAAAGTGCCATTCAGGTGGTCGATTTCATGTTGCAGCACAATGGCCAACATTCCTTCGGCTTCAATCCGCTGTGGGTTGCCCTCTCGATCCACAGCGTCTACCAGAATGCGGGATGCGCGTTTTACATTGGCGCGAAAATCAGGCACGCTTAAACAGCCTTCGTTTTCCGATAGGATTTCCCCTTCTTTGGATACAATGATCGGGTTGATCAATACATGCAATTGGCGCCCCTCTTCTTGGGGCGCAATATCATAAACCAGAAGACTCTGGTCCAGGCCTACCTGGATGGCGGCCAGTCCAACCCCAGGGGCATGGTACATGGTGGCGGCCATATCATCAATGGTCGCCTGAAGTTGACCGTCAATTTCATCCACCTGCCGGGTTTTATTTCTCAAAAATTTGTCGGGGTGCGTTACGATATTTAACACAGTCAAAATTCCACTCCTTCAAACATTAGGCGCAGGCGGATCTTGATCCACATGTTGTTGTGATAACTGCAATATATTGACGCTTGTGACTATAGCTGAAATCAGACCCACGACGATAACCGGAAACAATTGAGTGGCATGGTTCACCAAGGTAAAACCCAAAGCATCTTTTTCCATAACGCCGAACAGAGCGAGCGCAAAAACCCCCGCGGCTTCCCACAATCCCCAGAATCCCGGTACAGAGGGAAGGGCGATGAAAAAACAGATGACCACCATCACCGTGGTCCACTCCAATAGCGACAGTTGAATCCCGGGGCACCCTTTGGCAAAAACGATGTACGATAATACCGTAATGGCCCAAATCAGGACCGTCAACCCCATGCAGGCCAGCACCTGGCGAGGCTTTTTTACCATGGCCAAACCGGTGGCAAAATTGTCAATAATTCTGACAAATAATCCAGCTATGCGCTCTGTGTACGCCAATATCCTCAAGTTTCCAAAGGCCAGCATGCGCGGGATTTTGCATGTCACGCGTTTGAGCCATTCGCGGCTTGTTTTGAATGCGATAAGTAAAATAAAGAGCAACAAAGCGACACTCAGCCGCATTACACCCCATGCCGCCGTCACCAGGGTGCCTCTGTTCAGATGCACGCCAAAATAGGTTTTTTCCAGATCCGGCTGGCTGGATACGGTTCCGAAAACGATTGCCAGCAATACAATTAATACCACGATGTCAAAAATCCGTTCCGCCACAACCGTCGCCAACCCGCTGGTCAGGGCGATGCCGTGTTGTTTTTTTAGAATGGCCGGTCGGGCGATCTCACCCACCCGTCCCGGAAGGATGCAATTCATCATAAAGCCGATCATCAGAGGATGAAAGGCTTGCCAATATCCGATAGGGCCGGCATCTTGCAATATCACCTGCCAGCGAAATACTCTCAAGACGAAAGTGGCGATCACCAGGGCTGCTGTGGGAGCGATCCATCCGTAATTGATCGTTTTTAAATAAGCCAACAGCTCAGTCAGAGGGACATTGCGAAAGGCCAGATAAAGGGTGGCGGTCGACAGCAGGCAACCCACACCAAATAAGATCGATAACTTACGTTTCATGTCCTATAAAAGGCCCGCCAGAACCTGACGTGCATCTTCAACATCATGACGAATTTGATCGGACAGTGAAGTGACACCATCAAACTTGATTTCGTCCCTCAAGCGTTCGATAAAATTAACCCTTATGATCTTGCCGTAAATGTTTTGGTCGAAATCCAAAATATGCACTTCAACAGTAAAGATATGGTCATCAAAGGTAGGACTGTAACCGATGTTGGCCACACCCTGCCACGTTCGTCCGTCCAGTTCCACCGTAACGGCATAGATCCCCTGTTTGGGACACAATTCGTCCTGTAAATTGATATTGGCCGTTGGAAAACCAAGCAAACGCCCCCCCCGATTACGGCCATGCGCCACCTGTCCGCGAATTTGATAGTACCGGCTCAATAACTTTTTGGCAGCCGCCATTTGGCCCTGCATGACCAGTTCCCGAATGCGTGTACTGCTGATGCGTTGTGCATGTCCGTTGGCCGGTTGAATCCAATCCACCACCAATACGTCGTAGTCGAACTCAGGCGCCATTTTTTGAAGCAGTCCCAAATTGCCCTGACGGTTCTGACCAAAAGTGTAATCAGGACCCACGACCAGCGCTTTCATGCCAATGCGTTTGACCAAAAGATCGGAGATAAAATTGGGGGCGGGGATGGCCGCAAATTCTGGACTGAAGGGGATACAGATCAATACGTCGATACCGGATTTGGCAATCAGTTCGGTTTTTTGTTCGATAAGGGTAATCAGGGGAGGATGCGCTTGGTGGGCCAGCACGCGCATCGGATGCGGCTCAAAGGTCATGGCCACAGCGGTGCCTTCAATGGCATGTGCCTTTTCAATGACCATGTGGAGCAGGGCCTGATGACCGATATGCACCCCGTCAAAATTACCGATGGTGATCACTGCGTTTTTAAACGGGATTTCAATATCTTCTAAATGATTAACAATTCTCATCTGCTGCGTCCATGGCGCCATAAATTGATCTTGACACTTGAGCCGAACTTTTATATCTAATCCAATCCCTGCGTGAAATCAACCTTTTAAACAAGCATGCAGGTCGTGCCGAAGTGGCGGAACTGGTAGACGCGCTAGGTTCAGGGTCTAGTGCCCGTTCGGGTGTGGGAGTTCGAATCTCCCCTTCGGCACCAACCCAAACGATATGAGGGTTTCAGCAAGTTGCTGAAACCCTTTTTTGGTTACAATCGCCAGAACGTAAAATAACAGCGGCTACTGCGGCGCCTTGGTTTCGTCTTGCGGGATCTCTTCGGTGACCAAAGGTTCTGCTGGAGGAGCCGGCACCGTTTTATTGTCTTGCACGGCAGGTTGGGAGGGTGCTGTCGGGGTTTCCGGTTTCGCCGGTGTCGCAGTTTCCGCCGGGGCCGACGCTTTGGGTTGGCTGGGGGCTGTCGGTGCGGGCGCTGCTTTCGGTGTTTCAGCCGGTTTTGTTGCCGGTGGAGATTTTTGGGGCATTTTAGGCGAAGGCGCGGGTTGGGGCTTTGCCGCCGGCTTGGTTTGCGGCGCGGGAGCGCTGACCGGTTTGGGGTTTTGTGCCGGTGGTGTTGCTTTAACCGGTGAAGGTTTGGGTTTTGGCGTTGGTGGAGGAACCGGTTTTGGATGCCCCTCAAGAGGGGGAGTGATGGCCGTCGGGGCGATCGCTTTATGAATGGCCGCCAGGCGCTTTTCCAGATCCTTTACTTTCAGGTTCAACGAATTGGACCACTTTTGTTCTTTGGCCAGTTGGGCCTTTAATGCGTCAATCTGTTGATTCAATTCATTTTGTTTGTTTAGATCCTCAGTTTGTGTATCGGCCGTGCTTTGCATTTGTTTCTTTTTGAGGAGTGTCATCTGAATCCCGGAAACGGCAACCAAAAAGGTTGCCGCAATGGTCAGGATCGCAAACAGCGCTGCCAATATTTGGAATTTGCGATATTTGTTCCTGACATGCTTGACTGAGTGGGAAGGTAATGTCATGCGGCCCCCTGAGCAGATCTTCTATTATGCATTGTCAAATTTGCCAATGATCATGGAGATAGACCATTCCCGGTATTTATCATTGACCTGGGCAGAGACTTGCAACCCTATCGTCGTAAGGGTGCGTTGCAGAAATTTGGCGTAAGAAGGTGCGGTTTGTTTGCTGTGGATCACCATCATAATGCCTTCCGGAGGATTGCTGAAGGCGCTTTGGACGATCTCCGGGGTGTTCCAACCCTGGGTATCGAATATTTTTTTCATTTCAATGGCCGCTTGATGGGAATCGGGATCATCTAAAATTGAGATGATATCTAATTCACCTTTGGGTCCGGTTTTGAGCAATTTGGCCAGCATTTTCCGCTGCTGGGCATCCAATCGAGTTGTTGGGACGGCAACGCCCTGGGTCGTGGTGGTGCTTCCCTGGGTAAAACCTTGGGTGACGTGAATATCCTTCAACGCATCAATGCGATCTTTCAAAGCACCTTCGGCGTTGGCATAGCGTTTTCGAATATTTTCCATCTCTTTGCGCAACGCATCCGCATCCATTTCAGCCAGGCGGCGTTGTTGAGCGATAATATCCTGATTTTGTTGGGTCGCCAACAGCTCTTTGCGAATCTGCTCGGCGGCGCGTTCAACACCCTTTATTCTTTTGCTGGCCTTGCGTTCACGGTTCATGAGATAATCTGCCATTTGGGAGCCGTTTCGCCATAACAGCAAGATCGAAACCAAAACTAGGGTCGCGCCCAACAAGGCAACCACTTCCATCCAATTATTGAAGGAATTTACCGCTTCGAGATTATTCCACCACGAAGGCATCGCTTACCCCCGTTATGCTAGGGATTAGTATGGGATCATTAAGAATGATTTTACGAATAATACCGATGAATTGAAGGATAATCAAGCCTTATTTGATTCTTTTTGATGAATTAAGGGCGATTTGAGCGTCTCCGGTATGCGCCAAAGGGCCAAAAGAGAATGGAGTCGTCCTATATGCATAGCCGATTACAAACCATATTGTATCTGTCGGCAGAATGCACTAATGTTGACGTCTGCGCCGGCACATAAAAAATGCCCATCGTATCTATGTTATTGAGTTATTGGTATTAATTGTTGGGTGGACCGCTTTTGGCAATCCGTTGTTGAACACCGATTAGCGGCTCGTGGACCGGAATAGTATGTGGACCGAATCAAAAAAAAACGATGCATGAGGTTTGGTATGGGTGTCATTGGAAAAATTGTGGGGGGTACATTGGGATTTGCACTGGGCGGGCCTTTGGGCGCTATTGCCGGAGCAGTATTTGGACACGCTTTCGACAGCAGCCCCAATGAAAGGCCGGGCATCGCACATGATCGCCTATCCGTGCTGGAAGAGACCCAGTTGGCCTTTTTTGTGGGTGCGTTTTCCATGTTGGCCAAAATGGTGACGGCGGATGGCCAAATCAAGGCTGAAGAGGTAGATACGGTTAAGGTATTTGCTCAACATGATTTGGGGCTATCGCCCCAGAGTCGCCAGGTTGCGTTAAATATTTTCCATACGGCCATTGATTCACCTGCACGGTTTGAAGATTTTGCTGTCCAATTTTATGAGCGCTTTTATAACCAGCCCCAACTTATCGAGATGATGATCGATATCCTGCTAAGGGTTGGGATTGCGGACGGACAACTTCACGTGGCGGAAGAAGCGTTGATATTGAGTGCTGTTCAGATTTTCCACGTCGATCCAACGCGTTTTTCACAACTTAAGGCAAAGTACATTGCAGTTGAAGATCCGGCCTATAAAGTCCTGGGATGCGAAAAGCAAGACTCCGATGCCGTGATCAAAAAACGATACCGAGGCTTGGTGCAGGCCTATCATCCCGACAAAATAGCATCCAAAGGCCTGCCTGAAGAGTTCAACCAACTGGCCCATGAAAAATTTCGTGAGATCCAAAACGCTTATGAAACCATAAAGAAAGAGAGAGGGATCTCATAAAAGGGCAATTTGCTATTGCGACATCCCTTGATTTGTCAGGCTTTTGCAACAATAGGGTTCATTTGCCAAGCGGAAAATTATTTAGATTAGGCCGCGTTCTTTGGCGATGTTGAAATAGGTTTCAAATGCCGTTCTGGGCGGTACCCAGCGTTCTTGATCGGATTTGGCCTGCAGGGTAATGGCCTCGGCATCGCAGGTAGGAACACATGCTCCGCAGCCGATACATCGGTCAAGGTCAACTAGAGCAGTTTCATCTATACATATGGCTTCCATATGACAACGCGTTTCGCATATACCACAGCGCGTGCAGGCGGATTCGGCCACAGTGGCGTAGTAGCTTGAATTAATGATTCCGGCCGGCTGAGGAAGCTGTTTTAATTGTTTTAAAACCTGACAGCAACAGCCGCAGCACATACAGATGTTGATCGATTTTTGTGCATTGCCCGGTTGAAGGACAAGACCGGCGTCAACACCCCTTTGCAGAACACGCAAAGCTTCATCTTTCGAAATTTCTCTTCCCAAACCATTTTCTGCGTAATAGGAGGCCCCGGTTCCAAACGAGAGGCATACCTCCAACGGGTTATCGCATCCATTTCCCATCATCTTGTGTTCTTTACGGCAAATGCATGGCGACACAACAATTTTCGATTGCTTTGCAATAATCTCTTCGGCGGCCTCATAGGGCATAATTTCCATTTGGCTCGATACGCTTTTTGAGATGGGTATGACGCGCAGTTGTTGGGTCTGCTGACCTTCCCATTGACGGGCAAGGGTGGGTGCGTAAGCATTGAAGTCTTCAATCAACCCCTTGTCCAGATCGTTGACATGATATTCCCATATACCGATTACAAATTGAGCGGCCATATAACGGGGCGCTTGATTTTTTTTGCTTTTCCTGAAGATCAACCCCTTGCGAGACATACTATCAAGAATAGGGGCCAATGCCGCAGCCTCCATATCAAGTCGCCCCGCGATGGTTTCAACTTCCTCCAGGGCCAAGGTGAGCGCAACAGCTATCTGGGCCTCTTTAGGGGAGAAAAGGCGTTGAAGGATTTTAAGTTCAATTCCGCTTTGGGTCGGTGGAAAGCCACCGGGCAACTGGTTCAGGTGGTCGGCCAACTGTTGGTAAAGGTCGTTGAAGGAGGATGGCCTCTCTTTGGTGCCTCTCAGTGATGGGGTACGCAATTCAGTGGTCATGGCATTGCCTTTAGCTGGTGTAGCGGGATTTGGAAAGGCTAGAAGGTCAATTATCGTTCACCGGAAGCGGATGGGTTGCCATCGGCATCCGGTTGTTCAAGGCTTGCCAAGCGCTCCTCCAGCCCCTGTTTCAAGGCCAACATTTCATCTCGCATGGTATTAAGCTCTTTGATTCGGCGGTTAATTTCGCCTATTTTCTTTTCACCATAGACTAATGTGGTTCTAATTTGATGGGCCGCGTCCATCTGGGTATCGGTCATTCCCAACACTTTCCCAATTTCATCCAGGCGGTACCCAAATCGCTTTCCACGCAATATCCATTTAAGTCGAAAGCGATCATGACGCGTATAGCGCCGCTGGTTTCCGCGAGTACGCTGTGGCGAAAGCAACCCTTTTTCTTCGTAATATCTGATGGTTCGGTTGCTTACGTCAAATTCAGCGGCCAAAGCAGATATAGAATAGGTTTTTGCGGTCATGACCACTTTTCAAGCTATAAGTTAACCTTGACGTTAAAGTAATGTATTTGAAGGGTACCGGTCAAGTCAATTATTTTGACACAGGTATCAAAAATGCCAAATGAATGCATCTTTTCGGTAGACCAGTGAGAATGTTGACAAAGGCGGCAAATTAGGATACCAGGGATCTACATTTCATTCTTTAAAATAAAGCGGTTATGTACAAGTACACTTCGAGGTTGGATCTTGAGCAGGATACCGAGCGTTAGGGATGATCAAGCGGCTACCCATTGACTTGAACACGCTCCAGGGGAATACTTTATGATATTTGTAAAACGCGAAGTCTTCGTACTCTTTCGAATTATGGCCAGCTGTATCACTGCTGCAATGCTTATTTTTTTCATCTCCTCACTTTCAGGCGAAGATCTATTCAAAAATAACGATGAAATTAAACGCTTGGCGCAATTGGTCGCAGAAATTAATGCAGAGATCTCCGGAGGCATTGATAAGCGCTTATCATTTCTCGGTGAAGTGCCTCAAAAAGATCCTTTTCGCAAATTTTATTGTGTGGAGCTGGCAAAAGAGATTCATGAACTATCTAATTTAACTGAAAAACAGAGGATGATATTCGACACCTACAATGTACGCGGATTTGAAACCCAGCTTCGGCGTATGATGGAATACACTGACCAGTCCGATGTTAAAAGCCTTATGGATGAGCTGGATATCATCAAACGGGAGCTGAAAAATTCAACCAATTTAATTGAAAAAAAACGATCCAAGTTAATACGCCAACGTACCTCTTATATCGTGCTTTTTTTTATTTTTTGGATTGTGATGTATTTATACTATAGCCGCGGGATTATATTTAAAAAAAGTGACGCCTGAGGGTGATTGAACACCTCGCCTACGGTTACATTCAAAGGACTTCTTGTATAGTGTCATCCCCATGATTATGGTTGCAACATGTCGCGTTAAGCATATTGGGGCGCATTGCTGCCTGTAACTTTCAAAAAAGATCAAACGGACAAAAGCCACAATGTATTTAGAATATTATAAACTTAGCGCGAAACCCTTCCAAATTACCGCTGACCCGAAGTTCTTGTGGTTGGGTGAAAAACACAAGGAAGCAATGGCGACATTACGCTATGGCATCCTTGATAACCGAGGTTTCCTGTTGCTGACCGGTGAAGTGGGAACGGGAAAAACGGTAATGATCCACCGCATCGTCAGTTTGCTTGATATCGATACCGTGGTGGCCACCTTACCGGACCCTGATTTGGAAAGTATGGATTTTTACTACCTGCTTGCTGAAGGCCTCAAATTAAATCGAAAATTTAATAGCAAGGGGGAATTTTTAATCTGTTTGCGTGACTTTCTTCATCAAAGTTACGAAAAGCACCAACAGGTGCTTCTTATTATTGATGAGAGTCAAAGATTGAATCATCGTCTGATGGAAGATATTCGTGTGCTGTCGAATATAGAACTGCATGATCGAAAATTGATCAACATATTTTTTGTGGGCCAGCAAGAATTCAATAGTATATTGATGACACCTCAAAATCGAGCACTGGCCCAACGTATTACCGTTCGCTATCACATCCACCCCCTGGACCTAAAAGAAACCGGTCAATATATCGCCCATCGTTTGAAAGTGGCCGGTAGCACCAATCAGATTTTTAAACCTTCAGCTGTTGAAAAGATATATCAATTTTCAGGCGGAATTCCACGGTTGATTAACATTATCAGCGACCATGCGATGCTGACGGGCTATGCCCGCGACGTTCTCAAGCTTGATGATACGATCATTGCTGAGTGCGCTGAAGAATTGCGCATTCCCGTCACAATGCTAAAATCAGAAGCTGCCACCATTCAATCTCCTGTCGGCGTCAGCGCAACAGCTGCCGGCGACAGAAGTGCACCGGCATCGGTCACTGCAAGTACCCCTCAACCCCCTCCGGCGTCCAACGACACGGCATCAAATCCGGCTACACTTGCTGAGCAACCCCTGAGTTGGAAACTGGTTTACGCTGGTGTCATCGTGCTGCTTATTGCGTTGGTGGCGTTTGGGATAACCCATTTTACAGGAAACAGCACCCAAAGGTGGGATGAAGAGGCGCTGACACCTCAAAAGTATAAAACGACCCTTGAGAAAGAGAAATCCATTCTGGCTAAAAAATTGGAAAACGGTGCACCTGTTGAAGAAACCGTAAAAGCCGAAAAGATGGAACCTGAATCAGAACCAGAGCCAGAGCCAATAATAGAAACAGCGCCAGCCCCCGAGCCGGAGGATACAAGCCTAATTACAGAAAAGAGACTTGAGCCTTTACCGCTGATCAAAGAAAAAGTACTCATTCAATTTAAGATCAATTCTAATGAGATAGATACGAACTCTTATGTTCTATTGGATCGTGTCGCAGAATATTTAATCAGTCGTCCTGACGCATATATCTTTGTCCGAGGGTATACAGATACAATCGGTTCGGCAAGCTACAATGTGAGTGTATCCCGTTTTAGGGCCAGCGCCGTAAAATCTTATCTTGTGGGCAAAGGCGTTATCCCCGAAAAAATAACAGTGTTTGCGATGGGTGCAAATAATCCCATAGCACCTAATAATACCCTGGCTGGACGCCAACAAAACCGCAGGGTAGAAATAGAGTTTCCCTCGCAGCAATCAACATCGAATTAAATAGGGATTATATCATCATGGCATTGTGGCAACGTTTATGGGTCGGGCTGTTTGTTATATCTTTATCTTATGGTGCCGCTGATGCGCATGCCGACAAGATCTATTTGAAGGATGGGACCATCCAAGAATCCGACCAGGTATGGTTGAGCGAAGCCTATGTGCACTTTTTCCTTAAGGGAACCTCTGGAGTAGAGATTCGCTATGCCAAGGAGATCGTCGATCGCGTAGATATAAAAGGCGTTGAAACACCTGTGACTGCCAAAACGCCTGAAAACAAATCGATCGAATCAATACCGGATAAGCGTCCAAGAGGTACAACAGATAACAAAGAACGAGGGATGGCATCTGTTGCAAAGGTCCGTGAGCGTGCTCCATCCAAAAGAGTTGATCCAAAGATTGTTCAAGAGCACAAAGGCGTGAGTTTTTATGATCCACGGCGTAAGCAACGCTATTGGGCGGCGAGTTATTCAAAACACAGTTCGTTAAATCAAGCGCTATCGGCCTTGTCGCAGATGTATGGCCGATCGGTTTCATGGGTGGAATCTCACATGGGCAATGAAAATGACTTAGGGGCCATCCATCATAATCTCATTGCTTCCCAAGCGCAGTTGGCCGGCTCTCCGATGGAAAATAAGCCATCTCCACCAACGCCTAATGGTGCCAATTTGGCAAAATACCGGTCACAGCACACCTTTGCAGCATCTAACCCCAAAACTGAAGAAAAAGACTCAACTGCTGCTTTTGCGCATGTTTCAAAAGGTTTGGCGTTTTATGATCCGCGCCGGAAAGAGAAATATTGGACAGGCAGAGACCGCCGGTACAATTCTCTTAAAGAGGCGATGGGCGCGCTGGCCAAACAATATAATGTCACCATTGAATGGATAGAGAAGTATATGGGCAATACCAACGATTTGGTTGAAATTCATCAGAACATCCAAAACAGCCTGAAGTAGAAATCATTCTCCGTATAAAAAAGCCAATTGAACCTTAATTTTTATTGCAATTTGTCTGTAGAGCCGGGGCGGGTTTTGATCCTAAGCTGGTTGAGGTGAATTACAAAAGGTGACCGAAGTAGAAAATTGACCAGATACCTAAAATAGTCAGCGCAGCGCCAAAGAGAATAAAAAGGCGATTTTTGATGAAATGGTTAGAATAGGCCCCACCCAATAAGGACAGACATTTACTGCGCAGCAAGGTCAAGGCATCCTGGTCGTCGGTCTCTATTTTGCCCCCGCTGGGGAGTTTGATGCACCTTTGCCCCCTTGACAGGGACCAAGGCAGCTGAAAAACATCGCTGGATAGCAGGCGGTAAAATGGCTCGGCCAAGTGCCAGACATGCAGCAATACCCCATCAAATTGGACCAATACAGCTATTTTGTCATGACTTTTCTGGGGGCAGTAGGTGCCTTTAAATTCAATCATCGGTTCCTGTCCTAAATACAACACAATTCAGATGTTCTATGGCTCCATACAAAGCTGCAAAATACATGCCTATATCCATTAAACATGTAATTGGTATTATAACAGACAGATATGGTATCCCGAATTGCCTAAGACATTGGGGATGACACTTTTTGTCAGTAATTATAAAGCGTTTTGTCAGTTTGGTTTCGGCACAGCAAAATCGGGGTAGTGAGAAGGATATTTTGGGAGCGGGGGTTTTTTCTATCCTTATCTCCCAATGGCTTTGCCCGGGATGATAGGCAGGTATCTCATTGAGGAACCCTGCACATCAGAGTCACAAGCTACAAGGTTGGGGTATATGGGACTACAGGGTCCACTCCAGTACAGCGGCACCCCATGTAAGGCCGGCGCCAAAGCTGAGAAACAATACATGATCACCTTTGGCAATATAACCTTCTCTATAAGCTTCATCCAAGGCCAATGGGATTGAAGCGGAGGAGGTGTTGCCATATTTATGCAAATTGGTGAAAACCCTCTCCATGGGTAATTTTAATTTTTCAGCAACGGCTTGGATGATGCGCAGATTGGCTTGATGGGGAATGACCAGTTGGATATCATCTGTGTCCAAACCATTGCTGGCCAAGGCCTTTTCACCGATATGGGCCATTGAACCCACGGCTTGTTTAAACAATCGGTTCCCTTCCATCCTTAGGCTAAAGGGTTTGAGGTCCCCATCATCCAGAAGTGGGTGTTGGGATGCATTGCCATTGCTTGAATACAAAAGATCCCAAAAGCCTCCGTCCGATTTGATGTGCGTGGATAATATGCCGGCCGATTCAGGGCCTTTTTGCAATACAACGGCGCCTGATCCATCACCTAACAACACACAAGTGCCGCGATCTTTCCAATCGACGATGGAGGAGAGCCGCTCCGCACCCACTACAAGAATTGTCTCAGTAGCGCCACTGCGTATGCTATTGCTGGCGGCCTCCAATGCATAGATAAATCCAGAGCAACCGGCGGACAGATCATATGCCGCCGCATTATCGGCACCCAGTTCTTTTTGAATCAAGCAGGCGGCTGAGGGAAAGAGACGATCGGCAGTTACGGTGGCGACGATGATGGTGTCGATCTGACGCGGTGATACATCGGCGGTCTTCAAGGCGGCCCGGGCGGCCTGAGTTCCCAGCGCTGTTGTGGATTCATTTTCGTCCCGGCTTGAAATATGCCGTTCTTTAATACCTGTTCGGCGGGTGATCCATTCATCAGTGGTATCAACGATTTTCTCTAAATCTGCGTTGGATAGAATCCGCTTGGGAACGGATGAACCCGTACCGATGATATGTGCATTTGGCATATGATTCCGATCTCCACCCTTTTTCAATGAGATTTTATTTGCATATTAAACAGGCTTACTAATCATAATACAATGCAACTGTCAAAACCGATTTGTGCATCTTTCTACTCATTTGGAAGCGCGTATGGTATCCGTGTGACTTAAGGCTTGGATCTTTGCCGCATTACATGTGGCGTGGGCCAAAGACGAGATTAGAAAGGATATGCCACTGGGGTTAAACTGCACCAGTGGGGTGCCTTTGATCCCGATCGGTTTCATTCGATTGATTGAGTGCAGCACGCCGGTCAAATCCGCTTCTGCGCTCCTTACCGGAGCGACGTTCCCGCTGGTCAGCAGGCAATGGTTCCAAACGACGGTCCAGTAATTTGCGTCGCCCACCAAAATCGGCAATAACCCGGGGAAGCCCACCTATTTTTACGCTATCTGAATTTTGGATTTGCTTGGCCATGGAGAAATCTCCTTGGATTATTAAATCAAGCGCATCCGGCATCTGTCAAGGAATTCAACCATGGGTTAAGAGGCTATTGGCATTTTTTAGGTAACCCTATCGTTGCAAAAGCCGTAGGGGAAAAAAGATGGCATAAAATCGGTCCGATCCTACAGTGCACTGTTGGTTTAATTCGCGAACGGGTCCCAAATATACCATCAGTTCATTGTTCATGCGGCCCTATAACCTTTTTGCCATCTTTTTTATGCAACTATAGGGGTAACTGAGAGCCCTTACCCACTGCGTTCCACAATAATCCGTAACATACGGCGCAACGGTTCTGCAGCGCCCCAAAGCAGTTGATCGCCCACTGAAAAGGCAGTCAGATACTGAGGGCCGATGTTCAATTTGCGAATCCGGCCGACAGGGACGGTCAGCGTGCCGGACACCTTTGCGGGGGAAAGCGCATCTAATGTTGACTCTTTTACATTGGGGATGATTTTAATCCACGGGTTGTGTTCCGCTATCATTTCCTCTATTACATTTAAGGGCACATCTCGGTTCAATTTAATAGTGAACGCCTGGCTATGACAGCGCATGGCACCAATCCGCACACACTGGCCGTCGATAGGGATGGGTGTATTTTCAAGCCCTAGAATTTTATTGGTTTCAGCAAACCCTTTCCACTCCTCACGGGTTTGACCGTTTTTCACGGCACGATCTATCCATGGAATCAGGCTGGCAGCCAATGGTGCTCCAAACGATGTTGCTGGAAAATTATCTGCACGCAGACTTTGCGTCACCTGCCGGTCGAGGTCCAAAATGGCCGTTGAGGGATCGTCAAGAAGTTTGCCGGCTTGCTGACCAATAACCCGCATTTGCATTACCAATTCACGCATGTTCTTGGCGCCGGCGCCGGACGCGGCCTGATAGGTCATCGCCGTCATCCAATCGATCAACTGGTTCCTGAACAAGCCCCCTAACGCCATGAGCATTAAAGAAACCGTACAATTGCCGCCCACAAAGGTTTTGATACCTGCATCCAAACCTTGATGAATCATCGGCCCGTTAACCGGATCGAGAATAATGATGCTATCGTCTTTCATGCGCAGAGTTGAAGCCGCATCGATCCAATAGCCCTGCCAACCCATTTCTCGCAGTTGCGTATATGCCGTTTCCGTATAACTTCCACCTTGGCACGATATGATGATGTCTTGTGCAGCCAAAAGCTTGTAGTCGTGGGCGTCTTGAACTGTAGATACGTCACGGCCTATCTCAGGTGCTATCTGCCCGGCTTGTGAGGTGGAAAAAAACATGGGTTCCACATGATTAAAATCGTTTTCAACCCGCATTCTTTCCATGAGAATGGACCCGACCATTCCACGCCATCCGACAATACCGACATTGAACATAGCGCTTCTCCTGTATCGATCCTGAATTATAATAGAACCTTTCATTAAGAACAGGAGTGCGTATTGTCAAGCCATTTTAAATAAGCAACCCAGGAAATGTCATTTTGGGTACCGCCTGGGTTTTGGAAAAGAGGTTATTTGAATCGAAACCTTGATTTTCCTGCTCAAGGGAGCTTTATTGGATGCATGATGCGTTCGATGAATAATTTTAAAAGACCATTAAACCATTTGAATCCACATGGTGAAGAAAAATAATGCCGCTTAAACAGATCGTGATTCCAAAGGAGAAAGCCACTTTTTGGATGGACGGGCGCGGTCGCTGGCATAATCGACATGGACCGTTTGAGAATCGAAAAATTATCAAATACTTTAATGCATCGATTCAATGGGATCCAAAAGGGTACCATGTGGCCCAACAACACGACGGATTGGTGGAAAAAGTCTACTTTTCTTATGAAGAGACCGCCTTGTTCGTCGTGGATGTCGTCTTTGAAGACAATGTCCTGCTCATTTTAAACACGGGTGCGCAGATTGCCTTGCGGCCAGACAAGCTTTTTGTGCGCCATGACCAGTTATTTATGCAACTCAACCGCCAACGCATCCAATTTAATGAACAAACTTTGCTCAAGATGGCAGACAAGATATGCTATGAGCAGGGGTGTTATTTTTTTTGTGAAACAAATCGCCGCCATCTTGTGCCATGCCATTGCAGTGACGCGCCTTCCAATATGTCCAGCAATGGACTGACCTTCGCGATATCGAACACCAGATTTCGATAGAATACGGAAATAACCCTTCAATTGTGGAGTCCGATTATGCAGACCATTATTGATTTGTGCGTGGTGCCCATAGGTGTGGGGGTGTCCCTGTCCCAATATGTAGTTGCTTGCGAAAAGGCGTTAGCAAAGACAGGTTTAAGCTACACCTTGCATGCCAACGGCACCAATATCGAGGGTGAATGGGATGCTGTGTTTGTCGCTGTAAAAAAATGTCACCAGGCGGTACATGATTTAGGCGCCCCAAGGATATTTACGACCATTAAAGTCGGGACGCGCATCGACAAAAATCAGCGTATGGGAGATAAGATCCGCAGTGTGCAAAACAAGCTTGGGACAGAAACATAGGCTGCAGAGCGATCGGCCATTGCGGATCCAAAACGCATTTGGTCTGTTGTTTCAGATATGTTAAGCGTGTATAAGATGCACACTGGGGGTGCGGAGTGATTCAAAAGATTATCTCAAGCGGTCAAAGCGGTGTCGAGTTGGCGGCCCTGGATGTCGCCATCAAATTGGGTATTGCCCTGGATGGCTGGACACCCCGAGGACGCCGCAACCAAGATGGGCCCCTAGATGAAAAGTACACGTTAAAAGAAGCATCAGCGGTCGGTTTCCAAAAAGCCATGGAGCAAAATGTGACGGAATCCGACGGAACGCTGTTGATTACCAGAGGCCAAAAGACGCCTGAAACACGGTTTGCCGTGCAAATGGCGCTCAAGCATCAAAAGCAGCTATTGCATGTTGATTTAAGTCAGAATTCCGCTTTTGAAGGCGCGTCGTTGACCAATTCCTGGTTCTCATTGCATGCTGTAAAAGTGGCGTTCGTGACAGGGATCACGGCGCACAATGATACCACCATTTATCGCCAGGCTTTCAAGATATTGGAGACTGCATTTTATCTAGGATTTGTAAAAACGGGAATGCACACGGATCAGGTTGCTATCGATTTGAATTTGCCTGAAGATTCGAAAGAGACGTATCCCCGAAAAGTTTACGATGCTGTTGAGCGCCTTAAATCAGTACTACCTTTAAAAGATCTTGCCGTAATGGCCAACATGCAGTTTGCTGAGTTGGACCAACTGCGATCTGGTTTGGGGGAGTATATTAAGCAGAATTTTGGACTCTATAGCGGTAACCAAGCTTTGATGCAATCATGTGCCGATACCGGGGGGCTTGTAGAGCCGATACCCGATGAGGCTTGTGCCGTCATTCTCAGGGCCCTTTGGGAAAACTTGCAGGCCACTCATAAGCTGAGAATCATCAAATAATTTTTTGCCTGCCAACAACGCTTCATGCCGAAAGGTTTTCTCCATATATGTATTGCCCGGATGACGGTTGACGAAGTGCCTGCGATCCATGATATGTGAGTTTGACTTGCTCCCCGATAGTTGGTATTTCAGATTCCTTTTATTTCCATTCAAGATGGATTAGAACTTTATAATTCCGAGGAGACGAATATGGCGGAAGTTGTCCCTTTCCATGGCGTTTTGTACAATTCAGAGCTGATTTCGGATTTGGCTGATGTGGTCGCACCACCGTATGATGTGATTTCACCCGCTGAACAAGAGGGATTTTACCAACGCCACCCCAATAATGTCATTCGTTTGATTTTAGGTAAAGCGCAGCCTGGTGACAATGGCCATCACAACATTCATCATCGCGCCGCCGGTTATTTTAATCAGTGGATGGCCGACCAGGTATTGGTACAAGATGATCAACCTGCATTCTATTTGACCAGCGTCGAATTTAGTGTGGGCAGCCAATCGGTTATCCGCTATGGCATCATTGGTTCCGTTCGGTTGGAGCCATTTGACAAAGGCATCGTGCTGCCCCATGAGCGTACTTTCTCCAAAGTCAAATCAGAGCGTCTTCAATTGATGAAAATGTGTCATACCAACTTTAGTCCTATTTTCGGGCTCTATTCGGATCCCAACGGGCTGCTGCAATGTCTGCAGGATTCGACCAAAAGTCAAATGCCGGATATGGATGTGGTGGATACCAAAGGTATGCGCCATCGGCTGTGGCGCATTACCGACAATGAAATAACAGCGCACGTGACAGATTCACTCCATCGACAGCGCATCTATATTGCTGATGGTCACCATCGCTATGAAACGGCATTGGACTATCAAGCATGGAAAAAGAAAAATAGCGCCGGCTTTACCGCTGACCATCCTGCCAATTTTGTGATGATGAGCCTGAGCAGTTTGGAGGATCCCGGGATGGTGATTTTCCCGGCACATCGGCTTTTGATAGACGTACCCGCAGATAAAATGGCCTCCCTGCTTGATAAAGCAGACAGCTATTTTAGAATTTTGTCCTGTTCAACAGAGCAGGGTGTGGATAAAGCGTTGGCAGAAGTGGATGCCGCTTTGTCGGCACATGCCCGTAAAAATGCCATCGGCGTCAGTATCAAAGGGCAACCGGCGATACATGTGCTGGTTCTAAAAACCGGCATGATGGAGAGATTGTTTGGAGATGAATTGCCGGCGCCCCTGCTTGATTTGGACGTTACCGTACTTACCCGGCTGCTCATGATGGAATTGTTGGGATATAATCAGTCCAGGCTGGATGATGCTTCCAAGATCAGCTATCGAACCACTTCACAGGAGGCGGTCCAAGCCGTGTTGAACGATGATGCGGACATCTCTTTTATACTCAACCCCACACGTATAGAACAAGTTCAACGGGTAGCAGAACACGGGCTCATTATGCCGCGTAAATCCACCTATTTTTACCCCAAAGTCCTCAGTGGTCAGGTGTTTAACATTCTGAAATAGTACGATATATGGAAAAATTGGTAATGCCTGAATTACCGGAAGTTCAAACTATGGTGGACGACCTCAATGCTGTCGGTTTGGCGGGCAAGATCATTACCAAGGCCTATGTGTATTGGGAACCGACCATCGCCGCTTTGACGGTCAACGATTTTATAAGTCAGGTCCAAGGTCGCATTATCAAGCGATTGTACAGACGGGCCAAATATCTGGTTTTTGAATTAGATGCCGGTTGGCACCTAATTGTTCATTTGCGCATGACCGGGCGTTTTGAATTAAAGGCCAGGCCGGGCAGCCGAGGTCGTCATGAGCATGTGATCCTGCAATTGGGTGATCTGGGGTATCTGATGTTTCATGACACGCGCAAATTCGGGCGTTTTTATCTTACCCTATCCCCAGGTTGCTTGTTGGGCAAGTTGGGCCCTGAGCCCCTTGGAAAGCGCTTCAGCGCTAAAATGCTGGGTGAGCGTTTGACGGGCCGCCGTCGCAGGATCAAACCTTTGCTGTTGGATCAGCATTTCGTGGCGGGTTTGGGAAATATTTATGCGGATGAGGCCCTTTGGCGTGCATATATTCATCCGATGCGCATTGCCACGAGCTTAACCCAGACTGAAATCAAAGCCTTGCATCGGGCTGTGCGCTACGTGTTACGGCAGGGCTTGCGCAATGGCGGTACCACTTTGGGCAGGGGGCAAGGCAATTTTCAATCCCTTCGCCACAGACGCGGAAGCAATGCTCCACAATTGAAGGTGTTTCGTCGCACAGGTTTACCCTGCCCGCGCTGCCGGCAGCCCGTCGAAAGAATGGTGCTTGATCAGCGCAGCACCCATTTTTGCGGCGCATGCCAACCCGTCACTTAGGGTTCGCGCATAGATAAAGTTGCATTATGAGGTGTTAAGCTCTGAATTGCCGCAGAGGGTTATTAGAGACAAAATATGAAGTTTAGGTAATGACCAGAAAACCATGAAAATCATGCAACAAGCTTTTAACACGGTTTAGTATGATGCGGGTAGGATCATCATCCGCCCCATCATTTTTTTGGTAACAAGATTCCAACAAGGCGTCATTGCCTTGCCAGATTCTAAACTCTTCCAGCAAGTAGGGGGCTATTTTGTCGCACAACAGATCAAATTCTTTCTCGCTCATTTTGGCGAGTGATTGAAGGTGCTGGAGCAATAGATCCGACAACAGCAGTTCGGCGGCTTCATCCACGGACCGGGGCATGCGATGTTGGTTGTTTTTATTAAGCATAACACTCCTCACTGTGTATATACATGATGAGCAACCGTGCCGACTAGCGGGTCGCACTTTTATATATCGGCTATGGAAAAATAATGTTTAGCCTGGCCGTCAATAAAGTCAATATGAGGCTGCAAAGGAGGTAAACGTCGATGTTAAAACGGTTTATGCTATTAATGGTTATTGTCGGCCTAGCGGCGGGTTGCACCCAAGAAACCCAGAATAAAATCGGGCGCAGCATTCAGAATTGGACCGGTACGGATGGCGTACTCGACATCTATGCCGGTGATAAGCTGGCCAAGCGGTTTATCAAAATAGATAAAATTTCAACCGCTTATGGTACCAGCGAGAACAAACCGCGCCCCTATCGTTTTGGCTATGGGTATATCGATGAAAATTTCAATATGAAAAAAGACCCACAGGAAAAGCGGGTCTACTTTGAGTTCAGTGACTACAGCACCAGTTATGTTTTCTACGAGAATCCCCACTGATGGCTGCGGAACCATTGGAAAAAATCATCGATCATCTTTTGGCTGAATTGGCTCCGTTGACCTTTGGCCCTCCGGTGACCCATGTCTATAATCCTTTGATCTATGCCAGGGATGCCCACAGTCAGTATATGTGCCGATTTGGGCATTGCCCCAAAGAGGTGATCCTATTGGGTATGAATCCCGGACCTTGGGGCATGGCGCAAACCGGTGTACCGTTCGGCGACGTGAGTTTCGCAAAGGGTTGGATGGGTATCGACACGCCTATTGGCATCCCTGCTAAGATGCACCCTAAAAGGCCCATTCACGGTTTTGAATGCAAGCGCTCTGAAGTCAGCGGCCAACGTTTATGGGGATGGGCCAAAGCGCGTTTTAAGACCCCCCAAACCTTTTTCAAACGGTTTTGGGTGGCCAATTACTGCCCCCTTGTCTTCATGGAACACAGCGGACGCAATCGCACACCCGATAAATTACCCAAAACCGAAAAGGCAGCCTTGTTTAAAGCTTGCGATACTGCGCTTCAACAATGGGTTCAGCAACTCAAGCCGCGCTTTGTTATCGGTGTCGGTGCTTTCGCGGCGCAGAGATCAAAGATTGCCCTATCGGAAATGGATGTGACCATGGGTAGCGTGACCCATCCCAGCCCTGCCAATCCTAAAGCCAATCAAGGCTGGCAGCAATGGATGGATAAAACTCTTGCTGATCTTGGGATATTGATCTAACGGATTAGTAAAATCAAGTTTCCCGGCAGGGGGCTTTATCAATACGCCCATTAAAGTCTGCTATGCGGTTTGACCCAGGGTAAGATCAATTTGGAGAACGAGAGCTGGCCTTGTACAGCGGCTTCAACGCGTTTGGGCATCAAATAAAAAAACAGGCGCAGGCCGCGGAAACGCCGGCGGCGGTCACCCCAAAAGAGCAGATTGCGGTACACTTTGATCCAGCGCAATTCCCGCAGAACTTGTCTGTCTAGGGCCTGGATATATGCCGCTACCGATTGTGTTGGATCCAGCCCGGAGGCGATAAGGGTCAGGGCTGCAAGTTCACCGCTGCGGTGGGCATAATAGATGCCTTCCCCCAACAAAGGATCAGCCAGTCCGCAAGCATCTCCAACCAACATGACACGGCCGCGGGCAGGGCGACGCAAATGGTTGCCGTAAGGCATGGGATGGCTCTGCCAGGCGTCCACTTGGTCCTGATCAATGCTGAGTGTATTTAAAAAGTGACGAAAATCACGCGCCATGGATCGTTTGCCCTTGCTCAGCAGCCGGCCAATGCCAACAACCTGGTGGTCGTTTCCGGGAATGGACCAGCCATAGCCCCATGGCAGAT
Source organism: Desulfobacteraceae bacterium (assembly GCA_050291605.1). GTDB lineage: Bacteria > Desulfobacterota > Desulfobacteria > Desulfobacterales > Desulfosarcinaceae > JARRKU01. The sequence goes on along the minus strand of JBNKKB010000104.1, from coordinate 9,664 downwards.
CGCCGAAATAGATAGCCGCAAGGCTTTCGTCCTGGTAATTGGGGGTCGGTATTCGGGTCTCAATGGTGGTGGCCATCAGTCGGCGCCATCGTTGGGCACGTAATTTGTCGGTCATGATGGATTGGCGCACTTTGCTCCAGATACCATCGGCGCCGATAATCATAGCCGCCTTGAGTTGGGATCCATCAGCCAAAATGACCCTGCCGTGATGCGGTTCGACTTTGATCACAGCATGACCTGTTTTGACCAGGCAACCGGCTTGGCGGGCCTGCCGAAGCCAAAAGTCGTCATAGTGTTTTCGATCAACCAAGTGAAAGGGAAAGTCCAGGCATCGCTGGACCACTGGTTTCGATTTTAGAAAGATTTGATAATTGCGGCAGGTGTTGACGACGATACCGGCTTTAATCAAGTCTGATTCCGAATAACAAAAAACCCTTTTTAGCAAATCCATGCTTTTCCAGGTCAGCAACCCGGCACACAACTTGGGTCGGGGGAAATTTTTTTTATCGATGAGACAAACCTTGTACCCGTGTTCAGCCAGTATAAAAGCGGCTGTGGCCCCCGAGGGTCCGGCACCTGCAACCACAACGTCGAAATTTGGACCCTGTTGCATCATGACGTTTTCTCTTGTTGACGTACATATTCATACATGGCCAAGGATGCTGCCACACTTACATTCAGACTTTGCACCCGGCCGAACTGGGGAATGGATATGGATTGTATATCCGGGTATTTTTGGATATTAAAGCTGAAGCCAAATTCTTCGTGACCAAAGACAAAGGCACTGCGAGCAGGAAGTGTGCATTGCGACAGCACCTGATCCGCTGAGGGATCCAATCGAAAAATTCTGTATTTTGCAGCGCTCAACTGCTGATGGCTATCTTGAAAATTGTTGAAAAATCGTGCCGGCACCCACTTGAAAGATCCCATCGCCGGAGCCGGATCAAAAAAGTCGGTGCCAATAAGGTGCACCTCGCGTGCACCAAAGGCGTCGGCGCTTCTAAAAATTTTACCGATATTGAACCGGGGTTTTAAATGATCCAGTACGACGACAAGGGGATGGGGACCCGGTGCGGCTATTCTATTTTTCCGGCGTTGGGTTTCAAAACGCTTGATAGCCAATTTGTGTTCCCGGCTGATGCGGCGGGCTTTGCTCAACGCCATGTGAAGAAATCTCCTGGACTGCAACTGAAAGACAATCGATGAAGCGCTACATAGCGTGGATTGTAAATAGAGGCAAGTGGCTGGTTCATTGCCGTCATCCGGGGGCATTTTTACGGTAAGGGTGGGCAGAAATAGTTTCAAGTTTTAGGTGTTTAGTGCTAAGTGAATGAATTCTATCGATTTAAAAAATATTTTTACCGATTCAATATCATGCCGAAAGCGCATTTTCGATAGGAGTGAGTGAATTACCGCAGTGAATGAGAGTGGGCATTTCTTTGAAGCGGTTGGTTTTGAAAGGAATTTTTTAACATGGAGAAAGTTGTGGTTCGTTTTGCACCCAGTCCAACTGGGTATTTGCACATTGGGGGGGCACGTACGGCTATTTTCAATTGGCTGTTTGCACGCAAACACGGCGGAAAATTTATTTTGCGCATTGAAGATACGGATTCCGAAAGATCCACAACGGATGCAATCGAAGGCATAATGGAGGGGCTCAAGTGGCTGGGACTGGAATGGGATGCCGGACCTTACTTTCAGAGCCGGTTCGTCAAAGAACATCAACAAGCCGCTGCAGCGCTGCTGGCTTCCGGAAAGGCCTATAAATGTTTCTGCACAAAAGCTGATTTGGAATCAAAACGGAAACAGGCGCAACAAAACAAAACCACGTATCAATACGATGGCACATGCCGACAGTTACGCGCCCAGCAAGTGGCGGAAAAAGAGGCCCTTAAACTGCCTTATACCATTCGATTGAAGGTGCCGCGCCAACCCGGTGCGGTGGTATTCGATGATGCGGTTTATGGGAGAATTGAAAAACAATTTCAGGATATTGAAGATTTTATCCTCGTACGCGGCAATGGGCAACCGCTGTATGTGCTGTCCAATGCAGTGGATGATATGCGCGATGGAATCACCCATGTCATTCGCGGCCAGGACGGGCTGGCCAATACACCTAAGCAGGTTTTGATCTATCAGGGGCTCGGCCAGGCACCGCCTCAATTCGCACACATGTCACTGACATTGGACCCCCAAAAGGCCAAGATCTCCAAACGCAAGCACGGCGAGCAAGTGGCCGTCCACTACTACAGAGAAAAGGGGTTTTTGCCTTGGGCCATGGTGAATTTTTTGGTGCTTTTGGGTTGGGCCACCAGCGATTCCAAGGAGTATTTCAACCCCCAGGAACTTGTGGCGGCCTTTAATCTAAAAGGCATTAACCGCACTAATTCGGTTTTTAACATCAAAGCGGGCGGCGACAAGTTTTTCACGGATCCGAAGTTGCTCAATATGAACGCCCATTATTTACGCACCATGAATCTTGACCAATTGTTGCCACTTGTAAAAAAACAGTTGCAAGCTGCCGGCATCTGGGATCCCCTGTTTGAAGGAGAAAAAGCGGACTGGATGCGCCAAACCGTCGAGTTGATTCGCGGTCGATTCCAGACCTTGAACGATTTCGCCACTTATGGCCGGGCATTTTTTAGTGATACCTATCCCAGGGACGATGCCGCTTTTGACCAACATTTAGGGCAGGACCCAAACGTGTTCAAGTGGCTACCTGATTTGATCAGGATCCTGGAAGATCTGGACGGGTTCGATGCAACGGTGTTGGAGGATATTTTGAAAAAGTTTTTGGCCACGCATCAACTGAAACCGGGTCAACTGATCAATGCTGTGCGCACAGCCATTACCGGGCAAGCCGTGGGGCCGGATTTTTTGCAGGTGATGCTCTGTCTGGGCAAAAAGCGGGTGGTTGCCAGGCTCAAGGCCGTGTTGGCTTAATACAATTTGATTGGCGACAATTTTTCCGGATCGGGTTTCGTCGGGACTGGACTTCGCTATCAATTTTAAAGAAAGGCCTATAAAATGTTCACAATTTCAGATATTTGTCATATTGCAGTTCAAATAGAGCGAAATGGGGAGAACGCATACCGGCAGGCGGCTCAAAATACATCCAATCCAAAAATCAGCGAGTTGCTCAGTCGGATGGCGGAAGACGAGTTGCGCCATGCCGAGTGGTTCAGGCGCGTCGTTGTCCAACAGGCAGAGGCACCCGATTGTCGGGAGATGGAAGCTATGGGTCGCGCTCTGCTGCAGGAGATGGTGAAGGATCAAACCTTTTCTTTGCAGGACGCCATGCTATCCAAAGCGGCCGCAGAAGATGCGTTGTTGAAACAGTCCATTGAGTTTGAAAGCGATACCATCGCTTTTTATGAAATGTTGATGGATTTTGTTGAAGATGACAAGGTGCGCCGCCAACTGAAACTCATCATCCAGGAAGAGAGAAACCACATTTCCCTGCTTGAAGGTGTGAAAACGACCCCGACTGGATCATAAAATAGTTCTAAAGGCCATCTGGACATCCTCAACCCCTTATTTAGATAGTGCCTCTGAACTAACATGCAAATTGGATATAGCCGCATGCTAGCCGAGGCGGCACCATGCATTCAAATCCAAACATAAAAGCCCGAAAGTCAAATGAACGCATTCTACCGATCTGATATTGTATCGGTTCCCATCCTCCATTTGACATTTGGGCTTTGGTTTTTTGATATTCTGGATTAAAAAACGTCCAAAAAATCTGTCACCTAGCTGTCGGACACAAGACTATTAAGCGCATAGAAAAAAAAGGTGGCGCCATGTGGCGCCACCTTTTAATAAAAAGAGGGCTATAAATCAATCAAGTTGGGTTGGGTAGGACCATTGCGAATCCAACAGGGCCTTGGCCGACGAAAAGGGGTTATGGTCTAAGCCTGCTTAAAATTGAGCAGGCAAGTGCCTGGATTGCGGCTTTTAATCCTAATTTATAGCAAAGAGCGATTTTTATTTTCCGTTTAAGAAGCTACAATTTCATTTAGCGCTGCCAGAGGGCGACGGGGTGGCGCTTGCGCGCCACCCCGAAGAACAAGAGAGGAAGATGATGAAAAAGTTAGGCTTCGGTAATATAACAAGCATTATTTATGCCAGAAAACGAAAAATATGAAGAATATACAAATATATAAAAATTTAAATAGGTTAAAAATTATGCCAAAGGAGCAGTATGGGAAAAATGCTCGGTATTTTTTTGCAAATTGCAAAAATGACTGGCAAAATGCGGCACATGGGCCGTGATAGGGCTCCCCATAGAGACTTTCTGACTTGTCAACAGGGATGTATTGAGTTGCATTAAATTACCGGCCTGGTATCTGTCGTGCAGGTTTTGTTTGGGCCATCAGCTGGCGCTGTTCTTTGAGAATTGTAGACCACCCAATGCCTTGATTTAGCTGGACACTGATCTGTGATTTATTATTGCGAATAACCAAACCCTTAATAGAGTTGATTTCGCCATCTTGGAAAAGAATGCGCCCGGAGAAGGATTGAATAGCCCCCAGGCTCCCATCATCAATAAAACAGAGCCCGTTTTGGGACAAATCCAGAACGGGAAACTCCAATTGGCGCTTTTCTTGATGATCCGCACTGTCCACAATGAGAGTGGGCCGCATATAGTTGGGGTAGATGATACGATAGCTCTTACGACGATTGGGCCAACTCATGACCGGCCGGATGTCCGGTGTCGGTTTGTGGCGGTGCAAGAATTGCCAGAAGATATTGAACATAAAGATGACAATCAATACAGCGCAAATCCAAAAAAGGATTAAAAAAAAGTAAGCGATCTGTTGTTTGGGCTCGGGGAAATAGAGCAATTTAACCGTTGCTGAGATGCTTAGCACCACGCTGAGAATAAGGGTGATGATAATCTGCTGTCGCATAAGTTTGTTTTTTCAGTTTATGGGTTAAATTGATCAAAAGAAACGCAATGGTGTTCTATAGTATCGTACCGGTATGTGCGTATTCATACTTTATGGAGGTGATATCTGCAATCTTTTTAATTTGATGAACCATGTCTGTCCGTAGTAAGGTGAGCAGGCATCACTAAGGGCAGCAAAAGCGGATAGCCTGTATTCTTTAATATCAACAATCAATTGAATAAATATATTTCAACTATTAAGAATTTAATAAAATTTATAATCAGTAATCTTACAACTGATCTACAAATATCATGAATTTCATCCATTATGGGGAGGTTTGCATATGGCGCTAAACTTTGTTGATGCCGGCACCAAAGAGTTTGATCCGCGAACTTACATCCAGATATTGGTAGCCATCGCTAAGGCGGATAAAAACAACGGCCCTCCGGAATTTGATTATGTGCGTCGCAAAGCCGATCATTTGGGACTGGACAGTAACTACTATTTTAAACTTACGGACAAAGATTTCTTTCTGAAAAAGCAAAACGTTTCTCGTCTAACCGCCTTGGTGATCCTCAAAGACGCCATTGGTTTGGCCAGCCTGGATGGTAATTTTTCCTTGCCTGAGCGTGAACGGGTGTACAGTTATGCGGAAAAATTAGATATTCCGCGTTCAGATGTCGATCGTTTAGAGAAGCTGATTCAAGATTATCGACAATTGGATGAGGCTTGGAAATCTTTGGTGGCTGGACAATAACGACTTGCGATGACTCTATTCAATGCCGGCATATCGTTCAGTGCTTTCGTGGAAAAGGCAGTGCAGCGCATATATGAATTGTGGCAATGGTTGGGTCATTTGGACCCATTGTTTTCGGTGGCCCTTTTTTTAGGCGGTTCGATATTGATGCTCTGGCGGTTGGGTGCACTGGAAAGCAATGGGCTGGAAGGAACCGTACTGGGCACACTGGTCATGCCTTATGCATCGGGTTTTTCCAACTTGATGTTTGCTTTTGTAATGGGCAAATCCGGAGGCAACGGTATGTTGGTGCTGGAAAATTGCCTGGTTAACAACGTGACCAATCTAACGCTGCTTATTGGCATGCCGGCCATGCTATGGGGGCTGTACGTTGTCCCTGAAAATAGCTACCTGAAGACCGATCGTTTAAACTACTATTCATTGCTTCTAACAATTTCTGCGGTTTTTTTCTTCACGGGTGCCCTTTGGGCCTTGTCCCGAGACACCCGATTGGATTTTGGCGATGGTTTCGTTCTGGTGGGGCTATTTCTGTTTTGGCAGATTTTTCACATCTTTGATGTACTTAAGCAAAGCGTTTACAGCGGCCAGGTGTTCGATTGGTGGGCCATTGTCGCTGATATTGTAATGGTTGTCTTCGGCGGGGTGGTTGTTTATGTGGCCATTGAAAGGTTGGTGGCATGGATACCACGCAGTGGCCCCGGGTGGCTGGTGTTTGACAATCTGGGGTGGCTTAGCGGACTGTTGATGGTCCTGCCCAATGCCTTTTTGGCTTTATTCTATGCCCATGCCAAAAGGGCGGATATTGTTTACAGCTCTCAAGTCGGCGATGGTCATATATGTATTCCCATGTGCATCGGGTTGTTTGCCCTTTTTAGCCAGGTTCGCATGCCGGGACACTTCAACTTGAGCATTCTGATCATCCTCGGCGCCTCCTTTCTACATTTTTTGTGTATCGCCATTTTAGGGCGGATGCCGCGTTGGATGGGTTTTCTTTTTACCGGCGCTTACGGCTATTTCGTCTACAAAGGATTGATCAGCTGACCTTCTGATGAGTTTCCGATAAACCTGTATAGCACGATTTTTTAACGGACGAGTCGTTTGACCAGCGGATTTTCTAGATTGACTGCATCGATGTGCTTTTGACCCGATGCATCCATACCTCCGGTCAGGCGCCCCTCTTTAAGCCATTTTTCCACGCCGAAAGCTGTTAAATAGGTCATATCGCTGAACTCTTGCACTGAGAACGATTTGCTGCCACGTGTGGGTTGAGTCTCTTTGGCAGGGGTCTTTTTTTTCATCTGAGTGGATTTCGATTTGACTTTTGCGGGGGCCGCTGTCTTGGAGGCTGTGGGTTTGGTTTTACTCGCTTTTTTTAATTCGCTCGCAGCGATCCGCCATTTGTTTCCCTCTTTTTTCCCTTTGATTTTTCCGCTTTTAAGCCATTTGGTAACAGTCGCAGTAGAAACGCCCGCTTTCTTTGAAAATGCTTGGGTGGTGAGAAGTTGTTCGGTCTTTGGCATTGCCGACTCCTTTCGACAGGTCAATTGAATTGCTTGGGTTAACGAGATGATATCATCTCAAAATTAGTGCCAAGATGCAATATTTTGGAGGCAAGAGCGGGAAGAAAAATTGAATCAAATTAAAATAGGGTGAAGTGAAAACTACCCGACCCCTCATCTATAATCTTATAACTTTAACCGACTTTTTTTTAAGCCGGTTGGCTATAAATTCAAACTTTCCGTTATCTCATCCACGGCCGCAGTTAAATCCTGGGAAAAGTTGGCGATATCTGTCTCTTTGAGTTTCAGGGTTTTCATGCTGGATTCATCAAGCCGGCTCTCAGTCACAGCTAATTCACTGCCAAAACCGGCTTCATTGGACACAAAGTTGGCCATATAGACAATATGGGCCAATGTGTTGTCATTGGACGCATTGGGGTCGTGATGAAAGCGCATGGCATCGGCATGCTGTTCGGGCAAATTCCATTTGTGGCAAAGCTCTTCAGCGATTTCAGTATGATCGAAGCCCAGCACGTGGTGCTCGGCAGCCTGGATCGATGGACTGTTTTTTGCGATATAATCTTTAAATAACTTGTTATTTTTATACAGATATTCGTCCAGAGCCAATTTGCCTGCGTCGTGAATCAGACCCACTGAAAAGGCATCGTTTTCCAGACTGGGCGCTCGTTTTTCTGCAATCATTTGGGAGCACAGAGCGACCGCCAGGCTGTGTCGCCATAGAACCCCGGCGCTGAGACCATACCCTCTCAAACGTTTACCCAACAAGCTGGATGAAGAAACCATGGTGATCACTTGCTCTAAGGTTTTTTGTCCCAATACGACCGTGGCTTGGTGAATGGAATTGACCATACCGCTGAGACCGTAATAAGCGGAGTTGGCTACCTTCAGGACCTTAGCAGCTATAGCTTGATCGGTTTCGATGATGCCGGCTACATCCTTAAAGCTTGAACGGGGATCATTCATTACCTCACGGGCTTTAAGCAGCACTTTGGGCATGGGTGGCAGGTCCTCAATTTTACGGATAATTTTCTTTTTAAGATCGTCGGCATCCAGGCTGGCATCGGTTGAATCGGCTAGCGGCTTAAATACAAGCCGATCGGATTCCGGTTCTGCGGCTCTTTTCGGTTTTTCCCGTGTATCGAGAGTGATCTTGCTTTTGCAAGAGGGGCAAGGAAAAGAGAGCACTCGATTTTTTGGCAGGCGATTGTCCGGCAGATTGAAAGAGTTATTGCAATTATGGCATGCGGCTTCCATGGACGATCCTTTCACTGATCATAAAACAGTATAGGTGTTCTATTTTTTGCCGATTACGCAATTGGGCAGTTATGTCCGAGGCCGGCATTGCGAAGATCTGAATTATTATCGGAATGTAGGAACAGAAAGTTAAGCGCTAATTTCCCCTGGTCTGCCACTGGGCCTGATTGACAAAACAACAAGGACTCTTTAGAATACATTGATCGGTATGGATACTTGGAAAGTAATAAAATTTAATGGTTTAGAGATGAATAGGTGATTCGATGAAGGTGATCTTAATTATGGCCATGACAGTAGATGGTATGATTGCACGCCATTCATCCCACTTTCCCGATTGGACCTGTTCGGCTGACAAGCGCATGTTCAAAAAGATTAGCCAACAAGCAGGTGTGGTCATTATGGGAAGACGCACCTTTGATACCATCGGAAAACCATTGCCCGGCCGGTTGAACGTCGTCATGACCCGCCATCCTGAGCAATTCGATACAATGGAGAATCTGGTCTTCAGCAATGAGTCGCCTGAAAAATTATTGGCGGGATTGGCCGCTCGAGGGTACCAGGAAGTGGCCCTGACCGGTGGCGCCTACATCAACACCCTGTTTATCCGTGCCGGTTGTATTGATGAGTTTATTTTAACCCTATCCCCCAAAATGTTCGGGCAAGGTATTTCATTATTCTCGGAAACCATAGATCTTGATCTCAAATTATTGGATGTCCATCGATTGGAGGAGCAGACCCTGGTGTTACGATACAAGGTTATTGACGGAAAAAGTGGCAATACCTGATTTAGGCACCGGTTCGTAAACTAAAAAACGATTCGTTTTTATCGTGAGCTCAAATAATAGGCCATCTTCTCCTGCCAAAAGGGCAGATCATTAATACACACATCCCCATCTTCACTGCGGCTGGCCACAATGCGGCCGATGGATTCAGGCGCGCGGCCATTCAAGCTCTGGCCATGCCATTGCGAAAAATCAGGCTTCACGGAAATAAACGTCTCGATGGCCGAGCGGTCCACAGGCAGCATGCAATCTTTTTCCGGTAGTACCATCCGATCCGAATCGCTTGTTTCATCATAGACATAAAACACTTGCATGGATAATCTCCTATAAAAAGTCTACATAAAACGCTTGTAAAACAAGCGCTTGGTTAAAATAGTTATCTTGCTAAGGCCACTGGTCTTTGAATTGGAACCGGACGGGCCTTTTTCTTTTTAACAGCCAACATCTTTTTTGGATCAAACG
>JBNKKB010000103.1:0-16008 GCA_050291605.1 Desulfobacteraceae bacterium | reverse complement strand
TCAGCGATTGTCCATGGGTACGAAGGTGCATTCGTCCGGGCCGCAGTAATCGCCCACATACTCGGATTCGGGGCGGTAGAGCATGGGTTTGGGCGCCGCCTCGGCAAACTGTTCCTCCAATACATGGGCCACCCATCCGGCCACCCGCGAGATGGCGAAGACCGGTGAGAAAAGATCGGTGGGAATTCCCATGGCGTAATAGAGCGAGGCACTGTAAAAATCGACATTAACATAAATATCGGTACCCTTGCGCTCTTTGAAGGCGGCCTTGCCTTTTGCCTCGAGTATGCGGGACATGTCGTACCACTTGGTATCCCCTGCCATCTCACCCAGACGTTTGCACATGGGGGCCAAGATGTGAGCTCGGGGATCATCGGTTTGATACACAGCGTGTCCCAGTCCCATGATCTTTTTGCCGTCATCTAAAATCTGATTAATATAAGCCGCGACGTTCTCCGGGCTGCCGATGTTGAGCAACATCTGCATGACACGCACATTGGCCCCCCCATGTAATTCACCGGAAAGCGAACCGATGGCGGCGGCAACGGCAGCATAGATATGAGCGCGTGTGGAGGCCACCTCACGGGCAGCAAAAGTAGAGGCATTAAAGGAGTGCTCGGCGTGCAGCACAAGCGCCACATCAAAAAAACGGGCCGCCTCGGGATCCGGTTTTTCGCCGAACAACATGTATAGGAAGTTAGCGGCGTGATCGAGCTCAGGATCGGGGGCCACGGGTTCTTTGCCGTTGCGAATACGCTCCCAGGCCGCCAGCAGGGTAGGCAGTTTGGCTATCAGTCGAATACCCATACGCAAAGTGGCTTCATACGATTGATCCGCCACGTCCTCATCATGGTGCGCCAGCATCGCTGCGCCGGCTTGCATGATATCCATGGGAAGCGCCTTGGGAGGACGCGTTTTTAATGCCGCCACCACCTGATCCGGTAGGGCCCGTTCAGCGGTCAGTTTTTCTTTTAACGCGGCCAATGCTTGTTTGTCAGGAAGCGACTCATACAATAGCAAATGAACAATCTCTTCAAAACTGGCATCTTCCGCCAGATCTTTGACCAAATAGCCACGGTAGATCAATATTCCTTTATCACCAATGACGTTACTCACCTTGGTGCTCGCAATGGTGACCCCACGCAATCCGGTGTTAAGAATGGGTTTACATGCTTCCATGCATCTCTCCTGTTTGGTTGGGTATGATCACTAATCCATACTGATCAAGTATCGACACTTGTTTCCCAAGCATGCCCTCATAATTGATTTAAATACGGGTCTCCTTATTAGGAATTATTATCATGTCCATATTGATAATGAAACCCAAAAGTGCTAACTTTGGCGGACCCTTTCCAGCCTGGGATTGGGCAGCAATGACCCTGTGCAATTACATGGAAATTAAGCATAAATGCAGCAATTGACAATAAAAAAGGGTTTACGCTTCCGCATATCCGGCTCACCGGCTGTGAATCTGGTCCACCTGGCTGCCCCTGAACAGGTTGCTGTTTTACCATCAAAAATCCCTCATATCAAACCCCGCTTAAAGGTTACCCCGGGGGATGCCGTCAAAATTGGCTCCCCCCTGTTTGAAGACAAACGTAATACCAGCGTTAAGTTTCTATCCCCTGGCGGAGGAGTCGTTAAGCGAATTGATTTTGGTCAGCGGCGTGCGGTTGAGGCCATTGTGATTGACCGCGACTTGGAAACTGAACCCCAAGAGACATTCCCGGCCTTTTCCGAAGCACAGCTGAACAGCATGCCGCGCGAGACACTCGTCGACCATATTCTCAAGGGCGGTCTATGGTGGACTTTGCGCCAATTGCCCTTTAGGGACCTGTGCCCGACTGACATCGTGCCGCCGCTGATTCTGGTGGGCCTGGATGCCAAGGAACCCTTTCATCCCAGCCCAAAGGTTTACCTGAAAAACCGGATGGAATTGCTGGCATACGGTCTCCAGGTGCTCAACAAGCTATCTGAAAATCGCGTGATCGTGTATACGGCCCCGGGTCAGCAGGACCTGACCCAGGAATGCCAACCCTTTCTGACCCATTGGGTATCGGGCAACTACCCGGCGGACGATCCCGGAACCGTACTCTACCATATCAAAAAAACGCCCCAGGAAAACCGCGCCTGGTTTATCAGTGGACAGGATCTGCTCTTGGTAGCGCACCTGCTTCGCCAGGGTGCCTACCCCACGGAACGCATTGTCAGCGTAGGGGGCAGCGCCTCCTCTGTGCAACGCCACTGTCATACCCGCATGGGCGTACCGCTCTCCCACTTGGTGGATCCAGCCGACACGTCCCCCCGCACCCGCTTTGTGGTGGGCGGGCTCTTGAGGGGCTACACCAGCGACCCGGATGGCTTCATGGGCCTTTACGAGACCGCTCTCAATCTGGTGCCTGAAGGTGAAGCGGCCGAATTTTTGGATCTGTTCAATCCGGGAATGCACAAACCCTCCTACTCACGCGCTTTTCTCTCCAAGTTGAACAAAAGCCCTCTGGAGTACAACTGCAACCTTAACGGCAGCCTGCGACCTTGTATCGCCTGCATGCATTGTGCCGATATTTGCCCGGTGGAGATCCTTCCCCAGTTGGCCTACAAGGCCATCTTGGCTGAAGAGGTCGAAGAAGCCCTGGAACTGGGGTTGCTGGACTGTGTTGAGTGCGGATTGTGCTCGTATGTCTGCCCGTCAAAAATTGAATTGAGCCGGACGATGATAGCAGCCAAAGCAGCATATGCCAAGGAAACAGGCAAGGATACCGCCTCATAAAAACGAATAAAATGTATGGGTACACAACAGCCAGATGCTCTAAGACGGCGGCGAATCGCGCCATTTGCCGGGTGAAAGCCAGATGAAAATTATTCGAAATTTTTTTGATACACATCGCAAGCATTTTGAACCCGGGGGCTCCCTGCGTCGATTCGAACCCTTTTTTGAATCCATGGAACGGGTTTTCTTCGGAAGCAATGAAATCACGGCTTTACCGCCGTTTCACCGGGACAGTCTCAGTGTCCAGCGCTATATGTTCCTGGTAATCGTCACCCTATTGCCTTGTCTTTTTTTGGGTATCTACAATGTGGGATTGCAGGCGTTTCTGGCCGCCGGTCAGGCGGTCGCTTTCTGGCCGGCATACTGGCACGGGGTAAAAGTGGTCCTGCCACTGGTCATCATCTCTTATCTGTTTGGCTTTGGGTGGGAAATCGTATTTGCCGTTGTCCGCAAACACCCCATCAGCGAAGGTGTTTTTGTCACAGCCATGCTCTTTCCATTAACCTTACCGCCCACGACACCCTGGTGGCAGGCGGCTCTGGGCATCTCGTTCGGCGTGGTCATCGGCAAGGAGGTTTTCGGCGGTACCGGGCGCAACTTTCTCAATCCAGCGCTGGCGGGACGCGCTTTTCTATATTTCGCCTATCCAGTGCAGATGTCCGGCGATGCGGTCTGGACCGCCCTGGTGGATACATCTGCGGCCACCGTGGATGCCCTATCCGCCGCCACGCCGCTGGTTGTGGCCGGCACGACCCAGGCGGCTACCGGGGTCGAACAAGCCCTTGTACAGGCAGGATATGATTTCAGCACCCTGTTCCTGGGATTTTACCCTGCCAGTATCGGGGCCTCGTCAACCCTGTTGTGTCTCATCGGCGCAATAGCGCTGATGGCCATGGGGGTTGCCAGCTATCGGATTATTCTGGGTGACATTTTGGGCATTTTAGCCGCAGGCTACCTGCTCAACCTGGTTGCCACCCCCACATCCATGCCTTACCTTTCCATGAATCCGTGGTATCATCTGCTCATCGGCGGATCAGCATTCGGTATCGCCTTCATGAGCACCGACCCGGTCTCCGCACCCGATACCCATGGCGCCCGCTGGATTTACGGCTTCTGCATCGGCGCCTTGACTGTGGTGATCCGTGTCTTTAATCCCGCCTTCCCCGAAGGCATCATGCTGGCGATACTGTTCATGAATGTATTTGCGCCGCTGCTCGATCATCTGGTGGTCCGATTCAAAGTCAAGCAAAGGATCCCCAATGTCTAGCCACATCAAGACCATTGTCTTTGCCATCTTTCTTTGCATCACCTGCAGTCTCTTGCTGACGGCAGCCAATTCCGGTTTAAAAACCTTTCAGCAGCGAAACATGCTGGTGGATCGTCAGAAAAACATTCTCAAGGCCTTTAACATCGTCAGCGATCAACAGCGGGTCTCCACCGGGCAAGTTGAAATGCTGTACAAACGACACATTAAAACGGTGTGGGTTGATGCCCAGGGTCGCATTTCCCGTTCGGCGCTGCAGCCGACCGGGCAATTGCCACTCTATATTCACTTGGAACAACAGCAGGTTCAAGGTTATGTCGTACCCGTTGACACCCGCGGCTTGTGGGGTGAAATTCGCGGATATTTGGCCATTGAAAATGATGGAACCACCATACGGGGTTTTACCGTCTATCAACATGCTGAAACCCCTGGTTTGGGCGGGGAAATCGAAAGCCGCTGGTTTCGCAAAAACTTCCAAGGAAAAAAAATTGTTAACCATGAAGGAAATTTTGCATCAATCCACATCGCCAAAGGCCGGGTCCAGGATACCATCCCCGGACCCCAACAGCCAAACTATGTGGACGGCATCAGCGGCGCCACCTTAACCGGCAAGTTTTTAAGCTCGGGGCTCAAAGAGATACTTAAGGCATACGAGCCTGTGGCCATCGAGTTCAGACATAAGAATCCGCGTTATTTGAGGGTGAATTAATTAATAATCGTTTTAAGATTCAAGTTTTAGGTCAATGTCATTAACTTAAGGGGCCGGTGTTAAGCGCTCCCACACAACTCAAATAAACCTTAAGTTAATGACATTGAGTTTTAGGTTTTAAGTTGAGGAATTGGACCTTTTTTTAATGACTAAACGCAACCATCGAGCGATCTATGACCGGCATTAAAAAATCGATTGGCTATAAGGCCATCTCTGAAGCGTTGTGGCAGTCCAATCCGGTCTCCAAACAGATATTGGGCATCTGCTCTGCGTTGGCGGTCACGGTTCAATTGAAGACCGCCCTGGTGATGGGGCTGGCGCTGACCTTTGTGGTGGCCTTTTCCAACCTCTCCATCTCGCTGTTGCGTCATCAAATCCCGCGCAATATTCGCATCATCGTCGAAGTGGTTGTCATCGCCACACTGGTCATTTTAGCCGATGAATGCTTGCGCGCTTTTATGTATGATGTCAGCAAACAGCTCTCGGTGTTTGTGGGCCTGATCATCACCAATTGCATTGTCATGGGTCGTGCTGAAACATTTGCCATGGGCAATCCCCCCTGGCGGAGCTTTGTGGACGGCTTGGCCAACGGCATCGGTTATGGATCGATCTTGTGCGGGGTCGCCTTTTTCCGAGAGCTTCTGGGCGCCGGCAAGCTGTTTGGCTTTCAAGTGGTCCCGGACGGCTTTTACCAAGCAGGCTATAGCAACATGGGCCTTATGCTGCTGGCACCGGGCGCCTTCATTATGATCGGGTTGTTTGTTTGGCTGGAACACACCTTGTTAAAGGACAAAGCGTAAGCCATGGAGAATCTTATCAGCATATGGATCAACTCGGTGTTTGTGGGCAATATCCTTTTGGCCTATTTTTTGGGGATGTGCTCCTATCTCTCCGTGTCTCAAAACCTGCAAACCTCCTTTGGACTGGGGTTGGCAGTGGTCTTCGTTTTGACTATCACCACCCCGGCCAACTGGGCCGTCTATCATTTTTTATTGGCCCCGGGCGCACTGACGTGGATAGGATTGCCGGAAGTGAACCTGAGCTACCTAAAGCTGGTGCTGTTTATCGCCGTTATCGCGGGAATGGTGCAAGTTGTAGAGATGGTCATCGATAGCTACTCTCAGCGGCTCTACAACGCATTGGGGGTCTTTTTGCCGCTGATCACTGTCAATTGCGCTATCCTGGGCGCATCCCTTTTTATGGTGGAACGGCAATATACCTTTGCCGAAAGTGTGGTTTACGGTTTCGGATCGGGTCTGGGTTGGATGCTGGCCATCGTCGCCATGGCCACCCTCATGAAAAAACTCCGTTACGCGGATATCCCCGAGGGATTACAGGGCTTTGGTATCCGAATGATCACCACCGGCCTGATGGCTATGGCCTTCATGCTTTTTTCGGGAATTACGTTGTAATCGCATGCCCCCATCTATCTACCTCATAAGTTTAGCTGTTTTTTCGGGTGTGGTGTTTATTCTGGTGGGGATTCTGCTGTTGGTCGAGAGCCGGTTGACCGTAAAGGGCTCCCGACAGGTTCTTATCAACGAAGATGAAGAAAAAAGCGTATTCGCCTCCGCCGGCGCCACCCTTCTGAGCGCCCTGGTGGATAACCACATCTATCTGCCCAGTGCGTGTGGCGGCAAGGGCACCTGCGGTACCTGCAAATGCAATGTCACGGCCGGTGGGGGGGACATCCTGCCCACCGAGCTGGCTTTGGTCAATCGTAAAGAACGCAAGCAACAAATCCGGCTGGCCTGCCAGGTCAAAGTCAAACAGGACATGCAGATCCGCATCCCGGATGAAATCTTCAACATCAAGAAATATCAGGCCACGGTAGTCTCCAACCACAATGTAGCCACTTTCATCAAAGAGCTGGTGCTGCAGCTCGATCCAGGCCAAAAGCTGATCTTTAAAGCCGGTGCGTACATCCAGATCGACATTCCCGAGTATGAAGCTGATTTTTCTGATTTCAGTGTGGCAGAAAAATACAAAGCCGCCTGGAAACAATTCAGCTTGTTGACCTTGAAAGCCCGCTCCCAAGAGCCGGTTAATCGCGCCTACTCACTGGCCAGCCCACCCGCAGAAGGGGATCTGCTTAAATTTACCATCCGCATTGCCACACCGCCCCCCGGCAGGGAAGACGCGCCGCCGGGTGTGGGCTCCTCCTATGTATTTAACCTCAAATCCGGAGATCGGGTAACCATCAGCGGCCCTTATGGCGATTTTTTCGCCAAGCCCACCCACCGGGAAATGTGTTTTATTGGCGGTGGTGCCGGCATGGCGCCTTTACGCAGCCATATTCGCCATCAATTGTTATCTGAAAATACCCATCGGCGTATCAGTTTCTGGTATGGCGCGCGTTCACGCAATGAGATGTTTTATCATGAAGAATTTCAGGCGCTGGCGGAACAATTCAATAACTTCATCTACCATGTCGCGCTCTCTGATCCCCAGCCCGAAGATAACTGGCAGGGCCATATCGGCTTTGTTCACCAGGTGGCCCTGGATGCGTACCTCGGTAAGCATGAAGACCCAACGGAAATCGAATATTATCTGTGCGGGCCGCCCCCAATGGTTGCAGCCGTTGAAAAGATGCTGTACGATTTAGGTGTCGAACACGAGATGATTGCCTATGATAAATTCGGATAGCCGTTCATGGTGCGCCTGCACACCACTGATTTGATTACCACCACAGTAGCTCTAACTCCATCGGCACTACGCTTTTTCACCGCAACAATCAGATGATCGACCGGATAGCCCGGACACCTGAGACATATTTGTCTCAGAACGCGCATCCTAAAACCGTGCACCGGCGACCCTATATATCTTAATATATTGCAATTATTTTATTTCAGAGCGAGTACCAATACCCATGGCACGTTTATTGAAGAGTGGGGATCAGGTGACATCTATTTAACCACGATTCGCATAGCGCTTCAAAATAACAGAAACTATAAAAGGGGGTTTTATGAAGATCAGCGTCGAAAACAATGTCGTAGAGCTGGTTCCTGAAGGCGACCAGGAAACAAAACAACTGGAAACCTTGTGGAACACCATCGTGGACTGTGTAAAATTTAATAAAAAACTGGTGCCCATCGGCGAATACGTTCCCCAAAAAAGCAACCTGGCCCGTTTTGCCATTGAAGGCGAATAGGCCGCCTGCAGCCGGGGCGAAACAACAAATGGCATGCACGGCGTAATGTTGTGCTTTGCGGTGAATGGCCCAAGACTACAGCGTCGAACCATGATCCCGCAAACTATGGTTTTTTGAAATTAAAAGATCCTGAATATCGGACAAATAAAATTATATCAGAGAGGTGATCGCATGCATAAAGTATTGGTGGCCTATCTCAGCCGAACCGGTATGACCGAAAAAATGGCCAATTTTATCGCAGAGGGCATTCGCATGAAAGGCAAAGAGGCCGTCGTCACGAAAACGACGCAGATAAAAAGTGAAGAAGATCTGGCAGGCTACGACGGTTATATTTTAGGCTGCCCGACCTATCACCGTGACATGACCTCGGGCATGAAAAATTTCCTCTTCATGGCCCAAAAGGCCAACCTGGTGGGCAAGATAGGCGGTGCTTTTTGCTCCTATACCCACAGTGGTGAATCCGGCCCCATGATCTTCGATACCATGCAGCACGTTTACAAAATGGATATGGTGGATCTGGGCGCTTTGAGCTTAAAAGAGCACACCATAGAGACCCAGGAAGGCACCAAAGCGTGCCAGGACTACGGCAAAGCCATCGCGGACAAACTGAACTGACGGAACTGATCGCAGCAGGACATAAATGTGACCCATTTTCCAGGCACACGCCAGTAAACCTAAAAAAAGGGGTGCATTTCAAGTGCACCCCTTGGCTTTTTACAAACCCACCCGTAAATCAAGGTCTTCTCCAAATGAGTTACCGCTTTTCGATAGCGCTTAACCGCCGGCGTCAAGGTTTGTTTTTTTAATATCTCCAACTCATTTGGAAAAGAACCTGAATCAAAAACCCATTTTTTCAGGCGGACGCCGTTCCGGCACGTAAGCATGATCCTGGGTGCCGTCATTCCAGGCTTTGGATACGTACAGATTGCAATAACAACTGCCATATTCTTCGACATCAGGTTCCCGGTAGACGCATGGGCAGATAATGTCTTTGTCCGCCTCACGATCGCCGGAGGGCAAGCGACAGGGGCAGGCCATATAACCGTAACGTGCCTTATTGACCAGCAAGGCATCCAGCAGCTCGCCAACGCGCTCACTATCCTTGCTAAAAAAATATCCTTTGGGCTCCTGAAGCTTTTTCAAATTGTCATATAACAGCTTGGCATCCATCACAGCCCCAGCGCCTCCTTGATCTCATTTTCCTTATATCCCACAATCACCTTGTCCCCGATAATGATGGTGGGAAATGAACATTTGGGATTCAATTTTTTGACATCTTCCAAAATGGCCTTGCGTTCATCACCTTCCAGTGTGTCCACATCCACGAAATCATATTGAACGGTACACTCCGTAAAAAATTTTTTTGTCGATTTACAGTGGCTGCAAGTGCTCAAAGAATATATTTTAACCGGCTTTTCTGTCATTTTGAGGGGCCCTTTCTTTAAAGGTTCTATAATCTTGCCTGCATGGGAGCCTATTAAGCGATTGGGTTCACAGGCATAGTGACAAAATCAATAATACACCTGGCCACAGAATGCAAACTGCAAGCCTGGTGACTTGCAGCATATACCAAAAAAGGCGCTCTACTCCAAACAAGGCTATTGGATACAGATCCAAAGCAACCTCGAATAGCGGTCAGCGGGCCGGCTTCTACGTAAAAAATCTTTTTGGGTAATCGGTCCGAAAAAAATCATTCCCTTCTTGACATATAACGCTGAGCCATATAATCCTTAATAGTAATCATTACTAATTAATTTCTTTAGACCCATGTTTGTCAATCAATAATTTTTCATCGTTACAATAAAAGGGAGGGCCCATGGCTGTTGAAAAACCCGTAAAGGAAAAAAAACAAGTTAATGTAAAAGATTTGACCACCTGTGAGGCAACACAACAAATGCTGATCAAATCCCGCCTGGATGGGGTTGAAACCGCCTTCGACCGTGCCCAAAACATGAAGGCTTGTCCCATCGGCGCAGATTCAGCCTGCTGCAAGCACTGCTTTATGGGCCCTTGCCGCCTGAATGCCAAAGATCCCTATGGCAAAGTCGGTGTTTGCGGCGCAACCATCGACACCATCATGTCGCGCAACTTTGCCCGCAATGTGGCTGCAGGTGGCGCCGCCCATACCGACCACGGCATGAGCATGCTGGAATTGTTCCGCGAGGTGGTTAACGGCCACATCAAAGATTATGAAATCAGGGATGTCCACAAACTTGAGAACGTGGCGCAATCCATTGGCATTGAAACCGAGGGCCGCACCACCAAAGAAATTGCCGTCGACTTATATGAAGAGCTGGAAAAAACCTATACCCAGGTGGAGGGAGAGATTCCATTTGCCAAACGCGTCCCCGAAAAAACCCTGGAAACCTGGCGCAAATATGGCTTGGTGCCCCGCGGTGCCATGCGCGAAATTATGGAGTTGATGCATCGCACCCACATGGGGGTTGACCAGGATTTTGAAAACATCACCAACCAATGCAGCCGGACTGCCCTGGCAGACGGATGGGGCGGCTCCATGGTGGCCACGGAAATTTCCGACATCCTGTTCGGCACACCTTCACCGGTGGGCATCGAGGTCAACATGGGAGTTCTCAAAGAGGATCAGGTTAACATTATCATTCACGGGCACGAGCCCAATCTTTTCGAATCCATGATTGCCTCAGTCGCCGAGCCCACACTGGTTGAAGCTGCAAAAACAGCAGGGGCCAAAGGCATCAACCTGGTCGGCATGTGCTGTTCCGGTGCAGAAGTTCTGGTCCGTCACGCCATTCCGCACGCCGGCAACTTCATGTCCACCGAGACGATTCTAGTAACCGGTGCCGTCGATACCATGTGTGTGGATGTCCAGTGCATCAAGCAGGGTCTGGTCAAAGTGGCCGAGTGTTATGGCACGCCGTTGGTGACCACCAATCCGCGCTGTAAAATCGAAGGGGCGATGCACATCGATTTCCACGAGCACGATCCCAAAGCGTGCACCGATGAAGTGGTCATCAAAGCCATCAGCCGCTTTAAAAACCGCAAAGCCAAAGTGGAAATTCCAAAAAATGTAAATATCGGCGTCCACGGATTTTCACATGAGTACATCAACTACATGCTGGGCGGCAGCTTTCGCGCCTCCTATACCCCATTGAACGATAACATCATCAACGGTCGCATTCGAGGCGTCGCCGGCGTCGTGGGCTGCACCAATCCGCGGATGAAACAGGACTATGTGCATGTGGAGTTGGTCAAAGAATTGATCGCCAATGACGTGCTGGTGGTCCAAACCGGGTGCTCCCAGATCGCCTTGGCCAAGGCCGGCCTCACCACGCCGGAGGCAGCCCATCTGGCAGGGCCGGGCCTTCGCGAAGTGTGCGAAACCGTGGGTATGCCCCCCGTGCTGGGTATCGGATCTTGTGTCGACAACAGCCGTATTCTGATTGCATGCGCCGAAATGGTCAAAACCGGTGGCCTGGGCGATAGCATTGCCGATCTACCGGTTGCCGGCTGTGCACCGGAATACATGAGTGAAAAAGCCATCTGCATTGGCCAGTACTTCGTCGCCTCCGGTGTGTATACGGTGTTCGGTGTCACCTTTCCCATTGTTGAAAACACCAAATTCCATGATCATCTGTTTGACAAATTGGAAAGCGTACAAGGCTTGGGCAAATGGGGCTTCGCCACTGACCCCCATGATATTGCAAACCTGATGATCAGCCACATCGACAAAAAACGCAAGGCACTGGGCATCGACAAAGCCCGCGACCGCGTCTTGATGGATATGGCCGACCGCCGGGACATCGAAGCCGCATAATCCCACCCGCCTGTATTTCAAACGAACCGGGGCCCCTTTTTCGATAGGGGAGCCCCGGTGAAATTTGTTAGCCATCGCCGATAAAACTTAAAACGAATCACAACATAATTTTTCGCAACTCATAGAGTTCGATTTGGGGTCTGTGGGAGCGGCGTCTCACCGCGACATGTCACGCCCCTTCCACAATTACTCATCATCGTTCAAAACACCCGTGTGCTTCACCGACAATCGCTTTGGCCAATTTCGCCGTTTTGCGCCATGGAGGACTGTGCGGCAGCCGGCCCGCATCCGATCGAGACTTCGCTTTTGTTACAGTATGTTATGCTTTAACATGCTAAGGAAACGGCATTGAGATTACCCTTGCCCTGCTTTTTTTATTTTGATAATGTTTATCATATAGTTTTTGAAGGAAGCTATCGTTCAGATGAGCGACTGATCAATTCGATATGTTTGACACATCCCGGAAATCAAGGTTAGGAATCGGGCAAAATCTGGGAAGTCAAAAATTGATAAAATCCTTGTAGGTCGCTGATTTACGTAAATCCCTATGAAACTTAAGAGCCGTTTGTTTTACCGTTCCCAATTAACGCTGGTACTGCCAACACTAATCAATTTCTTTATTTCTCGCTCTAATCGGAAAAAAGAGATATCTATCAGTTCAGCTTATCAGTCACCCGGCTGCACCCGGGCAGGGGTTCAAGCCAGTGCCCATCCATAAATGGCCAATTTGCCAATTTCTGAATGGACACAAGTTAACCAGAGCATGACGCTGTACTTTTCACTACCGCAATCTATTCAAAAAGTATGACCATGTTTGCACGAAAACAGATTCTTCGACAAACACTTTTAGAAATCGTTCTCGACTCAGTTATTCTGGCGCTGTTCTTTTTCTCCATGCCAACGTGTGTTCAAGCCCAGTCATCCGAGCCGCCGCCATTCGACCCTACCCGCCTTGTTTTTGATACCGTGGCCGGTGATTACGGCAGGATCTATAATGTCATTCAAGACAAAGACGGTTTCTTGTGGCTGGCCGGAATCAATGGAGCGATGAAATACAACGGCTATGAAGCTGAAACGATCTATTCCGGCGAAACAGTCTCCGCCCTGTTCCAGGATTCCGAAGGGCTGATCTGGATGATTACAAGATCCGAAGCTGCTGTATACGACAAGAGGACCGGAAAGATTACCAAATTTGTCCCAAACCCGAATGAGCCAAATGCATTGAGTGGTGGATCCTTTTTGTTCTTTCAGAAGACGCAACTCTTTGCCGAAGACAGGGATGGGTTCATTTGGATAGCCACCGTAAATGGGCTGAACAAATTTGACAAAAAAAGTGGGAAGTTTACTGCCTATAAGCACAAGGCCGGCGATCCGGCAACACTGCTCGACAACGATGTCTGGTCGGTGTTGACTGCGAAGGACGGTTCACTCTGGGTCGGCACGGCTACCGGACTGCACAAATTCGATCCCCGGACAGGACGGGTTATCGAACATTATGCAGAAAATGTTAATGACCCGAAGGCGCTGTACGGGAAATATGTCCAGGCCACAGTGGAAGATAATGATGGCTTTATTTGGGCTGGCACGACAACGGGTGGTTTGAACCGTCTGGATCCCAAGGTAAAAACATTCTCCCATTATCGAGCCAACTTGCCAGACTCACAGAAAATCGCTAATAATTTCATTTACCGATTGGCTTATTTCCAAACCATGCCTCACCTTATCTGGATAACTACCCTTGATGGCCTTTCTATTTTGAATAAGCAAGACAATAGCGTCACCAATTATATTTACAATGCCGAAAAAAAAAGTAAGGATGGCCTGGGTGGGAAAATAGTCCATACCATCATTCAGGATAAGTCAGGGATATTTTGGCTGGTGGTCAATGAACAAGGATTCTTACAGAAGATTGACCCGGGCGCCCATCGATTTAAGTCTATCTCCCGCAGCCAGAACCCCAAAGAAGGATTTTTGGATGTTAGCTGTCCGCTTCGATTAGGACCTGATGGCAATATCTGGGTTACCGAAGTTTCCACAGGTATTGCCCGTGTGGACCCCAAAACCGCTCGCATCATCAACCACATTCTTCCCGACCCGCAGAGGCCACAGGGGTTTCCGCCCCACATCGAAGATTTTGATTTTGAGCCGCGCAACAAAGATATCATCTGGGTGGTGGCAAAAGGGGTGGTGGTCGAATACAATTGGAACACCCGAATCGTCGTCAACAGATACCCCTCAGGTACGCGATCCAAAGTCTGGCCGGTGTGGACCGACAAACAGAATCCCGATCTGCTCTATGCAGGTATCTGGGGTGAAGGACTTCTCAAGTTCAATAAGCTAACAGGGCAGGCTAAAATTATTGTGCCAGATCCGGCACATCCAAAGGAATCCATCAGCGGCACCAGCGGAGCCCATCCTCTTCTACCGGCTTACTATCAAATGGAAGGCAATCAGATCTGGCTACTTAGCCATGGAATCGGGTTTGATCTATTTGATCTGAATACCGAAAAGGTGGTCAGAAAGCACCTTTTCAACAAGACTGATTTCACCAGCAAGGATTTTGAAACCAATGCCGGTTTGATCGATTCCAAAGGACGATTCTGGATGGGCCAGAACCGGTACGATCAAACCAGCGACAAATTCACTTCTTTTAAAAGTATATACGGCTACAACTATCCCTCAGACTATGTCAGCTCGACAGCAGAAGATAATCAGGGGCTGCTATGGAATGGCAGCTTTCCTAATGGAACGCTCACTCGTCTAAATCCCCAAACAGGCGCAACAAAAGTCTTTACCCGACAGGACGGAATCCCCCCTGGCCTGGCATGTTCTTATGCTCCAGTGACTTTGCCGGACGGACAAATCTGGATGACCGGTACCGGCGGGGCAACCTATTTCTATCCCGATCAAATTGTCGATAACCTGTATAGTCCCCCTGTATTTTTCACCAAATTGACGCAGGGGGGGAACCGCATGAAGCTTGACGTGGCTCCTGAGTTGGTGAAAAAAATTACCCTGAACTGGAATGCGAATTACTTCGAGTTTGAAATGGTAGCTTTGAGTTACCGCCAACCGGAGAAAAACCACTACCAGTACAAGCTGGAAGGTGTGGATAAGGATTGGTACAATTCCGGGACCAAACGCAGCGGACGATATTCCGGTTTGCCGGATGGAACCCATACTCTGCGCGTGCGCGGCTCCAACAACGACGGCGTGTGGAGCGATCACGAAGCCACGCTCAAAGTAACAGTGATTGGCCCGTTCTGGCGGACAAGGTGGTTTATGCTGCTGATGGGACTGGCGGTTGTGGGGAGCGTGGCCGGCGGAATACTGCGGCTCAGGCAGGTGAGAGAAGCAAAACTCCGCGCTAACGAAGAACGCCAGCACGATCTGGAGCAACAGGTAGCAGAGCGCACCGCAGAGCTTGAGACTGTCAACAAGGAATTGGAAGCGTTCGCCTACTCGGTATCGCACGACCTGCGCGCGCCGTTGCGCCATATTGTTGGGTTTATCGGCATGCTTCAAAAGAGAGCGGGGAGCGCTCTTGACAAACAGAGCCAGCATTACATGGAAACCATTTCCAGCGCTGCCGGGAAAATGGGTATATTGATTGATGATCTGCTCTCTTTTTCGCGGATGGGCAGGAACGAAATGTCCAAAAAACCGGTTGACTTAGGTAGTCTAGTGCAGGAAATCATCCGGGAATTTGAGCCGGAGACGCAAGACCGCACTATCCACTGGCGTATAGCCGATCTACCTACGGTCAGTGGCGATCAGGCAATGCTGCGCCTGGCATTGACCAATCTGATCTCCAACGCCGTAAAGTTTACCCATCCGCGGCCAGAGGCAAGGATCGAGATCGGCTGTTTACCAGATCGGAAAAAAGAGATCACGGTCTTTATCCGCGATAATGGCGTTGGTTTCGACATGGCCTATACGGACAAACTTTTCGGTGTTTTTCAGAGGCTCCATCGTGCCGATGAATTCGAAGGTACAGGGATCGGGCTGGCGAACGTCAACCGGATTATCAAGCGGCATGGTGGCCGCGTATGGGCCGAGAGTGAGATTAACCATGGTGCAACATTTTACATTTACATTCCTGAGCAATGAGGGTCGGGTAGCCGGGGTGTAATGGGGCAATAAAAATCCGAACAAAATCATCAAGACAGGGTAACACGGCTCTCCCGATTATTGGTTTCCAGGAACTGACAAAACAGCCCCCATGCTCTTTGTTTTTGTTCCATTGTCAGGTGCTTGACGTTTCCCAACGCATCCTCAATTTTTTTTCTAAGTGAACCCAAATACTGATAAGATCCCATCA
>JBNKKB010000102.1:0-5402 GCA_050291605.1 Desulfobacteraceae bacterium | reverse complement strand
TTATGGGCCCATTCTCGCCCAGGATAATTTTTGGCTCTTGCAGTGCTATGAAAAATATGGGCGAAATTTATAATCAGGGTCATCGATGTCTTGACACTTTTTACCGTTAGACTTGGGTCATCGATGTCCTGACATTTGGCACCTAAAACTTAAAACTCTGGTGACGGCCCGAGCCGTCACCAGTCTTTATCCTTGTTTCACGACGAAGGCAAGTATGAATGGGCGGACGCATTGACAGGGCTCGGGCACCAGGTTAGATAGGTGCCATGGATCAACCCGCCCCTTACGCGTTGCCCTGGGCGTCGGCGCCCATGTGGCAGGCGGCCCATGACACCCTGGCCCGTACTCTTGCTGAGTGCCAGGACACCTTGCAGCCGGCAATTGTTATGGCCATGCGCATTCGCGAACGTATTGCAGCGATGGATGGGCCCTTGTCTCAACTCGGCAGTCATACGTGTTCGCAGTGTCGGGCGATTTGCTGTGGACATGCCCACGCCTATTATGATTTCAAGGATTTGATTTTTCTCCATTTGGGGCGCGTGGCCTTACCGGCACACCAAACCTTTGAGAAACCACGTCAAACGTGCCGTTATTTGGCTGCCGACGGATGTTGTCTGCCCCGCTTGCAGCGGCCCTTTATCTGCACCTGGTACCTTTGCGCCGCCCAAAAAACGCGTCTGGCCCAAAGTGCTAAATCGATGCAGCACTTTTTGTTGAACAGCCTTGAAGCCATTAAGTCGGGTCGCAAGCAAATGGAGACGACTTATGTCCAGGCAACAGCGGGTAGGTTGTGTGTTTGAATTTATCTTTGACACCTCAACGCTTTTTCGGTAGGTGGCTGGGTGTTCCTAGTGCATTTGAACTTCTAATGATGCCGTGAAATGGGGCCGTTGACTTGGGCACACCAAAGCCGGGGGAAAAATGGTCGATCAACGGATCAAAGAACGAAACACGGATGGACAAGATTCGCCGGACAACTCAGATCCGGAGCAATGCAAGCTCCCTATCCGGTCTTGCCTTCAACACCTGCTGGAAGCCAACCAGCAGAATTCAGACTTTGTGGAAAATATACCGGATGTAATCTATCGCCTGGATGACACCGGCACTTTGCTGACCATCAATCGGTCGGTGGAGGCCTATGGTTTCACTGTCGATGAGTTGATCGGCCAATCCTTTATTCAGTTGATCCACCCGGATGACCGGCATCGGGTGGTCTCCGGCTACTATGAAGGCGTAACTTCAGGTAAAAATCATGTGCGCACCCAGCAATTTCGGTTGCTCACCCGAACCCATGCGGTGCGCTGGATCGAAGCCAACAGCATCGTCCGGTTTACACCTGACGGCGACTTTATTGCCCAAGAAGGGGTCTGCCGTGATATTACGCACGCCATCCGCACCCAGGAAGAACTTGAATCTCAGGTCAGAGTTCGTACGGCAGCATTGGTCCAGGCCAATGAAGAGCTCCAGAAAGAAATTTTAGACCGGCGCGAGACCGAGCTTAAACTTAGGGAGCGCGAAGCGGATTTGCAGATGGAAAAGGACAATTTGCAAGAGACCAACATGGCATTAAAGATTCTGTTAAAGCGGCGCGATTCGGACAAGCAGGCTTTTGAGGAGCAGGTCATGTACAATGTCAAAACGCTGGTGCTGCCCTATCTGGACAAGCTCAAAACCACCGCCACCAACGCAGACCAAAAGGCCTACCTGGGTATTTTAGAAACCCATTTGAGTGATGTGACCGCCGCCTTTTCGCGGCGGCTATCCATGGATTTTCACGGCCTAACCCCTTCAGAGCTCAAAGTCGCCAACTTTATCCGCTTGGGCAAAAAAAGCCGTGAAATAGCGGCCTTGTTGGGGTTGTCCCCACGGACAATCGACGCCTACCGTCTATCCATTAGGCGCAAGTTGCGCATCAACAACAAAAAAGCCAATTTGCGCACCATGCTGATGTCCATGCAGTAAAGGGATTACCTTGGGCGGGCGACTTTACTTGACAACGTGGATCAAGATCCTGTTCAGCTGCCTCAGCTGGCCATGCAACTCGACCAGTTTACCCTCTATCATGATGGCCAGGACAGCCATACGCGCTTGGCGATTTCCGGCTTTGTCCATCATGCGGTCAATTTCCAACTGGAATGGTTTGTATTGGGGGTAACTTTCAAGAAATTCGGCCCGTTCGGCCAGGGCTTCGGCAAGAACCTGGTCAGGATTCCAGTGTGTATCTATCGCATTGCAAGTTGTTTTCAGCTTCAGCATCTGTGCCATGGGATCCCACCTCGTTATAAGTAGCGTTTATCTAATACCATATCAGATTCAGCTCACCGGTTCAATCGCACTTGGCGGTATCGTTGCACAGTGGAAACTAATCATCGGCATGGTTTTGAACCAAAGTGTCCACGATTTGCTTAAGACAGGTATCGGCTTGATTCTTTTCAACACGGCACCCACCGGCCCCCCGGTGGCCGCCGCCGCCATAGCGGGTCAACAGCTGACCCACGTTGACCCGACAACCCCGATTGATGATGCTGTGCCCGATTTTAATGGCTGTGTGGTTGTTTTCATCGAAAGTTTTCACATTGACCACTGTTTCAGGAAATAGGGAATAGACCAGGAATCGGTTTCCATTGGGTGTCGGTTGCATGCCGCGAAAATCAGTGATCGAGACAGTGCCCTGAACACGGGTGCGCTTTTCAAGGTGCGCCTTGTAGGCAAGGTTCCTGGCTTTGACGCTGTGACAACGCGGGGCCACCTTCGGATCGGCGTTGATCTGTGCAATGGTGTGCGTTCGCAACAAGGATGTCAAATGGTCGCAATAGCTTGAATCGTCCTGTTGATCGGCGCTGATTGTCATGGACAACAGGATATAGGGGTAGCGCTCGGGGTGTAAGATCTCATCCAGTTCCAGTTGGGCGTCGTCGATCTTGTCGGCTTGCTGGACCAATTTTTTAAAACGGCCATCGATTTGATCCTGGAAATAGGCGTACACCAGGCCGGCAGCCGAAGGTGCAATGCGAAATAGACCTTTGGGCGGCTTGTCCACCGCATTGGAAATATGGTGGTCAAACCAAAGGGCGCAGGAACCATAAAGGGGCAAATTGGCGACGATATCATCCGGACCCACCGTAACCTCTCCCCTCTGCATCTCATTGGGCTGAGTCCAAATCACCGGCAATGGATCACCCAGCGCCTCCTTAATGAGGGCCGCACATACCACGCCATCAAAATCGGGTCGGGTGATAATCTTAACTGTCATCGCAGCTGCCTAAATCGCTCTTTAAATTTCGGACAAGGTTATGCCCTTTTGCGGGGTTGGAAGTTATCAGGTATCGCAGCAGTAGGCCCGTCTGGATCCACCGCAGAACATGTCGAAAGTCCGCCACCGCAGTCTCCGGCCGGTCAGTGGATAAGCTAACAACAATTCAGGACAAATGCAAATGTAGACTTAAGGTCATATCGGTTCAAAACAGCAAGACATTAGATCCCATGGTCCTACTGTCCGGCGCGATGGCCTGCGGCGAATGTTGCCAGGGCATGATTAGTTTGGGGCACAAGCCTACTGCAGTCGATCTCAAAGTGCTGCATCAGGGTTGAGGGTCGAGGCGATGACGCTTGAAAAAATCCCATGCGATGCGGGACCAGTCCGGTCCCTTTGGATCGGCATACGGCCCCTGACCGCCACCCACCCAGCCATGGGGCGCCCCATCGACGAAAAGAGTTTCGATGGCGATGGCGTCAATCGCCGGTCCATATCCTTTGTGGGTCCATGTGCGTCCTGCGGTTTCGCCATTGGATTGGGCCACAGGCCGGTCCATATCGATGGCAAACATGGATGCCCAAGCCTTTGCATTGTTATGGGCCGCTTCTATCTTCACCTTGGGGTCATCCGCAGAATGCAGCAGAAGGGTGGGCACCATGCGCCGATCCGTCCCCATCTCCATGTCCATGGCATCTGCCGTCGTTTGGATCGATTGAAATCTGGGCCCGTACCAATCCAACCAGGTTGCCGGATTAAACCAGTTAAACGTGAAACAGGTGCCTGTGACCGCACATGCGGTCTCCTTATAGGCGAGGCCGGCGGCCGGTGCCCCTGACGCGATGATCTCTGAGTAGGCCACCATCACGGCGGTGGCCATGGCCCCCCCTGACGATAGCCCGACAATGTGAATGCGAAGCGGATTGATGGGGTATTGCCCCTGGACGGCTTGGATGATGCCGGCGATATCGGCGACTTCGCCCTGACCCTGATGAATCTCCGCATCGATCCAAAATCCCCAACAGTTGGGATTTCTAATACCGTCATAGCGGGTAATAAACGGGTAAACTACAATGAAATTTTCTGCTTCGGCCAACGCATTGAACCGGGTGGCCTGCATGATGTCACGGTGGGTTTGATTGCAACCGTGCAGGACCACCACCAGGGGCAGCAAGGGGCCGTTCGCCTGGAAGTTTCGGGGCAGATAAATCAGGTAGTCGCGGTCTTTGGAGCCGGCATAGGCTTGTCGCTGGAATGTGGCTTCCTTCAGATCGGCCGTCAGCGATGCCGGTTGTAGGGCCGCACCTGCCCATAGCAGACAAAGCAGGACCATCCTCGCTTTTTTCATGATCTTTCCTTTACGCCTTGACGTTGTTTCAATACGAATCGTGATGCTGCCGGGTGGCTAGCTTATCTCGGTTTTGGGAATGATGCAGGGTTCTCCCGGCCCGATGTTGACTTCAATAGTCACGTGCGACAGATCAGAAAAATCGGCCAACAAGGATTTATAGTGGTCGGGCGATCGGGGGAAATGGGTCACCACGGAAATAATCGCCGTATAGTCGGCCGGCCCCACTTTCCACACATGGATATCGGTCACGCGGTTGTCGGATTCCGCCTCAATGGCAGCTTGAATGGCCTGGGTGCTTTGCGCGTCGATATTGCGGTCCAAAATGATGCCGCTCGTTTCCATTAACAGACCGTAAGACCAGCGTGTAATCACCAGAGCACCCACAACACCCATCAGGGGATCCAAAAAATGCCAACCGAAAAACTTGCCCAAGGTCAGGGCCGCAATGGCCAGGACCGACGTGAGGGCATCAGCCAGCACATGCAGGTAGGCCCCTCTGAGATTGTGGTCCTGATGATGCAACCCATGGTCGTGGTCATGGCTGTGGCGGCCATGCAGCAGGAAGGCACAGATCACATTGACCCCCAGACCCATACCGGCCACGACAATGGCTTCATTGAACCGGATATGCGGTGCCTCAAAAAAACGGTGTACCGATTCAAAACCCATGAACAGGGCCACCACTGCCAAAGCGATGGCACTGGCAAAACCGCCCAGGACACTAACTTTGCCTGTGCCGAAGGAAAAGGCGCGGTCGTGGGTGTGCTTTTTGGAGTAGCGGTAGGCAAAAATCGTAAT
>JBNKKB010000101.1:0-33385 GCA_050291605.1 Desulfobacteraceae bacterium | reverse complement strand
CATACTCGCGGCGCTTATACGGGTGCCGTTTCAGATAGGCGAGGTTTTTTTGAAGCAGCACGCGGCGGTACATTGTTTCTTGATGAGATCACTGAATTGGCCCCCAGTATTCAAGGCAAGTTGCTGCGGGTGATTGAAGAAAAAGAATTTTACCGATTTGGCAGTACCGACATTGTTCATGTGGATTTGCGTTTTCTATCGGCATCGAATCGTGATGTTGACAAAAGGGTGCAGTCCGGAGAATTTCGGGGTGATCTCTATTTTCGGCTCAATGAGTACCATATTCATATTCCGCCTTTACGACGGCGGCCCAAGGACATCTTGCCGCTGGCGAATCATTTTTTGAGGTTGCACGCCGTTAAAAATGATAAAAAAATAAGCGGCTTCTCTCCGGCATTGGTCGAAGTGTTGCAGCAATACGGCTTTCCGGGAAATGTGCGTGAACTTGAAAACATCATTGCGTCCGCTGTGCTTAAAGAAACCAGTGAAACGCTGCGCATGTCGTCAACTCCGAATTTTATATCCCGGAAAAATTTATACACATCTACCGGATCGGGGCAATTTCCAACTTTATTTGAGATTCAGGAGCAGCATATCAAAAAAGCCCTTGAATATACCAACGGCAATAGGACAAAAACGGCCAAAATACTGGGTATTGGCCTTCGTACGCTTCAAAGAAAACTCAAGCAATTTGATCAAACTCCATAGGCGCCAAAGTGACGTACCGCCGCGCCAATATGGCGTATATTGTAACCTGCCGAATTAAAATTAAAAAATAGATAATAAGGCCTTGTGTGCGCTGTTATGACGCACTTGGTGTTTTTGAGTGGCATTTTGCCCCTTCATCATCTTCCCGCACTTTTTTTAATGCACTGAAAATATTAAAGAAAAAAAATTATGGGTGGGAGGCCAACAGTGGCATGTAGTGTGCATATTGAATTTTATACCCAATAAAGATGGATGCACCAAATTATTCTGATGAATTTAGCGAATCAAACGCATATACAAGTAGAACTTATTATATCGGAACAACAGTTTGACCTGTGGGAGCGGTAACCGGTGACATAAAAATGGATGGGTGTGAAGCACGGGTGCGCTTTTTTTATTGCTGGTAACTGCCCCACAGGCCAACTTTTATTCATCCATTTTGCCTATGTTCGTCCTTCCCTGTAAACCTTTTCGTTCATAGTAAAAAGTTGTAACCCATCATAAGAGTTGCTATAGAGACAGATTAGCCGTTAAACTGGTGACAGTAGGGTTAGGTGACCCTTAAATGTCTGTTAAACCGGTTGGAGAGACGCGGCAATGCCGGTGGTTAATCCGGGTTGTCTGCTGTAATATGTTGTCACTACTCGATTGTTATAAAAGGAGGGGCGTCTGCTTAGATTATAGATGAGTTTCACTGAAGCCATTTTTAAAGTCGTAGACGTTCAGGATTGCCCCTTTTATCGTAAGGGAGACGAGTTTAAGGTGTCTGGGAATGCGTTGCTGCTTGAGCATAACAAAGGCAATAAATTTATCTCTACGGCTATCATTGATTTGCCTTATCAGCGGCGTGAATGTCGCACGTTGATTGCGGATTTAACGAAGATATTGGTGCAATATGAGCGGGTCGACCGTATTCCTGAGCGTGTCATCTCTTGTGGTCAATGCAAAGGTTCTATAAAATTAGAGCATAATAAAAGCGCCAATATTATGCTGGCAGAAGATATCCGTGAGCACAGTACAGATGTAAATACGATTTCAGCACTTTTAGCTAATTTCTCGATTTTCAAGACTTTGAATCAAGATGATTTAAAGGATTTTGTGTCGTTGTTGCGGTTGCGAAAGTATGTGCCCAACGATTGTATTATTCGCAAAGGTGATCCAGGCAAAAATTTATTTATCATTCTCTCCGGCAGCGTGGATGTGGTGGATCAAGACGGTATCAGCATCACCCGGCTCCGCAACGGTGAGGTATTTGGTGAAATGAGTTTAATCAGCGGTGATCGTGTGGGGGCCACAATCAAGGTCGTTGATCCGACCACTGTACTGTATATTCGTGGTCAGGATTTCCTAAAGGTGCTCAATCGCTTTCCATCCCTGCAAATGTATTTTGCCCGATTGCTGTCACGCCGCTTGGCCAAATCAAATGTGATGATCTCAAAAGAGTTCTCGTCTGGCATGACCGGAACGTTAGACCAAATGCAACCCGCAGAGCTATTTCAAACTCTGAACTATAATCAAAAAACAGGTATATTAAGGCTTAATTTGCCCAAAGGGCCGGCCACTTTGTCTTTTCGAAGTGGTGGCATTTTGCAGGCCGATTATAGGCGAAAAAAAGGCAAAGCGGCCTTTTTTGATATTCTTGCAGAAAAATCTGGTCGCTTCCAGTTTGTTCCAGGATTGCCTGAAAAGGAGATGGCCGCGCCTGAGCTTGGGATGTTTATGGAATTATTGATGGAAGGCTTGCGACAAATTGATGAAGTGGCGGGCACCTGAAAAACACCGGGAATACAGCTACGGTCCAGATCAGAGAAGAACAACATTATTTTATGCATTATCCCGCAAGCACTTGCCAACCGTTGGTGCAGATCATTCGTCGGTCCGTTGAATCCACAACCATAAGGTCAGCAGATGCCAAGGAGGCCGCCCATCGGCCATTTTTTGCACTGCAGCAATGTATAGGGTCTATAAGTGTGCTTGCCCACAGAACTCGGTTTCCATCTTCGGTGGGGCTTTGTTTGAAGTGGGCGGGTCGACTGTATCCCTCAAGAGAGGGTAATTGGTTTTTTATCTTGACTTTCTTGCCTTGCTTGCGGTTATATATCATTAGATTTTTTAGACAATTTACACTTTGGCTGTCGCACATCCGGTTGCGGCGTCACCTTTCTGGCCGGCTGTGTATGAAGTGTGAATATGCTCAATGACGCTGAATTTGATTTTGGGGTTGTTTCTCTGCGAACTGAGAATCGAATTGAAGGTGCTTGTCGGACAACGACTTTAGTGCGGGTCTTGATTCAGGCAGACAGCTCCCCCTTTTGGAATGGCAATGCGCACCCATTGTTCATATAAACGCGGTCAGCACATCGTTCTTGCCGACCGGAAGATCAAACCATTTTGGTGGTCGGGTTTTTCTAAAATTGAAGGCTCTGACCTCTTTTTTCGGCACAATGCCGGTACATCCACTGGCCCAACCCGCCGGTGGTGCTTGATATCAGGGAATCGGGACACTAAGACAAGACATGTTTGTCGATTAAAGAAGCGCAATCTTTCTGCCGATATAAGCCTAAGCTGGGTCGGGTATCAGGGTGAAGGGATGCGTTTTTTGCTGCCCATCGATAATCTATATTGCAAGCAGTATTAGGGACTAAGCCTATGATTTTGTTCTGCGAAGAGTGCGGTACGCGACACGATATCCAACCGGAACAATTTGAAGATAATGTCTACCAATTTTCTTGCACGGGATGCCAGGAGACGCTGGTGGTATCCTTGGTGGATCGGCAGATGGGCAAATCAATTCAGGCGGCCTTGCATAGAGACGATACGGCCCATGAAGAAATAGGAAAAAAGCCCAAGCTCAAAGTGCTGGTGGTGGATGATTCCAAGATGATACGCAAAGCATTGGTTAAGATTATAGAGTCTGATGGCACTAAACAAGTGGTGGGCGAGGCTGAAAATGGTCAAGAAGCCCTTGACGTTTTGAGACAATCAGATCCTGATGTGATAACGTTGGACATTAATATGCCGGTAATGGATGGCTTAACCAGCCTGAAGCATATTATGATCCATCAACCCACTCCGACGGTTATGATCAGTGCATTAACCAAGGAAGGGGCACTGGAAACATTTGATTCGCTGAAATATGGCGCCATTGACTTTTTACCCAAGCCATCTCAAGTTAAGGGTGGTGATTTAAAATCTCAAGAGGCTGAGATTTTGCGTAAAATTGATTTGGCCGCTAGTGTCCAGATCGAGTCCATTCGTTATCTGCGTCGACCCGACAAAGATAAAAAGAAATATCAAAAAAGCAGTAGCGCATGTCAACATATCTTGGCCATCGGTGTCGCTGAAGGCGGCTACGGTGCGCTGCTCAATGTGATTCCCCGGCTGCGTGCAGATCTATCCTCAGCATACATTGCGGTGATGTACCAAGCGTCGCATCATGTTGACGCATTCGCTCGCTATTTGGACCGGTGCAGTGAATTAGATATTGAACGCGCCATGGACGGTACGGTTCTGCAAGGTGGGAAATGTTACCTTGCCGTTGCTACCGAATACGTGACCCTTGTTCATGATCAACAACAGATGCGGCTGCAAGTCAACCCTTCACCTTTTCCGACGCGATCAGGCGCCATCAATCGTCTAATGACATCGGTTGCTCAGGCAATGAAGCAAAATGCCGCTGGGGTCATTCTCACCGGCGCCGGTGATGATGGACTTGAGGGATTGGGAGAGATCATCAAAGCGGGGGGTACGGCATTTGTGCAGGATCCAAGAAGTTGTCTGTTTAAAGAGACTCCCATGGCAGCGGCCAGCCAGTATGATGTGGAATATATTGTTAGTGACAAACAGATGGCCGGTGCAATCAATTCTTTTCTAAAATCCCATAAGCATTAAAGGAGATTCCCATATGGAAAAGACATTAGCCAAGCCGGAAGGGCAGCTCGTTGAGGCTGAAGATGCCATGCAAATGGTTGGGTTTGTCGTGGCCGGTGAGCTTTTCGGTGTTGATATTCTGATGGTTCAGGAAATTATTAAAGATGCTGATGTCACGGCAATTCCGGACTCACCGGCCTTCATTGAAGGGGTTATCAATTTACGGGGAAGTATCATCCCTATCATTGATTTACACAAGCGCCTTAAACTACCGGACACTCAAGCCAATCGATCCGATAATCTTTGGATCATTATTTTAAATATTGGCGGCAGAGTTACCGGCTTTGTAGTGGATCACGTGACCCAGGTCTTCAAAGTGACTGCCAACATGATTAAGCCCGCCCCGGATCTGGTTGTAGCGGGTATGAGAAGCGATTACATACGAGGCGTATGCAAACAGGGTCAGAATTTGATGGCCATTCTAGATTTTAACAGGATTCTCTTGGTCGAAGAGTTCAAAAAGATCAGTGCCATGAAGAATCAATAAGTCGTTTGAAACAGAAAAAAGTATAGGTGAGCTTTAATGGGTAAGAATGTCCTCATTGTCGATGACTCTTCCATCATGCGCAAGATGATCACACAGACACTTTTAAGTGCGAATCATCGAATTGTGGGAGAAGCCAAAAATGGTAAGGATGCAGTGGCCCTATTTAAAAAACTTACCCCGGATATCGTGACAATGGATATCACCATGCGCGATATGGATGGGTTTGCAGCTGCCAAACAAATCCTTGAAATTGATGCGAATGCGAAAATTGTTTTTCTATCGAACCTGGATGAAGAAAGGTACAGCAAAGACGCCAAAAGTATAGGTGCCATTGGGTATGTCAACAAACACAATGCAAAAGCCATCATCGAATTGATTGAAAACGCTTGAAAAGGCACGGCGATGATTGCAGGCAACCCGAGGACAAGGTCGTGAAAAAGTTAAAGATCCATGTAATTAGCGCGTTGACAGCTTTAAACATGCTTTATTATGCGTGAGGGAATCAAAAGGAGAGCAACATGACCGACCAATCCCTGCTTCAAGATTTTATCGCCGAAAGCGGAGAGCACCTTGAAGCGACCGAGCGTAATTTAATGCGTTTGCAGCAAAAGCCGGACGATCTGGATGTATTAAACGATATCTTCCGCTCGATTCATACCATCAAAGGCTCATCCGAGTATCTGGGAATTGAGCGCGTAGCCGAGCTTTCGCACAGGCTGGAGAACTTGCTGGACCGGGTGAGGCGTGGTGAGATTGGCGTTGATGCCGGCGTGATCGAGCTGTTGATCGGCACCAATGACCGGTTCGGTGCTTTGATAGACGAGTTGTCGCAGCACCAGGCTGAAAAGTCGCCCATAGATGATTTATTGGCCGGTATTGACGGCTACGTCAACCCGACAGGCGAAGCGCAGGCGGCCGTGGGCACAGATGACATTGAGGGTGACAACTATGATGATGAATACGATGAAGAGTTGTTCAATATTTTTGTGGAACAGCTCAAAGAAGGTTTGCAAGGACTGGCCGATGAGGCAGCTCGGCTGCAATCCGGTGAGGATGGTCAAACGGTGTTGGAACGCTGCGTGGACCGGTTGAGCACGCTAAGGTCATCGGCCAATTACATGGGCTACGATGAGCTCAAAAGTACATACGCCCAGTGGATCAAGGCCGTTGAAGCGGTTCAGGATAAGGTAATCAAAGGCCAACAGGTGGATCTTGGTAATTTCGCCATTCAAATCGGTGCGAACATTGATCAAGTCAAAGCTATTTTTCCCAAGGTATTTGCATCGGTCCAGGAAACAGCACCTGCAGTCGCGCCGGCGCCACCATCCGAACCAGAGCCCATACCTGAACCGGAATCAATACCCGAGCCTGAAGCAGCAACCCTGTCGGCACCGACGGCCGACACCAGTTTATTGGAGGATTTTATCGCCGAAACCGGCGAACATCTTGAAGAAACCGAACAAAACCTAATGCGTTTGGAACAAAAGCCTGACGATCTGGATGTATTAAACGATATCTTCCGCTCGATTCATACCATCAAAGGCTCATCCGAGTACTTGGGTATGGAGCGCATTGCTGAATTATCGCATAAGTTGGAGAACTTGCTGGATATGCTAAGGCGCGGTGAAATTGGTATTAAAGCCGATGTGATTGAGCTGCTGATTGAGGCCAGTGATCGTATCGGTCGTTTGATTGAAGATATCGAACACGAACGCACCGAACAGGCACCGGTCGGGGATCTCATTGACCGTATTAACATATGCGTTGAGACAAAATCAGCCGCACCCGTCGAAGAAACCTCATCCGAGGCACCTCAGACGTATACCGATGTGCAGGGAAACACCTACGAAGAAGTTTATGACCAGGAGCTGTTTGCCATATATATGGAACAGTTGAACGCCGGACTTAAGGAACTGACCCATGCGTCCGAACAACTGGGCGCAGGCAATGGGGTTGAAGACGTGCTGACGCGCTGTGCGGGTCGGTTGGCGACCCTTCGATCTTCTGCAAACTACATGGAGTATTACGATCTTAAAGTCGTTTTCGACAATTGGCTTGCAAAGGTAGAAGATAGCCAATCCCAATTGACCGAAGGCAAAAAGATAGACCTCGCATCCTTGAATCAAGAGGTTATGCTGCCCAACATCGATCGCGTGAAGGGTTTCTTCACGGGAATTCCCGCCGCGGCCGAAGCACTTTCTGCCAAAACGGATGTCGAAACAAAAACGGAACCGGCTGCACCAGAGGCCAAAGCCAAATCACCTGCTGCAAAACCACCTTCAGTCAAACCTGCTGAACCGCCAAAGGTTCCAGATCCTTTGCCATCGACCGAACAGCCGGATTTTGAAATTGTTACTTTAGCGGACCTTGAAGAGGATCCTGTTATCGACGTGGTGGGGTCGCTTTCAGACGTTTCGGACAGTTCCGATGATGCGCTGTTGCAACGGCTTGAAAGTGCATTTGAGGCCAATATGGGTGGAATGACCAACAATGAGAATGGGTCTTTGCCAAAGGACATTGAAAGCACACTTTTGTCGGGTGAGCAACCTGCACCCCAATTTTCAGCAGCGACAGTCGAATCCCACGACATCATGGATGATTATGTACAAAATGAGAACCGCGCCGGCGACCAGTCCAGCATGATTTTTACCGGCGGGGAGGAGGTCGAAAAACTTGACGCGGCTAGACCACCCAGTACATTCAAAGCAGCCGATTCGACTGCCCTGGATTCCGCTGAAGCACCGGAACGACGGGCAGGCCGATACAAAATAGGTCGCCGTCAAACCGATAAATTTCGTGATCGCATGCTCAAACAAAGTATCCGCGTGGATGCAGCTAAAATAGATGTGTTGATGAATCAAGTGGGTGAGCTGGTCGTCAGCCGATCAGGATTCATGCAACTCATTAATGATATGCGGGAATTGCAGTTTTTCCTCAAGCAGACCCAAAAACTGGACCAAAAAGAGATGCATTGGGTCAAAGAAATTACCAATCGCATCAGTGACGCCACGGCCAGCTTTGGGCGCGTCACCTCTGACCTGCAAGAAAATGTGATGAAGGTTCGCATGTTGCCCATCGCCCAACTCTTTAGCCGTTATCCACGTTTGGTCCATGACTTGGTAAAAGGTACCCAGAAAAAAGTGAGTCTGGAAATCCGCGGGGAAGAGACTGAGCTGGACAAAATGGTTATCGAGCAAATTGCCGACCCGTTGGTGCACATTATTAGAAATGCGGTGGATCACGGCATTGAAGATGTCACCGAGCGCCAACAAAAAGGCAAGGCGGAGGAGGGAACACTCCGATTAGAAGCCTACCATGAGAGCAACTACGTGGTAATTGAAATTAGCGATGACGGCCGCGGTATAGATGCCGGCCAGATTAAAAACAGCGCCATCAAAGGTGGTTTTGCCAATCTGGAAGAGGTCGAAAACATGGGTGAGCAGGAATTGCTCACCTTGATCATGCGGCCAGGATTTTCCACGGCCAAAGCGGTGACCCATACTTCGGGACGTGGTGTAGGCATGGATGTTGTTAAAGACAATATTGAGAAGCTTAATGGGACCATTGATATTGTCAGCACCATCGGGGCGGGTGTCACCTTCCGCATCAAGATCCCATTGACCCTGGCTATTATTCCTGCCTTGTTGGTGCGTGTCGCCAGTGAGCTGTTCACTGTCCCGCTGCCCAGTGTTGATGAAACTTTGCGTGTATCCCAGGATGAAATATCCACCATTGAGGGACTGGAGGTTTTCTACCTGCGTGAAAATGCCATTCCTTTGATACGACTCTCTCGTGTGTTTAAAATGGCCTCTTCTAATGATGATCAAGATGAACATTTTGTCGTAGTGGTCAATAGCGGCGCGAAGCAAGTCGGTTTGGTTGTGGACGAACTGCGTTCCCGTCAAGAGGTGGTTATCAAACCGTTGGAAGACTATTTGCAAGAAAAAAGCGGATTCTCGGGGGCCACGATTCTGGGTGATGGCAGCATTTCTTTGATCATTGATGTTTCGGAGTTGATCCAGTTGGCCTTGGGCCAGCATGCTGAACAGGCAAAATTAGCGCCGGTATAATCGTTCGGGCGACAATAGCGATTGGCGAACCCATAAAGACAGTTAGCCTATGACAGACAACACACAGAATTCCAGCGGCGCCGCAAACAACAGTGGGTTTGCCGGCACCCTTCGCAATATCCAGCTGACTGATATTATCCAAATGTGCTGTCTAGCAGGGGCCAGCCTATGTGTAAGGGTGCGGCAAGATGCTGACCATGGTACCATCTACATTCAGGAAGGTGAGGTAGTACACGCCGAATGCGGTAACATCGTAGGCATAGATGCCTTTTTTGCCATACTGGGATGGCAAAGCGGCCAATTCGAGACTATGGATGCAGCGGAAGTTACCACGCCCACCATCAAAGAAGCCTGTCAGTTTTTATTGATGGAAGCCGCTCGCCAGTCCGATGAAATGGCCATCCGCCAGGACAAGGCTGTAGAAACGGTCGTTGCCGAAACAGCTGACCGATTACGTGTCCTTATTGTCGATGACTCACCGATCATGGCGAAGATCCTAAATAGTATGATGATCGCCGACCCTGCGATTGAAGTCGTTGGCACGGCAAAAAATGGTGAGGAAGCGCTTGAAAAGATCAAAACCCTCTCACCACAATTGATCACCATGGATATCAATATGCCGGTGATGGATGGCAATACGGCCCTGAAACACATCATGATTGGGAGCCCCTGCCCGGTTTTAATCATGAGCAATCTGGGCCCCTCGTCCTATTCAACGCTGCTCTCTTTTCTTAATTTGGGCGCAGTGGATTTTATACGCAAACCGGTTAAAAGCAGCAACATTGTATTGCAGCAGCAGCGCATTGTCGATCGTGTCCATTTGGCGGCTAAAGCCAATCTAAAACATTTCCAACGCTTGCGAAGTCCCAAATTGGATCCTTCCGAATTCATAATGCCGGTTGAGGACACACCGATCCAGAACCTGTTGGTTGCATGCTCCGGCACGGGTGGGCATTTGGAGATGGTTAATTTAATTACGGCCCTGCCACCTGTCAGGGAAACCGGCGTCATATCGTTTCAATCAATTCTTCCACCTTTCGCACCGACCTTGGCGTCATTTCTGAATGCACGCAGCCGATTCGAGATCATGCCTTATCGTGAGGCCGGTACGCTGTGCCCCGGCCGCTGCTACCTGAGTGCCAATGGCCAAAAGATGCAATTCGCTGTGACCGATGGGAAGCTGGTTTTTCAGCCAAACGAAGACACGTCAGGCGATGATGATGCGTCGGGGGTGGATGATTTATTGATCAGCGCGGCAGAAATATTCATGGATCGCGTTACTGTTGTATTGCTATCCGGTGCAAATTTGGGCACACTGGATGGATTACGAACTGTCAAGGCTGCAGGGGGGCAAATTGTCGCACCTAAGCTGGAGCGTTGTATTTTGCCGGCTACCATCAAACCCGCTGAATCGGAGGGATTAATCACGGATACTTTTGATCCCGAAAAAATACAAGAGATGCTAGCCAACCAATGCACGTGAAGGGAATAGTCTTTTTTATTCTATCAACATATTCAACAAGACCAGCATCGCTGGCAACTAAATGAGTGAGAAAAACCATGGAGCAACCCATTAGAGCCCTTATTGTAGATGATGCCTTGTTTATGCGCAAAGCCATTACAGAAATTCTTGAAACCGATGATCGGCTCGAAGTCGTCGGCACCGCCCGCGATGGCCTTGATGGGCTGGACAAGATTAGGGAGTTAAAACCAGACGTTATAACGCTGGATATCGATATGCCACGCATGGACGGTTTAGCGGCCATTCGGCACATCATGATTGAATCGCCTGTGCCGGTGGTGGTTCTCAGTTCGCTGTTTAGTGATGGTGCCGTAACCTTTGAGGCCCTTCGTCTCGGAGTAGTTGATTTTGTCCCTAAGCCATCTGGCTCGACTTCGGATGACATGGACCGGTCCCGCCGCCAGATCATCGACCGGGTCAAGATTGCCAGTAGCGTCAATTTTGAAAATATTCGACGCGTACGCATGCAGGCAGAACAGTTCCATGCACCGGCACCAGATGGACAAGGGGTGTCATCCCCAAAGTATATCATT
The DNA here is from genome assembly GCA_050291605.1 of Desulfobacteraceae bacterium. Lineage (GTDB taxonomy): Bacteria > Desulfobacterota > Desulfobacteria > Desulfobacterales > Desulfosarcinaceae > JARRKU01. The sequence continues at coordinate 22,135 of JBNKKB010000101.1, read as the reverse complement.
GCATTGGGAACGACTTTAAGCGGGCCCAACACGGTAATTCGGCTATTGACGCGACTGACTCCCATATTGCCTACCGCGATGGTAGTGGTCCAGGAAATTGCGCCACCTATTCTTTCAGCTTTTGTCGAGCAGTTTAATGAGCATGTGCCTTGGAAAATTGAGGTTGCCCGGGATGGCCAGCCCATTGATCAAGGCGTATGCTATATCAGCTCTAATGAAAATGCCCTGCGCATTGAACCCGACAGTCAAAATCAACCCGTCTTACACTTGGATGATCCGGTTGAGCAGCCTTTGAACATGCTGTTTAACTCAGCCGCTCAGATTTTTAAACAGAATGCCATTGGCGTGATGTTAACGGGTGTGGGAGATGATGGTGCTGAGGGGTTTGCCAGTATTCAAGCACAGGGTGGGGTGACCATCGCCGAGGATATGCAGTGCTGTGTCTACCCGAATTTGACGCAAAATGCTATTGAAAAAGGTGTCGTTACCACAGTCGTCGCTGAAAATAAACTACCGGATGCCATAGAGGCAAGTTTCTCCTAACCGATTGCAAGGGGGTTTTTTCATGATAGTTGTTTGCCCCAGCTGTCAGATGCGCTACGAATTGAACGATCAGTCTGTTCAAGAGCACAGCTTTATCGCACGCTGCTCCAATTGTGACAACACCTTTACCGCTTATCGTCCCGTAAGGGTCGAAGAGATTAATTTTGTCGACCTGGCGGCGGCCCGGAAGCGATGCGACAATGAAAACATCATTGCGGTGAGCAACCAAAAAGGTGGAGTGGCCAAAACATCCACGTGTCTCAATTTGGGTCTTTCATTGGCCATGCACGATAAACGAGTGTTGATCATTGATTTCGATGTGCAGGCGAATTTAACCATCTCTTTGGGCTACAAAGAGACCACTTCGTTCTATGATGCCCTTAACGGTGGTCCGGACGATTTGCATAAATTGATCCTCCCAACCAAGTACCCCAATTTATCACTACTGCCCTCGAACAAGAACATGGTGCTTCTAAATAAAAAATATTTTGGGGCCAATCATTTTGAATTTCTTCTAAAAGACCGTTTACTTCCTATCAAACAGCAGTATGATTACATTCTGATTGATACACCACCGTCCATTGAGTTTTTTACTCTCAATGCCTTAACCGCAGCTCAGCTTGTTATTATTCCAAGCCAGTGTGACTATCTGTCCACCCATGGCATCGATCAAATCCTCAAGTTGATTGATCTGATTAAGGCCAAGACCAACCCCTTCATTGAGTGCCGCATTCTGGTGACCATGTTTGATAAAGAGAGCACCGCGTCAAATATGATTTGCACCAAACTCAAGCAGCTTTACCCCGGCATGAGTTATAATACCATGATCGAATTGGACGCCCGGATTAAAGAAGCCCAGATTATGAATATGCCTGTGCTTCAATATAACCAGCAAAGCAAGGCAGGGCGCCAATACCTGCGTTTGGCCAAAGAGATTTTAGGCCAGCTACCCGGGGGTCCATAATCTTCTACAGTTCAGACTGCCGCACAGGGCGCAGGAAGGCAAGTATTGAATATCACAAGCGCCATCGCATACCGCCGTCTGGCCATACCAGAATTAAATAAAATTTATAGGGGAATTAAATGCGCGCCAAATCGCGCTATAGCTTGCAACGCACCATGATCATCTATTTTTTACTGATCGGTTTTGCTTCAATGCTGGTAGGCATTGAATTCTTAGCTGATTTTCAAAGCGGTGCACTCAAGGATGAGCTTTGGGAGGGGATTCAACGCGCCGGTCAAGCATCCATTGATCCGGAAGTTCTGTTTTCACCCCTTGACAGGCTGCGCAGCAAAGCCATCCTAATGGTGATTATTATTATGGTGGTCATGGTTATTGTGCTGACCATGTTTATCAAACAGATCACCGAGCCTCTCCAACATATGATCCTGCTGTCCCGGCAGATCTCTGCAGGGGATTTGAGCCAAACCGTGCGCATCGATTCTGACAATGAGCTATCTGAACTGGGCAACGTGATCAATGAAATGGCAACCAACTTGCAAGAAGTCATTTTATTGAGCCAGAGCATGTGCGTCAATGGCAAAGCCTATGTGGATGATGCCTTGTCGTTACTAAACAACCATACGGACAGCGTTTCCCAACAACAACAGCTGCAAAAAACAATTCAGCATTTGGGCAGGGAATTGTCTACATTGAACGAAGTGATCGATCAATTTGACTTTTACACGGTGGAGAAACGAGAGGATGTTCGATAGCTGGATGTCACTGCCAATGGGGTTGCTTATCGCTACAGTGGTGTCCACTGTGGGTATCGGTGGTGGTATTTTGTGGATGCCGTTTCTGCTGATTGTGCTCAATTTGCGACCTGATGCGGCTGTGGTTACCTCATTGTGCATTCAAACGGCTGGGATGGGATCAGGTGCAACAGCCTATTGGCGCAAAAATCAGGTCGACATCCGTTTAATGTTGCTGTTGTTGGTCATCACTGTGCCGGGAATTGCGTTGGGCGCATATCTAACCCGTATTTTGACCGCCTCCAATTTGGAACTGATTCTTGGTATTTTGACACTGGCCACAGCGCTCATTTTTGTATCGGCCAACCAACGCTATGGTGATATGGGCGCCTTTAAAGCGGATATTCGCCAGGTGCGTCGATACAGTTGGGCCATTACTTCAATGGCCGTTGCCAGTGGCATGCTCAGTATTAGCATCGGAGAGTGGCTGGTACCCCTGCTGCGCGGCAAACTGTCCTTGCGCATGCGCGTAGCCGTGGCGACTAGTGTGACCACCATTTTCGGTACGTGTGTGCTGGGTGTCCTTTTTCATTGTCTGATGGGCGGGCGCCCTCACCTGGTCTCTCTATGCTGGGCTTTGCCTGGGGTGATCATCGGCGGCCAAATCGGACCGATCTTTGCTGAACGGGTCAATGAACGTCGTTTAAAGGAGATATTCATCTTTTTATTGACCCTTATTGGAATTCATTTGATCTATAATTCATATTAAATTCAATGGCATCACATCCGAACAACCCAATGAAAGACAGGGAACAGGCTGCCGTTCAGCTGAAACATCGGCCATGGTTGGGCGTGGTCTCATTTATGCTGATACTGATTGTTTGGGAGGTGCTTTCCCGGGTGAGTGGTTGGAGCACTCACATCTTTCCCGATCCCATCACTGTTGTGGGCAGCTTAGGCGAGCTCATCATGAATGGCACCTTGTTGCGCCACACGGTGGCCAGCCTTTATCGGGTGACGGCAGGATTTTACCTGGCTATTGCGTTGGGCATTCCATTGGGAATCATTCTGGGACGGCTTGAATTTGCCAGGGATTTGATCAATCCGCTGGTTCAATTTTTGCGACCCATCTCACCTTTAGCTTGGATCCCGCTGGCCATGCTCTGGTTCGGTATTGGCGATCGTCCGGCTATTTTCCTCATTTTTTTATCCAGTTTCTTCCCCCTTGTGGTGGCTACCACTGCGGCTGTCCACAATATCAACCCCACCTTTTTTCAAGTGGCGGCTAATTTCAATTTTAACCGTGTGGAATTGGTCACCAAGACTATCGTTCCAGCCATCATTCCGGAAATCGTAATTGCGCTGCGCATCACTGTTACGATTGCTTGGCTGGTGGTGGTGGCTGCTGAAATGATCGCAGTTCAATCAGGGTTAGGGTATCTCATCCTGGATGCCCGCAATGCCCTGCGAATGGATTACGTCATGGACGGTATGATCATTATTGGCCTTATTGGTCTGTTTTTAGATTATATCATGCGGCGCTTGGCCAGAATAGAGTCCGCCCAATGGGGCAACAAGGCAAATTAAGGCTGCCATGGGATACATTCGAATCGACAATTTGACAAAGGTTTATCTGAACCGCCGGAGCAAACCGCGCAATATTTATGATCCTAATGAGCATTCCGGCGACCATGTCTTGGTTCTCAACGATGTCAGCATGGATTTTGAAGAGGGAGAGATGGTTTGTATCCTGGGGCCATCCGGATGCGGCAAATCAACCCTATTGCGTATCATCGCCGGTTTTGAGGAACCGACTTGCGGTGAGGTGGCCTTTGGCGGCCGCAGGGTGCAAGGCCCCTCGTCTGATTCGATTTTTGTTTTTCAGCACAGTGGCCTTTTCCCATGGATGACGGTGGCGGAAAATGTTGGGTTGGGCCTGCGACACATGGAGGATGTCCAGGAAAAGAAAACCAAGGTGCAAGAACATATCGAAATGGTTGAATTGGACGGCTTTGAAAATTACTATCCCCATCAGCTTTCCGGCGGTATGCAACGACGGGTAGAGCTGGCGCGGGCGATTGCGGTAAATCCCGACATGTTGATCATGGATGAGCCTTTTAGCGGGCTCGATTTTTTAACGCATATGAAGATGCGTGAAGAGGTGGTCAATATGCACGAGTTCATGCGCAAAACATCATTGGTGGTGACCCATGATATTGATGATGCGCTGATCATGGGTGATCGTATTGTGGTGATGAGCGGCCGACCCTCCACCATCAAAATGATGCACAAACTTGATTTCCCCAGACCGCGCGACTTTGAACGGGATGCAGGCTTGAGCCGGTTACGCAGTGAGATCTTTCTTATGCTGGGGGTACCCTATGCGGTTTGATTTTTTATATTTCAAGCCATGGCTTCAATCTTACCCTTTGCGCCTTTTTATTTTAGCCGTGGCCTGGATGCTGCTTATCTCGGCGCTTCACTTTACGCTGAATGCGGAAAAAGAAGGGCGGCATGTGATTCATATGGGATATATGCCCGTCATCACCAACTTGGCAGCGCCTTTACTTGATCATGCCAGCCGGCAAAGCAACGATACACCGCGCTTTAAGGCCATCAAATTTGCTTCCTTTGCTGAAATGGCCGAGGCGCTGCGCAACGATGACATTCAAGCCGCTTTTATCATTGCACCGCTTTCTATTGTATTACGCCAACAGGGCGAGGCCGTTAAAGTGGTATACATCGGCAATCGTCATGAAAGTACCCTGGTGGTTCGAAAATCACTTCACATCAAAAACTTAAATCAATTATCAGGAAAGACGATTGCTGTCCCCATGCGGTATTCAGGGCATAACTTGGGATTGTTGCGCCTTATTAAAGCGTCAGGACTCGACAATCAAATCCGCGTAGTTGAGATGAATCCACCCGATATGGCTTCGGCTCTGGCATCCGGATCACTGGATGCTTATTTTGTAGGTGAACCCTTTGCCGCCCAAACCATAAAATCCGGCGCTGCCGACCGGCTCTTTTACGTTGAAGAGATATGGCCCGATTTTATTTGCAATTTAGTGTTGGTCAAAGATCGGTTTATTCAAAAAGATCCCGAAGCTGTGAGGCGTTTGGTCGAAGGTGCGGTGCGCTCGGGGTTCTGGGCTCAACAACATCCCCAGCAAGCAGCCGAGATAGCCTCCCGCTATTGGGGGCAGCCGCAAGACCTGGTGGCCTATGCCCTAAACACTCCCCCGGAACGTATTTTATTTGATCGCTATGTGCCCCGTCAATCAGAGATGCAGGAAATGGCCGACCTGATGGTAGAGTTTGGATTACTCCAAAAAGCGGATGTGGCGGGGTTGGTGGAAGACCGCTTTGCACGCCAAGCCGATGCCTCTGCAATAGAAGATTTGGAAGACATATTGAGACCCTCCTTCCCCCACCACCCTTAACTCAAAGGCGATTCACCGGCAGTCAGCTAACCTTTGCGCAAAGCATCAATTTCTTGCTGAACGTTTTGCAATTGGGATTTTAATTGTGCGACTTGGTCATTGAGGCGTCTTTCAACCTCGCTCATGGCCTGTTCGAATTTGTCATGTTCAACAAAGCTGGCAGCGCTATGGGTATCGGCTCCTGATGGCTTTGCTGTTTCGCGCGGTTTGCCCAGGACTTGTTGCTTGAGTTGTTTAAAAGCGGCGATCTCTTTGGCTAAAACCTGTTTTTTTGCCTCTTCATCCAGCTGCGGGTCATTGACGAGTTTTTCCAAATTATTAAACGTCGACATCACCCGCTTAATAGCATCAGGATGCGCCCGTGCTTTAAGGTTCCGAATATAGGCTCCCAGTGCTTTAAGCATACGCAGCAGAGCGTGTATAAACGGATCACTCTGATATGAGGGCAGCAACGCGTCGGTTTCGGTCTTTAGATCGTCTAAACAGGCATCGGTAATTTCCCAATCGATGGACAGTACCACTGATTTGAGCTTTTGCAAAGAAGCAGACGGGGTTTTTTCCGGAGTGGGGGCATCAGCATCGTCGAAAAAATCGTCCAATCGATTTTCAATATCATTTGCCAGATTATTTTTTGATGATTTGTTCAATGACGACCTCCTATGCCAACTGATCTTGAAGGGAAACAATTGTGTTTGAAATTGCTTTCTTTACTGTGGGGATAACATTATCTCCCTGAATTGCGCTAGCCGAAAAAACAGGCGCTTTGAGTTTTGCATTGAGATCCTTGTCCATAGTCTCAATGTCGAGCAAGGGAATACCGCTGGCAGCTAAATCGCGTTTGTTGTACTGCATGATAAGGGGGAACTGATCATGTATATCGATGCCATAAAAAGATAAATTCTCATCCAAATTTTCAAGGGCCTGAATGTTTTTTTCACGCATGACAACCATGGAATCCGCAACGAAAACGATGCCGTCTACACCTTTGAGCACGAGTTTGCGGGTGGCGTTGTATTTCACTTGTCCGGGTACGGTATAAAGTTGCGTTTTAATTTTGTAACCTTGGATTTGTCCCAATTCAAACGGTAAAAAATCAAAAAAAAGCGTACGATCACCGTGGGTTTTTATGCTGACCATATCCGATAAGATGCGGTGACGGATCTTTTTAAAAATATATTCCAGATTGGTGGTCTTGCCTCCCCGACCCGGGCCAACATAGACAATCTTAATCTGGACCTCTTTTTTACGAATATGAATAACCGCCACGCGGGCATCCTCGTGTTATCGTCTTCCTGTCAGGCCGGTCACATGGTCTGAGATGGCGCTGGTTGTTATAGCCCTTTGGTCTTTTCAAAAGTATTGCCAATTTTTTCGATGGACTCATCAACCTTTAACCGCAGATAGCCTAAAGAGACATCATTTCCGAAGATCGTTACCAGCAAGAAGTCATCGAGTACTTTACTGAAGTGGATGTTTTCGTTTTTGCCTTTGTGGAACAGCAAGGCAAAGTCATCTTCACCGATAATAGCTGCCATAGCACATACCGCACCAAAATTTCCCGCGGCCAGGGCAGCCAATGAATAGACATCATGGCCCACCTGGCCATTGTCTAAATTCGCAATGATATTACCAGCCATGTCAATGAGGATGACACATTTGAGTCCCAGGTCCATCAAATCTTTTTGCAAGACATCTTCAATGCTATCCAACTGCTCTTGATCGAGAATATAGGACAATTATTTTTCCTCCTCTGGAAATGGGTTTCTGTTTCCAAGGGGGTAAAGCGAACGCCGTGTGTGCTTACCCGTCGTGCTTAAATATCCGCTTGAAAAATTCAACCGTAGCCAATAGCAACTTAATGCACTGCGTTTAACCCATTTACCTTGCCCGTCAGGGTGGCAATTTAAGTATGTTTTAAAAGTGAAACAAGAAAACCCTTTTAGTTCAGTGGAGTATAGAGAATTGCAGCTTTTGTGTCAAATAAAAAGAGAAATTAACCGCCACAGGGTCCATTCAGGTCAGGCCAGTAATTGGGATGATAATGCCATGGCCTTAAACCGGGTATGCGGCACCTAAAATTCAATGGGTTCCTTTGGCGCCTTATTGCACATTAGCACTACACGACCGGAATTTATAAGGCCATGGGCGGATAGCCTGGCGACGGTTGACTTCAATTGGAACAATGCGATATAAATAATACAACCCTTCAGGATAGAATGCTTAGTTGGGCGTAGTGACCCGCAGGCCCGACCCTGTTGCAGGAGGAGATGCTTGATGACACCTTTGGTGGAACAGGTTGAAAAACATACCATTTTAGCTAGATTATCGGTTTCCATATACCGAATGACCGATGATCAACTCTCCGTCTTTCTGGATACTCTGGATGAGGGAAACGAGGCGCCCACTCATGGGTTCGAGCAGCTTGCGTCAGGGGCTGATCCTAAAATGCATCGCCAGATGATCATCGCCCGTATTTTCGTTCTGATTAACCAAATGGACAAAGATACCCTCTTGGGCAAGTTAAACCCTTTGAGCCAACCTGAATTCCGATGGGTTCGAGAATATCCTCGCCTGTCATGTTATTTAATGGTTGATTTCGCCGCCGGGGGCAGGGCATACCGAAGCTGTATTCGCGATATCAGCGCAAACGGCGTGTTTATTGAAACCAACAACACGTTTAAAGATGGCCAAAACATCGATTTGTGCTTTAGCTTGGAAGAGTCTGACGAAACACTGCCATTTAAAGTCAAAGGAAAAGTGACGCGCTTATACCCAGATGGTATCGGCGTGGAATATGAAAATATGACCCGCTACCAGCGTGATATTCTCAATGCTTTGATCGATAAGATCAAATAGTTCTCGACGCATTTTACTACCATCTTACCCAATCAATCGCTGAACCAAAGGTATGACATCGGATCGTGCGGCGCTATCAAGGGCCAGCTGAGATAACGACTTCATTTGGGATACCACCTTTTCAATGGTTGGATCATAAGATATGGCTCCCAATTCCCGTGCACTGATAGTCAGATACTTATCCGCCACCATTTGGATAATTCGTCCAGCATTGTTGTCACGTTCGTGGCGGGCCAAGTTGGTGACAATCCAGGGACGCAATTTGCCAATGGCCTCATTTAATTGATCAGCCATTTCTGCATTATAGGAGTTGTGGATGGCCTGCAACAGGTCACCCATAGTGCGCATGTGGCTTTCATTTTTGGGATCCATGGCAGTTTTGATCAACTCTTGCAAAGCCGGTTGTTGACCTGCCAGGCGGCTAAGTTTTCGATAAACCGTATTGCGAACAAAGGCATAGGCATTTTGAATGGATATGGGTTGTGGCGTAACGACGACGATGGGATTGTCGGCAATTAGAAAAAAATCAAGTACATTGTAGGCCGTACCCGCACCTAGATCGAGAATGACATGCTCAGCCGAAAGGCTCATAATATTTTGAACGATCTTATGCTTTTGTGCATACTGGGGATTGGCCAAGGAGAGGATTTCGCTGGCGCCGCACACCAGTTGCAAGTTCGGAACCGCTGTTTGAATGCAGATCTCTTCTATGGAGCTGTATTTGCGGCTAACAAAATCATGCAGGGTGCGCGTTGGGGTCCGAATACCCATAAAGGTGTGTAAATTGGCCCCTCCCAAATCCGCATCGATAAGGATGGTCTTTTTGTTTTGGCGGGCCAGCTCCAGCGCGATGAGAATACTGACCAAACTTTTGCCCACACCGCCTTTTCCACCGCCCACTGCCCATATTTCGGGGGTTCTACCACTATTTGGTTTTTGAAGACCGTTCACGTTTACCTTCCGTTCTATTTTTCAGAGTTATCCGTTCGAACCATCGAATCCCACAAACCCCACAACAAGTTTTGTTCGCCGATGTTACCTGAGCAGTATTGTGACAACAATTCACGGTCTGCGGGCGACAGCGGATCAAAGCGAACCCCGATAAAAGTCGTTACACCTGATTGGGTCTCTTGCTCGCGGAGCCATACCAGACGCCCCTTGAGGTTCAGCGCGGCCACCTCATTGAGCAGATCCAGCTGCAGGGTTAAAGCTTGACCTTTACCCGGCAATGAGGTGCCTGTATGAAGGGTTGGCCCTAAATCAACACATGCACCGCCTAATGAGATGTCTACCGCAATGCCAGTATAGTGCCACGTGGCATTGGTTGGCGGTAGCGACAGGCTATTGATTTCTACTTTGGTGGGTAGACCATAGCGGACGGCCCTGCGAACGGTTTGCCATGAACGGTCACAGGTTTCGAGGTTTTCCGGTTTATGAATTTGAATCAGCAGCTTTTCGATGTGGAGATGTTTCCGGCAAGCATCCAACAACGCTTTTTTAGAAATTTTAACCAGCTCGACATCAGTCAAGGCCACAATATCCTTGGTGGCCGCCGTAGGCTGATCCAGGGGAAATATATCGCCAAAGATATCGTTGGCGCCCAGAAGGATCGGTTCGGTTTCAATGCCTGCCATCGCAGCTTCGGCCTGGCACTCGTGGGACAGCGTCTCGGCCAGAGTACCGCTGACCACAAAGTAGATTTCATCGGCCGGATCGTCGATGCACGCTATTTTATCACCTGCCACCAACCGGACACGCACCAGGCGCAGCATGACCGTCACAAGCTCGGCGTAGCTCATACGTGCCCAGAAGCGTTGCAACGGGGTGAGCTGGCTCCCTTTTTCATGAAGCAGCGCTTGGAAGGCACGACCTTGATCATGAGAAGGCTTCTGAATACTCCACCGCAGGATCATGGCCACGATGGCCTGAAGGTTCATCCCGTTCTCAATAAATAGGGCGGCCGCTCTTTCGTAAACTACCGTGGCCTTGTCCAACTCGTTTTTGTCCATCAACAAATCGGCAAATTTACGATTTAACAAAGGATCCTTTGGATAAATCTTAAGAATGTCCTCAAATTCTTCAATTGATTCCACTTCCAGAGTGCCATCAATGACACGCTGCATGACACTGTAATCCTGATTTTCCGGTAGTTGCATGGCTATTTTCATCATCACAAAGGGTCTCCGCTACGAATGGATTCGATTAAGGTATTTATCCGCTGATTTAGCAGTTCGCTTTTTTCAAAGGTTAGACGGATCACCTCATACAAAGGCTTTATTCTGCGATCCAGAGTTAAAAACATGTGGGTTAAATGGGCCATGCGCTTGTTCATGGCGTCTATCTGCCCCTGAAGGACCGCGGGATCCGATACCGGCATCGAAGCGGCGCGTTCTTTTTGAAACTCGCCAATCATCAGTTCGAGGTCATGCTTTTCTTCCTCTGAGAGTCCGATATTGATATCTAGGTTGGGTTGTGTCATTTGATCCTGTGCTTACGCTTCATCATAACGCTTGAGTTGTTCTTGAATCTGGGTGTCCAGCGCAGCGATGCGTTTGTCTTGACGCTGCAGGTATTCAGTTGCATTCAGTGGTGTTTCGCCGCTGATCCATCGCTGTTTCATCAGAAGCATGAGCAACAGCAGCACCAATATAAAAATGGTGAGCATCACCAAGCCTACGACCAGATAAAATTGCAGCCCTCTGGACCCTGAGCTCGTGTCGGGCAATGCATCCGGGGATGCATGTTGCTTCGGGGGAGCAGATACCACGGCACCACCTGCTTTTTTTTGAGCCACTGGATTCGGTGGCCAAGGCCGCCTGACCTCATCAGCGGTGTGACCCTTCTTCGGCTGAGTCGCTTGCTTTTCAAGAGCCCCCATTTGGGGAAGCCTTTCTGTAGATGCCGGCGGTTGAAACGGATTTGAATTATCGCCGATCATCGGCAATTGTTTTTCGGCTTCAGCGACATTGGGTGTGACGATGGATTCATCTTTATTCTTTTCAGGCATCGGCGTCAGGGGGGCGGAAGCCAGTTGATAGACATCCACCGCGATGCGATCGGGATTTTTAAATTTAATCACTTTATAGCGGAAGTGATCGAAGGCAAAGGTCAGCCTAACGGTGAAGTTTTCTTTTGAATACCATAGTCTGATATCTTTGACGTGTTGACTGTGCTCAATGGGGATCTTGCGGACCAAACGGGGTTGGGTGGCGGGTAAAATGATGGTCAGCTGACCCGGCAACAGAGGGGTGATTCGCTCAATGCCCATGGCGGAGCTTAGCTCAAGAACAATCCGGGTATGGTCTTTGTAATCTCCTACACGGATATCATTCAAAAAAGCGGCCTGTGAAGATACCGCCCCGCAAAGTAGGATGAAAGCTGCGCCGGTGAGCGGCATTAAGATCCGTTGTATACAATTCAAGAAATCGACCCTCGGTTCACCGCGTTAGAACCTCATCAGCTTAGCTGCCATCTGCCTGCAATGGGAAAGAAAAGATCGCCGTTGGCGCGATGATGTTGGAAATACTCATAAAATGTGGGAATTGTCAAGGGGCGGTTATTCAGGAAGGTGAAAGCTTTTACATATCTTAGCACGTCATTTTGCTCAGAGATAGTATGATGTCGGGCACTATTGAACCACCGCCTGCACTTCAAACCCAGCGGTTGAGAGTGCATCATGAATCGCCTGAGTTGGGCACGGCGACAGGCGAAAATAATAAGTGCGCCGTGCGCTCTGCTGGGCGGTCATGCCCACATGGATGATGTCACCTCCATGGTCGTGTATAATTTGGATGGCCCGATTTAAATCGCCCGGGGCATTGCCGGTGATGATATCAAAGCGCACGCTGTTGGAAAGGATTCCCATCATATCGATGAAGGCCCGCAAGATATCGGTCTCGGTGATAATGCCGACCAGTTGGCCGGACTGGGTCACGGGTAACCCCCCAATTTTATGCTCATAAATCAATTGGGCTGCAATTTCGATATCGTCATCCGGTTTTACCGTGAACGGTTTTCGGATCATCATATCGGTGAGCGTTAATTCGCCCAGCATCGAGTGAATCAAAGCCTGTTTAAGATCAGCTAAAGTCAATAAGCCGAGCAGTTGATTCTTTTTGTTGACCACCGGCAGGTGCCGTATCGAATGACATTTCATCAATTCAATGGCTTCTTCAACCTTGGCTTGAGCAGTGACCGTGATCGGATGGGGGACCATCAATGACCGAATCTTCATTTTGTGATCCTTTCGGTGATACTGCTGGACGATGTGTAATCGCACTTTAGAAGGTGAAAAATGGATTCGGGGCTTCCCGCAGATGGGCAGGCTCAGTCACTGATGCATTATCCTGAAACCGCCCAACCCTTGAGGATAAATATAACATTAGGATGGAAAGGGGAACAAGTTGTATTTTGGAATTAACCCTGCAAGCATGGCGAAACGATGATAACCGTACAAAAAATGCATGCAATTGCCATGGAATAGGGGTGCTATAGAGCGCTATTTTTGGGGTTCATAGAGACATAAAGGCTCTTCAGCCATATAGTTGCCCGTTGCTTCGTAAGCCCTGGCACGACATCCACCGCATACGCGCCGGTATTCACAGCAACCGCATTTATCTTCCAGCTGGCCGAAGTCGCGCAATTTTTGAAAATGATTCGAGTGTCGCCATATTTCGCCAAAGGATTGTTGGGTAACATCACCGCAGTTAAGCTCTAAAAAGCCGCAAGGTTGCACGATACCCTGATGGGAAACGAAGCAAAACCCAGCGCCGGCCATACAACCGCGTGTGACGGCATCCAGGCCATGGGACTCAAAAGTGACCTTTTGACCGTCTTCTCTGGCACGCTGGCGCAATATGCGATAATAGTGTGGCGCACAGGTGGCTTTAAGTTGCAGGGAGGTTTTGTCCCTTTGGTCATAAAACCAATTGAGCGTCTTTTCATATTCCTGGGCATCGATAGCCTGGTCGACGATGTATTTGCCGCGACCCGTGGGAACCAACAGAAAAATGTGGTGCGCTACAGCACCCAACGATTCGGCCAGTGCAAAAATCTTGGGAATTTGGTCGAGATTGGTTTTGGTAATCGTTGTATTGATTTGGAACTCAACACCCGCGGCCTTGGCATTGGCAATGCCGTCCAGGGCACCCTGATAGGCCCCCGCTACCCCGCGAAAACGATCATGCTCCTGGGCCGTGGCACCATCCAAGCTGACACTGATGCGCTGGATACCGGCTTTCGCCATTTTCGAGGCCACTGATGGGGTAACCAGTGTGCCATTGGGCGCCATCACCATGCGCAAGCCCCTGTCGTTGCCATATTTAGCAAGGTCGAAAATGTCGTCCCGAAGCAGGGGTTCGCCGCCGGTGAGAATAATAATGGGTTTGGCCACTTCGGCAATTTGATCAAGCAGTTTAAGCCCGGCCTGGGTGTCCAACTCGCCTGTATAAGGTCCGCAAGTCGCAGCCGCCCGACAGTGCACGCAATTCAAGTTACAGTTGCGCGTGGTTTCCCACGCCACCAGGCGTAGCGAAGGCGTTTCGTCTTTAGGATGCCCTTGTCCGCTTTTTTCAGTGCCATGAGGATGTCCGGAATGGTTCATGGGAATATCTTCGTCCTTTAAAATACAGGGTTGTCATTCGGTCTGTCTTTTAAGCGCCGTTCAATTGTATGGCCGCGTCCAAGGCAAAATAGGTCAAAATCATGTCGGCGCCGGCTCTTTTGATGGCGGTCAAGGTCTCCATCATTACATTTGGACCGTCCAGCCACCCCATTTGCTCGGCGGCTTTAATCATGGCGTATTCACCGCTCACGTTATAGGCGGCCACCGGTAAATCGACTTCATCCCGGACGCGGCAGATCACATCCAAATAGGCCAGCGCCGGTTTAACCATCACCACATCGGCCCCTTCTTCCACATCCATGGAGACTTCACGGATCGCTTCCTGGGTATTTGCCGGATCCATTTGGTAGGTACGTCGATCACCGAATTGGGGCGCCGAGTCCGCTGCTTCCCTGAAAGGGCCGTAATAGGCGGAGCTGTATTTGGCGGCATAGGCCATGATGGGAATATGGCTCATGTCCTCATCGTCCAAGGCAGAGCGGATTTCAGCCACCCGACCGTCCATCATATCCGATGGCGCCACCATGTCCGCGCCGGCCTGGGCGTGGGATACGGCCGTGCGGGCTAGCAGATCCAGGCTGGCATCGTTGTCAATTTGTTGGCCATCAACAACGCCGCAATGACCGTGATCCGTGTAGGCACAAAGGCAGACATCGGTCACTACCGCTAGTTCAGGCACCTTGTCTTTGATGGCCTTAACGGCTTCCTGCACTACGCCGTCGCCGGCATAGGCGGCCGTTGCCAAAGGATCTTTGGTTTCCGATACCCCAAACAAAATGATGGCCGGAATGCCCTGGTCAAAGGCCTCTTGGGCGATTTTGACCAGGTAATTGTTCGAAAGCTGGAACTGGCCGGGCATGGCGGCAATGGGTTTTTTGACATCTTTGCCCTTAACCGCAAACAGCGGCAAGATCAAGTCGTTGACCCCGAGCTGGGTTTCGCGCACCATGCGGCGAAACGCTTTGCTCTGCCGCATACGGCGGGGGCGATAGTCGGGAAACAGCATGATTCGCTCCTTTAAATTTGAGCTCAGATGGTAGCTGCAATTTCTTCGTCGGTCAGGTAACAGGCAGGATCCGGTGCCCATACATTGCCGGTCGTGGCTTCGGCGCGCACCCGAAAATTGCCGCCGCACACATCCAGCCAGCGGCAGCCGGCACAACGGCCTTGGACATACTTTTTCTTCTCTTTGAGTTGCATCAATAATGGGTCTTCCGGCTGGGTCCAAATTTCAGAAAACGGCCTCTCCGTGACATTTCCAAAACTATGATGGCGCCAGAATTGGTCTGCGTAAACATTGCCGTCCCAGCTCACGCAACCGATTCCGCGGCCGGAATTGTTGCCTTCGTTCATCTCCAATAATTCCAACACCTCTTTGGCCCGGTCAGGGTTTTCTTTAAGCATGCGCATATACAGGTAGGGACCATCGGCATGGTTGTCGACGGTCAGCACTTCTTTGGGCTTGCCTTTGGCGTGCAACGCTTGGGTGCGGTCAATGATCAAGTCCACTGCAGCGCGGGTTTCCTCATGGGTCAAGTCATCTTTGACCAGAGCGCTTCCGCGGCCGGCATAGACCAAATGATAAAAACAGACCCGGGGGATCTCCATCTCTTCCAACAGGTCGAAAATACCTGAAATTTCTTTGACATTGCGCTTATTGATGGTAAAGCGCAAACCGACCTTGATACCGGCTTCCTGACTATTGCGGATGCCGTTCATGGCTTTGCGGAACGCGCCGCTAACCCCTCGAAAATGATCGTTGACCGGTTCCAGGCCATCCAAGCTGATGCCCACATAGGACAGGCCGATCTGTTTCAGTGTCTGGGCGATGGACTTGCTGATCAACGTGCCATTGGTTGAGATTACAGCCCGCATGCCTTTTTCCACAGCGTAGGCGGCCAGTTCGGGCATGTCCTTGCGTACCAGCGGCTCACCACCGGAAAAAAGCAGCACCGGCACGCCGTAAGCCGCTAGGTCATCAATCATTGCTCGGCCCTGGTCAGTGGTCAGCTCGTTGCCGGTCGCCTCATCGGTGGCGTGGGCATAGCAGTGGACGCACTTCAAATTACACGCCCGGGTCACATTCCAAACCACTACCGGACGTTTGTCTTTAGAAAATTGGAGCAAGTGGCTGGGCAGATTGGCGGAATGCCGACCATAGCGAAGCGCATCAGAAGGTTCAACTGTACCGCAGTAGAGCTTGGAAATACCGATCATTAATGGGGGTGTCCTTTCTATCGTTTAATCATCTTCGCACGGGGCTAGGTCATCATCCGACTGGCCTGCCTCTTTGCGCAGCAATTGGCTTATGAACGTCTCGGGCTCATCGAGACCTTGCCGGGTGATAAAAAAGCGGTTGCGTCCGGTTTTTTCGTGTACCAATCGCAAACCATAAACAAGATCCGAGGTCAATTTTTTGTAAATAGCGTCCACATCCACCGGATGCACCAGCCATTGGCTGATAATATGATCGATGGCTTCATCTTCAAGCACGATGTTGAGACTGGTATGCTTAAGGAATTGAATCTCAATGGATTTGATCTTTTCATACAGAGAGGTGATTTTTGCAAACACTTTTTCAATATCCAAAACGTGCCGGCAATAGTAGTTTGCCATCAGCTGGATGCGCCCCGGCGTCAACGGCAGGCCCGATTGCTCCCCCAAACGGTTCTTATTGGCCTCGATATAATCGGCCACCGCAATCTTTTCCTGGGCGGCAATGCGCTCATATGCGGACTTGTTTTCGGTGTTGTCCGGGTTGTCGGCAAGGGCCTCCAGCCTTGTCTGAGGATCTGACAAAGCCGCTGCTGTGGCGGCAAATGTGTGGACCTTGGTGGAGGGCAGCCGCTTTTCATAGGGCAGCAGCGCCTCTTCCACAGCGCTTATCAAACCTCGGGCACCGGTGTTTTCGGCATAGGCCCGGGAAGCCATCATCTGTAGCGCTTCACTTTCAAACTTAATATTAATGCCATAGGCGGCAAAATCCAGTTTTTTGCCGGATATAATAGGGTTGTTGGGATTGATTAATATTTTAAATAGGTCTGCCTCGGTTAAGTGATCAAATATAGCGCGTACCGGCAGTCGTCCGACAAATTCGGATTCAAAGCCAAAAGCGATCAAATCCTCGGATTTTACCTGACCCAAGAGGGCCACATCATCGGATGCGTTACTCATGCTGGCGCCAAACCCTATGGTTTTGGCACTTAGTCGTTTTTTTAAAATCTTGTCCAATCCGTTAAAAGCCCCGCTCATGATGAACAGGATGTTCTTGGTATTGATGCCCGAGCTGTCACGCTCACCGGTTTTTCGAAAGCGTTCGATCTCCTGGAGCATGGATATGGGATCGTGGGGCACTTTGAGATCCACTTCGGTCTCTTCCATGGGTTTGAGCAATGCCCGCTGTACACCGGTGCGAGACACGTCAGCTCCCACCAGATTGTGGGCCGAGGCGATCTTGTCAATTTCATCGATGTAGATGATGCCGTATTGGGCGCGGTCGATATCCCCATCCGCTTCCCGCACCAAGTCACGCACCAGATCCTCGACGTCGCCGCCCACATAGCCGGTTTCACTAAATTTGGTGGCATCGCCCTTAACAAATGGCACGCCGATTTTATTGGCAATCAAACGAATTATATAGGTTTTTCCCACACCTGTGGGACCCAGCATTAAGATGTTGTTTTTAATGCTGCCCACCATGTTGTCCAGCTCTTCAGGAGCGGATAGCTGGTGGCGGATGCGGTTAAAATGGGTGCAGATCTTGGTGGCAATGATTTCTTTGGCATTATCTTGTTTGATGATATACTGGTCCAGATAAGCGATCAGCTCTTCCGGTTTGAGATCAAAATTGATTTGCGTGCGCTGGCCAATTGGCGGTTCCACCGTATCGCTCGCTGCCGCTTGGCTCATGGCAATGGGACTCGACAGCTTGACATTTCCACCAAATTTTTTGGCCAGAAACTCGCCCAGCTCTTTTTCGATCTCTTTTGGATCGGGCAATTTCTCATTGTAAAGTGTCATAACGCAGTTACTATAATCACCCCTATTTGTGAATGCAAGCGGATCGAAAAATCGATAGGTAACCTCTTCGACAGTTAAACGTTATAATGACAGCGTGACTCAATTCGAAACACTATACCAGAAGCACCGGGAACGACTTTTTTATTATTTACTGCGTTTGACCGGTGACTATGACCTATCCGGCGATATCGTACAGGAGAGCTTTGTCCGTTGTTTGGGACGCTATGGTGACGGTATTCACAATATCACTTTGCTATATAAAGTGGCGCGAAATATCGTTATTGACCATATTCGAAAGTCGGACCGCAATGAACCCTTGGGGCAACAACAACCAGCTGATCCGACGGATATTGAACATCAAGTGATGGTTCTTGAGCGCTACCGAAAAGTGCTTGACGCATTAAAAACATTGAGCTTCCAAGACCGGGAGCTCCTGAGTTTGGTGGCAAACGAATCTTTGTCGTACAGGGAAATCGCTTCGGTTCTGGAGGTTAGTGAAAACAGTATCAAAGTCAGGGTCCACAGGGCCCGCAAACGGTTGCGCCATGCAATGGAAAAATGAGGTGAAACATGACGGAACAATTGATAAGCATGTTTATCGATAATGAACTTGATCTGGACGAGAAAATAGATTTCGTGGAAATCGTTCACTCAGATTCTGCTTTCAAAGAAGAGACCGTTGACTTAATTTGCCAGGAAAAGGAACTGAGACAGAGGCCCGTCGGAACAGTTCCCCCTTTTGAGGGCCAACCTTCCCGTAAGCAATGGCGTATTCAATGGTGGCGTCCTGCGTTGATCGGATTGACCTGTGCGGCGGCCATTGTTTTTTTCTGGACAAACCTGGTCCCATTTAACCCTGAAGATGTTAAGCAAGCGCTAAAATCTCACCGTTTTATCATCTATCAGCCGAACATAAAGAGCGTGGAAATTACTGGCAGCTTTACGGGTTGGCGACCCCAAAAAATGAAACCGATCGGCACTTCGGGTTATTGGGAAACAGAGATTGAGCTCTCCAGCGGTGAACATCGATTTGCATACATATTGAATCGTCACGAGCGCATTCCGGATCCAACTGTTCCCATCCGCGAAAAAGATGATTTTGGTGGTGAAAATTCAATATTGAGTCTCTCCCTATGATAACACCACGGATCCTTTCAATCGTACTGCTCCCTTTTTTGATATTCATCGGATGTGCCTCGCATTTCTATCGTACCGATGAGGATAGTGTTGTCTTACACCTACGCATACAAAACACTGACTCTGTAATTCTTTTTACATCCGCAGATGGATTTCTGCCCAATGCTGCTGAGCGCAGAGGGGATACTTGGGTAAACCGAATACCGTCGAATCGTCAATTCAGCTATTTTTATAAGCTTAATGGGGAAATTTATACACCGGATTGTCCCTTTAAAGAAGTTGATGATTTTGGGTCTGAAAATTGTATCTATGTGCCTGGGCTGTAACCTTTTCATGCGGTGCCCGTTAAAGATGTAGACTGACCACAATAGAACAATAGCCATTTCAGCAAGGAGGACAGCATGAAGCGCGTTATCAATATATTATTGGTGATCCTGGTTTTTAATGTGTCTGCTTGGGCCGGCGATCCGGAAAAAGAGCAGATCCAAACACAGTTAAATGAACAAGCACAACAGATGGTATCCATGGGTGTGTCGCCTGAGGTCGCGGTTAAAATGCAGAACCGCTTTCAGAAACAACAAATGGTTCGCGCCCAAAATATTATTCAAAATGCCATACAGCAGGGTGTGCCAGTTGGCCCGGTTGTAGATAAAGCATTGGAAGGAATGGCAAAAAAGGTTTCGGAGCAAAAGATCGTGAGGGCCATGGAGCAGGTCCGCAATCGATATGCATTATCGAAAATTGAAGCCCGGCAGATAACTCAGAACAAGTCTCGACAGCGAACCATGACGCGTACCATGGCCCACGCAATGGCTGCCGGTATGCCACCGGAAGATGTGTCGGCTATCGCTGCCCAAATTCGCAGCAGGCAACGCACCATGACCAGAGAAGCATATGAAGCTTTGGCACAAGAGACCTGCTTAACTGCCAGAGATATGGCCCGCATGGGGGTATCACCACAGACTGCAAGGAATACGGTCTCAATGGCATTACAGAACCAATATTCCGCAAACCAAATGAAACAGATGCGAAACCGATTCATGCACCAAAGCCAAAATACGCCACCGGAGCTGGTTGCGACCCAATTTAGATCCCAAGTGCGTGCCGGCAAAGATTTCAGCCAGGAAGGGCACGCTAGCGGCAGTGGCCTCGGTGATGATGGCAGCGGAGGCGCCGGATCAGGTGGCAATGGCGGCGGCAGTGGAAATGGCAACGGGTCCGGCGGAAACAGTGGCGGTGGGCATTAATTGGTTATATGTCCATTTTCATGAGATGTAACCCATAAGGCTTGAGACGATCTGAAAGTTCGGCTCAATCCAGTGTTCAACCAGGGGATTGAGATAACCCACCACTTGTATATTGATGGCGCGCCCGGCAGGGATCGAACCTGCGACTCCCGGCTTCGGAGGCCGGTGCTCTATCCACTGAGCTACGGGCGCGAGGCGAATCCTAAGTAATGGATCTAAAGTCCTAAGTCAAGGATGCCGACCACAGGCTGGTGTTTTCGCAACGCAGACCAGGGGTTATCGGGCCTATCTACCCAATAAAGGCGGTTAACAATAAAGCATTTATTTGAGATAGATAGCAAGGCTTTGCCAGATTAAACGTGACAGCGCCCCATCCCCCCAAGCAAGGTATTCAAGCAATACCCATCTGCCTTAAAGCGGTTTTGGCCTCTCCCACCACATACAAGGAGCCCGCCACACAAATAACGTCATCTGGGCCGCTGATATCCAACGTGCGCTGAACTGCACGGGCCACGTCGGGAATCGTTTCCACAATGGATGCATATGGCTTGGCCAGATCCGTCAATTTATCTGCGGGTATGGCTCGGTCAATTTTCGGCTGGGTGACCACCACTTTCTGGCATGGGCCCATCAGATCCTTGAGGATGGCTCGGGAGGGTTTATCATCTAAAATGCCCACCACCAGGGTGATTTTGCCTTTGGACGGGTGCGCGGCCAGGTGGCGCGCCAGCGTGCGGGCTGCCATGAGGTTGTGGGCGCCATCCAGGATGATCTCCGGCGCATGGGCCACCACTTCCAATCGCCCCGGCCAACGGGTATGCGCGAGTCCCTGCCGGATGGCATTCATGGGAATCCGGCATCCCTTTGAACGACCCAGTATTTCACACCCAGCCAACACCAGGGCGGCATTGTCCACCTGATGGCGACCGCTCAGGCTCAAGCGAAGGTTGCGCCATGTCTGCGCCAGGCCATAGTAGCTGAACTGTTGGTCTAGTTGTCGCCGACATCGGAAGTGATGTCCTTTGAGATAGACCGGTGCCTTTCGGCGTGCGGCTTTGTCTAAAATGACTTGGCGGGCTTGCCTCTGTACCACCCCGGTGATCAGCGGGACATTGGGTTTGATAATACCGGCTTTTTCACCGCTGATGGCGGCAATGGTGTCGCCCAGGTAAAATTTGTGCTCCAATGAGATGTTGGTGATGATGGTCAATTGGGGTTGGATCGCGTTGGTGGCATCCAGCCGCCCCCCCATACCGGTTTCAATGATGGCCCAATCCACTTGTTGCCGGCTGAATTCGCTCAGGGCCATTGCGGTGGTCAACTCAAAAAATGTAGGCTGACGCGCCAATCCGTCCACAGCGGATGTGCGTTCATAGGCAGCAACCACTGCGCCATCCTTGATGGGGGTATCGTTGATACAGATCCGTTCATTGAATCGCTCAAGGTGAGGGGAGGTGTAACGGCCCACCCGATAGCCGGCCCGGTGCAGGATGACTGACAACATGGCCGCAACAGATCCCTTGCCGTTGGTGCCGGCAATGTGAATGGCCTGAAAGTCACGCTGGGGTTCC
>JBNKKB010000100.1:0-17970 GCA_050291605.1 Desulfobacteraceae bacterium | reverse complement strand
GGGACGCCCGTAGCGCCCCTTAGTCCCACTTAGACCGTGAGGGTGTGTCCGGCAACCCCACCCAACGCCGATGACCGGCGATCCAGCACCTCTTGTCGGACTAGCGCATTATGGATAACCGCAAAAAAATAAAATTAGGGGACAATATGTCATCCATCACCATAAAAGGCTATCAAAACCAGGTTGACAAATGGATCCACTCTTACGGAGTGCGCTACTTCGACGAAATGACCAATTTGGCCATCTTAATGGAAGAGGTCGGTGAAGTGGCCCGCCTGATGGTGCGCACCTATGGTGAACAGAGCTTTAAAAATGCGAATGCAAAGGACTCCATCCGTTTGGCGGATGAACTCGCCGATGTCATGTTTGTCCTGACTTGCATTGCCAACCAGACCGGTGTGGATCTGACGGCGGCGCTGGAACAAAACCTGGACAAAAAGACGCGTCGTGATCGTCAACGCCATTGGCAAAATCCGAAGTTAACGCCATAATGAGAGCCGGTGCAGTTCAGGCAGCGGCCATCCGCTACCCTGAACGCTGGACCGTTTTTAAAATTGCATAGAGGCAACATGGACCATTTTAAATTCTCGATCCCTCTGCGGATTCGGGTCAGCGATCTGAATTACGCCGGCCATGTCGGCTACCAGAATTTCTTCTCTTTTTTTCAGGAAGCGCGTATGGCCTATCTCGACCAGCTTGGCTTTTCCGAACTCGATATTGGCGGGTGCGGCATGATCATAGCGGAAGCCCACTGCAAATACAAACAGGAGCTTTATCTCAATGACACCATCGAAGTCGGGTGCACCGTACAGGAACTCAAATCCAAAATGTTTATCATGGCCTACCGCATCTCAAACGGCGCTATCCTTTGCGCCGAAGGTTTAACCAAAAATTTGGGTTACGACCCCAAAACCAAAACGGTGAGACGCTTGCCGGAAGTATTCGTTCAGAGCATTGAAAATTATGAACACGGGACATAGGCCGATAATCATGCTTTACGACCTGTCATCTGGGTATGGAAACGCCTGCCGATAAAGAAAAGTATAGCCCTTTCGAGAGGCGACTAGGAAGATTCATCTGAAGGGGGTTCGCTCTCTTTAGCCTTCTCATCTTTTGACTTGCCAACGGTGACAATCTGATTGCGCCCCTGGTCCTTGGCACGGTAAAGAGCCTGGTCGGCCATTTCAATCAAGGCTTTGGGCTTCATATCGGAGGAGGGTACGACAACCGCCACACCAAAGCTCAGTGTAATGAAAGGATCTACAGACGAGGCTTTGTGCTCGATGGCAAGGGTAGCCACCGCCTCTTTTATCTCCCTGGCGACGCGCAGGGCGCCCTTAATATCTGTCGCCGGCAGCACCATGGCGAACTCTTCTCCACCATATCGTGCCACCAGATCCATAGGCCGTTTTAAAGTGGCATTGATGGCTTGGGCCACAGCATAAAGCGTATCATCACCTTTAAGGTGGCCGTAAGTGTCATTGTAATTTTTGAAAAAGTCAATATCACAAAAAACCACCGCCAATGTATTGTTATCGCGCTGTGCACGGCGCCACTCCTGAGACAGGCGGTCATCAAAACGCCGGCGGTTGGCGATCTGGGTTAAGTCGTCCAACACCGCCAAACGTAACAGCTCGTCGTTGGCCTTCTGCAAAGCCACCTCGGCGTGCTTGTACTTGCTGATATCGATCAGCGTGCCCACAATCCGGTTGACATGGCCATCGCTATCCCGTTCAACACTTTTGCCACGCACCTGCAACCAGCACCACTGCTCTGTATGCGACAGCATGCGAATCTCAATACTAAAAGCTTCTTGATCGCCACCCGACAAAGACTTGAACGTCCCTTCCAAGAGGGCCAAATCGTCTGGATACGTTAAGGTGCGCCAGGTTTCAAGCGTTTGGGGAAATTCTTCGGCCGAATAACCCAACATGGCAAACCAGCGGGCGCTATAGTAAATCTGTTCTGTTTTCGGATTGAAATCCCAAAGCCCCTCATTGGCCGATTCCAGAGCCAGGTGGAGCCGCATCTGGTTGTCTGAACGGATTCTCTCTTTGCGCCGACGCGTCAGGGCTTCAATAAACGCCTGGACCAAGGTTTCAACATCGCTCTGATCAATAGGGGCATATCCCTCTTTTTTATTGGCCAGCGCAAGAAATCCCGATGTTTTTAATGCATGTTGAAGCGGGACCGCCAACAGGGAGTCTATTTGGGGGTAACCTTCGGGGAAGGGTTGCCAGGCTGAAGGATCATCAATATGTGAAATGGTGATGGCATCTCCTCCCTCCACAAGCTCCTGCCATATGCCCTCAAGCTCAAATTGATCGCCGGTTGTTGCGTCTACCGCGTTGTCTGAGGACAAATCCTTTTCCGACTGACTCACGGCAATAACATGCCAAGTTTGCCCTTTGCGCTCAACCAACAATCCGAAATCGCTGCGGGTCAAGCTTTGGGCAACTTTTAAAAAGGTTTTTGGTAACTCAATATCACTCTGATTGTCCAAGGCCAACTTGAAAATTTGGTTAACGGCTTCAATCAATTTCGACTTTCGGGTGGTCTGTTCTTCCACCAAATCCCGTTCCATCACCTCGAGCTGCAGGCGGGTGTTGACACTGGTCAACTCTTCGGTACGTTTTTGGACCAATACCTCCATCTGGGACCGGTGCTTTTCCAACTCGTCTTCGATCCGATGGAGGTTGGACAGGTCACGGGACAGGGAGAGATTTTGGTAACCCATTTCAGCAATGCGATGGGTCAATTTGTCCGTCCATTCGATAATTTTGTGAAAGTTCTCCAGATTGCCTTCGTACAATTTTTCAAATTCCAGGAGGAGATCGCGCGGCTTGACGCCGATACGTACTGCATAGGCTTCCAATTGGTCCCTTGATGGCGAAGGCGCGCATCGCTGGGATATCCACCAGTTAGCCAAATGATGTTCCTGAACGAGGATGGGAACCGCCGCTTTTTGAATACCAAAGACATGGAACGTCCGGCACACGGGTTTGCAGTGCTCGCGAACCGAAGCTTGAATGGTATCGGTCAAAGCCGTGCATTCGCTAGCGCCCAGCTGCGACTGCCGCACCAGGCTGCAAATACCGAACACGTTGCTTGGCATGGTTAACGGGTTGCCGTCTGGATCGGTGATAATTGAAGCGACGCGATTGATATCGGCAAGGGTATCCTGAAGCTGCTGCAAATCTTCCAGCATAATCAGGTCAAGTAAGGTCAACCGCTCACCATGCTGAGCCGGATTAGATTTTTTTTGGGGCAACATCGGATCCATTAAACTTCCCATTTTGCGAACCGCATGACCCTGGGCACCCAAACGTGCAACAATTCTTCCATTCAACTGCCCCCCCCGGCAGTTGAACGATCTTAACACCCCCTCGTGCCCTGGTTGCCGACCAACCATGCTTGCATCCCTGTTGGCCATCACCTGATCACCAACGTGAATACTTTGGCGGCAAAACAAAACCGGGTCGCCGCCAAGCGCCCCGGTAAAAAAAAAGATTTCCAGGCAGCCCGGCTATCCATTTTAATGGACCCGCAACTTTCCGTCCCTCGGTTACCCGAAGTTTGGCTTTTTCTGTTAATCCTGACAGAATTGAAGTAGCAAAGTTAATGCCAAGACACAAGCTGTCGTCAAAAACATATTAAATAATTGATATATTTAATTTTTTTTTCAACACTGGACGCTTACCCATCGTCTCAAATTATGTAAAATAGTTCCTATACACTGGGAGCTTTGGTTCACATTTACACATTTCCGGTCTTCAAGATAAAATTTTTATGTACAGCGGCCAAACGTAACGCAATTACCGCAACCGTTTGTCCAAAACGGCGATAGGCACCCGTATTTATTGGCTTGCCGTTCCTTCTTGCTTGACACGATCCAGGCAGTCCCCTATATTACGGCGTAGATCACATCTGAAAAAAAAAGGCTTATATTCTTAAAGTTTTTAGATAGATAACCGATCACATCGAAAGTTCGTCAACTATCTGAATGCTAAATACGTCTAAGCAAGTGACATATATTGACGGTGTCTCAGCTACTGCCAAAGGAGAGGACATGAAAATTTATCAATGGCCTTTTATTACCTGCCTGTTCCTTCTGCTTTTCGGCACGGCATTAGCAAGTGCTGCGACCGTCAGCCCCACTGCCTCTATCAAAGGACCCATAGATCAAATTATCGGTGTTCTCAACGACCCGCAATTTCAACCACCGGAAAAAAAGGCCGACCAACGCCAAAAAATATGGCAAATCGCCCGACCGATGTTCGATGCGCAGTTGTTGAGCAAACGGGTAATCGGCAAACCCTGGAATTCATTCAGCGCGAAAGAAAAAAGCCAATTCACGGATATCTTTGCCCGCTTTTTAGGCACGACCTACATCGAAAAGATGCAGGGCCAATATAGCAATGTTTCGATCAGCTATAATAAAGAGTTGATCAAAGGCGACCGGGCTTTGGTGCGGACCAAAGTCATACGCGAAAATTTGGAAATCGCCATCGACTATCGCATGAGACAGACCAACGGCCTTTGGAAAATATATGATGTGCTGGTGGATAATGGAATCAGTTTGGTGCGCAATTATCGCGTTCAATTCAGCTCCATTTTGCAGAAGGAGACCCCGGCCCAACTGATCAAAAAATTGGAAGAAAAATTGGCAGGCCAAGAGCAACCTGCCACGAAGAAATAACCTGCCTTTATGATAATCACTCGAATAGCTTCCCCATTGGCCGCCTTGATACTCACGTTTATCTGGGTTGGCTGTGCGGCTCAATCAAAAACAGCCCCGTCAGCATCGGCCCCCCGGTTGGCCTTGAGGCAGGACAAACCCATGCTGTTGTCCGGTGCATCGCCGGATTCCATCGACGCCCAGGAAGCGACCTTGCTGGAAAATGATCCGGACGACTGGGAAGAAGATGACCTGGATGATTGGGAAGAAGATGACCTGGCCATGGCCACGGTGGCCGATCCGCTGGAGTGGTTCAACCGTGCGATGTTTCAGTTCAACGACAAGTTTTACTTTTATCTGCTCAAACCGGTGATACTGACCTATCGGGCGGTCACACCTGAAACCATGCGTACCGGGGTCAGTAATTTTTTTAAGAATTTGCTATTCCCCATACGCCTGGTCAATAATATATTACAGGGAAAGGGCGAAGCCGCCGAGGCGGAACTGGCCAAATTCCTGTATAACAGTACGGTGGGGATACTGGGTTTTAGAAACCCCGCCAAAAATTATCCCAAGCTCAATCCGGATCCCGAAGACCTGGGCCAGACCTTGGGCAGCTATGGCATCGGTGACGGTTTTTACATTGTATGGCCATTTGTGGGCCCCTCGACATTGAGGGATTCCGTGGGGATGCTGGGCAACACAGCCATCAACCCGGTCACGTATGTCAAGCCGGTGGAGGCCTCGTTGGCCCTGAAAGGCTACAGCAACTTTAACCGGCTCTCCATCCGGTTTTATGATCTGGAGGCATTAAAAGAAGCTGCCTTCGATCCTTACCAATCCGCAAGAGATCTGTATATTCAATCCCGCCGAAGCCGTATTAAAAAATAAGTCCAACTCTTAAGCCGGGACTGATGGAAAACGCCCCTTGTCCGTATGGGGGATAAATTTGGCGGCTGAAAACCGGTTCATAAAATCCTGGTTTACGTTCAGTTCCAGGTAGGTGATGCGGTCGCGAACCCTCTCTATCTCCTCCGGAATCGAGCGTTGGGTGAGCGCCAGCACCGCGCCACCCAAGGAACTGTTGCCCAACGCTTGGAAGCGCTCCAAAGGCAGATCGGGAATCATTCCGATGGTAATGGCCGATTGCGGGTCGATAAGGGAACCAAAAGTACCTGCCACGTAGAAAGCCTCTAATTCTGTGAGTTGAATCCCCATGGTACCGGTGAGGGTTTCCAATACGGTATACATGGCTGCTTTGGAGCGCACCAGGCTATCCAGATCCGCTTGGCTGATTTGTAGATCCTCACCGCCAACGGATTGTTGCGCCGGTACGATGGTCAAATAGCCCATATCGTTTCTTTCATGCCAGCGGTCACCGCAGGCCTCGGGCATTAATTTGCCACGAATGTCTATCATACCGGATAGAAAAAGCTGTGCCGCCAAATCAATCACCCCTGACCCGCAGATACCCACAGGCGGTTGTGCATCAATGGTCCTCAATTTAAAAGTCCGGGTGCGGGGATTGATGCGCACCTGATCGATGACGCCGGGAGCGGCGGTGGTACCCATGCGGCTCATTCCACCTTCCAGCGCCGGCCCGGCCGCACCGGCACAGGCCATCATCCAATCCTGATTGCCCAGCACCACCTCCGCGTTGGTGCCCACATCCACAAGCAGGGCCGGCTGTGAACGGCGATGCAAGCGGGAATAAATTATCCCGGAAATGAGATCTCCGCCAAAATAGCTGCCCACATTGGGAAAAATCATCACTTTGGCCCCATCAGCGGCAACAATCCCGAGCTGTTGGGCCGACATCAAATCCATACGATTGGCCGCCGGGATATAAGGTTCACGAATCATCCAGTGAACCGGCAGTCCGACCAGCAGATGGCTCATGGTGGTGTTGCCGGCCACGCTGATCAGGTGAATGTTGCCCGGGATCAATCCGCAGGATCGGCATAGATTTGCGATTTCATGGTTCAGTCCGTCAATGATCAACTGTTGCATTTCGGCCAAACCGCCGGCCTGGTCGGCATGATGGATACGGGCCAGTATATCCGGCCCGATTCGGGTCTGGGGGTTGTCAAAAGACGCTTCGGCTATGCTCTGTTGGGATTGCAGGTCCACCAATCGAATTACCACACGTGTGGTGCCCAGATCCACGGCCAAGCCGGCCAACACCACAGTCGGATCGTCCGGTCCGGCGTATACTAAAACGCCCCGTCCCTGATCCTGGAAAACCACACATCTTACAAGGTAGTCGAAGGCCCTCAGCAGGCCGGGCAAAGCTTTGGCCATCTGAAAATCCACATCGACATGCGACAAACCAAACGCATCCCGCAGCGCCTGCTTCAGGCGATCCACATCACCTGTATTGTCTTCTAAAGAGGGCGGTGTCAATGCCACACGGGCCACCCAACCGGTGCCGGCGGCCTGGTTTTTATTTCCGGGTTTTGGACTCATGGTTTCTGGTGAGACCTCATGTCAGTTCCCGAACGGCAGCCACCAATGCACGCATTACGTTCCCGGCCCCGCCCAAGAGGGTGACATCACTGGTATGGCGGGTCAGAGGGGTTTTATCCGCATTGATCTCCACCACTGCGGCACCGCTACGCTTGGCAATGATGGGCAGATGGGCCGCCGGCTCCACAGTGGCTGAAGTGCCGACCACCAGCATCACATCACAAGTAGATGCCAGCATTTGGGAGCGCTGCAGGCGGCCCATATCGATGATTTCACCGAACATGACCACGTCCGGACGCAAGAGCCCGCCGCATGCGCAGCGCGGTGGCAGAACCGCCAGGTCAACCTGCTCGGATGGCGTGCACTGCCGACAGGTCATACAACGCTGTTTGGCAAAGGTGCCGTGAAATTCAATCACATCGCCATTACCTGCAAGTTGATGCAATCCATCGATATTTTGGGTGATCACGGTCGTGAGAATACCCATGGTTTCCAAATGATGCAACCCCAGATGCCCCTCGTTGGGTCGCGCCTTTGACAACGCGTCTTTGAAGCCCATAAAAAGTACCCGCCACACCTCGGCTGGGTCACGCTGATACGCATCGACATGGGCATATCTCATGGGATCGATCTTTTCCCACAGGCCGCCTTTTCCCCGAAACGGCGGGATACCGCTTTCCACCGAAATACCCGCACCGGTCAGTGCGATGGTCCGGTGGGATTTAGCCAGCAATCGGGCCGCTTGTTGGATGGGATCGGTCATCTATACAGATTCCGGGTTCATGGAGGGTCCTGGTCTGTCATTGTTCTGCGTATTGAGCGTGTGGGTCAATCCGAAAAACAAGGAGGCGCATGGCGGCCTTAGAGCTCAAAGCTCATATCCGAACCCACGGCGAAACAATCAATCTTCTTTTTGCGCTGTTTAATGATTTTCTGGCAGGCATCTACAATCTCATCGACCTCATCATCGGTGCGTTCCTGGTTGTGGTGAAACAGACCCAGTTTTTGAACGCCGGCTTTGAAAGCCAATTCCAAAACATCTTTGTAAGACGAGTGACCCCACTCAATCAGCAATTTGTACTCCTGAGGCGTGTATTCGGCATCATGAAGCAGCAGATCGGCCCCCTCGCAGTAGGCCAGATACTCTTTGCTGGGCAACCCACCGGGATGAACAAAACCCAGCTCATTGTCGGTCAGAAAGACAAAGGTTTTACCGTCTTCGATAAATTTATAACCTTTGCCGGTATTGGGGTGACTGATTTGGATGGGTACAACCGTAACCGATCCGATCTCAAATTTATCGGGACGCCCTTCGTTATGTATGATTTTGGCTTTCAAATCAGAATAACGTACAGGGAAATTGGGGGGTGCCATCACCTTGGAAAACATGCTCTCCATAAATTTTTTATGAAAAGGACCGCGGTGCATGATGATTTCTGGGTGTTCCAAAAAAAGGGGTTTAAAAAACGGGAAGCCCATCAGGTGGTCCCAATGGCCGTGGGTAAGAATAAAATTATAACGATAGCACCCTTCCTTGAGAAGATGATTCCCCAGCCGGCGGATGCCTGTGCCGGCGTCCACGATAATAATATCGCCGCTTTGGGTACGGATCTCCAAACAGGTGGTGTCACCACCGTATTTAATGTACTTCTTGCCTGAAACCGGAATGGATCCCCGCGCCCCCCAGCATCGAATAAACATAGATCCCCTTAAGGCTATAATTCGACCCCTGATTAAGAAGCAGATCGAGCAACAAGTTATACCGGACTATCTATTCTGGCCGTAATATGTGAACCAGGTACCGTCTTGCTCCCATTTTTGAAGGATCTTTGCCGACCGCCGACACAAGCACTGCTCTATTTCAGCAGCTTGGCTTCGAAGCAACCCCGAGAGAACAAATTGCTTCTGTTTGCCAAAGCCTGGATCCGCAACCATATGCCGCATCACATCATAATGAATATTGGATATCATAAGATCACAAGCCAGGTCCATAAAATTTTTGGCATCCCCCTGAACCACAAGGATATTTCCGACCCTGCCATTGCGTCTTACGTTCTGCATGGCGGTTTCGACAGCCAGAAGATTCAGGTCGACGGCCACCACCTGATCGCCCCCTAAACACGCCGCCGCCAAAGCCAGCAAGCCGGTACCCGTACCCAAATCCAGCACCCGCGATACCGACCGATCCTGAAAAGCCATCTGCACCGCGGCCAGACAATCCCGGGTGGTCGGATGAGTGCCGGCACCAAAAACCACACCTGGATCAAGAAGGATGCGATGCCCCACGGCTGGAGTACGAGCCGCCAACCACGGCGGCACAACCTGCAGACTCCCCGCCTGAATAGGCGCCAAAGCGCCGCCTTGCCACGCTTCATAGGTCATCTCAAAACGATCGGACAGCACCAGTTGAGGTTGCCGCGACAGCACGTTGTCCACCCGGTCATCCGCACGACGGCTAAAAAAGAGAAATGAATCCCCCTCTTCTTCCCAATTGCCGATAAAGTGCGGCCCGGTCAGTTCAGGATCATCCGCCACGCGTCCTTCGATGTAGTAGATAAACAGATATTCATAAGGGGGTTGAGAAGGAAGTGAACTCGACATTTTTTGGTTCTTCTCCAAATGGGCTGGAGATATTGTTGTAGATATTTCTGACAGCGCAATTTCCGGGCACATCGCCGGTGTCAGGGTTTGTTCTGGTTGAGCGCAACCACAGGCGTAGCCCCGCTACGTCGAGGATTTAGCGATTGAAGATCGGCCAAATATGGCCGGAGTCCGGGATGCATAGGATGCAAACCTTCTTTTACACGAGACCTATTCGGAGAACTGATCGATATACCACTCCATCGGTTCCAATAGCGTAAAGCCAGCCTCCTGCAAACGTTTTTTTACCCGCATCACGTTTAAGGTCAGCAGATAGGGAAACACCGCCCGCTTATCTTTTTCCCAATAGCGGGCCACCAGCACACTGCCGAAGGAGATGTTCTCTTCGGTAACCACATCGACAATTTTTTTTAACTGCCCCACCTTATTATCCGCCACAATGCACAACAGCGTACCGGGCTCACCGATTCCCAAAACATTGATAAAAACCCGCAACAGATCACGCACCGAAAGAATACCCATCAGCTTGGAGTCTTCATCCACTACTGGAATCGCACCCACTTTTTTCTGTTCCACCAGCAAGAGGGCGTCTTGAATGGTTTGGGCCGGCGATATGGTCATCAGGTCCGTTGTCATTACATCCGCAACGGTCACGTGCGAATATTTTTCTTTCTCTTCCGGGCTGCCTTTGCCCATGGCCAAATCATAAGGCAGCGCACTGCGAATATCGCGATCCGTAACGATGCCCATCAGGCGATTGTCGGACGCCACCACAGGCAAATGACGAATTTGGCGACGCTGCATCACCTTTTGGGCCTCGAGAAGGCTTGTCTCTTTGTCCACCGTAATCACTTTTCGTGCCATGGATCTGCTGACAAACATTTTAATCTCCTTGTGGTGGCGGGTTTAGGTTGCGGCAATGCGCATCAGGCTAAATACCCAACAGAATCTTCACGTGGTTGGCAGCCAACTCCGGCAAACGCTCCAGGCAATAACCGCCTTCAAGCACCGAAATGATGCGGCCCCCGCAATATTGATCGGCCAACTGTATGGCGGTCTGCATCAAGTGAGAGTATCCATCCGTGGTCAAATTCACATCGGACATCTCATCCTCTTCATGGGCATCAAAACCAATGGATATCAACAGGACTTCGGGCCGGAAGGTCTCCAACGTCGGCAACAGATCGCGTTCCAGATTCATATTATAATCATGATCACCCTGGCCCGGCAGGACGGGTGAGTTTTTGGTAAAACCATGACCGATGCCCTGTCCGGTCTCGAACTCCCGGCCTGTGCCCGGATAGGCAAATGAGGGATGCTGGTGGATGGAATAGTAGTACACCGAATCATCGCGTTCGAAAATATGCTGGGTCCCATTGCCGTGGTGAACATCAAAATCAATGATGCCCACACGCTCAATACCCCACTGCTGCTGCAGATAACGGGCGACGATGGCCACATTGTTAAAATAACAAAACCCCATGGCCTGATCCGGCTCGGCATGATGGCCGGGTGGGCGCACGGCACAAAACGCATTGCCGATCTCTTCGCTCATCACCAGGCGAGCCGCCTCGATGATGCCCCCTACAGCCAGCAGCGCCGTTTCGTAGGTTTCGGGACACATCTGGTTGTCCTGGTGATCGAGAAAGTTATGGCCGTTCAGGCAGACCTCCTCGAAACGTCGGATATAGGCTTTGGCGTGCACCGCCTCCACCCATTTCATGTCACAGCGCAGGGCGCTGATATGAACCAGATGCGGCAATAACCCGGCTTCCTCTATGCCGCTGTAAATGGCCTGCAGGCGCTCGGGCGATTCCGGGTGGAATGGCCCGGTTTCATGAAGCAAGTAACGCGGGTCGTGCAAAAAACCTGTTTTTCTCATGATCCGGCCCCTGACTTGATAACAACATGACTGCCGATAAAAATCTTAAGCCCCGCAACCACGAATCCATAAGATGAACCCATAATCGGATCTTTCCCCACCCATCGAGGGTACTGAACAAGGCTTTACTGAAATATCTGATCGAATAAAGCGAAGGCTTTTTGCACCGCCGGGTTATCCTCGGGAATCGCAACGGTGGGCTGGCCGTCTAAATCATATTGGTAAATGGCCTCATCCTCCGGCAAGACTCCGGCCAGGGCGATACCGTTCCGGGAGATAATATCCAACACTTCCTGGGGCATCTCCGATTTGGCTTGATTGATCACCAAATAGCTTTTGCCCACGCCGATGTTAAGCTCCCTTGCCAGGTTATCGATACGCAGGCCCGCTTGCAACCCTCGTCGAGATGTATCCGTTACAATAAGCAAGATATCCACATTATGGGTGGTCAAACGGCTGATATGCTCCATGCCGGCCTCATTGTCCATCACCACATAATTATAGTTGCCGACCAGCTTTTCCAAAAAACCGGCCAACAAAGAGTTGGCGGCACAATAGCAACCGGCCCCTTCGGGGGTACCCATCACGACCAGATCGAAGTTTTCCTGTTCAGCCACTGCTTGCTCCAGCCGCATGGACATAAAAACATCTTTGGTCATACCCGAAGGCACTTTGCCTTTTTTCATATCCTCACGGGCTTGGCCCAGGGTGTCGTGCACCTCCAGACCGAGCACTTCATTCAAATTGGCATTGCAGTCGGCATCCACGGCTAAAATAGGCGTTTTACCTTTGGCCACCAGATATTTGATTAGCAAGCCGGCCACAGTGGTTTTGCCGACCCCGCCTTTTCCAGCCAGGGCAATTGAAAATGTCATCGAAATCAACCTTTTCTCAGGGGTTAGCATTAAAACAACACCATCCGGATATTAAGGATGTGACCCAAACAATTAAGCAAGTTATACGGTCCCGTCAAGGATCATTTTTGGATCATGGCATAAAGTTTGGTCCATTTATCCAGCGGGTTTGGGCAGACCCGCAACACCGGCAGACGCGATCAGCGCCTATGGCAAGCAAGCCGGGATCACCGTTTCAAACGGCTTGCATTCATGTCGGCCCTATGGTACCAATGGATAACCTACCAACAACATAGCCAATATTGCCTACAAGGAGGTCCTATGCTTGATATGATGAAAAAGAGTATGCTGGCGGGTATCGGCCTGGCATTAAAAACCTGGGAAGAAGTCGAAGAGATGGCCAAAGAGGTCCAGAAAAAGAGCGAAATGTCCGAAACCGAAGGACGCAAATTCTTGGATGAGGCCAGGAAACAATACGAAGCGGCCCAGGGAAAACTGGAAAAACGGGTGGAAGGTACGGTCAAGGATTTCTTAAAAAAAACCAATATTGTGACAACCGATGAGCTCAAAGAGCTGAAAAAAGAGATCCGAGAGCTCAAGAGCATTATCAACGCCATGACCCAGAAAGGCGAATAAGCGGCCGCCGTGCCAGTTTAGGCGTCACCCAAGGCCGGCCTCATGGTACACCCCCACAGCCCTTTCGCGGCCCGTGCGGCGACACCGCATCACGCGGAAGGGGCATTATGATCGGCTTGACCTTGCTCACAGGCCCCCATCTGCCTGACATCCATCGCTTAACCGCTGGAGCAGCATGATTAGCATTCGCAAAATCGGCATCATAGGGCGCACCTACCGCCACCTGAACCGCTACCGCCAGATCCTGGCGGTGCTGTTCAAATATGGTTTCGGCGATCTGATCGAAACCCTTAAAATCGAACAATACATTGAAATCGGCCTCACCATGATCTCCCGCAAACGCCGCGAGAGATTGGAAAAACTCACGCGGGCCGAACGCATCCGCATGGCCCTGGAGGAGCTGGGCCCCACCTATATCAAGTTGGGCCAGGTGCTCTCGACGCGCCCCGATCTGGTCTCGGTGGACATGATCAACGAATTTTCCAAACTGCAGGACGACGTGCCGGCCGTTGGCTTTGAAGCCATCCAACAAACCATTGAAAACGAGCTGGGCCGGAATCTTGATCTCTTGTTTGCGAAGTTCGACCCGCAGCCCATCGCCTCGGCCTCCATCGGCCAGGTCCATCAGGCGCACTTGCATGACGGCGACAAGGTGGCGGTTAAAATTCAGCGCCCCGGCATCGATCATGTGGTCGAAGTGGACCTGGAAATTATGCTGCACCTGGCCACCCTTGCTGAACGCCATTTGGAAGAGATGGCGTTCCACAAACCGGTACGGATTGTCGAAGAGTTTGCCGGCGCCTTGGCCAAGGAGATGGATTATGGCATCGAGGCCACCAGCGTGGAGCGGGTGGCCGGCCAGTTTCTCACCAACGCGTCGGTCTATGTGCCCAAGGTGTACCGCAAATTTTCCACCAAACGGGTCCTGACCCTGGAACACGTTGACGGCATTAAAGTCTCCGACATTGAAGGGCTTTGCAAAGCCGGCTATGATTGCCCGCTGATCACCCGCAACGGGGCAGACATCCTGCTTCAACAAATATTTACCTACGGCTTTTTTCACGCCGACCCCCATCCCGGTAACATTTTCGTGTTGCCCGGCAATGTCATCTGCTTGCTGGACTTCGGCATGATGGGCGCGGTGGACCGTGCGACGCGCGAAATTTTCGTGGCTTTGGTGGACGCCGTGATCCAGCGGGACGAACCGCGCACCGCCCAGGTGCTGCTCAAGCTGACCGAATGGGATGATGAGCCCAATTTGCGCCAGTTGGAAAAAGATGTGGCCGACTTCATCGCCCAATACCTCTATCGCCCCTTAAAAGAGATTCAATTGGCCCGACTGCTGCAGCATCTGCTAGAACTGGCCACCCATCACCGCATGCGCATGCCCGCCGATATCTTTTTGATGCTTAAAACCCTGGCCCAATTGGAAGGTGTGGCCAGCCAACTGGATCCTGAGTTCGATCTGATCCAAACGGCCATCCCCTTTATTCGCCGGGTCAAACTCTCACGCATCACGCCGTCACGCATTGCCGACGACCTGGTGGGCCTCGTGGCGCAATCCTATGAATTTTTAACTGATTTTCCAAAGGACCTGCTTGAGCTGAGCCGCTCGCTGCGTCAGAAAAAACTCTCCTTCACCCTGGTGATGAAAGATCTGGACAAGATGCTGGCCACCCATGATCAGATCTCCAACCGCATCTCTTTTGCCATCATCATCGCCTCCTTGATTATCGGTTCCGCCCTGATCGTCATCTCCAACATGCCGCCCCTGTTCTACGGCATCTCAGTCATTGGTTTGATCGGCTTTTTGGCCGCCGGTTTTTTGGGGATTTGGCTCTTGGTGGCCATCATCAAAAAAGGCCGACTCTAGCCTGTAGGGCGGCAAACACGATCTTTCCGTCCACTAGGGGATAATCTTAAATACAATAGCTGAATGGAAAAGTTTATTTTCAACTTATTTATGGATACCCCTATGCAGGTCCAAGGCCGCCTGCTTAGGGGCGTTGATTTTTAAATATTTAATTATTTCATTTACATAATAGCATGAGAACGGTATGAAGCTCACATAAGATTCGTTCAAGAATCATTGTAAACGCTCCAGAATCGCAAGTGATTAAATGTGAAGTATACAATCAAGATGGTCAGCCAATCATCCATTATGGTTATCAATACTTGGTGGCGTGTAGACGCTACGATGAGAGAGCATGATATCACATGGGAACACTGAACTCCATGATTCCATGGAGTTTGGTGGTGCTGTTATAGGTGGCGCTGGAGCCCTGTTCGGTGCATTTTATGGTTTTTTGGTAGCTGCTGATTCCTCCGCTGAATCCCGTCGGCGCCGGTCACTCGAAGTTATCGACCAGCTTAACAAACAAGAGATTTTAACGATGGACTATGCAAATCAAATTGAAATAGATCAATTTTCAATAAAATATAAGAACGATATACTGAACCTTATAGTCAATATACAGCAAAAGGAATTTGGCATTGATATCACTGCGGCAGATCAGCCCGACCTCAGCGACATCGGAGACTTTTATCAAAAGAACAATGGCAATTTTTGGGTAGCTTTATTCAATAAAGAAGTAGTTGGAACTGTAAGCTTACTTGATATTGGTCATGACCAGGCCGCATTAAGAAAAATGTTTGTCAACCAGGGATATAGAGGAAAGAAATATCAAGTTGCACTCGCACTTTTGAACACACTATTAAATTGGGCACAATTGCATAAAATCAGAGAAATTTATTTAGGCACAACACCAAAATTTTTGGCAGCCCATCGTTTCTATGAGAAAAACGGTTTTAGGGAGATCGCCAAAACATCTTTACCAAGCGCTTTTCCAATCATGAAAGTAGATACTAAGTTTTATAAATATGAACTAAAATCCATCTATTTGACATCTACCGTCTACCGGGGCCCATAAAATTTGGGGCTATCGGGGCGCTCCCTAAATCTTCTAAATCGTCCCGCAAGTAGCAATTGTGTGTCAAGCTCCCCGCTCACATCGAACGCCGATCTTGGAAAAAATTGGACCCCTTATTCCTGAGGCCCATCGGCATCCATTCGATCAGGGAGCACCACCCGAAAGTGGGTGCCTTTGCCCTTTTCGGAGGTGACATGGATGGTGCCGTTGTGTTGGCTCACAATTTGATGGGCAACGAACAGGCCGATCCCGGTGCCGCGATGGCCCTTGGAGGAGAAAAAAAGGTCGAATAGATTATGAGTGGTATCTTTGTCCATGCCGATGCCGTTGTCGATGATATCAAAGAGAACATAGTCGCGTCTGCGATGCAGACCG
Source organism: Desulfobacteraceae bacterium (assembly GCA_050291605.1). Taxonomy (GTDB): domain Bacteria; phylum Desulfobacterota; class Desulfobacteria; order Desulfobacterales; family Desulfosarcinaceae; genus JARRKU01. The sequence goes on along the minus strand of JBNKKB010000100.1, from coordinate 1,548 downwards.
AATGTGATTTTGCTGCCTTCGGGAGCCCTGTGTTCAAGACACGCGTCCACTGCGTTGTCCAAAATATTGAACAGGGCTGTGCGCATTACGGTCGTGTCCATCTCCAACGGGCCGACCTGATCGTCGATCTCAATTTGGAAATCAATGGATTGGGTCTTCAGTCGGGGTTGAAACGCATGGGCCACATCCTGGGCAAACTTGGATGCATCCGCCTCCTTGACCTCGAGGGGTCGTTCCTTGGCAAAGTAGAGAATATCCAGGATCATGCGTCGGATCCGCTCGGACGCAAAATTGACAATTTCAAACCCCTCCTTGGTCTTGACCCGGTTCTGCTTCTCAATGCCGGAGCCCAGCAAATAGAGCCCGCCATCCAAATGGGTCAGCAAGCCTTTGATACCGTGGGAGATGGAGCTGATGCGCAAACCCAGGGTAGACAAGCGATCCTGCAGATGGCGCAATTCAGTGATATTGGTTGACATCTCTATAACCTGGAGGGTTTTTCCGGCATCGTCCTTAATGGGAGCCGTGGCGATAAACAGGTGGCATTGCTCACCGTCCCTGGTGGTGACCACCATTTCCGATTGATGGGGCCGGCCATCGACAAAGGTTTGCTCTACAGGGCAGTCCGGACAGGGTGTGGATCGTTTTTTATAGGCCTCGTAGCAGCGCATGCCGATATCGCCGTCAAAATCGGCACTGAAACGCTGATTGGCTGCCGTCAGTTCCAGATCCGGATTTTGTACGGTAATATAGCATGGGCTCAAATCGAACAATTGCTGGTAACTTTGCTGGGAGGCATTAAGGTGGCTCTGCTTTTCCCGGACCAGCCGTTCGAGTTTGCGCGTATAATCTTTTACCTGCCGGCGCATGTTTATCTTCTGGTGCGCCCGATTGAGGGCGATCTCCAAGATATCATCGTTGATCGGTTTGGTCACAAAATCAGTGGCGTCCATTTTCAGGCTCTTGATGGCCAGCTCCATGTCGCCGTGACCGGTCATCATGATAACTTCTGTGTCGGAATCCTCCCCTTTAATGGCCTGTAAGAGATCAATGCCCGACATACCGGGCATTTTAATATCAGTGAGCACAATGGCGGGTTGGTGCCGGCGGAACAGCTCCAGCGCTTCCTGCCCATCGGCAGCCGTTATGACCTGATAACCGGCATCGGCCAATGAGAGACTAAAGACATTGCGTATGCCGGCTTCGTCATCCACCAGCAACAGAGTTTCCGTCGTGCGATTAGGTTTCTCGTTCATACCGTTGCGATACTCCTAGGGTCTAAATTATAATATATGTACCCCGATGATGCAAAAGTCGGCGAGCCTCCAAGCCAATTGAGCACCCCAATCTTGAAAATAGACGCAAAATCCCGCAAAGCGGGAGGCGACCGAGGCTGAAGCCGTATTCTTATACTGCGATCCCGAGGCAACGCGGGATCCGGCGCCCTCCGGCCCCATAATGCAAAGGCGCCGAGGCCGCCAGGGACAAGGCGACCGAGGGTGAAGCCGTATTCTTATACTGCGATCCCGAGGCAACGCGGGATCTGGC
>JBNKKB010000099.1:0-29385 GCA_050291605.1 Desulfobacteraceae bacterium | reverse complement strand
ATCAACACATTGGCATCCACAGCCATGCCGATGGTGAGAATGATGCCGGCAATGCCGGGCAGGGTCAGGGTGGCATTGAAGGCTGCCAGGCCACCGGCGATGAGTAGGATATTAATGATCAGGGCCAAATTGGCCACAACTCCTGATGCTTTATAATAGATGAGCATGAAGAGAACGACCATGGCGCCACCTATAAGCATGGAAAAGAGTCCCTTTTTGATGGAGTCCTGACCCAAAGAGGGCCCCACGGTCTTTTCATACAAAATATTGACCGGCGTCGGAAAGGCCTCGCGCAGGATCAAGGCTAGGTTTTTGGCGGTCTCATCGGTATAGTTACCCGTAATTCGTCCCGGCCCGGTGATTTTAGTTTGGATATTGGGTGCAGAATACACCTCGCCATCCAAAACAATGGCCAGCCGTTTATTGATGTTTTCACCGGTGATTTTGGCAAAGATGCGCGCCCCTTTGGGGTTGAATTTGATGCCCACTTCCGGCCGGCCGGTTCTCTGGTCGAAATTGACCCGGGCCTCGACGAGACTTTCACCCGTAAGCAGGGTCTCTTTTTTGAGCAGGATGGGACGGCCGCCGAAATCCGGATCATCCTTGCGGTAGTAATACAGTTGACTTCCCGGTGGCACATCACCATTAATCGCCGCGCGCAGATCACCGGTTTCGTCGACCAATTTGAATTCAAGCCTGCCGGTACGGCCGATTTCCCGGCGGGCTTTATCCGCATCGATGATACCCGGCAGTTGGACTAATATTCGTTTTTCGCCTTGGGGTCGGATATCAGGCTCGCGGGCGCCATACTCATCCACACGGTTGCGAATTTTCATCAGCGCTTTTTCTGATGCCATTTTCTTGACTTGAGCTGCCTCGGCCGCTTTGATTTCCATCTTTACGGCATTGGCCCCATTGAATTTTGCTGTGCTGACGGTAAAGTCCCGATACTCATCGGCCAGCAAATCCTTGGCCTGGTTGGGATCTTGTTCATCTTTTAACGGAACCCAAATGGTAGAGGTTTGGGGCTGGGGTCTGCTTTTAAGTCGGATGCGGTTTTTACGCGCAAATGCGGGTAGCTCTTGAGAGGCGCGCCCCACTGCATCTTGTACGGCTTTGTCGGTATCCACCTCGAGCACCAGGTGCATGCCTCCCTGCAGGTCTAAACCCAGGTTAATTTGCTTTTTGGGCCACAAGGTGGGCTCATTCCGATGATTGAGTACCATATCAATGGTGGGCAATACGAACACCACAGCGGTGAGCAGGACGATTGCCACGACAACAGGACGCCAGGAAAGTGTTTTCAATGCTCGATTCCTCTTCTAAGCTCTGAACAGGAGAACGTGTTAAATGATAATGGCGGCCATCGATCTTCGGGGGCCGCCGCGATATGATTTAAACCGGGTGAAAACCTATTTCTTTTTTTCGTCCGTTTTCTCTTTAGGTGCCGCTGGGGTATTCGGCTGGGCAGGGCCGGCAATATGACCGCGACTGACTTTGACGCGGACTTTGTCTGCAATCTCAAGGGTTAACGTAGTTTCAGTTATCCCCGTGATACGGCCATGCAAACCACCTGAAGTAATGATGCGATCGCCTTTTTTAAGGTTGTTGAGCATTTCGCGGTGCTCTTTCTGTTTTTTCTGCTGGGGTCTGATCAGAAAGAACCACATGATACCGATCATTAATATAATCGGAAACAAAGGGGTCGACAGCAAACCACCACCGCCTTGTCCGGCTGCGCCACCCGCTTGACCCATTGCGTAGGCAATATCCATTTTAAACCATCCTTTCATTATCTTTGGGCATCTCACGCTGACGAGATTCAATCCAGTACTTGTAGGGCGTGACGATAACCAGCTTTCAATTAAAGGTTCAACACGGTTGACCCCGAGGTATCCAAGACGGCGCTGGTATACTTGAAATGGGCGGACAGGTCAAATGTTTCTTCCCACAATCGGTGGGATACCGGCATTGAATCTATAAGGAAATGAAGCCATATAGACTTATAAATATCATGAAATCATCAGCTTATTACCCAGTGGAGCTCGTTTTCGGCCCGCCCCGAGCAAAGCATGGGCCGGCATCCGTTTCTGAACGCATTTCGACATTTATACCCGATGGCTACCTTTTAACCGCCACAACATTCCTTTTTAAGCTGACGGTCACCTTATTATAGGGCGTGAACACGTCGGGATGGTCGATCAGACGCGTTCACTGCAGGTAGGGTCGCAGGTGATCCGGCAATCATCCGGGTGCATGTTTTCATCCCCCTGAATCGCAATGGAGATGCCCCGTCGAATTTCCAACTCGTATATTTCTTTGCGTTTTTTATTGAGAATGTAGTCGGCAACCGCTTTGGGGGCAAATCCGTTTACCGATTGCATACCGCTTTTGCTGGTTTCCATTTTTAAACGCCGCAAAAACCGCAGGGCCAGGGTTTCAGTGGACGGGGTCCAGCCTTTGCCGCGGCAATAGGTGCAGGTGACCAGATTGCCAAAATCAATGGATGGGGCCAAACGCTGGCGCGACATCTCCAGCAGGCCGAATTGAGAGATGCGGCCGATGCGTACCCTGGCCTTGTCGTTCTTGGTGTGTGCGCGCAGCTCTCTTTCCACTTGGGAACGGTTTTTGGCGTCACGCATGTCGATAAAGTCCACCACAATCAGGCCCCCCAGGTCCCTGAGGCGCAGCTGGCGCGCGACCTCTTCAGCAGCTTCCAGATTGGTGGTCAGGGCGGTTTGCTCGATGCTGCGTTTTTGGGTGGCTTTGCCGGAGTTGACATCCACTGAAACCAATGCTTCAGTTTGTTCGATCACGATGGAGCCGCCGGACTTTAGATTGACCCGGCTTTCAAAAATAGTGGTGATCTGGTCTTCAAGTTGGAATTTGGTGAAAATCGGCCGGTCGGCGGTATAACGTTTAACGATGCGTTTATGTTTGGGTGAGATGATGTGTAAAAAACTCTTTACTTCCTGGAATACCCGATCATCGTCTATTAAAATCTCAGTCACATCCGGTGTAAAATAGTCTCGGATCGAACGCACCGACAAGCTGCGCTCTTTATAGATGGCAGCCGGCGCTTTCTCCTGAATGCCTCTGCGCTTGATGTTTTTCCAAAGACGCAGCAGGTAGTTCAAGTCTTTGGACAATTGGGTTTTGGTGCATTCCTGCCCGGCGGTGCGTACAATGATGCCGAAATCGGTCGGAACTTTCAGGCTTTCAATGATGGCTTTGAGACGATCGCGCTCTTTCTCGTTTTCGATTTTCCGAGAGATGCCGCGATTGTTGGACCCGGGCATCAAGACCACATGGCGACCGGGAAGCGAAATAAAGGTGGTCAGCATGGCACCTTTGCGCATCACCGGATCTTTGGTCACTTGCACCAAAAGCGCCTGGCCCTTTTTCACCAGGTGGGTAATATCTCGCGTGCTGGCCGAATTCTCCTGGTAATAGTCACTGTGAATTTCATTCTGCTGTAAAAAACCGTTGCGCTCACCGCCAAAGTCAACAAAAACGGCTTGCAGGCTGGGTTCAATCCGTGTGATTACACCTTTGTAGATATTGCCATGCATGATTTCATGGCGAGCGCTTTCGATTTGAAACTCTTCCAGACGGCTGTCTTGGACTTTGGCAATGCGGCACTCCTCAGGATCAATGGCGTTGATCAATATTTTACTGCTCATGGGGTACTAATTCCTGTATGACGGTTAGCACGTAAGGGGGTGCGGATGGGCGATGCTCAAGTGGTCCAGTGATATGAAATTGTTGCCGGTTAGTCAAATAAATTATTTGTTGCGATCTGCCAAAAAAACAGATGCTTTACCATATATTCTACATATTGGATGCTTTGGTGGGATAGCAGGGTCGCTTGCCATCTGTGGTTGCACTTTGACTCAACTTATGGCATGAGATATCAGCCTGTTAACTCCCGTATCCGGACCAAGGGCATAAACGGGAAACAGGCTTGCCTTTATGGGATGACTGACGTAGCGTAGTATGGCAACAGGAGTTTTAAATTGGAAAACAACAGCGGAGAGATCACTTCGCTTGGAAAATTTAGGTGAACCCAATGGACGAACGTTACGATCCGAGGAAAATTGAGCAGAAATGGCAGGACGAATGGGAAAAGCAGCAGCTATTTAAAGTCGATTTGGATATATCGCGGCCTAAATACTATCTGTTGGAGATGTTTCCATACCCTTCCGGTAAGATTCACATGGGCCATGTGCGCAATTACACCATTGGTGATGTGGTGGCCCGCTACAAACGGATGCAGGGCCATAATGTGCTCCATCCCATGGGCTGGGACGCTTTTGGTATGCCGGCTGAAAATGCCGCCATCGCCAATAAAAGCCACCCGGCGACATGGACCTATGAAAATATTGCTTACATGCGTGAGCAGCTCAAGCAATTGGGTTTTTCCTATGATTGGGACCGGGAAATCGCAACCTGTCAACCGGAATACTATCGCTGGGAGCAGTGGCTGTTTCTGAAGATGTATGAAAAGGGCATGGCCTATCGCAAGGAGGCTTATGTCAACTGGTGCGAAACATGTCAAACTGTTTTGGCCAATGAACAGGTTGAAGCGGGGCTGTGTTGGCGCTGTGGTCACGCGGTAAAACAGAAAAAGTTGTGGCAGTGGTTTTTTCGCATTACCGATTTTGCCGAAGACCTGCTGCAATATTGCGATCAACTGCCGGGCTGGCCGGATAAAGTCACCACCATGCAGAAGAACTGGATCGGCCGCAGCCAAGGAGCTGAAATTCGTTTTGGCGTAGAGAACAGTGATCTGGCGATTCCCGTTTTTACCACACGGCACGACACGGTTTTTGGCGCCACCTTCATGTGTTTGGCCCCTGAGCATCCCTTGGTTCCGCAATTGGCCAAAGGAACCGGTCAGGAGCAGGAGGTGGAAGCCTTTATCCAGCACATCAGCCAACAGGAGCGTACCAGCAAAGCCATTGAGTCCTATGAAAAAGAGGGTGTTTTCACTGGCGCTTACTGCATCAACCCCATGAATGGACGGCGCATGCCGGTGTATACGGCCAATTTCGCATTGATGGAGTACGGCACCGGCGCAGTGATGTCGGTGCCGGCCCATGACCAGCGTGATTTTGATTTTGCCAAAAAATATGATCTTGAGATAGTGGTGGTGATCAATCCGATTGATGAAACCCTCGACGGCGGGCCAATGGATGAGGCCTATACCGGCGATGGCGTAATGGTCAATTCAGACGAATTTGACGGAACCCCCAATCGCCAAGCCATGGAGAAGATCGCCGATGCACTTGAAGCACAAAACATCGGCCGGCGCGCCATCAGCTATCGATTGCGCGACTGGGGCATCTCTCGACAACGTTATTGGGGCGCACCTATTCCCATGATTCATTGTCCCAGCTGCGGTATGGTGCCCGTAGCGGAACAAGATTTACCCATTGTCCTGCCTGAGGAAGCACCGCTGGCGGAAGATGGGCGTTCGCCGTTGCCCAGCCTGGAGAGTTTTGTCCGCACCACTTGTCCCCAATGCGGCCATGCGCAAGCGCGGCGGGAAACCGACACCATGGATACTTTTGTGGAGTCGTCATGGTATTTTGAACGCTATTGCAGTCCTCATTGTGATAACGCCATGTTCGATCCCGATGCAGTGAATTACTGGATGCCCGTGGATCAATACATCGGCGGTGTGGAACATGCCATTTTGCATCTGCTTTACTCGCGCTACTTTACCCGGGTACTGAAAGACCTGGACATGGTGCAATACAAAGAACCTTTTACCAGGCTATTGACCCAGGGGATGGTGTGTAAGGAGACCACCACTTGCCCGGAACATGGATTTCTCTTTCCCGATCAGGTCAAAGATTCATCGAATGGGCAACAATGCAGTTTATGCGCAAGACCTGTAACCGTCGGACGTGTGGAGAAAATGTCCAAATCCAAGCGTAATGTGGTGGATCCCAATACTTTGCTCGAAAAATATGGCGCGGATACCACGCGGCTTTTCTGCCTTTTTGCAGCACCGCCGGAAAGGGACCTGGAGTGGAGTGACCAGGGAGTGGACGGCAGTGCGCGTTTTTTGAACCGGGTTTGGCGACTGATTCACACGTGGCATGCCAAATTGCAGGATGTTGCGCCTTATGACGCATCGCCGGATCAATTGGAAGGATCTTTACGGGAGCTGTACAAAAAAGCCCATCAGAGCATCGATAAGGTGACCCGCGATATTGAAGATCGTTTTCACTTTAACACGGCCATCAGCGCGGTGATGGAACTGGTCAATCAGATGTATGGCGTTGAATCGGCAGATCCGTACGCCCCGGCCGTGATGCGTCATGCCATCGAGAGCGCCATATTGCTGCTTTCGCCCATTGTTCCCCATTTTGCCGAGGAGGTCTGGCAAATGTTGGGATACACTGACAGCATTATAACCCAACCTTGGCCGGTGCATCGCGCCGATGCCCTGATCCAAGATGAGGTCGTTATTGTGGTGCAGGTCAACGGAAAATTGCGCAGCAAGTTTTCGGTGGCGCTGAACACGGATAAAGCGAACTTGGAAAAAAACGCATTGGCAGATGACAAGGTGCAGAAGTATATTCAGGGCAAAACACTCCGAAAAGTGATTGTTGTACCCAATAAACTGGTGAACATCGTTGTCTAGACCGAGTTTTAGATACCCGGCCGACGCCATGACGCGCAGGATAGCCCAAGTATGCATCGCCGTATGCTGGATAGGGGTATGGATCACCATAGCGGCCTGCGGTTATCAAATGGCGGGCAGGCGCAATAGTGCTTTACCTGGAGATGCAAAAACCATTGGCGTTAAGATGTTGGTCAACCGCAGCATTGAGACCGGCGCCGAGGCAGTTATAACCAATGCCTTGGCTGACGAGTTGAATCGCCGACGACCCGGTACCCTCAAAAGCGCAGACCACGCCGATGCGATATTATCCGGTCGGATTGAATCCATTCTTCGCGAAACGGTGGCGCGGGTCGGAACACTGTCGGCTTCACAGGAACGGGTAACCGTGACGCTCTCCTTGACGCTTAAAGACGCTTCCGGCAACACCTTATGGGAAAGATCCCACCTAACAGCCCAGGAGAACTATGGCGTTGTGAGGGGCAACAAGCCAGCCACGGAGGGCAATCGTCGCCAGGCGATCTTAAGAGCGTCAAAGCAACTGGCAGAGAATGTTTATCGGGGTTTGACGGATAATTTCTGAGGCGGGCAATATCCATCAGGCTGGGGAAAATAAAACGCCCGATGGGGAAAGCACCCCAGAGGGCGTGAAATCACTTGACGCAATGGCTTAGGATTGAATCGTGCGGGTCAATTTGGCTAGACGGGAAACTTTTCGGGCTGCCGTGCGTTTGTGCAATACGCCTTTTTTTGAAGCTTTGTCAATGGTGGCTTGAGCGGTTTTAAGGCAAGCCTGCATGGTATCAACGGCACCCTCATCGGTGGCGGCCTGTCGGACATCTTTAACCACGTGTTTGACACGGGTTTTGACCGACCGGTTGCGCACACGCCGAATCTCATTCTGGCGGGCGCGTTTGACTGCGGATTTATGGTTGGCCAAGGGTTAACTCCTTTCACGTTATGTATATGGCTGCTAAAAAGGATGCTATATACAGATATGGTGACACCGTGTCAATGATTTAATAAAAGATAGATTTAAGTTTTAGGTGTTCGGTTTTAAGCTAAGGTATCCTATCGATTGTTAATCATGGAGCCGCGAACGAATCGAGGAAATATTGCTGAACATTGTTCATCTAATTTGCACTAATACTTTATAAATTGAATAGCATAGACAGAATTCAAACTGCATCACAACAACTATTTTTTTAAATGAAAGCCACCAATGAGCGCACCCGAGTCTTTAGTGAGCAATAGCGCTGCATCTGAAAATATCCGCGTAACCAAAGCCGCAGGGGTGGTTGGATCGGCCACATTACTGAGCCGTATTCTGGGTTATGTGCGCGATGTCGCCATGGCCTATTTTTTAGGTGCCAACCTCTATTCGGATGCTTTCATCGCGGCTTTCCGTTTCCCCAATCTTCTTAGACGACTGTTTGGCGAAGGTTCGCTGAGCATCGCTTTTGTTCCCGTTTTTGCCGAATGTTTAAACAAGCAGGGCCGCGCTGAAGCTGAAAAGTTCGCCAGCAGCTCACTGCGCCTGCTATTTCTGCTGTTGGTGGCCGTAACGATCCTGGGTGTTGTATTGGCCCCGCTCATCGTACATCTTTTTGCCTATGGGTTTACCAAAAATCCGGAACAATACACGCTTTGTGTTCAACTGACGCGCCTGATGTTGCCCTATATCGTTTTTATCGGGCTGGTGGCCTTGTGTATGGGGGTTCTGAACACTTTGGGTCACTTTGCCGCCCCGGCCCTTGCGCCGACTTTGTTGAACGTGGGCATGATTGGCGCCTTATTTGGTGCCGCCTTGTTGTCGCCGTCCAAAAACACCCTGGTACTCGGGTTGTCCGTGGGGGTGCTTTTGGGCGGTGTGCTGCAATTGGGTCTTCAGATTCCGTTTCTGGTCAAAAAGGGAATCCGTTTCTGGAAGTCCAACCCCTTGTGGCACCCTGCAATGAAGCGGGTGCTCGCACTGATGGGACCCGCCGTGTTTGGTGCCGCGGTCTACCAGATCAATAGCCTGGTGAACCAGCTGCTGGCAACGATGTTACCCATGGGCAGCGTTACATTTCTATATTACGCGGATCGCTTGGTGCAATTTCCATTAGGTATTTTTGGTATTGCACTGGCCACCGCCGTGCTGCCCACCTTGTCGCGCCAAGCTTCGGCATCGCAAATGGATGACTTAAGGCATACTTTTGCGCATGCCCTGAAGTTGGTTTTTTTTATCACCCTGCCGGCCATGGTAGGATTGATCGTGCTGCGTGAGCCCATTGTCGCGCTGCTGTTCCAGCGTGGCGATTTCGATGCGCATACCACCCGGATGACCGCCAGCGCTTTGCTTTATTACGGTGTGGGTTTATGGGCCTTTTCAGCGGTGCGCATCGTGCTCAATACCTTCTATGCCATGAAGGATACGCGCACACCGGTACGCATTGCGGTATTCTCCATTACGGCCAATGCCGCATTCGGTGTCGTTCTCATGTGGCCCATGAAGCACAATGGATTGGCTCTGGCGCTCTCTTTGTCGTCGATATTAAATTTGACTTTACTGACCCTGGCCTTGCGAAAACGACTGGGCGCCCTGGGATGGCGCAGGATTGCTGCCTCTGCCGCCAAATCGGGATTGTGCGCTTTGATCATGGGGGCCGCGGTTTGGGCCTTGGCCCAAAAGATAATTCCGACCATTGAAGATCATTGGTGGCGCGCCATGACGGGTTTAATCATTTGTCTAATTGCCGGGATCGTGGTATTTACTGGATTGGCTTACGGGATGAAAGTGCCGGAATTGAAAGCCGCGTTTCAAATCTTGAGCAGCAGGAATAAAAGAGAGTGAATCACCGCCAAAAAATATGTATGGTGATTGTCTTCATCGGCATGTTCCACTTTCTATTGGTGGTTCTGTTTGGTGATAACGGCCTGCTGGAGCTGCATCGTAAAAACGTGACGCATCAAATGCTATTGAAAGACAACATCCGTATGACCCAGGAGAACCGAAAGATGTTCCGTTCCATCGACCGGTTGCAAAACGATTCAACCTATGTAGAAAACATCGCCCGCCAGGAATTTGGCATGATTCGCCCTGATGAGTTGATTTTTAAATTCAAATCAGATCCAAAAGCCGAATAGGCCGTCGCTCGCACTGACAGGAGGCACACATGAAAGACCAAAAAAGCAGAAGACTCATTTTACCGGCCTTGCTGGGGGTATTGATCTTAGCCCTTGTTTCGGAGGGTTGCTCCGGACTCAGTTCGCAAAACAAATCGTCCTCATCCGAACCGACCCAAGCCAAATCCGTTGAAAAGAAAACGACCGTCTACTACGATTTCGGCGACATCCTGCTGCCCAACCAACTATCCATTGATAATAAAAATTCATTTGTGCTCAGCGCTTCCGGAATGACGGCCGGCGTGCTTTCGTTAAAAGGGCGGGTGGAAATCAATTCATTGATTACTTTTTTTGAAAATAAAATGCCCATCGACGGATGGACTTTGGTAAACAAGTTCCGCGGTTTGCGGAACATGCTGCTTTTTAACAAACAAAACCGCAATTGCGTCATTACCCTTGATGAAGGCCGCTTCCATACATTGGTTGAAATTTGGGTGGCACCCACTATCCAAGGATCAGCTGCCGGACTGCTAAAATAATCCCCAAAGATCGAGAGTTGAGTATCGAAGCATTAAAAGAAAAATATATCGTACTGGGCGTGTGTGGCGGCATCGCTGCTTACAAGAGCATTGAGCTGCTGCGCTTGCTGGTCAAACAGGGGGCTACGGTGAAGGTGGTCATGACAACAAGTGCCGGGCATTTTGTTGCCCCCTTGACCTTTGAAGCCTTGAGTCGCCAAAGCGTGTGCAGCGACCTCTTTACAACGGATGACGACGCCGCGATCCAGCATATTGAGTGGGCACAAAGCACCGATGCGGTGGTCATCGCACCGGCGACGGCCAATATGATTGGTAAATTGGCCAACGGTACGGCCGATGATGCCCTAAGTACATTTATGTTGGCTGTGACTTGTCCGGTGATGGTGTGTCCTTCCATGAACAGCCAAATGTATGCCAGTTTGCCGGTCCAGCGAAATTTGGAGCAGTTGGAAAATGACGGCCATATGGTATTGACACCTGAGGCCGGCGAGTTGGCCTGCGGCACCACCGGTCCCGGCCGATTGCCTGAGCCGGCCTATATCGTCGACCGCCTGATCCAGGCGATGACACCCAAGGATTTCAAAGATCAGTCTATCATCGTCACAGCCGGTCCGACCCATGAGGCCATCGATCCGGTGCGCTTTATCGGCAATCCCTCAAGCGGCAGGATGGGTTTTGCACTGGCCCGGGCAGCCGAGATGCGCGGGGCTGATGTGACCCTTGTGACCGGTCCGACGGCGTTGCCCGCACCGGCTCACATTAAAGTGATCCGGGTTACCTCCGCAGCCGAGATGGCCGATGCGGTGCTCAATAATTTAGAAAAATTCGATATCGTTATAAAAAGTGCTGCAGTGGCCGACTTCCGACCCGTGGAAGCGGCGCGCCAAAAAATAAAAAAAACCCAATCCGTTTTGTCCCTGGAGCTGGAGCGCACCCAAGACATATTAAAAGCTGTGGCCGGGCGCAAAACCCGGCAAGTGCTGGTGGGATTCGCCGCCGAAACTGAAAACCTGGATTCCTATGCGGCGGCCAAGCTCCGTGAGAAGCATCTCGATTTGCTGGTGGGCAACCTTGTGGGGATGCAAGATAGCGGTTTTGAGTCCGAGAGCAACCGTGCAACCCTTTACCATAAAGACGGCACCAAGGAAGCCTTGACCCTTATGCCCAAAGCAGCGCTGGCCCATCTGATTTTAGATCGGATAATTAAGCTGATAAAGTGAAATCACCTGAAACCATAGAAGATACACTACTTGCGGTTAATGTCGCGCTCCGCCAATTGGCAGCTTGGGGCTGCTCCGGATTTGAGTGTTCCGATCAGACTTTAGCTGCCCTGAAGAGATGGGGTGGCCCCCAACCGCCGGCTTTGGATGAGGGCGAAACCCTTGAGCAAATTCGTGCCGATCTGGGTGATTGTCATCGTTGCGGTCTGGCCCAGACACGCCGCAAGATTGTATTTGGAGAGGGCGACCCCAATGCACGGTTGATCTTTGTCGGAGAGGGTCCCGGGTCCGAAGAGGATCGCAGGGGGCGCCCGTTTGTGGGGCCTGCCGGAGAGCTGCTGACCCGCATTATTGAGGCCATGAAGCTTTCACGCGAGCAAGTCTATATCGGCAATGTCATTAAATGTCGACCGCCGGGCAACCGAAATCCCACTGCCGAGGAGATCACCACCTGCGGCCCGTTTTTGGAACGCCAATTGGCTGTCATGGCGCCGAAGGTAATCTGCACTTTGGGCAGCTTTGCCGCTCAAACCCTGCTCCAAACTCAAACACCGGTAACCCAATTGCGCGGCAGATTTCACACCTACAAGGGGATCAAGCTAATGCCCACCTACCACCCGGCCTATTTGCTGCTCAATCCGGATCAGAAGCGCGCGGTGTGGGAAGATATGAAAAAGATTATGGCCCTGTTGGGCATCCAGCCGTAGAATCAGTTTGGCGCCGGCAACATCGAAAGAAGAGGCGGCCCCTATCTGCTTCATTTGGCAAGCCAAAAATTGCCACATCCAATCCAGTAGCAGTGTACTAAGCGGGTAACCGCGTAAAAAGCCGCCTTAATTTTGCATAATCAGCATAAACGATATATTATAAGTTGTCCTGCAATTAAGCGAACAAGGTGCTATTCTGCGCGATGGATTAAAACGCGATGCCTCGGCATGCTGCCTTTATTTTAGCACCGGTGGCTTTTCGACAAGGGGCGACGGCCAACGAGGGGGAGGTATTTTATGAACAGAGCGATGGCAGCTATCCTATCCATTTTATTGCTGTTATTTGCTGCCCTTGATATCGATGCTGCTGAAAACGAGGTGCTTATTGTTACCATTGCCGATGCGATCAGCCCGGGTACTGCCGAATTCATAGTGGATGTCCTAGAAAAAGCCTCGGATTCGAATGCAGCCTGTTTGATTATTCAGCTGGATACGCCGGGGGGGCTTGGTGAGTCCATGCGGCGGATTGTGCAAGCCATTTATGCTTGCAGGGTGCCTGTGGTGGTTTACGTGGCCCCTGATGGCGCGAGAGCAGCATCTGCAGGCGTGATGATCACCATGGCGGCCGATATTGCGGCCATGGCCCCCGGGACCAATATTGGCGCAGCGCATCCTGTGGGTGTCGGCGGCAAAGAAATTGAAAAATCCATGGCGGATAAGGTTGTCAATGATATGGTCGCTTTTGTCCAGGGGATTGCCCAACGCCGTGGGCGCAACGCTGAATGGGCAGAAAAAGCCGTTCGTGAAAGTGTATCGATTACCGCGGACGAAGCGGTCAAAGAAAATGTCGTCGATCTTGTAGCCAAGGACCTAGACACGCTACTGGCCGAAATTCATGGCCGGGAAGTGGCGGACAAGGGTAAACTGGATGTTGAAAAGGCATCTCGAACGGAAATCAAAGAGGGCTTGCGTACCAAAATCCTTAAAACCATAAGTGATCCAAACATCGTATACATACTTCTGATGATCGGCCTGGCGGGGCTCTATTTTGAACTTTCTCATCCAGGTGCCATCTTTCCCGGTGTTGTGGGGGGAATCGCCCTGATACTGGCTTTTTTTTCAATGCAGACATTGCCGGTCAATACCACCGGCATTTTGTTGATCGCTGTCGCGGTCATCCTATTTATACTTGAACTCAAGGTGACCAGCTATGGGATGCTCAGTGTGGCCGGTATTATATGTATATTTTTAGGCTCTTTGATGCTTTTTAAGGGGGCTGGACCGCAATTTCAAGTGGCCTGGCAGGTGTTGGTGCCAACCGTCGTTCTGATCTCCGGATTTTTTGTTTCCCTGGCCTATTTGGTGGTGCGGGCACATACTCGACCGGCGCGCACCGGCGCCGAAGGCCTCGTCGGTATGTTAGGAGAGGTCAAACAAGTCCATGGCACCCAGGGCAAGGTCATGGTGCACGGTGAGCTGTGGCAGGCGGAATTCAGCGACGCTGTGGCCGAGGGAGAAAAAGTTACGATTACGCATGTGAACAATCTGGTCGTGATGGCGGCACCTGCTGCATCGGGTAAGAACCGGGAGTAGTTCAAAGTTGATCTATTCTATCGTTTTAATTAGTCGTCGGCACCCTAAAATCAAATACATAGATTAGGAGAAAATGATGCTACCTCTGCCATTTGTTGTCGTCGTTGTATTGGTCGTGCTCTTTCTGGCCACGGCCATCAAGGTTTTAAAAGAGTATGAACGTGGCGTGATTTTCCGTCTTGGACGTGTGATCCATGCCAAAGGACCGGGGCTGATCATATTGATTCCCCTCATCGATCGCATGGTCAAAGTGAGTTTGCGCCTGGTGGCCATGGATGTGGATCCACAGGACGTGATCACCCGTGACAACGTCTCGGTGCAAGTCAATGCCGTGATCTATTTTCGTGTGGTCGATCCCGTCAATGCGATTGTGGATGTGGAAAGTTATCATTATGCCATGTCCCAGTTGGCACAGACCACCTTGCGCAGTGTTTGTGGGCAGGCTGAACTGGATGAACTGCTCTCTGATCGCGAAAAGATCAATGCGCAATTGCAGGAGATTTTAGACCTTCACACGGACCCATGGGGCATCAAGGTGGCCAATGTTGAGTTGAAACACATTGATTTGCCCACCGAGATGCAGCGTGCCATGGCCAAACAAGCGGAAGCCGAGCGGGAGCGGCGTGCCAAGGTGATCAACGCCGAAGGTGAATACCAGGCCGCCAACAAATTGGCCGAAGCCGCCATAATCATCCAGGAGCATCCCATGGCCCTGCAGCTGCGCTACCTGCAGACCATGCGGGAGATGTCGGCGGAAAACAACTCCACAACCATTTTCCCATTGCCCATTGATCTGTTTCGGGCGTTTATCAAACCGGACAAAAGTTAATGCCCCTATCGCCGCCTAAGTGGAATCCATACAGCGCGGTCAAACAAACATTACTGCTGTAAAATATTGAGTTTATGGATAAAAATATCCTGTTCATGAAATGCATGGCGCAAACAATAAACGATGATTTTTAACATTGGCCGGTTGACATTGATACGCCAAACAAGCTATTTAATTACATTTTGACTCTTGGCGATCCCCTTGGAGCGCCATCCCGGAAAATGCAACGCACAGCCAAACACCAAGCAGGTGTCACGTTAAGACCGGCTTGAAGTGATTGCCGATCGGCATCGGCATCTATTACGCTAAATCCATTGAAAGGAGAGCTCGGCCCATGACCCAAGAGAAAAAGAAAAATAGTGACAAGCCGCTCGAAAAGATGACCGTTAAAGAATTGCGTGAGATCGCCAAAGATATTTCCGATCTTACCGGTGTGCATGCGATGAAAAAGGAAGATCTGTTGGTTGCCATTAAAGCCACACAAGACACCGGCGAAACGTCATCGGCAGCAACCGAAGAGAAACAGGATACCCCAACTCCGAAGACGTCCGCTGCCGGCACAAAGAAAAAGGGGACTGCGAAAAAAGAGAAGGCCGTGTTGACGGTAAAAGAGGTCAAAAGCTTGATCAAAAGCCTTAAATTCAAACGCCAACAAGCGTTGAGTGATAAGGATGGCAAGATGGCCAAGATTTACAAGCGACGCATTTCTCGGCTTAAGAAAAAGTCGCGCAAAGCGGCTTAACCCAAGGGCAAATAGGTTGGGTTGACGACATGATCGATCCCCGGCATTTGGCTTTTGATATCGATGGTGTCATTGCCGATACCATGCAGCTTTTTATCGACATTGCCAGTGAAGTCTACGGCGTCCACCATATTCGGTACGAGCACATGACGGCCTACGATCTGCAGCAATGTCTGGATATCGATCCGGAGATCATCCATGCCGTTCTCAATCGCATTATCGACGGAGACTATCCTTGCGAACTGATCCCCATGACTGGTGCAATGGAAGTGCTGCGGCGGTTGGGCGCCTTGGGGTCCATCCGGATGGTTACGGCACGACCCCGCATGGGGCCAATAGAAACGTGGATGGCCGAACGGCTGGGCGACCTAAACGGTGAGGTTGAAATTGTGGCCACTGGCAGTTATGCGGCCAAGCCGGATTTTCTGATCGCCTCGGGCATTACTCATTTTGTGGAGGATCGACTGGAAACGTGTTATTTGCTGCAGGAGCGAAATATTATGCCGGTTTTGTTTGTGCAACCGTGGAATCGGCAGCCGCACCCCTTTGTTGAAGTGGATGGCTGGCAACAAATTGATTTGTTGATTGATTGGCCCCAGGCCGTACCCCTGCCAGTGACCGGGCAGGCAAAATTGGGTTGATATGGGATCACAACGCTTATGCCAACATATAGACGCCTTCATCGAGAGCCTTGCCGCAGAACGCGGCTACTCGGCGCACACCTTGAGAGCGTATCGTTATAATTTAGCCGAAATGGGCGCTTTTGTGGCGGGTAATCCCGCCTGGGCCAGCCAGGATCCCCAGCAGTGGTCCCGGGTGACGCTGGACCAGGTCGATTTGCTCCAGATCCGCGGATACCTGGGTTACCTCTACGGTCGTAACCAAAAATCCACTGTGGCCCGAAAAATGGCTGCTATTCGTTCCTTTTTCCGGCATTTACACAAACATGGCGTCATTGCCGATAATCCGGTGGAGGCGTTGCGCCCCCCCAAGCACGGCAAACCCATGCCCGTCTATTTGCCGGTGGATGATATGTTCCGGCTGCTGGATGCCGTGCGGCCCACTGATCTGCTGGGGTTACGCAACCGCGCTATTTTGGAAACCCTATACTCCACAGGCGTGCGGGTTTCGGAGTTGGCCGGGATCGATACGCACCATGTGGATGACCGCCAAGGGGTGATCCGAGTATTGGGAAAGGGGGGCAAAGAGCGTGTGGTGCCAATTGGCGCCAAAGCCCTATCGGCAATTGAGGACTATCGCGAGGCGCTGATGACAAAGCATGGTATCGGGACTAAGCGTGAAGGGCCCTTGTTTCTCAATAAAGATCAAGGTCGTTTGACCGCACGATCGATTGCCCGGGTGGTTGACAAACTGGCCCGTGCTTGCGGACTGTCCGTACCGGTGTCGCCCCATGCCATGCGACACTCGTTTGCGACGCATTTATTGGACGCCGGGGCGGATCTGCGTGCCGTTCAAGAGTTGCTGGGCCATCGCAGCCTCTCCACCACCCAGCGCTATACCCATGTCAGTATCGATCGGTTAATGACGGCCTATGATAAAGCCCATCCGAGACGATAGCTAAAAAATAGGAATGTACGATGTCAGTAGCAGGAAAAATTGAACCCATGCACGGGACCACCATTCTGGCGGTTCGACAAAAGGGCAAAGTGGTTTTGGCCGGGGACGGTCAAGTGACCTTGAATGATACGGTGATCAAACATCAGGCCCGAAAAGTACGTCGTATTTACAAAGACCAGATTCTGGTTGGATTTGCCGGTGCGACGGCGGACGCCCTCAATTTATCGGAGCGGTTGGAAGGCAAGCTTGAACGGTACAACGGCAACCTGACACGCAGCGCCGTTGAACTGGCGCGTGATTGGCGCACCGACAGGTCCCTGCGCCGGTTAGAGGCACTGATGATTGCTGCCGACACTCAAAATCTTTTTTTAATTTCCGGCAACGGCGATGTCATCGAACCGGATGAGGGTGTCATCGGCATTGGTTCCGGCGGTGTGGCTGCCCAAGCCGCGGCGACCGCCTTGATTCGGCATGACCAATTGGCGGCCCGCGAAGTGGTTGAGGCGGCAATGGCCATTGCCGCAGCTTTGTGTGTCTATACCAACGACAAAATTACCATCGAAGAGCTATCCTATGAAACAGAACAACCTTAAACCCAAAGAGATTGTAGCGGCACTGGACCGCTATATTATCGGCCAAGACCGGGCCAAGCGATCCGTGGCCATTGCCCTGCGCAATCGTTGGCGCCGACAGCAAGTCAACGAAGCGCTGCGCGAAGATATCGCGCCCAAGAACATCATTCTGATCGGTCCCACAGGGGTGGGCAAAACAGAAATCGCCCGGCGGTTGTCCCGTTTGACGGATTCACCTTTTCATAAAATCGAAGCCTCCAAATTTACCGAGGTGGGCTACGTCGGGCGCGATGTAGAATCCATGGTGCGCGATCTGTTGGATTTGACCGTCAACCAGGTACGGCAACGAGAGCAGGAAGCTGTCAAAGAAAAAGCCCGTCAGAATGCCGAAGAGCGGCTTCTCGATTTGCTGTTGCCCAAATCGGTGGGGGCGCCTTCCAAATACGATGGCAGTCCCGAAGCCACTTTAGAGGTGGTATCCGCCGAAAGCGGCGAACCATCATCTTCCACGCGGGATAAATTGCGCCGTATGCTGCGTGACGGCAAGTTGGACAACCGCTACGTTGATTTGGATCTGCCGGAAAGAGCATCGCCGGTGGTTGAAATTTTCTCCAATGTGGGCATGGAGGAGCTGGGCATTAATTTTAAAGACATGCTCAATGGGGTCGTTCCCAAAAATGTGAAGCGTCGTAAAACCAAGGTACCGGAAGCACTGGAGACTTTGGCCCAGGAAGAGGCGCAGAACCTGGTGGACATGGATAAGGTGGTACGGATCGCCATTGCTCGCGTCGAGCAGGCCGGCATCATTTTCTTGGACGAAATAGACAAAATCGTGGGCCAAAGTGAAGGGCATGGTCCGAGCGTATCCCGCGAGGGTGTACAACGCGACCTGTTGCCCATCGTTGAGGGCAGCACCATCACCACCAAATATGGATCGGTGCGCAGCGATCATATCTTGTTCATTGCTGCCGGAGCATTTCATACCATCAAGCCGTCTGATTTGATACCCGAACTGCAAGGTCGCTTTCCCATTCGGGTGGAACTCGACGCGTTGGGACACAAAGAGTTTGCCCGTATTCTGACGGAGCCGGACAACGCGCTGTTGTTGCAGTATGCTGCCCTGCTGCGAACGGACGATGTGGAGCTGGTCTTTGATGATGAGGCGGTCGAACGTATGGCGATGATTGCCGAAGAGGTGAACCACAGAACGGAAAACATCGGAGCCCGGCGACTGCATACCTTGATGGAGTGCCTGCTGGAAGATGTTCTTTTTGATGCACCTGATGTTGCCGATTCGAAGGTTGTCGTGGATGCCGCATATGTGGACGATAAACTTAAACGCATCAAAGATGATGAGGATTTGAGCCGGTATATTCTTTAGCATAGAGATGGGGATTAATATGGAGGCCGGTATTTCTAAAACCAGTGTTGCGGATATCTTGATTGAGGCGCTGCCGTATATCCGGGCCTTTAAAGGCATGACGGTTGTCGTTAAGTATGGCGGCCATGCCATGGTGGATGAGCAGCTCAAAGAAGACTTTGCCAGGGATATCACTTTGCTCAAGTTGATCGGATTACATCCGGTCGTTGTACATGGGGGCGGGCCTCAGATCAATCTGGTTTTGGATCAGATGGGCATTGCGCCCAAATTTGTTCGTGGCATGCGCATGACCGATGCCCCCACCATGGATGTGGTGGAGATGGTTTTGGGTGGCAAAGTTAATAAATCCATCGTGGCGCAGATTAACCGACAAGGGGTCAAAGCGGTTGGGCTCAGCGGCAAAGACGGCGGTTTGATTCAAGCCGAAAAGATGAAAATTGTATTGCAGGAAGATGAGACCAAACCCCCCGAGATCATCGATCCCGGGATGGTGGGTCGGGTGACCCGTATTTATCCGGCCATAATCCAAACCCTGACCCAGGATGGATTTATCCCCATTATTGCACCGGTGGGCGTGGGTGAAGCGGGTGAGACGTACAACATCAATGCGGATTTAGTGGCCAGTCACATGGCCACGGCTCTCAATGCGGGTCGCCTCATTCTGATGACCGACGTGGATGGCGTTCTTGATGGCAACCATCGACTGATCTCTTCCATCAATGCAGCAACCGTTGAAAAGATGATCGCCGATCAGAAAATTACAGGCGGTATGATTCCCAAGATTGAGTGTGCCCTTGAGGCCATTAGGGGCGGCGTTAAAAAAGTGCCCATTATCAACGGTAAACGCCGACACGCTATTTTGCTCGAGTTGTTTACGGATGAAGGTATTGGTACGGAAGTAACAATATAGCGAGGTTATGAACTTAAAGCTTTATACTTTTAACTGGTCACAAATTGATTGATAAGCATGGATTGTTTTTTTCGTATTCGACGGAACGAAAGTACTTAATTATGATAGATATTAAAAATACTGCGGATCAGGTGATTGCCGCCACCTATGCGCGTTATCCTTTGACACTGGTGAAAGGCCAAGGCTGCAACGTTTATGATGAGCAGGGCAAGTCTTATGTCGATTTTATCGCCGGCATTGCCGTTTGCAATTTAGGGCACGCCCACCCCCGGTTGGTCGAGGTGCTCATCGAACAAGCCAGGACATTATGGCATGTCTCTAATCTGTTCTATACCCAGCCGCAGACCGAGTTGGCGGCATGGTTGACGCAATGCAGTTTCGCCGACCGGGTATTTTTTGCCAATAGCGGTGCCGAAGCCAATGAAGCCGCAATTAAGCTGGCGCGCAAGTATTTTCAAAACCAAGGCGCCCCTGAACGCTATCGCGTGGTGAGTATGGAGCAGTCCTTCCATGGCCGTACCATGGCGACCTTGTCCGCCACCGGACAAGAGAAGGTGCGGCAAGGATTTGATCCAATTTTAGAGGGCTTTGATTTTGTACCCTTTAACGATATTGAAGACCTCAGTGGGGTCATCGGCTCAGCGACCTGCGCCGTTTTAATGGAACCCATCCAGGGAGAGGGGGGCGTGCGCATGCCGGACCCGGATTATCTTGCGCAGGTACGCAAACTTTGCGATGAAACCGGGTGTCTGCTCATTTTGGATGAAGTACAGACCGGTATCGGCCGCACCGGCAAACTGTTTGCCCATGAACATTTTGGCATCACCCCTGATATCATGACTTTGGCCAAAGCCCTGGGTAATGGGCTGCCCATCGGCGCTATGTTGGCTACTGAGAAAGTGGCCGCCGCATTCGGCCCGGGGGTGCATGCATCTACTTTTGGCGGCACCCCCCTGGTAAGCAGCGTGGCTTTAAAAGTACTTCAATTGATTGAAGAACAAGATCTGCTGACCAGAGCCCAGGAGATGGGAGCCTATTTAAAGACGCAGCTGGTTGAGCTTCAATCAAAGCATACCGCCATAGAAGCCGTGAGAGGCAAAGGATTGCTGGTCGGGGTGGTGTTAAAAACATCCGGGGCACCCATTGTGACGGCCTGTATGGAATGCGGGTTTTTAATTAATTGTATCCAGGATCGTATTTTGCGTTTGGCGCCGCCGCTAATTGTGGGTCGTACTGAGATTGACGGGTTGGTGCAATGTTTGGATGAGATCCTTTCCGGCATTGATTAGGGCGCGATATAAAGAGCAATAAAATGTGGGAGCGACTTTCAGCCGCGATCTCGGCATGGGATGGCAGCTATTTTCGCGGCCGAAACCCGCTTCTACAATTTCGAGTTTGAAAAAAGGAGTAAAACGACTGTGACGACCAAAGTAAACAAAGTGGTGTTGGCTTATTCCGGTGGACTGGATACCTCGGTGATCCTCAAATGGCTCATCGAAACCTACAATTGCGAAGTGGTGACCTTTTCTGCCGATTTGGGTCAACCGGACCCCATGGGGGATGTCGAGCAAAACGCCATTAAAACCGGTGCCGTTAAAGCTTATGTGGATGACTTAAAAGAAGTTTTTGTGCGAGATTATGTTTTTCCCATGTTTCGCGCCAATGGCATCTATGAAGGTCAATATCTGTTGGGCACCAGTATTGCGCGCCCGTTGATCGCCAAGCGACAAATGGAAATTGCCGAAATCGAGGGCGCCGACGCCGTCAGCCATGGTGCCACAGGCAAGGGCAATGACCAAGTGCGTTTTGAATTGGGGTATCTGGCCATTGATCCTCACATCAAGATTATCGCCCCTTGGCGCGATTGGGATCTGAATTCGCGTACGGCACTGATGGCTTTTGCCAAAAAGCATGGCATTCAGGTACCCACTACCCATGCTAAACCCTACAGTATGGATGGCAACTTGCTGCATGTAAGCTACGAAGGGGGTGTTTTGGAGGATCCATGGGCCGCACCCCCCGAAAATATATTTCAACTATCGGTCTCTCCACAACAAGCACCGGATACCCCGGAAGTAATTGAAATTACCTTTGAACAAGGCAACCCCGTGGCCCTCGGCGGCAAAGCGTTATCGCCGGCCAGGATGCTTGCAGAGCTTAATCGCCTGGGGGGCAAGCATGGCATCGGACGTGTTGACTTGGTGGAAAACCGTTATGTGGGTATGAAGTCGCGCGGCGTCTATGAAACACCAGGCGGCACCATCTTGCGCCAAGCGCATATGGCTATGGAGTCCATCACGCTGGATCGCGAAGTTCATCATCTGCGCGATGCCATGATTCCGAAGTATGCCGAGTTGATCTATAACGGCTATTGGTTTGCGCCGGAAAGAGTGCTGCTGCAACACCTGATCGACGAAACTCAGCGTACGGTTTCCGGTGTTGTGCGCCTACAGCTTTACAAAGGCAATTGCACCGTGTTGGGCCGAAAGTCGGAGTACTCCCTCTACAGTGAGGCCCATGCCACTTTTGAAGATGATAGCGTATACAGCCAAAAAGACGCGGAAGGATTTATTCAACTGAATGCGTTGCGGTTGAGAATTCAAAAGATGATGCATAAATCCTGAATACTGTTTGAAAAAAGGGTTGTTCTCCCGGTTGAATCAGGAACCCCATATTCAAAACCATCAACTGGGCCGATGGCCCACCCATAAGGAATCGTGTATGAGCAGCAAACCTTGGGACGGGCGATTTGATGAAGGTACCGATGCCAGTGTCGAGGCGTTTACCTCTTCGATCCAGATTGACAAACGTCTCTACCCTTACGATATTCAAGGCAGCATCGCCCATTGCCGCATGTTGGCCAAGGTTGGGGTGATCGCCAATGATGAAGCCACGCAGATGATCCAAGGTTTAGGGCGCATCCAACGCGATCTCGATCATGGCAAATTCGAGTTCAGTGACAGCTTGGAAGACATCCATATGCACATTGAGGCCCGCTTGGCTCAGGATGTGGGTAAAGTTGCCCAAAAACTGCACACGGCCAGAAGCCGCAACGACCAGGTGGCATTGGATGTGCGCATGTACCTGCGCGATATCACCCGGGGCATCATCCTGAAGCTCCATAAACTGTGTGCGGTATTGGTCAAAATGGCTGAAGCCCATATCGATACCGTCATGCCGGGTTATACGCATCTGCAGCGGGCGCAACCCGTGCTTTTGGCCCATCACTGGATGGCTTACTATGAAATGTTTTGGCGGGACGCCCAGCGGCTCTCCGACGGTTTGAAGCGCACAAACGTCATGCCGTTGGGATCGGCGGCTCTGGCAGGTACCACCTATCCCATCGACCGCGAATACACAGCTGAACTTCTTGATTTTCCATCCATCAGCACCAATAGTATAGATGCGGTTTCCGACCGTGATTTTATATTGGAATTTCTATCGGCCGGCAGTATCTGTATGGTGCATTTTAGCCGGATGTCCGAAGAGCTTGTGCTATGGTCCTCATCGGAATTCGGCTTTATTGAACTGCCGGATGCCTTTGCCACCGGCAGCAGCATCATGCCTCAAAAGAAAAATCCTGATATCCCTGAATTGGTGCGCGGAAAATCAGGCCGTGTGATGGGGGATTTGATGGCCATGCTGGCCTTGATGAAGTCGCTGCCTTTAAGCTACAACCGGGACATGCAGGAAGACAAAGGCGCCTTGTTTAGCTCGGTAGATATTGTGCAAACCACTATCGACATCTATATTAAAATGTTACCCCTAATCCGGATTCAAAAAGAGACCATGCGCCAGGCGGCCTCCAAAGGGTTTTTAAATGCGACCGACATGGCTGATTATTTGGTGGGGCGCGGTGTGCCGTTTCGACAGGCGCACGCGGTGGTTGGCCAGGTGGTGACCTACGCGTTGGGTTGTCAAAAAGAGTTGCATGAACTCTCGCTCGAAGAGCTGCGTGAAAACTCATCCGCTTTTCAAAAGGATATTTTTGACCACCTGACATTGGAACATATGATCTCGCGGCGGCTTTCCGCCGGCGGCACAGCTACGCAAAACGTTCGCGCCGCTATCGATCAGGCCAAGCAGGCTTTGGCCCACCGGCAAAATGAAGAGGCACGCTGATATGACGCATGCGACTGCTTCCACATGCATCACCACCATGCTCGTGGCGCTGGCCTTTTTCGGCGGCTGTGGCAAAAAAGCTCCGCCTGTGGCGCCCCGGCAACCAGCTATGCAAGCCGTAAGTGACCTAAATGTTCACTATCAAAACCCAATGGTGACACTGCGCTGGCATCATCGGCCAACAGGATCTGCGGCAACCGGATATGCCATCTACCGCGCCAGCCAAAGCAGTACAAAAGC
Organism: Desulfobacteraceae bacterium; assembly: GCA_050291605.1. Lineage (GTDB taxonomy): Bacteria > Desulfobacterota > Desulfobacteria > Desulfobacterales > Desulfosarcinaceae > JARRKU01. The sequence continues at coordinate 5,210 of JBNKKB010000099.1, read as the reverse complement.
GGACTGCACCCATTGCCCGCTGTTGTTTGAAAAAATAGATCGATTGAACATGGACCCGGCGCTGCGTGCGCAGCAACATCCTTTGACGTATTCCCAAAGTGTCGGCAGGGGTAATCGTTATGTATACAAGGTCGTGCCTGTTCAATCTTCAGGTGCCCAAGGGCCGGATTCAAATCTGGTGGTAGTTGACGCAGTGCCTTGAAAAGGTTTGCTCATGCACCATTTTAATTACCAAAACGATCTGCTTTATTGTGAGCAAGTGGCGGTAACCGACATTGCCGCTGATGTCGGTACGCCCTTTTATCTTTACAGTTATGCCACACTAGAACGTCATTTCGCTCAGTTTCAACAAGCTTTCTCCACAATGGATCATTTGGTGTGCTATTCGGCTAAAGCCAATAGCAATCATACCCTTTTGCGCTTGTTTCAACAATGGGGCAGCGGTTTGGACATTGTATCCGGTGGTGAATTGCACCGTGGTATGGCCGCCGGATTCGAACCGGCGAAGATCGTGTACTCGGGCGTGGGCAAGCGGATTGAAGAGATGGATGCTGCAATCAGCAGCGGGATTCTGATGTTTAATATTGAGTCCATGGATGAATTGCAATTGATCAACACCCGTGCCGGCCAACTTAATCGCAAAGCACCTGTGGCCTTGCGGGTCAATCCAAATGTAGATCCCAAAACGCACCCTTACATTGCTACCGGACTGGAAAAGAGCAAGTTCGGCATCGACATGGCCAGTGCTATGGTGGGCTATCATCAAGCCCGGGACATGCCCCATGTCGAGGTCCAAGGCATTGATTGCCATATTGGATCGCAAATCACCACCCTGGCGCCCTTTGAACAGGCCCTGGAAAGTCTGACGGGTTTTATTCGGGAGCTGCATACGCATCGAATCGATATCAGCTATATTGATATGGGCGGTGGTTTGGGCATCACCTATCAGGAAGAGGCGCCACCGCAGCTCAATGCTTACGCACGCATGATGGAAACGGCGCTTAAAGGCACTGGTTACACGCTAATTCTCGAGCCCGGCCGCGTGATCGTGGGCAATGCCGGTATATTGGTAACCCAGGTGCTGTATTGCAAACAGGGTCCAAACAAGAGCTTTATCATCGTTGATGCCGGCATGAATGATTTAATGCGACCCAGTCTGTATGGTGCATATCATGACATCCAGCCCGTGGTGCGCGCTAAGCGAGAATCCATGGTGGCGGATGTGGTCGGTCCCATCTGTGAAAGTGGCGACTTTTTAGCGCAGGATCGATCCATGTTAGCGGTACGCCCCCAGGAATGGTTAGCGGTAATGAGTGCCGGTGCTTATGGCTATACCATGTCCTCCAATTACTGCTCCCGTCCACGGATAGCCGAGGTGTTGGTCCGCGCGGATCAATTTGGTCTTATCCGGCAACGGGAGAGCTATGAGGATTTAATGCGGGGTGAGCAGATCCCGGATTTTTTGAGGAATCGAACGACATGACCACAATCCCATTTTGGAAAATGAGCGGTGCCGGCAATGATTTTATCTTGATTGATAATCGACAGCGCATTGTCGTGAATGATAATTTGCCCCATTTTGCGGCCCAAGTCTGTCGGCGCCGGCTATCGGTGGGAGCCGACGGCTTGATTCTCATTGAGACATCCAACCAAGCCGACTTTAAGTGGCAGTTTTTCAATTCGGACGGCAGCGTGGCTGAAATGTGCGGCAACGGTGCGCGTTGTGCAGCCCGATTTGCCCATCTCAATGGAATCACCTCTGAACAAATGGCTTTTGAAACCATTGCCGGCATTATCGAGGCCCGCGTAACAGATGATCTGGTAAGAATAAAAATGACCGATCCAGAGGATTTGATGGTGGCGGACCGCCTGGACCTGGATCAGGGTGCCATTGCGTTGAGTCGGATCAACACCGGAGTGCCCCATGTAGTGCTGGAAGTGGAGGATATTGACGCCACACCTGTTTTTTCGCTGGGGCGGCAAATCCGGCAGCATCCGCATTTTACACCCGCCGGCACCAACGTGAACTTTATTGCCCCCATGGCGGATGATCGCTGGGCCATCCGCACCTATGAGCGCGGCGTGGAAAACGAAACCCTGGCATGCGGCACCGGTGTTGTGGCTGCTGCGCTTGTTTTATCGGCCCGCAAAGGGTTGAATTCGCCCATCTCTCTAATCACCCGCAGCAATAGCATTTTGAAGGTCTATTTTACAAAAACAGGGCAAGAATACCGGGAGATCTATCTCGAAGGCGATGCAAGGAAAATATATGAAGGAAATCTGAACGCTGAAGCGTCGGATTATTAAAGCGGTAAAGATTGGCGATAGCTAATGATAAGGAAGTTTTAAGTATTAGGTTTTAAGTCAATGTCATTAACTTAAGGGGCCGGTGTTAAGCGCTCCCACACAACTCAAATAAACCTTAAGTTAATGACATTGGGTTTTAAGTATTAAGCAAATGTATTCTGTTGATTATATTGCCCATATGAATGGCACATGCTTGGGCTTGATCAGGTACCCTTTAGCACCTGATAGGAGTTTATTATAAAATAGGTCGCAATCCACCACTTAAAACCTAAAACTTGTTATTAATGACCCCCAAACCCGATTTTAGTGCATCCAATTTAAAGCATCCTATGCCTGAAACGCACCTATCCTATCTTTCCATCGGTTCCAATATGGGAGATCCCATGCAGAATTGCTGCCGGGGGATCGCCCTGTTGCGCGATGAAACGGGTATTACTTTGATCGACCGCTCACCTTTTTATCACACCGCGCCGGTGGATTACCTGGATCAGGCCTGGTTTCTCAATGCCGTATTGCAGATCAAAACGATTCTGACACCCGACGCGCTACTGGGCCGGATCCAGTCCATCCAGGAGCGTTTAGGGCGCACATCGGGAGGGGTGCGGTTTGGCCCCCGGATGTTGGATTTGGATATTCTCTTTTTCGAAGACCGGATCATAAATACGCCGGATTTGGTAGTGCCCCATCCGCGCATGCATAAAAGACGCTTTGTCTTGCAACCCTTTTGTGATATAGACCCAACTGTTGTGCATCCAGTGCTCCAGTTGAGTGTACAAGATCTATTAAATCAACTGGTTGCAGATATTCAGGAAATCAAGCCATGCTCATCAGACTGCTAATCTATTTTATCCTCGGTGTGCTTGTTTTTCGGCTGGCCAAAAATTGGTTGGGCGGCAATGCCGCCGGCAGGCAAAAGGTACGGCAACAACCTGCCGATCAAGTGGATGATGTGATGATCAAAGATCCTTTCTGCGGGACCTACTTTCCCAAGCGGGAGGGCGTCCACCAGCATATTAACGGGGATGAGGTCTTTTTTTGCAGCGAAAAGTGTCGGAACGGTTACGTAGATCAGAAGACAAAGGATTAACACATCGCTCGCAATAGCTTCATCTTCAGTTGAAAAGCGTTGTAACGATAATATCAGTAGTCAAGCTGAGAATGGGTTTGGATTTAGCACCAAACGGATTATATTCACGAATCAATTGAAAAGGGAGTTGTTCCATGAAATTTTTTATCGATACGGCCAACATTGCTGAAATCAAAGAAGCCAACGCCATGGGCATGGTAGACGGTGTGACCACCAACCCGTCCCTGATTGCCAAGGAAGGCGGAGATTTCAAAGAGATCATCAGCGAAATCTGCAAAATTGTGGATGGCCCCATCAGTGCGGAGGTCATCAGCCTTGAAACCGAAGGTATGGTCAGTGAGGGCCGCGATTTAGCAAAAATACACGACAATATCACCATCAAGGTTCCCATGACCATTGATGGTTTAAAAGCCACCCGTTTGCTGGCCGCAGACGGTATCAAAACCAATGTCACCCTGGTATTTTCGCCCTTGCAAGCGTTGATGGCCGCCAAAGCCGGTGCCACTTTTGTGAGCCCCTTTGTGGGCCGCCTGGATGATCTGTCCCAGGAAGGTATGTTGCTGGTGGAACAGATCGTCGATATCTATAGCAATTATGCCTACGATACTGAAATTATTGTGGCCAGCGTCCGCAATCCTCTGCATGTATTGGATGCTGCACTGATGGGTGCCGATATCGCCACCATACCTTTCAATGTGCTTAGCAAGCTTGCCGCCCATCCCCTTACGGACAAGGGAATTCAGGCCTTTCTGGATGACTGGAACAAAGCCGCAAAATAACGCGCATACTGAAAAAGAGCTGCCCATGCAGGTTCAGAATCAATTTCATAAAATGATTCAAGTCCCCAATGCACTGACCCTGTTTCGCATTGTCACAGTGCCGCTGATTGTGGCGCTTTTATATGCACCCAATCGGTTCACCTGTTTCCTGGCGGCCCTGCTTTTCAGCGCTGCGGCCATTACCGACTATTTAGATGGGTACTATGCGCGTCGGAAAAATCTTGTGAGCGAGTTCGGTAAAGTGATGGACCCGCTGGCCGACAAATTGTTGGTATCATCCACTTTGATCATGTTGGCGGTTTTGGGACGTTCACCAGCATGGATCGTATGCATTATCATCGGGCGTGAGCTGGCGGTTACCGGATTGCGAAGTATCATTGCCCGGCACGAAATGGACATGTCCGCCTCTAATTTGGGTAAATACAAGACCGGATTTCAGATAGCCGCCTTGATTCCTTTATTGCTCCATTATTCTTATGTATATGTGGATTTTCACCTGGTCGGTACGTTCTTTTTATGGGGCGCACTTGTGCTGACGATATGGTCTGGAGTGGACTATTTTGTCCGTTTTCGGACACTATTGCAAACATAGGACGGATGCCGAAAATACAGACCTGTATTTGAGCAGATCTTTTGGTTTTTCGTTGACAAGGGTCTAATAAATAGATAAAAGCGACAGTTCAACTGGGCGGGAATAACTCAGTGGTAGAGTGCGACCTTGCCAAGGTCGAAGTCGCGGGTTCAAATCCCGTTTCCCGCTCCATTTTTTTTGGCGGCATAGCCAAGTGGTAAGGCAGCGGCCTGCAAAGCCGTTATTCACCAGTTCGAATCTGGTTGCCGCCTCCACCGTAAAATCAAGGACTTGGATTAATTTCCGAGTCCTTTTTTTATTGGGTCAAAATTCACTTTCCAACCGTATATCCAACCTCCAAGAGGGACTTTCCGGGTATTCGAGTGATCAGTATCCTCGCCTCATCTTATGAGCGAAAGATCATAAGTGTTGACAAGGCAGGATTATTTTTCCAAGATTGATCTTT
>JBNKKB010000098.1:0-57609 GCA_050291605.1 Desulfobacteraceae bacterium | reverse complement strand
GTCCGGCACTCTATCCAGCTGAGCTACGGGCGCGGAATAAAACGATTTGAAAGTGGGATGCTTCATAAGCTATAGTGATCGGGTTGTCAAGGGGCGTTCGAACAGATAGAGCATCCATAAAATTGAAACAATCCTCATATGAACCGCACCCACGAACACTATATGGAAATGGCCCTGGCCGAGGCGTTAAAAGCACAAGCCATCGATGAGGTGCCGGTTGGCGCGGTGCTGATGGATGACCAGGGGAAGGTGATCGCCCAGGGCCACAATGAAACCATCCGACAACACGATCCCAGCGCCCACGCTGAGATCTTGACGCTGCGGCGGGCGGCCCAGCAGGTTCAAAATTACCGATTGTTAGCGACTACGTTATATGTTACCGTCGAACCCTGCGTCATGTGCATGGGCGCGATAATCCATGCAAGGGTGGCGCAGGTTGTTTTTGGAGCCCCTGACCCCAAATGGGGCGCAGCGGGCTCTTTATACGATTATGCCGGCGACCAGCGCTTGAACCACCGGATTAAAGTGATCGCCGGTGTATGCAGATCCGAATGCCAGGCATTGATGCAGAATTTTTTTCGCAACAAACGCTAGCTTTTTCTGGGAACAAAACGGGGTACGCCATTCCAACCCCCTACCTCATAAGTAGCGGCGTTTCCTGGCGCAAAATTCAAATGAAGTGCGCCGCTTATATTAATATCGCAGCACAAGGAGTTCGATGTGGCCAATCTCGTGATTGTTGGCACCCAATGGGGAGACGAGGGCAAGGGTAAAATTGTTGATCTGTTGTCTGAGAATGCGGATGTCGTGGTTCGATTTCAGGGCGGCAACAATGCCGGCCATACCATGGTTGTGGATGGTGAACAAATCATCAGCCATTTGGTGCCTTCCGGAATTCTGCAGGGAAAAACTTGTTGCATCGGCAACGGCCTGGTGGTGGATCCATTGGTGCTGCTTCAGGAAATTGATTACCTGAGCGGCAAAGGGGTCGACTGCAGCCCGGACAAATTGATGATCAGTGAGCGCGCCCAAGTGATCATGCCCTACCATAAAGCCATCGACGCCGGCCGTGAGCAGCTCAAGGGTGAAGACAAGATCGGTACCACGGGTCGAGGCATCGGACCGGCGTATGAAGATAAGGCCACACGCCGTGGCATACGCTTTGTCGATTTGATCGATGACAAAGATTTTCACGAAAAATTGACCAAAATCTTGCCGGAGAAGAACCACTATCTCAAAAACTTTTTGGGACAAGAAACCATGGTGCTGGACTCGATTCTGGAGGAGTATCGTTCGTGCGCCGCACGTCTGGCCCCTTATGTGGCCAACGTATCGGTGGCGCTGAACCGTGCCATCCGGTCGAAACAGCAAGTTTTGTTTGAAGGTGCGCAAGGCACGCACCTGGATATCGATCACGGTACTTATCCATTTGTGACTTCATCCAATACGGTGTCCGGCAATGCCTGCTGTGGCGCCGGTGTCGGCCCTAAAGACATTAATGCCGTCGTCGGAATTGTTAAAGCTTATACGACACGGGTCGGCGCAGGGCCGTTTTTATCCGAATTGTTTGACCAAACAGGCGATTTTATACAAGAAAAGGGCGCTGAATTTGGTGCCACAACCGGACGCAAGCGGCGTTGCGGTTGGCTGGATACGGTATTGCTTAACAATTCCGTTCGACTCAATGGACTAACCGGATTGGCCATCACCAAGCTCGATGTCCTCGGCGGGTTGGAAGCGATCAAGATCTGTACAGCATATCAATACGGACAGGAAATCATTGAAGATTTTCCGGCCAGTCTCAAAATGCTTGCCCAGTGCGTGCCGGTATATGAAACATGGCCTGGATGGCAAGAGGATATTTCCAGCGTGCGTGACTATGATGCGTTGCCGGAAAATGTCAAACAATACCTCAAGCGCATTGAGGCGTTGACGTCCACCCCTATTCAGATTGTGTCGGTAGGACCGGGGCGCGAACAGACCATCATTCTTGATAACCCTTTGGCATAAGGGTCTTTGACGCCCAAAAGCTATTGACAATGCCCAGCCCTTGACATACTAAAAGCGCTTTAACGGGACATGGCTCAGCCTGGTAGAGCACAGCGTTCGGGACGCTGGGGTCGCAGGTTCAAATCCTGCTGTCCCGACCATTTGAATCAAAGGGAGTTGACGCTTTAGCGCAGCTCCCTTTTATTTTTCCAATCAGCATGAGTTTTATTGATAGCGGAAAAATTCTTAACGCTTTTTTAGTTAACCCCTTGGTTTTTATGGTACTAGCGTCATTGTTGCGCTTTGGTCGAAGGGGTGAGCGCGTAGTCAAAAAAACATAAAAAAAACAAATATATACAGATATATTGAGGTTTGAGTTTTTTCCGATTATCAACAAAAAAATTGCGCCAATCGATATTTTTAATATAACGCGCTTATTTTCTTGACAAAAATAAGGTATGGCATTAGATATTGTAGACACTGGCGATAATATCTTACTTTGCATGAAGGAGTAGTTTGGCCATGACTCTGACCAAAGCCCAGATCGTCGATCTTATCCATGAAGAGTTGCCTTTTCCGAAAAATAAAAGCACCGAGGTGATCGAAGGACTCATCGAGATCATCAAAAGCACCTTGCAAAACGGTGAAGATGTTCTGATTAGTGGCTTCGGTAAATTTTGTGTGAAAAACAAACGCGAAAGACGCGGCCGAAATCCTGCTACCGGAAATGACCTGATTCTGGAAAAACGAAAGGTTGTCACCTTTAAATGCTCAGGCAAGTTAAGGGAAAAAATCAACACTTGAAATGGTTGAAACGATAACCTGACGCCTTGATATTAACGACCCGCAAGGTCGGGCGACCAATTTCGGATACCTGCATAGAATCATGACGGTGCGCCGGCCCTGGCAATCAAGAGCCGGCACCTCCGGCTGTCGACCCAAACGATCCTGATACCATGCAATCTCCCTATCGGCCAACCCAGCATCATAGGCGGGCGGCTAAAACTGCCGACACCCAACGCACCCCAACCCATTATATAACATGCTCGGGATATAAAGGACGTCCGCGCAAGCCGGTATCCGTATGCTATCAATGCCGCCGCGGCAAATCGTGTCGGGCCTTTCAAGCCTATCAACAACCTGAGTTGCCCTTTATTTTTGAAAGGTGAGCGACTAGCTGAATATATCCAGCAGCGATCCCATCATTTGATGATAAGTTTGGGCGCTCTTAAGGTTAGCGCTGTAGGATGCTTTGGTGGGTATCATCTCCGTGAGCTCTTCAGCCAGATCCACATTAGAAGTCTCCACTTCAACGGTTTCACCACTTTCATTGACCGTCTCTTTTAGGTAACCCGGCGTATCGACTTCTTGAATGTTGGCTTTAACACCGCCATTAGCCCCCTCTTGCATAGTCGTTCGACTCTTTTTAAATTCATCGGTATTCACGTTGGCGATGTTATTGGCAGTTACGCCCAATTTCTTGCCGTATGCGGAAAATGCGGACACAGCAGAATTTAGAGGGGATATCATAAACACTCCTTGCCTATCAGGATTACAATACGCTTTGGCATCATAGTATCATTTCAATAACTATGCCATCTTGAAAATAAAAAATATTCAAAAAAACAGTATGTTATAAATTACCATTTTGTGTGCAGCAATTAAAAGGACACTATTTGGCAAAGAAAATTTGCATTATGCAAAAATAGACCATCAATTGTGGATTATTGCAGGGATGGAAATATACCGATTCTAATTTGAAAAATTGATCAAGTTGGACCGTCAAGAGCCGATTTACTAACGTGAACTCGAAGCTCCCGGAAATGGTTTGTTTTTGTGGCCGAATTCATATGTGATTTAAGTGATCCGGAATCTGGAAGCAAGGCAGGATAAGCAATGTCCAGCGAGAAACGATTAAAAAGCATTCATCGATTCATTACCCGCATGCCGAGTCTATCGACGACAGTTACCAAAGTACTGGAGATTTGCAACAGTACTGAAGCCTCTCCCACAGATCTGAATCGCGTTATTTCCTATGATCCCGTGCTGACCGGACAGCTTTTAAAACTCATTAATTCGGCTTATTATGGCCTGGCCAGCAAGATCACCTCACTTACCCGCGCCATTATCATGCTGGGGATGAACACTGTAAAAAATATGGCCATAAGCACCTCTATTCTGGCAGGTTTGACCGGTAGCAAAATACCCAAACAGATTGATATTGATGCATTTTGGGCACACTCTCTTTGCGTCGGCGTTGTGGCCAAAGCCATTGCCAAAAAGCAGAAAGTACCTGTCACAGAGCAGGAGTCCTATTTTTTAGCGGGCTTAATGCATGATTTGGGCAAAATACCCATCATGGTCTCCTGTCCGGAGCTTTATATCCAAGCCGTTCTGTCCTCTGATGCTGATGAATTACCTTTTATTAAATCCGAGCAATTTCGATTGGGCCTGGACCATTGCCAGGTGGGGCGCTTGGTAGGCGCCAAATGGAAATTCGGTCCGGAGCTGCTGCAAGCCATCGGCGGTCACCATCAGATCCCAGGGCCTTCGGAACCCGTGACCCGGCAGTGGCTTTATGTCGCCCTTGCCAATCAATTGGCCAACCATCTGGGAATTGCAGCAACTCAAAAAGGTGTGGTTGATATGGCGCTGTTCGACAAATTATTGGGCCGCCTGGGCAGGCCGGCCGAAGATCTTTACCAACTTGAGGCCGCCATTCGATCCGAGTTGGAAAAAGCTAAAATATTTTTGCATGTTATTGAAGAGGGTTAAATCGATGCGAATCAAATTCTGGGGTGTCCGGGGTTCAATACCTTGTCCAGGACCCGAAACCATGCACTATGGCGGCAATACGGCATGCATTGAACTGTATATCGAGCCCCTTGATCGCAGGATTATCATTGATGCAGGCTCCGGCATTCGTGCCCTTGGCAATCATATGGTGGCCCACCCGAATGGGAAAAAGGAGCTGACGGCTGAACTGTTCATCACCCACACTCACTGGGATCATATCTTGGGCTTTCCATTTTTTGTTCCTCTCTATCTGGCCAATTACAAGCTGAATATCTACGGACCGGTTACCCATGAAGACGACACACTCGAACAGGTGCTGGGAGGACAACTGACCTATCGATACTTTCCCGTTCGTCATGAAGAGCTTTCAGCAACTATCACCTACCACGATCTCAAAGAAGGCGAATATGATCTGGGGCAGGGCGTGAAACTGATCACTCAATATCTCAACCATCCCTTGCTTTGCATGGGATATCGTTTCGAGTTTGACCAAAAAGTGGTTTGTACGGTTTACGATACAGAACCTTTCCGCAATCTATTCGAACTCGATCCGGAGGATTGCCGGTATGACCCGGAAATGGCGGCTGAAGGCGCATTGGTCGCAGCAGAACAAAATAGACGCATTGAAGATTTCATCCAATGTGCTGATTTGTTGATTTATGACGCCCAATATACACGAGCGGAATATGATGCGAACAAAAAAGGTTGGGGGCATTCCCCCATCGAACATGCGATTGAAATAGCCAATCGTAACCAGGTTAAACATTTGGCCCTGTTTCACCACGACGTTCAACGAACAGATGAACAGCTCGATGATTTTAAATACATCTACTGCACGCCTCCGGATAAGGGCATTACACAGGTGTTTTTTGCTCAAGAGGGTACCCACATTGATCTGTGATCCAGTGGGTAGGAAATTCCATGGGACGGAAAAAAATGCCTGGGTGGCGCATGAAAACGGGAGGATCAAATTAAAACAAGACTCAATTGCTAATAGGGTGTGACTTAAAAAAACAAATAGTTGCAAAATTCTATCTCAAAATCGGCCCTAAAAAAAATTCTATTCGATATACGGACATCTTGGCCCACTGCTTGCAAAGATCGTCACAGGTAACCACTGAAGTTTATTTTAGCGGCGTTCGCTATTTGGAGGAAATAAGATGAAGATCAATCCTGTCGATAAAATGCAACCCCTGAAAGATCCCCTCACCACGCAAAATCCATCAGCCAACCGCAAGGAGGAAGTTGATTTTGCAACGGTTCTAAAGGAGAGCACGGATAAGGCACTTGCGAACAAGCTGCCCAGCACTCCGGTCGCACGAGGGATTCAGCCTCCCATGCCGGGGTTTGGATTTAAGAAAATCAGCGGGCTTGAAAAGACCGCCCACCACTTGTTGGATACGTTGGAAGCATATCAACGGGTATTGGCGGATCCAGGTGCCAATTTGAGGCAAGTGCAGCCGATCATGGATCAGATGAAAGCTCAAGTCGACGCGGTATCGCCTTTGGTGCGTGAATTACCCCACGGGCATGCGATCAAAGAGGTTATGGAAGCGACCTTGATGCACTACAATAGCGAGATTGTTCGTTTTAACCGCGGTGAATATATAGATGACTGACCGCTAAATAATTCCCCGGGTCCATAGGCGTATTATAGAATAGAGACAGGGGCGGCTTTATTCGTCAAGTTTGAGCCGATTCTGTAAAAACTCACGTTGCAGATCATATATATGTTGGATTAACTGTTTGCGTGTCTGCCGATTGATCTGAACAAATTCAAAAGCCACACCAAAATGTTTGGGCCGCATCCATGGCTCCAGGCGTTTAACCAACGCCTGTTCGATGGGGACCGAAAAACAGTCAGTTTTGGCGGTCACTTGAAGCTTCAAGTCTTTAATTATCGGATATGATTCCATTAAGGGTTTGTGTAAATTAGGACAATAGCAGTAAACACCGCCCACACTGATATTGTCTATTTCCATATTCACTTGACCGTCTTTGGTTTCAAAGGTGGCGAAGGATTCCCGCATGACTTTGATACGAAAATTGTCTCGCATCTGATAGCGCTGAATCACATCAGGTGAGTGCAGCCAGATACTGCTTTCTGAAATATCCTTGAGCTTGGCGTCAAATCGGTGGGTTAATTGGCCCTCTCCGGTAAACTCAAAACTCAATAGTTCGGGAGGAGACTTGCTCATTGACGCTATTAAGCCATCGGGTAGATCGATTTTAAAATAAAGGATTTCGCCATCCTTGCGGGTATCCGTAAGCACAGTAAGGCTTTCAAAATCTGTACTTGGAAGGGACACATTGACCAAAGTCTGCTGATTGATCAATCGCTCGAAAAGTTGGAGAAGTTTTTCCCCTTCAATATTTTCATACGTTGGCATAGTTGTTCATTGTGAAGCTTGTTATTAGTGGTTATTCAATATCGGATACGTTTTTGGCGAAATCCGGATCCTGGAACAGCTTTTTGGCAAATTTGAGATATTTTTCGGCAATGGCTCTCACGGCCAACTGCAGGGCGTATGGTTTTATGGGTTTTTCAAGGAGGTGGTTGACGTCCGATGCAATACACATATTGACAATGTCGTCACTCGCATTGCCGGTGATGACAATGGCGTCTGAATGTGAGGTGGGAAATTTTTCTTCAACTGCATCCAGAAAGTAAAACCCACTCACTCCACCCAAAAACACATCCACGACGAAGATGGCCACACCGATATCACGCTGTAAACAGAAATCTATAGCCTCGTCCGTATCGGAAAATGGATAGATGTCTCCCCAGGTGTAGAAGCGCTTGACAATTGCGGCGATTAATTCACAAACACTGGAATCGTCATCAACTATAATAACATCAAGGCCCTCGGACATATTAGTTCTCCTTTATTGGCACTAGAAAAAAACAGCAACTTTTTATCCATACAGGCGGGTTATTGCGCCTGAACCATTTTATCAGAGATGTGATATTTTTCCATCTTACGGTATACCGTTGTAATATTAATGCCTAGCAATTCGGCGGCTTCCGATTTATTGCCATTGGTTTGTTGCAAGGCACGTGTGATTAACAGCTTTTCGTTATCGTTCAAGTTGAGACTGCTGCCGGCGCCACGGCCTATTTTTTGATCCAGATCCCTAATTTCGGGCGGAAGATCGCGTGTTTGAATCGTATCACCTTCACCGAGCGCAAAAGCGCGTTCAATAACATTTTCCAGTTGGCGTACATTGCCCGGCCAATCATAGCGCATCAGCAGGTCCATGACACTGGGCGAAATGTGTTCCACATTGCGGGGGCTATCTTTACCAAATTTTTTGATGAAGTGTTTGGCCAGATTCGGGATGTCATCTTTGATCTCCCGCAATGGCGGCATGTCAATTGAGATCACATCCAGTCGATAGAAGAGGTCCTTGCGAAACGTTTTGTTCTGAATGGCTTCTACAAGGTTCTTGTTAGTGGCGGCAATAACGCGAACATCAATTTCCATCTCTTTGGTGTCGCCGACCGCCCTGATTTTGCGTTCTTGGAGTGCCCGCAATAGCTTGACTTGTAGAGACGGTTGAACCTCGGCAATTTCGTCGAGGAAGATGGTGCCGCCATGGGCGGCCTTGAACAATCCCATGCTGTCTTTTATAGCGCCGGTAAAAGCACCCTTGATGTGCCCGAAAAGCTCACTCTCCAATAGACCTTCGGCAATGGCTCCACAATTAATCGGAATAAACGGGCGTTTATGGCGGACGCTATTCTGGTGGATCACATTGGCTACCAATTCTTTGCCTGTACCGCTTTCTCCTTGAATCAGAACGGTGGGGCAGCTGGTGCTGATGCGATCGATGATTTCATAGATCTGCTGCATCTTGGGGCTTTTGCCCACCAGCTGGTCAAAACTAAAACGATCCTTAAGCCGACGCTTGATGAGTGCATTTTCAAGCTGTAATTTTTTCTTTTCAATTATCCTTTCAATCAGAATTCGAAGACGTTCAAAATTGATCGGTTTTTGAAGGTAATCATAGCCGCCCAGTTTAAGGGCTTCAATGGCGGACTCGATGGTGCCATAGCCCGTGACGATCACAACCTCGGTTACCGGGTTGACCTTTTTAGCCGCTTTAAGCAAATCAAGGCCGCTTATTTCGGGCATGATCAGATCAGTGAAAACGATGGCGTAATCATTCTGATCAATGCGCTCAAGGGCCGCCAAACCACTGTTCTCCGTATCCACGGTGTAGCCGTAACGGGCTAGGTAGGTAGAGACCACGTCGAGAATTTGAATATCGTCATCTACAAATAGGATCGGGAAATCCTGCATCATCCGATATCGATTCAGCCCAAAGGGCGGTTTAGGCAGTTTCGTTGAATAACACGCGTTTAAACCGGCGTGCGCTAAATTTGGTGGCATGGTAAATATTGCTGTTATTCATAGTATTTATGACATACTGCTGTTGGCGATGTCAAGGATTACGATGGGGCGGTAATGTGAATTCCGTTGGGTTAAGATTTTTACATTATCTAGGATTTGCCTATTGGCAATAGGACACAATGCTGACCGGGCAGCCATTCAATTCGAATCGATTTCTATGTTTTAACGTCCGTATCGATAGCTCCAAGATGTGGCCTGCGTCGTGATTTTAGTGTCAAAGGATTGACTCCAGTGCATGAGAGAAGAATTGCTGAAGATGATATAAGTAACCGAAAACAAATATAAAACAAATATTCTTAGGTGGTGGTATGCTAGTTGCAAAATAGGATGTCTAAAAAATTAAAATGATGGCCATCAAAGCACGGGGAGTAATATAGATGTGGTATGCGCAGGAATTGCAATCCGAATTTAAGGAATTAAACGACGGTCAACAGTGGTTGCCTCAAATGACGGCCGTTTTCGTGGAAGGACTCCAGGGCGCGAATGGCCCGAAGACGGATACTGCCGCGTTTACCAAAATAAATGAACCGTCCGCCCACGATTACGCTTGTTTTACAGTACCCATGGTGCGCAGTCACCGAATGACCAAACAAGAGATATCCAGTTTTTGCCTGCGCGTCGAAAAGCCGAGCTGCAAAAAAAGGCGCTCTTCACCGGACCGCGAATTGGATGCATTGCGGCATTTCATATGCGGTATATCGAATTGTTTTAATAATATCTTAATGGGCATCTGGGGGAATGTCTCCTTGTTGTCCATGACCATTGAAAAAGGCCATCCCATGAGGCAACAGTTAATCAACATGGATCGTCTGATTCAAAATGGTGCATTGTTGATCCAGTCGCTATTTGGATACATGGCTGAGCGACGCATGGAAACGAAGCATCTGCGTATGGTTCAACTGGTCCAAGAAATCTATGATCGCATTCAAAATGCCAAAATCGAAATCGACATTCCCAAAATTGAAAAAGGTATGGAACTGGCATCTCACATCCGGCATCCTGCGGTGGTCGCCCAGAGTATGGCACGTGTATTGGATCAATTGCTGCATTGGATTAACTCGCATATGCGATCCATCCAAAAATTGCCGAATCAGCATTTAAAAGTTCGCCGAAGATTAAAGACAATCGAGGAAATCATTCAGCAGGGTTTTCAGACGGTTCAGCATCTAGAACTTTATTCCGGGGCGCGCGCCCCTCAAAAAAAAGAGACGAACCTCAAGACATTGGTGCGGCATCAAATTAAAGCGGCTCGAAGGCAATTCAAGCACCTTGAGATTTCAGGGGAGGTCTCGGATCAATTGCCGGCCCATTTGGCCGATTGCAGTCAACTGACATTTGTGCTGGACCAATTGATAGCCAACGCAGCCCATGCCATGCCGGACAGGGGGTCAATTCAGGTGACGGCACGTTCGATTCTGGAAGAGGCGCCTGCGGAGCGCTGCGTTGTAAATCAGGCCTGCGACTATTCGGTTATTACGGTATCGGACAATGGGATGGGAATGAGCAAAAAGATGCAAGCCAATATTTTTTCACCCTTTTTCGTTGGCGATCCAAAATCAAGCATGGTGGGATTGGGATTGGCTGCCGCGGTCAGCGTTGTTAAAAGGCATGGCGGTTACATTCAAGTGACCTCGGCAGAGAAGATCGGCAGCACGTTTAAAGTATATTTGCCAACCGATGATCCGACAACGCTGCCCATTGCGCCCCATGAAAGGTCTAATAAGGCCTCAGGGCCATCGATCCTCAAAATTGCATGATCATTCAAATTATTAAAATCCAAATGACAAACTCTATTGACAGATACTCATAAAATTTATATGAATACAATGGTTTATACTCTAAAAGGCGTGGTGCACATACGACTTGAAATCAGCCTCGGCCTTGCATGGGGCCATACGGTGGGGCACCGGAATCGTGCTTTTTGCCCAGGCGGGTCCGATGGAATAGTTGGCAGGTAAAGACAACGGTGCTTTGGAGGAAAACGGTGACTGATCCAGATACCAAACAACACGAAATACTCAACAAATACATCAATAATGCTGAAAACGACAAGGCTGTGGACTTGTTGTTTAAATTGGCCGCCCAATGCGCCCGAAATAAAGATTTTATTAGTGCCGAAACCTACCGGGACCGCCTTTATGAAGTGGACAGCATGGCGCTTTCGCGTATCGTCGAAATTAACGAGATTATCGAAGCCGAAAAAAGCAAAGCCATTACCCCCAGCATCAAGCGTATGTGGTCGCCCTTTTTTCAAGGACTCAGCCCTGAAGAGGCGGGCAGCTTTTTTTTCGCTCTTAAAGAAGAGACGCTCAAAAGCGAGCATACCATCTTATCCCAGGGCCAGCCCAACGACCGGCTCTATTTGGTGCATCAAGGCACATTGAAGATGGTTTACCGGGATAAGGAAAAAGAGCTCCTGATACAGCGATTGGGCAGCGGCGATATTTTTGGTCAGGATACCTTCTTTTCCATTAATGTCTGCACGGCCTCTGTGAAAAGCCTTTCCGCCGTTCGCGTCAGCTATTTAGAGCGCAAGACATTGGAGAACCTGAAAGAGGCTCTCTCCTTTTTGGAAGACAACTTGAAAAAAGTGTGTCATTCGGGTCAAACCCTGTTTGATATGCTGCGCCGCAAAGGCATTGATCGGCGTTCTTACCGGCGAATTAATTTACAGACCAAGGTCAAGGTTCAGCTTCTCTCTTCGGATGCCAAGGCCATCTTAAAGCGACCCATTACCGCAGAGTTGTGGGATATTTCAAAAATCGGGCTCTCTTTTTATTTTCAATCCAAGAACAGGGAGGCTGTTCGACGGCTCGTTGGAAGAACCCTCGGGATTAACTTTATGCTGCTGATTGGCGGAAAAGAGAGAGAGATTGTGGTCACCGGCATTGTTCAAGGCGTTGACACCCATCCCCTGGATGAGTACTCGGTTCATGTTCGACTGAACCGCAATTTCAGCGACAGGGCCATCCAAACCATCCAGAGTCTGTCTATGACGTAAGACGGCTTTTTTTGAGTCGCGGCCTGCCGGAGGGCGATGCCCATATGTCGCCCATAAGACAGTGCACAACCTTTGGTATCGCATCTCCTATAGCAATGTCTGCTTCCGACCTTTGATAAAAACGACGATTCGCCATCCCCAATCGAACGTCAAAATTGATCATGGTGCTTGAACTTTAAGTGTCATTTTTCTGACCTTCTCCTCCAAATATCACCCAAAAAATATATAACCAACTGTAAAAACAATAAATAAAAATTGATCCGGGTATTGGTATATGTTTTGCAAAATTAAAGTGAAAGTTAAGCCAGGCAGATCGGCAGGTTCGCACGAAGATGTGCTGCAGGCACCCATAATGAAAATAAAAAATGAAGATGTAACCCACGGGGCGGAGCTATATGGAGCAGATGGCGATAATTAGCGATCTGACAATACAAGAAGCGAGCGATCGGCTTGGCTTGCCCAAATCCACAATACGATATTGGGAAAAAGAGTTTCACGGGTTCATCACTCCCACACGAACGACTGGAGGACAACGCAGATACTCCGAATCGGATATCGCTGTGATCGCTTCAATTCGAAACTTTAGAAAAATGGGAATGTCTTTGTCCCGGATAAAAAGACAAATGCTGCAGACCTCCATGCCCCTTAAAAATGTCAATCCAATTCTAATTGATCAATTGGCCAAAAGAATTGCCAACACAGTGCGCAAAGAGATCTATGATTTTTTTGATCCGGATTGGCCTACCGTAAATGATAGCGCAACACCGAGAGATAAGAAGAATGACATCCCTAGCTGATCTTACCATCGTCATTCTGGCCGGTGGTTTGGGTACACGATTGCGTCCGTCTGTCAACCATGTCCCCAAGGTATTGGCCCCTATCAACGGTACGCCGTTTCTAAATTACGTGCTGGATGCGTTGATTGAACAAGGTGGGCGAAATGTACTCCTTTGTCTCGGTTACGGGGCCGCGCAAATTCAAGCTTATTACACCGACCGGTATCGGACTTTAATCCTTTCCTACGCATGGGAAAGCGAACCCTTGGGAACAGCCGGTGCATTAAGATATTGTATTTCCCAGGTGCAAAGCAAAGAGGTGTTGGTGCTCAATGGCGACACATTCTGCGATATTGATTTTAACCGATTTATCGCCTGGCACCGACAAGCCCACTCCAAAGCGTCCATTGTACTGGTTTACAAAGAAGATGTTTCACGATTCGGCAGTGTAAAGACGGATTCAAATGAACGTATCATTCAATTCTATGAAAAAAACAACCGATCCGGTGGGGGATACGTCAGTGCAGGTGTCTATCTGCTCCATCGGCAGATCGTCGAAAAGCTTCCGGAAGGTCGCTCCATCTCCATGGAGTATGAGGTCCTTCCCGATTTGATCGGCAGCGGGCTATCCGGATACAAAACCGCCTCAAACTTTATCGACATCGGTACCCCCAACTCTTACCGTCGGGCGCAACACTATTTTTCCAATCATGGATATCCCCACACCGATGACGGTCGGATGACTCGCTTTGGTAGAACAGTTGGACAGGACATTGGCAAGACAGACAAAACCGCAGGTGAAACCATATGATTATTTCAAAAACACCTTATCGGGTGTCCTTCTTCGGAGGTGGTACGGATTATCCGGCCTGGTATTTAAAAAATGGCGGTGCTGTCCTGTCATCAACCATTGATAAATACTGCTATATCAACTGCCGGATGTTTCCCCGCTTTTTTGGCTATAAGTACCGTATCGTTTGGTCGCATATTGAAAATGTTTCGACGTTAGGGGAAATTCTTCATCCGGCAGTGCGCGAAGGATTAAAATATTTAGGCATCAACGGCGAAATGTGCCTGGAGATACACCACCAGGGCGACCTGCCGGCAAGAGCCGGGATGGGATCAAGTTCATCTTTTTCAGCGGGCCTGATTAAAACCATATTGGCACTCAAGGGCCGCATTATCGGCAAGCATGAATTGGCGCTGAAAACCATAGAGTTTGAGCAAAACGTTTTGAAGGAAAATGTCGGGTCCCAAGACCAGATGGCCGCCGCTTATGGTGGCTTGAATGTATTTCGTTTTGATAGCGACGGCACCATTCACGCTGAACCATTGACCATAACCAAAAACCGTATCGCCGAGCTCGAATCCCACTTAATGATGCTATATACCGGTACCAGCCGATTGTCGTCGGAAATTGCCGATGAAATCATAAAACAGGCGGATAAAAAAGAAAAATTGCTGCATCGCATGCATGCCATGGTTGATCAGGCTGTGGATGTCCTTAATAGCAGAGAAGATATTTTTGAATTTGGTCGCATGCTGCATCAAACCTGGCAACTCAAACGCCAACTCGCATCGCAGATTTCAAATGATGACATAGATAGAATTTATAGAATCGCTAGGGAAAATGGCGCCATTGGCGGTAAACTTCTAGGGGCGGGGGCGTCGGGTTTCATGGTGTTTTTTGCAGCGCCCGAGCATCACCAACAGATTCGCGATGCGCTGCCAGGCTATTTGCATGTGCCCTTCACATTTGAATTCGAGGGCAGCACGCTAATCCACTATTCCAGGGATGAGTGATTCCTTAATAGCTGTTGCCAGTCATCTTCTAAGAGACAGAAGAGATTGATATGAAAAAACGCGCACTGGTGACCGGTATCACCGGCATGGTCGGATCGCACCTGGCCGACTATTTACTTGAAAATACAGACTGGGAGATATTCGGCATGTGCCGCTGGCGCAGTCCGATGGACAATGTGGCGCATTTGCTGGAAAGGGCCAACCAGAAGGATCGGGTTTTTTTTGTCTACGGAGACCTTGCCGATCATGCATCATTACAAAACGTTGTGGAGCAAAGCCGCCCGGCATATGTCTTTCACCTGGCCGCCCAGAGCTATCCCAGCACCAGTTTCACCTCTCCGGTACAAACGCTGGATACCAACATCCTTGGAACCGAACGTCTGCTGGAAGCACTCAGAACCTGTAAAGCAATCGATCCGGTCATTCACGTCTGTTCTTCATCCGAAGTATTTGGCAGGGTGACCGAAGACAAACTGCCCATAGGCGAGGAGTGCACATTTCACCCGGCTTCACCATATGCCGTTTCCAAAGTCGGAACCGATTTAATGGGTCGCTTTCATGCCGAGGCATACGGCCAAAAAGTCATGACCACGCGCATGTTTACCCATACCGGTCCCAGGCGTGGTGATGTATTCGCAGAGTCCTCTTTTGCCAAACAAATTGCCATGATCGAGCAGCAACGGATTCCACCGGTCATCAAGACCGGCAACCTGGGATCCATGCGCACCTGGTCGGACGTTCGTGATGCCGTACGGGCATACCACATGCTGGTCACGCGCAATCCCATTCCCGGTTCGTACTACAATATCGGCGGGACTTTTTCATGCTCCGTGGGCGATATGCTCAAGCACTTGATATCCCTTTCCCGCGTATCCGACATCCGGGTAGAAACCGATGCGGATCGACTACGTCCCCTTGATGCCGATCTGCAAGTACCGGATACGCGCAAGTTTAAAAAGCACACGGGCTGGGAGCCTGAAATCCCCTTTGAAAAGACCATGCAAGACCTGCTTAACTTTTGGAGAGAGCAGGTTCGCGATGGAAAACACTTTCTGACCCGCTAAACCCATACCCATCGAAAGATTCGCGCCTTGATGAGGGAACCCATCATACCGATAGCCACGGATGATCCAAGACTGGTGGAACCTCGATGCCGCGGGCTGCTGCCCATTCAAACGGTTCACGAAAATCCTTGGTTTACCGTGCGCAACAGGGGCGGTTATTATACGACGGAGTATTCACAATCGCAGGTTATTGTGCTTCCGCTTGTTGATGGCCGTGCCGTAGTGATGGTAAGAGCCAAGCGGCCGGTTATTGCAGATTGCACCCTGGAACTTCCGGCCGGCGGCATTGGTGAGGATGAAACGCCGGGGCAGGGTGCCATGCGTGAATTATTTGAAGAGACGGGCATATATGCCGACAGTGCACGTTTTACACCTCTGATCCCCATCGCCAATTCTCCCAATCGCAACCCGCAACTTATCCATATTTACCAAATCAACCTGTCACTCAACGAATACCGGGAACGCGGGATGCATGATGATGAAGTGGATGCGGTGGTGATGTACAGTTTTAAAAAAGTGAGTGCCATGATGATCAAGGGGGAGATATTTATCGGCATGCCAATGGCCATCCTCGGTAGATTCTTACTGGAACGTGCATATGGGCTAAACCCGGATCACCCCGAATGCGTCGGCCTGAATAGATTTGGCGCCAAGGGTGAAAATCACTAATGGATCTGCGCAACTTGCATGCGAACGTTGAAAGACTGTTTAGTGCGGGTGGTCAGGCCGGCATGGAATCCGCAATCGCCCTTTGGTATCTTAAAAGGGCATCCGCCGCAACCTGTCAGAATACGATTGATGACGCCATTTACAAGGCATGCTCTCTCGACCCGGTCAATACACCCTTATGGCTGGCCGAAAATTGTCACTGCAAAAATCAATTCGATAAAGCCTGCCAATACTATCTGAAAACCTTTCAGGCCGATGCGTCCAATCGTTCTCATTGGCAGCATATCGGCGAATACCTGTTGCGATACGGAACTTCGGATCAAGTCATCGATTTTTATACACAGGTTGTTTCCGCTGACAGGGATAACAATAGCGCCCGCTTCATCTTAGACTGCTATGCCTATTTCGAAGAACTCAAACAGCAGATCGGCGCACGGATATTATGCGCCGATCATGATGGCCGGGGAACGGATAGGTTCTTGATGCAGGTTGTTTTTTGGGGACCCCGTTACACCGATATCTTCCTGAATTATCTGTTGCCGGCTTTGTGCGCCCCGGGCAATCTTCCGTCAATGGGTCAAGATCGCCGGATGCATTTCATTATCGGTACCGATGCACAAGGGGCCCGGCAACTGGAGCGGCACCCCTGGTTTGCCCAGATCAAAAAATATGTCTTGCCGCATGTCATCACCTTTTCCAGGCGCCTTTTCAAACATGCCCAACATATCGCGTCTCAAAACGGCGGCAAATGGGCCATTCCATCCACCATGCTGACCAACGCCGTGCACTACGCCGTCTTGGAATGCGGGCGGCGAATGGATAGCGATGTGCTCACTTTCAGTCCGGACCATATCCTTTCGGACCGGTTTATGACGGAAATGCGGGACGCCTTCGCAGCGCAAGACCATGCGCTGGCAGGGCCCGGGTTTCGTCTGCACTACGAGACCCCGTTGCTTAAAGAAATTGAGTCCAGGTACCGCAAAGCCGATGGCACCCTTGCCATAGCGCCTCAAGAGATGGTGCGATTGTTGATCGACCACCTTCCCGAGCCGAATTTCGTCCATGCCGAGCAGTTTTCTAACTATCCCATCTATCTTTGCTGGCGCGTGGACAAAGCGGGCATCGTTGCCCACGTGAACCACTATCACCCCTGGGTTGTCAGGGGACGCGGGCTGAGGCCCAACATACAGCTCAGCCTGGACCCCATCGACGGCGCTTTTTTATATCGCAGCCTTGCAGACCCCGATGCCATCGCCTATGCGCCACAGGCAATGATGAGTTTTGATTTGGGCAATAATCCACTCTGTTTGCCGACGGACAATAATCAATTCAATCCGCAAAAAGTGGCGCACTGGGTACGGCCGTACCTCAGTCCGGTGCACGAACAATATTTCAGAAATTCACTGGTATATGCATACAATGGGCAAGCCGACTCACAAAGATGGGAACAGATGGTATCTGAAGCTGAACAATTGGTAAAGGAGATTATCGCCGATGCCAAACCAATCTGAGCATCGATCCGATCCTGACTTAGGGAAAGCTGAAGCAGGGAAGATAACCCCGGAAATCCACCACAACTATGTGGCATTTTTTCTCACACTCAAATGCAATCTCAAATGTGCGTATTGCATCAACCTGCACGGGGACGTTTCACGCCTCCGAACCGGGAATCGAAACCGGTTGAGTGCCGACCAGTGGATCGCTGCCGCCAACCGGCTTGTTTTGCGGGAAGATCTGCCCTTGACCCTGCAAGGGGGAGAGCCGACTTTGCACAAGGGCTTTTATCGCATCGTCAACGAGGTCAAACCGGAAATCAAAATGGATTTGATGACCAACATGATGTTTGACGTCCACGCCTTTGTTCGAGAAGTGCCGGTGTGGCGTTTCCACCGCAAGGCACCCTATGCGCCCATTCGCGTCAGCTATCACCCGGGGCAAAACCGGATCGAGGATCTGATATCCAAAACCCATCTTCTGCAGGATGCCGGATTTCGGGTCGGGCTGTACGGTATTATGCATCCCGACAAGGCCATAGCCATGCATATACGCCAAGTACAGGAAAAATGTCAAAACCAGGGAATTGACTTCCGGGTCAAAGAATTTCTCGGTTTTTACCAAGACAAGCTTTACGGCAATTTCAAATACAACGGCAGCGTGATGTCCGAACTTCGGCGTCATTGCCGATGCCGGACAACCGAATTGTTGGTGGACCCGGCAGGGGACATATTTCGCTGCCACGCCGATCTCTATCAATCAAGACCGCCCGTCGCTCACATTCTGGATCCTGATTATAGCGAGAAAGCCATCGATTGCTTCCGCACTTGCGCATATTTCGGTGAGTGCAATCCCTGCGATGTCAAGGTAAAAACCAACCGCCACCAGGTTTTCGGCCATACCAGTGTCGAGATAGAAAATATACAACTGCCGAATATCACCGCGCCGGTCACAATTCCGAATCATTGCAGCCAGAGGCGGTCCAATGCGCGCTTATAATTTTAACGGGCATAAACTGGCCTATCACCCCGCAAGAGTGGCGCAATACCTGGAGAAAGGTGATTGTATGCCGCTGTATGCCGAGATCAGTCTTGCGGGCAGCTGCAACCACCGCTGCCTGTTTTGCGCCTACGATTTCATCGGTCACCCCAAGCGGCGTCTGGAAACCCAGGTGATGAAAGCGTGCATCGATGATATGGCCGCCTGCGGCGTGAAGAGTGTCGTTCTGGCCGGCGAAGGCGAGCCGCTGCTGCATCCCGATATTGCGGAAATCGTCACTTACATTAAATCCCAAGGTGTGGATGTCGGCCTTTTCACCAATGGCCAGCTTTTGGGCAACGACCTGGCATCCAGCATACTGCCGCACCTGACCTTCGTCCGGTTCAGCTTCAATGGCGGCACCGCTCAAGACTATGCAACGGTTCATCAGGTCAAGCCGGATGTGTTTGAAGGCGTGATGGAGAACATGGCCGGTGCCGTGGAGATCAAAAAAAAGAAAAAATTGGCGGTGGACATCGGCGCTCAATACGTATTGATCGCAGAGAATCAGGCTTCGGTCTACAACGCGGCTGAAGCGGTTAAACGCGCCGGTATCGATTACCTGGCGCTGAAGCCGTTTGTGCGGCAGCGGCGGGAACAACGCTACACTGCAACGCACACTCTCGATCCAAATGATCTGGAGCATCTGTTTGTGCAAGCGGAACGCCTCGGCAATGATCGCTTTACCGTGGTGGTCCGGCGTGATGGATTTTTGAATCCAGGACAACGCCGTTATGCGCATTGCAGAGGGTGCGCTTTTATCACGGTCATCAATTCCGCTGGCGATGTGGCCACTTGTTTGCCCTATTGGGACAAACCGGAATTTGTTTATGGCAACATCTACCGAAGGAGTTTTTCCGACATCTGGAAGGGATCGCGACGATCAGCCTTGCAAAACCATTTGGAAAAGGAGCTGGACGCGCAAAGCTGCCCAGCCAACTGTCGCCCCCACGCCGTAAACGCCTATTTAAGCGAACTGTGCAACCCCAGCGTGAGGCATTTGAACTTCATATGAAACCCAACAAAGAAGAGATCAAAATATTGATCATCAAGCTCGGTTTTTCCGAAACGCTCGATCCGGAGATCGGAAAAGTCCCCAGCCTGGGGGATGTGATTCGAACCACGCCCATCCTGTCCGCATTGAAAGAGAAACATCCGCATTCGCACATCACATGGCTGGTATCGGCGCCCGCCGAAGCCTTGCTGTTCCGCAACCCGTATATCGACCGCCTGCTGGTATGGGACGATTTCGTGCCCTTTCAATTGATGAAGGAAAAATTTGATGTGTTGATCAACCTGGAAAAGATACCCGGCGTCTGTGCCTTGTCGGACATGATCGATGCATGGGGCAAGTACGGGTTCCGGTTTGAAACCATCGACGGCACCTACCGGGCGTATGAAAAAGGATTGAGTTTTATCAGCTATATCGAGGGCAAAACCTCTGCCCAGGTGCGTGGATACTGGCAGCAGGTTCTCATCGAGATGCTGGGCATCCCGTGGAAGCAGCAACCCTACATCATCGGCTATGAATCGATGAAAAAAACCACCATGGACATCGGTTTTAATTACGAAGTCGGGTCCAAATGGCCCCACAAGGCCATGGCCATGAACACCTGGAAAAAACTTGAAACAAGGCTCCTTGGCCTGGGTTACTCCGTAAGCTGGCAACAGGGTCAAAAGAGCCTGTTTGAGTATATGGACTGGATCAGTTCATGCCGTTTGATCATCAGCAACGACAGCCTGGGATTACACCTGGCGTTTGCCTTCCGGAAAAAATTAATCGGTTTGTTCGGCCCCACCGACCCAAATGAGGTCTATTTCTATAATAAAAGCGAAATTATCCTGCCCGAGCAGAAATGCCCCCGGATGCCATGCTGCGCCACCGCCTGCAAAACAGAACTGCATTGTATGTCGGGAATGGATGCAAAGAAAATCGAACAAGCTGTGGTCCGGCAGCTGGCGCCGGGGCGCACCGAACAAGATGAAACATACATTTTAAAGACAGGCACCCTATGAATGTGTCATTAAAGCAAACCGCCAATGCGATTCGCAAAAGCATCATCACCATGGCCAACCAATCCAAGAGCCCCCATGTCGGCTCTTGCCTTTCCTGCACCGATATATTGACCACCCTGTATTTTAAGGTCATGAATCTGGAACCGTGGGAACAGCGTGATATTTTTATTCTTTCCAAGGCGCACGCGGCCATGGCGCTCTACGCCGCACTTGCCCGCAGAGGCCTGATGGAGACATCGCTGCTCAAGGGGTATTACCGGAATGACGGAACACTGCCGGCCCATCTGGATCGCAACACTGCATCGGGAATCGAGGTGTCCGCAGGCTCACTGGGGCATGGATTCAACATGGGGTTGGGGATGGCTTACGGTTTTCAGAAAAAAGGGAGTTCACAAAAGGTCTATGCCCTGATCGGAGACGGAGAGAGCCAGGAGGGCTCCATTTGGGAGGGGGCGATGTTCGCTGCCAAACTGAAGCTGCACAATTTTACCGCCATTATGGATCACAACAACCTACAGGGTTACGGCCGCCCCACTGAAGTGTGCAGTTTCGAACCCATGCGCGACAAGTGGGACGCGTTCGGCTGGCATGTACGGGAAGCCGACGGCCATGACTTTGAGAGCCTGCAGCAAGCCCTGAGCTGCCATTCCCACGGCAAACCCAAAATGATCATCGCTAGGACCACCAAGGGCAAAGGCATCTCCTTCATGGAGGATGAGTTGATCTGGCACTATTATATCGTGACGGACCATCACCGGCAGAAGTGTTTGGAGGAGCTGACATGCGCAATGCATTCATGAATACCCTTTTTGATGCCTGCCGAAAGCGAGACGATATTTTTATCATCAGCGGGGATGCGGGGTTGGGGGTATTTGACGATTTCAAGAAAGATCATCCCCATCGTTTTTTGAATATGGGGGTGGCCGAGCAAAACACCATGAGTTTCGCTGCCGGCATGAGCATGGCCGGATACAAGGTGGTCGTCTACAATATAATCCCCTTTTTGCTCTACCGCGCTTTTGAACAGGTCCGCAATGACATCTGCTATCAGAAGCTGCCGGTGATCCTGGCGGGCATCGGCAGCGGACTGACCTATGCCCCCCAGGGCATGACTCACTATTCCATAGAAGATATCGGCATTGCACGGTCAATGCCCAACTTGTCGATTATTTCGCCCATTGACCCTGTGGAGGCGCAGCAGGCGGCGCTACATGCGCTAAATGCCGATCATCCCGTGTATGTTCGCCTGGCCAAACACGGTGAACCCGTGCTTCATGCATCACAAACCCCCGACATCACCCATCCCATCGTACTTCAAGAGGGAGAACATATTGGTCTTATCTGTCACGGTTCCGTTGGCGATGAAATCGTCAATGCCGGTCAAGAGTTGACCCAAATAGGAATTGTCCCACGCATCATATCGATACCCATGGTTCAACCCTTGCCCACACCAATGCTGGTAAACCTGCTCCAAGACCTCACGCACATTGTCGTTGTTGAGGAACATTATACGTCATGTGGCCTCGGCAACCTGCTGATGGAATGGGCGACGGAAAACGCATTGGCGTGCAAAGTGCGAAAACTGGGTATACCCCATCACTTCATTCATGACATTTTTGACTGTCAGGGTATGCGCAACCACTTTGGAATCGACTCGGCAGGCATTGTCGCAACCGTGCAAGAAATGATGATAGCGGAAAGACGGCAGATTGCCTCTTGAACAAAATGCCAATTAGTTTAGCGCATTTACACTTCTACCGCAATGGATCTGGCATAACATGAACAACACGTCATCTGCTTTAAAGCGCGTGCTCATTTTCGGTGCCGGCGGCAAGCTGGGCAGCGCGGTTTGCCGTGCCTTTCAAGACAGCTACATCGTCGACGGCAAAGTCAGAAGCGACGTCGATATCACCCAGGCGGAGCAGGTGGTGGAGACGATAAAGAAGAGTTCTCCGGATGTCGTCATCAATACAGCCGCTTTTGTCGGCATCGATGCCTGCGAATGCGACCCGCAATACGCTTTTGCTGCGAATACACTATTTCCAAAACAACTGGCAGAGCTGGCCGATTGGAAAAAATTCCTTCTGGTGCATATCAGCACCGATGCCGTGTTTAGCGGGGCAAAACAGGATTTCTATACCGAGCAAGACTGTCCCCAACCCATCAACATCTATGGTTTGACGAAATACATGGGCGATTGTTGTGTTAAAGCCATAACACCAAAATACTATATTTTCCGAATCCCATTATTGTTCGGTGACAATCCGGGAAATAACCAATTTGTGGAAAAGATGCTCGCGCGATTGCGGCAAGGTGAGACGGAACTGCAGATATCCGACGACATCGTGACGTCACCCAGCTTCAGCGAAGATATTGCTCACGCGATAAAAAATATTGTTGGTTCGGGCATGCGATACGGTCTCTACCATCTGGCCAATGCAGGGCAGGCCACATTATTCGATTTGATCAGGGAGCTGGTGCATCACATCAATAGCAGTGCCATTGTAACCAGATGTTCACATACTGCATTCCCATCCAAGGGCATGAAAAATACTTATACGCCCATTCGCTCCATCAAGCTGTCGCCAATGCGGAGCTGGCAAGCGGCATTTACAGAATACTGCCACAGCATATGCAATGAGGTGAATCATGACTGATGCGTTGTACCGTATGGATGGGCACAAACTTTACTGGCATCTGGATCGGGTGCAGGATTGGACCAACGCAGAACGCATCGCACCCATTCATATCGATGTCGGGCTGAGCAAAGGGTGCAATATTAAATGCCACTATTGTTTTGGTGCCATGCAAGGCAATTTGTACAAGAAAGGAAAAAATATTTATTTCCATCGAGAGCCATTGCTGCGGTATATGAAAGATGCCGGTACTGCGGGTGTTCGATCCATGGCGTTGATCGGTGAAGCTGAACCGTTGCTTAATCCGCATGTTTATGAAGCGATAAGGGTCGGCAAAAAAGCCGGTGTCGATATGGCGCTGGGGACCAACGGCGTACTTTTCGATACAGGCAGTGCCGGCTTGAAGGCTCTGGAACATTTGACCTGGTTGCGCTTCAATATTTCCGCTGCCTCAAAAGATTCCTACCAACGGTTACATGCAAGTCGCGAATTCGATCGTTTCGTGGAGAAGGTTCGGTTTTGCGTGGAAAATAAGCACAAAAGAAATTTGCCGGTGACCATCGGATTTCAAATGGTCTTGACGCCCCAGGACGTTGAAGAGGTTTTGCCATTGGCGGCGTTGGCAAATGAACTTGGTGTAGAATACCTGGAAATCAAACATTGCGGAGATACCGTAGAAAATGATTTGGGTATTTACAACCTGCTTGAACGCTATGACAACTACACAGAGATACTCCAACAGGCCGAGGCTCAGAGCACATCGGATTTCAAGGTAATCGTAAAGTGGAAAAATATCTCTCAAAAAGGCCGTCGATCTTATGATTGCTGTTTAGGGGCGCCGTTTTTACTTTATTCCAGTGGTGATGGTAAGCTTTATCCATGCGGACTATTTTTCAGTTACAGGGAAGCCGAATTCGTGCTCGGCGATCTCAATGAACAATCTTTTATAGATATTATCAACAGTGATAGGTACTGGCAGATTATGGAGCGCATTCGAACAGATATTCGTGTTCACGAAGAGTGCTATGCCAGCTGCAAAACCAATGCAATTAACGATTTTCTGTTTCAGCTGAAGAACCCGCCTCGGCATATTAATTTCATTTAGGAGTCGAAAAGTGACTCAATATATTAGTGAACACATCGAATATAAGGATGACGAGCGGATCCGACTCGGCATGATGTCCAGCCACCGCTGGCGCATGGATCCCAAAGTGCTGCTCTTTTCCATGGCCCGCTATAAATTTGTGGCCAAAATGCTCTCCGGCCAAAAAGAGGTCTTGGAAATCGGTTGTGGCGACGGTTGGGGTGCCCAGATGGTCCTGCCTGAAGTTCAATCAATCCGTTGTATTGATATCGATCCGGCCTTGATTCAGGAGTGCAGATCTTTAAACCGATCAGACCGTGTGGGCTTTGAAGTTCATGACATGCTCCAGTCCGCTTTAACGCCTCAGCGCGATGCGGCCTATCTGCTGGATGTCCTGGAGCATGTTAAAAAATCGCAGGAAGATAAATTTTTTCGCCATGTGGCTGCTTCCATTAAAGCGGATGGCGTATGCATCGTCGGTATTCCCTCTATCGAAAGCCAGCGCTACGCCTCCAAACCCAGTCGCGCTACCCATGTCAACTGCAAAAGCGGGTATGAATTGAAAGCGGTTCTGGATCGCTATTTTAAGAATGTTTTTCTGTTCAGCATGAATGACGAGATGGTTCATACGGGCTTTTCACCCATGGCCCACTATTTGTTCGGCCTCTGCGCCGGGGTTCGTGACTTACAATTCGCGGCGAGACGCCGCTCCCACCCGAAATCCTAATACGGAGCCATTGAAGTCCTGACCATGACGAATAAAAAAAAGAGATTGCTTCTGGCCTATCCCAACATGCGCTGGCAAAAGGATGACATCGTCACCAACTGGAATCTTGAGCCCACAACGCTTTGCCTGCTGGCCCAAATGGTTCGGCAAAAGGTGGATGTTAAGATCATCGATGCCCAGTTTGAAAATATGAGCCGCGAAGCATTTAGATCCCGGGTGGCGGATTACCAACCGGATTATGTGGGGTTGTCGCTGCTCACATCAGAGTACGCCGATGCGCTGGACGAAGCCGCAGGGATCGTCAAGTCGGTGGACCCGCAGATGGTTGTGATTGCCGGCGGCGTTCACGCCACCACCCTGCCGGAGCGGGTGATGGCCAATAGGGCCATCGACTATTGCGTCATCGGGGAAGGGGAGCAGGTGCTGGGCGATCTACTGGCATGGATCGACAAAACCGGTCCGCGTCCGGAATGCGGGATTGCCTTTCGGGACGGCGCCGGCGTGACCATTCAAGGGCGTGCCCTGGTGGAAGATCTGTCCGGATTGCCCTGGCCGGCATATGACCTCGTAGATTATGCCGCCTATCTTGAAAAACCCCAGCGCAGCTTCACATCCAACAACCCGCCCGAATTGCCATTTGTCCGCATGGTCACCACGAGGGGATGCCCGTTCGGGTGTTGTTTCTGCCAGGTGGAAACCATTGCCGGAAAAAAAGTCAGGTCCCGTGATCCGGAAGATGTGGTGGCCGAGTTGCTTTTTCTCAAAGCGCAATATGGCATCCGTTCCATCGTGTTCGACGAAGACAACCTGCTCATGGGGCCGGGTCACTATGCCATACGGCTTTTTGAACTCATGGTCCAACGCAATGTCGGACTGAAATGGATCGCCTCCGCTTTCGCCCTGTTCCTGCTTGACGATGCGTTGCTGGATCTGATGAAAGCATCGGGCTGCGTGGGCATCAATGTGGCCATCGAATCGGGAAATCCGCGTGTGCTCAAAGAGATCGTTGGAAAACCCATTAAAGATCTGGATCGTGTTCCCGGCATCATTCAAAAGATCAAAGCGCGCGGCATCTATTGCATCGCCAATTTTATTATCGGCTTTCCCGGGGAATCCTGGGATGAGATCCGACAGACCATCGCTTTTGCCGAAAATTGCGGTGCCGACTATATCAAGATCTATCCCGCCGTCCCCCTGCACGGTACCCGACTGCTTGAACTGGCCCGCCAAAGCCGCACCCTGATCGGCAACGATGCGTTTCCCGAAGTGGACTGGCGCTATGGACAGATTGCTTCCGCTGAGTGGACACCAAAGGATATCAGTATCCTGCGCGCCTATGAGTGGGACCGCATCAACTTTGCGCCCCACAAAATCGAACGGTTGCTGGAAATCAGCGGTGCCACCGTGCGGGAACTCGACGCCATGCGGAAAAAAACCCGAGACTGCCTGGCTTTTTAGCCCGATACCATCATTTTATGAAAAAAATACTGCTCGTTAAAAAACCGTATCGATTTTTTCCCATCGGACTCGCCCATGTGATGACGGCGCTGCGCAAATCCAATATCCCCTACGATTTTCTGGATATGGACTTTCAGAGATTCGACTGGAGAAAAAAGCTGCAGCAAGGCCACTACTGCGCCGTGGGCATCGGCGGGCTCTATGCCGATTTCAACTTTATCGTGGAATTCGCCAGGGAGGTAAAACGCCTCTCACCCCGTACTCCCTTTATCCTGGGCGGCAACATGACCAGCGATATCAAAATGGATATTCTCTTTGAGCATATGCCCCTTGATTTTGCCGTGGTGGGCGAAGGGGAGCATACGCTGCCCGAGCTGTTGGACCATATTGCCGCACCCAAGGGAGACATCGATGCAATCCACGGCATCGTTTATCGCGGGACCGATCGAAAGCCGGTTGCCACCCAACGCCGCAAACCCATCGACTTAAAAAAAGAGAATATTTATCCGACATGGGACAATGTGGAAATAGATTACTATCTGGATGCCGGTTTTCCCGGCTATGAAAAATTTACTGCTATGCCGGTTCTAACCGGACGCGGATGTACGGGCCGTTGCACCTTCTGTTCACCCACCAATGGCCGATACCGGATGAGACCCATAGAGCAGGTGATTGAAGAGATCGAAATGCTCAATAACCAATATAATTTCAAAGGTTTCGCCTTTTTGAACGAAATTATGTATCCCACGCAAAAAATGATGTGCGAGTTTTTAGACGCCTATAAAAAGACCCATATCAACAAACCCTGGATCTCCAGCTTAAGAGTCGATTTCGGAATTGAGCTGCTGAAAACCATGAAAGATGCAGGTTGCGTCGGAGCGAATTGCGGTATTGAAAGTGGTAATGATCGCGTCTTGAAGCAGATGAAAAAAAATATCACGGTAAAGCAAGTCAAAGCGTTTTACCGCAATTGCAAGGAGATTGGGCTTACAGCCCAGGGATCAATTATGTTTGGCAATGAGACAGAAACCCAGGAGGAACTCGTTCAAACCATTGATCTCATGGTGCATGAGGATATTCACTCCGTTGGAGGCGCGCTGCTCATTGCCTATCCAGGCACTGAGGCATACCAGCGCGCACTGGATCAAGGCCGTATCAAGGATGAGTACAACTATTTAAAAAATCTTGATTTCAGCGATATCAGCTCCAAGGGAACCTTCAGAAACGCCCACTATCTTAATCTGAGCGGCATGTCGGATGATGCGCTGTTTCAGACAATGACCAAACAAGCATGTCGTCACCATACATATAACTATTTGAAATTCAAAGCTGAAAATGTAGATTTGAAGGCGCAGAACGGTATATGCACTGTTTGCGGCGCGACCATTGCATTGCCGCTGAATCCGGATTCAATGCTCAATACGGTGGCGCACTGCTCTGTTTGTAATTCACCGGTTTATTTCAACCTTTATGACCTGGCTCCCTTTAGTGGACATGCCGCCATGTTGCGCAAACTTTTCTCTGAAAAGAACAGGATTGCCGTCTATGGTATTGGAGAGAACGCGCGCTATCTTCATTTTCACGATGTGCTGTGGTTGGATCTGGACAAGTTGATCTGTTTTGTGGACGATCACGAAACCTGGAAAGGCGACTATTTCTTCAACGCCAAGGTGGTGAATCTTGAACAATTGTCCAGCCAACAGCCGGACATGGTGCTCGTGGCCGATACCGTCAGCCCGTCCTATGCGCACACCAACCTGAACAATGCCGGTTTTTCGGACAGCCAGATCATACCTTTGCTGCCGCCGGAATGGCACGACTATCTTTTTGAAAAGTACGCCAGTGCGCACAGGTGCGCCTGAATCGTATGTTGTTTAGCAATTCCAAGCAATAAAAGCAGAAGCCCAGAAAAAAAACATGCTGAATCCGAAAAAAAAGCTGAATATTCTATTCGTGAGCCTGAAATGGACCGATGCCTTACCGGGCAGACCCCTCAGCAGCGTTCATCTTCTTGTCAACACGTTACAGCAATCCGGCCTGGGCACTGCCACAGCTTTTTTTTGCGATGCACATCTGCATACCCACCAGACACCGTGTGATGAAGCCTTTCTCAAGCAGTGCTGGCAGCAACGTCCGGACATCCTCTTTTTATTTCCAACGCAGTTGGATATTGCCATGCGGCCTGTGGGAAAACCATCCAAAGAAAAGAAGCCATTATTTCTCTTTCCGCGCAATGAAACCATCCGCTATGTGCGTAAAAAATTGGGCATCCCCGTTATCAATGCCGTGGGAGATGCCTGGGGGATTGAAGCTTTCAGACGTTTCGATAGCATGGCCGATTTTTCCGACTGCATATTATTGTTCGAACCGGAGTCCGAATTTTTGACCTTAACTCAGAATCCATCAAAGTATGCTGTCTTGTGGTTTCCCATCAACCAGAAGCGATTCAGGCGTAACGGCTGCCATCAGGATATCTCCGTCAGCTTCATCGGAAGGACCCATCGCCATAACGGCCGGGAAGCCCTAACTCCGGAGAACCCGTTGCATCAATATGTGTACCGCGATCAATATCTGCAGAAGCTGATCAGCATGGGATGTCCAGTGTTTCGCGCCGGAGGGGCCCAGGACGCCTATCCGCTGAGCGATGACATGGTGGCCCAGTATCTTCGCCGCTCAAAGCTGACTTTTAATTTTACCTATCAATCCCCCAAAAAAAGGCTGCTGCGCGGCAGGGTCTGGGAGTCGATAAACTGCGGGGCCATGCTGCTTGAAGAAGATAATGCCTCGATACGTCATTTCCTTGAACCCATGACGCATTATGTGCCGTTTGCTTCGGTCCGGGATGCCGCCGAAAAGGTTAATTATTACCTTGCCCATGAAGCCGAGCGCCATGCCATTGCTGCATCGGGGCATCGGGTTGTGCGTGAGCGATTCAGTGATAGGGCTTTCTGGTCCCAATGCATCAAGTTGGCCATGGGATAAAATGGAATATAAATTTCGTAGAGGTAATTATGGAACAGCACAATATTGATCTATACAGAACAATGTATCTCATCCGCGAAGCCGAAGAGAAAATACAGCAGCTTTATTCGGACGACGAGATGAAAACCCCCATGCACATGTCCATGGGAGAGGAGTCCATCGTGGCCGGCGTGGTCCGGGCGTTGGATCCCGCCGATCAAGTGTTGGGGACCTATCGCAGTCATGCCCTCTATCTGGCCAAGACCATGGAAACCGACCTGTTTTTTGCCGAAATGTTCGGCAAAGCCAGCGGCTGCGCCCGGGGCAAAGCCGGCTCCATGCACCTGAGCGCCATTGAACAAGGGCTGCTTTGCTGTTCAGCCATTGTCGCCAGCGCGATTCCGGTGGCCATGGGTGCGGCCTTTGCCAACAAATATAAAGGCAACGGCAAGCGTGTAGCGGTTTTTTTCGGCGACGGCGCCATGGACGAAGGCGTCTTCTGGGAGAGCATCAATTTCGCCGGGCTTCACCAATTGCCCATTCTTTTCGTGTGCGAAGACAATGGGTTTGCGGTGCATACGCCGCGCCATCAGCGCCAGAGTTATTCATCGGAGACCGATTGGTTCCAGTCGTTTGGCATCAATACCTTTGAAGCGCAAACCACCGATCCAGAAGAGATTTATCTTGCCACCCGACAGGCGCTGAAGCGGATGCAGGAGAATAAGCGGCCCTGTTTTATGCGGTTTCACTATTACCGCTATTTGGAGCATGTGGGGATCAATGAAGATTTTCAGGCCGGCTACCGGCCAAAAACGCAATATCTGGAGTGGTTAGCACGCGATCCGTTGTCCCTGCAGAGAGACAAACTGCTATGGGCGGGTATGGACCTCCAGAAACTCGAATCCATGGAGCTCGAAATCAGGCAACAGATCGATGCCGGTATCGAATTTGCCCGCAACTCCTGTTTTCCCGAACCCGACGAACTGTATGAGGGGGTGTTGTCATGCGCATGATCTCCTATTGCGAAGCCATCAATGAGGCCGTCATCCAGGAGATGGCGCGTGACCCCAGTGTTTTTATCTATGGCATCGGCGTTCCCGATCATAAAAAGATTTTCGGCTCCACGGAAAAGATTCTTGAAACATTCGGCCCACAAAGGTGTTTTGATACCCCCATCGCCGAGGATTCCATGACCGGACTGGCCCTGGGCGCGGCCATCAACGGATTGCGTCCCATCCATGTGCATATCCGGGTGGATTTTTTACTGTTGGCCATGAACCAGATTGCCAATTTGATGTCGAGCTACCGCTACGGTTGCGGCGGTAAAAAAGGGGCCCCCCTGGTCATCCGGGCCATCGTGGGCCGCGGTTGGGGGCAGGGGTTTCAGCACAGCAAAAGCATGCACGGCACTTTTGCCGGCATTCCCGGTTTGAAAGTCATCTGCCCGACCACTCCTGAAGACGCCAAGGGTATGCTGACCGCCGCCATCCGGGACGATGATCCGGTGCTGGTCTTCGAGCATCGCTGGCTCTATTGGCAGACCGGGCAGGTTCCTGAACAGGACTACACCATTCCCATCGGCAAGGGGCGGGTGGTTAAAAAGGGCAGGGATCTGACCATCGTGGCCACCTCCTGGATGAATGTGGAGGCCCTGCACGCCGCTGAAATTCTGGGCCGTAGTGGCCTGAACGTGGAGATCGTCGATCCACGGAGCATTACGCCTCTTGACAAGGCACTCATTTTCAATTCCGTAAAAAAGACAGGCTATTGCCTGGTGGCAGACAATGATTGGACCTTTTGCGGATTCAGTGCGGAAGTGGCCGCCGTCATATCGGAGAATTGCTTCGGTCAGCTTAAAGCCCCGGTCAAACGCCTGGGGTTCGCCCATACGCCTTGTCCCACGGTACGCCAATTGGAAAACGCGTTTTACCCCAATGCTGAAAAAATTGTGCGGGCAGTTGAAAAAATGGTCGATCTGGATCCCATCGATTTAAGCGATGAACAATTTTACAGCCATGAAAACAGGTTCAAGGGCCCTTTTTAATGATCCCCGTAACGGAGAAGAGATAATGCAACAGGTCACCGTAGATGATTTTGCGGCGTCATTCGGCACAACACCGGACAACTTTTCACCGGAGTGCCTCAACGCCATACAAAAGAGTGATTTTTCATTTCGCCGTTTTGATCCTGAAGAAAGGGACGCCGTTATTCTCGAAGTCTTGCATAAGATAAAACACGACCAACAGGTGATCGCAGCGCCGGAACGCAAAGCGGTCTGGGAGCAGGGATGGGCTGAAAATCTTGCATCCTTTAAGCAAAACGGGTTCGATCTACGAGCCCTGGTGCCGAAGTTTCTTCGTGAAAATCAGCCCATTCGCTACAATGGCGACTATATCATGCCCGCCAATGCCCGATTTGAATACGATTATATGACGGTCTTCCGTCTATGGCTGTTTCAAAATTTTTTTGCTGAAAATCAGAGCATTTATGAGTTCGGCTGCGGAACCGGACTCAACCTGGTCTTGCTGGCCAACCTCTGGCCTGCGCGCACCTATCACGGTCTTGATTTTGTGCCGTCGGCCGTCGATCTGGTCAACAGCATCGGTGGGCACAGCAATTGGCATATCCAGGGCCATCTGTTCGACATGATTCATCCGGACCCTGAATTTGAACTGGATGCGGAGTGCGGGGTGTTTACCTTTGGCGCACTTGAGCAGCTGGCCGGCCGGTATGAAGACTTTATCCAATATCTATTGGCGCAGAAACCCGGGCGGGTTATCCACGTTGAGCCCACCATCGAGCTATACGACGAAACCCGTCTGTTCGACTACCTGGCCATTGAGTTTCACCGCAACCGCGGCTACAGCGAAAACCTCCTGCCTTACCTTCAGAAGCTGGAAGCGCAGGGCCGGATCGAGATACTGAAAGTAAAACGGCTCTATTTCGGGAGCCTGTTTTTGGAGGGCTATACCTATATTATTTGGAAGCCGGCATAGGTAAAAAATGCAATTAGGGCTCAAAGATAAATATGCCTTGGTGACCGGCGGCAGCCGGGGCATTGGAAGAAGCATCGCCCTGGGTCTGGCCGATGAAGGATGTCATGTGGCCATCTGCGCACGGGGAACAAAGGACCTGGAACGCACGGCCGAGGAAATCGGCCAAAAGGAAGTGGATGTCCTGGGCATTGCCGCGGATGTTTCGATACCCGAAGATATCCATACCGTCATAGAGCGAATTTCACGACACTGGGGGACTCTGCATGTGCTGGTGAACAATGCCGGCGGCGGCGGTCGATGGGGATCGGATGATGTGGCCGCCACAGCGCTGAAGGTCTGGCAGGAGGTGTTCGATAAAAATGCAATGGCTGCGGTGCGTTTTACGTCGGCGGTGCTGCCCTGGATGACCCGGCAGCAGTGGGGACGGGTGGTGACCATCACATCGATTTACGGTCGCGAAGGCGGCGGCCGGCCCTGGTTCAACATGGCCAAGGCCGCCCAAACCAGCCTGATGAAAAACATGGGGATGCAGCGCCGTCTGGCCAGGCAAAACATCACCTTCAACAGCGTGGCGCCGGGCGCCATTATGATCCCCGGCACCGGCTGGGAAGCCGAACAGAAAAAGGATCCGGCCGCCTTCAGCCAAAAAATCAGCGAAGCCTTTACCTTGGGTCGCCTGGGAACACCGCAGGAAGTTGCCGATGTGGTGACCTTTTTATGCTCCGAAAAAGCCTCCCTGATCAACGGCGCTTCCATTGCCGCTGATGGCGGCCAGGGGAGCGCTTTCTAAAGGAAAGATGCCATGATTAAGGATGAAGTCCTGCATAGTTTTGAGGGTCGCAACGTGCTGGTTACCGGCGGCTCCGGACTGATCGGACGCCAGATTGTCTCGATGCTGTGCCGTGCCGGGGCCAAGGTGCGCATCGTCTCCCTGGATCGGATCCATATAGAAGAGAAAGCCGAGCACATATGGGGCGACCTGACCGACTTCCAATTGTGCAAAGCGGTCACCCGGGATATGGATTTTGTCTTCCACCTGGCCGGGATTAAAGGCTCCATAGAGGTGACCCAATCCAAACCGGCCAGTTTTTTCGTGCCCCTGCTGATGTTCAACACCAACGTGCTGGAAGCGTGTCGGCTGAACAAAGTGCAAAAGACGGTCTATACCAGCTCCATCGGCGCTTATCCCTCTGCGGAGATATTCGTCGAGGAGCAGGGCAATGACGGGCCTCCCATGGATATGTTTCCCGGCTGGGCTAAGCGTATGGCCGAGTTGCAGGTGGCGGCCTATGGAAAGCAGTACGGGCTTGAAAATTTTTCCATTGTGCGGCCCTGCAATGCTTACGGTCCGGGCGACAACTTCGATCCTGATAATGCCATGGTAATCCCATCGCTCATGTATCGCATCTATCGAAAAGAGGACCCGGTGATGGTGTGGGGCGACGGCTCGGCCATTCGGGATTTCGCTTTTAGCCGTGATGTGGCCGAAGGCACAATTCTGGCCCTTTATCACGGCACACGGAGCGCCCCATTTGTCAATCTTGGCAGCGGTATCGGATACAGCATAAAAGAACTTGTGCAAGCATTGCAAAGCTTTTTGGATTTCAATCCCTTTTTCGACGCCCGGAAACCATCCGGGTTTCCAAAGCGGGTGATGGATATCTCGTTGGCGCGTGAGCTGATCGATTATCATCCCACGACTCCGCTGACACGGGGACTCAAAGAGACATGGGAGTGGTTTATGGAAAACCGGGATGAATATCTGAAAAAGAAGAACTACTTTAAATGAAAATCCTGTTTTGCATCTATCAGATCGACTATGCCGATCATATTGCGCTGGCCTACCTGTCGGCCGTTGCCAGGGAGCTCGGGCACACCACCCACCTTTGCTGTATGCAAAACGACAATTTGTCTGATGCCGTTGCTACCCTTCAACCGGATGTTGTGGCATACTCCGCCAATATACACGGTTTCCAACAGATGGTGCGGGCGCATAAGCAAGCGTTGCAGACACGGGCATTCGTGTCCATCATGGGGGGGCCGCAACCCACCTTTTCACCGGAAACGTTCGCCTTCTCCGGTGTGGATGCCTATTGCGTCGGAGAAGGGGAGGCGGCTTTCCAGGATTTTTTGGTTTGTGTGGAAAACGGCGTCGCTTTCGACGGGGTGCCCAACCTGATAACGGCCAAAGCCCATAATCCTGTTCGCCCTCTCATAGGCAATCTGGACGAACTGCCCTTTCCGGACCGGGATTTGACCCTGTCGAATTCCTTTCTCAGGACGGCCGCCAAAAAAACATTCTATGCCACCCGGGGCTGCCCTTATCAGTGCAATTACTGCTGCAACAACAAATACCACGACCTTTATCGCGGCAAAGGTCCGGCGGTCAGACGGTTTTCAGCGGAACGACTCATCCGGGAGATCGAATATGTTCAATCCCGTTACCGCACCGAGTTTGTGAAATTCGGTGATGACATATTCGCCATCAAAGCAGATGCCTGGCTGGAGGAATTTTGCGCCAAGTATGCCGAACGGGTGGCTATCCCTTTTAACTGCTACCTGAGAATCGACAGGGTGAATGAAAAGGTTCTGGCGCTCTTGAAAAAGGCGGGCTGTTATTCCGTGCATCTGTCGGTGGACAGCAGTTCGACTGCTGTCCAGGAGCGCGTCCTGGGTCGCCAAATGAAAGCCGTGGACGTGGTTGGCCAGCTGAAAATGGTACGCCGGTTCGGCATCAATACCTGGGTGAACTTTATGCTGGCCGCACCGCACGCCTCTCTGCAGGATGATTTGGAATCTATCAGGATTGCCAAAAAAGGCCGGGTCACCTACACGGCTTACTCAACAACCGTCCCCATGGTCGGCACCCAGCTCTATGACTATTGTGTACAGAAAAAGTTGATCGATCCGGATTCCCACAAGAGCGATATGACCGGTTGTTGGGAGCCGTCCACCTTGAAGTGTTTTTCCAAAAAAGAGAAAAACAGGCGCTATAATATATTTCTGATGGGCGCAATAATCGCCAAACTGCCCGCATGGCTGGGTTTTATTGCCATGGGCTTGATTAAGCATGCTCCGCCCAATGCATTGTTCCTTGCCCTGAGGAACAGATTCTACAAGTTTAGCATCGAAAATAAGATATTCAAAGTATCGCCGCAAAAGAGATAACCTTATATTATCAGCAGGTGAGAGATGTTTAGAGGACAACATGTTCTGGTAACCGGCGGCGCCGGTTTCGTAGGCGCCAACCTGATCCTGAGGTTGCTTGACTTGGGTGCACATGTGCGAGCCACGTTGCATGACAAAGGCCCCGTCATCCAGGATGAGCGTGTGAAGTATATTCGGTGCGATTTATTGAAACCGGAAGATGCCCGCAATGCGTGCGCAGGGATCTCTTATGTCTTTCTTTGCGCCGCCGTTACATCAGGGGCGGCCGTAATCCAAAAGACACCCTTGGCTCACCTGACGCCTAATCTCATTA
Source organism: Desulfobacteraceae bacterium (assembly GCA_050291605.1). Taxonomy (GTDB): domain Bacteria; phylum Desulfobacterota; class Desulfobacteria; order Desulfobacterales; family Desulfosarcinaceae; genus JARRKU01. Next base: position 21,205 of record JBNKKB010000098.1, on the reverse strand, counting down.
TGAATGCACAAATGCTCGAGGCAGCTTATGCCGCCGGCGTTGCAAAAGTCTTGTTCATCAGCAGCAACACGGTCTATCCGCTGACCGATGATGCGGTGAAGGAAGAGGATGCCGATTTTAATTATTACGAAAAATACTTCATTGTCGGGTGGATGAAGCGCTTCAGCGAGATCATATGCGAGATGTATTCCACCAAAATCAAAAAACCAATGGATACTCTGGTGGTTCGGCCGGCCAATATCTACGGTCCATGGGACGATTTTGAGTGGGAGACCTCTCATGTGCTGCCGGCTTTGATTCGAAAAGTCGTCGAGCGCCAGGATCCCATTCCGGTTTGGGGTGATGGCCGGGATATCAAGGATTTTATCTATATCGATGACTTCATTGACGGCATGTTGCTGGCCATGGAAAAGATCCAAGGGTTCGACGTGATCAATATTGCCAGCGGCAGATCCTATGTGCTGAGGGATCTGCTGGGGATCATCACTGCACTGGATGGCTATAAGACCGCGGTAGTTGCCTATGATGCATCCAGGCCCACCATGATTCCCAAGCGAATGATCGACCCGACCAAAGCCGCCAGAATGTTGGGTTTTGAAGCGAAAATATCCATCGAGACCGGCTTGAAAAAAACCATTCAGTGGTACAGGTCGACCCTGTAATTCCTTCCTATGGAAATTTGATGGATCATCAAACCTCAAGCAAAATAGATCAACCGGGCCGGCACCCCTTGCCGCTGGTTTCGATTATATGCTTCTGTCGCAATGCCAAAGCGACCATCCGCAACTGCATCGAGAGTGTATTGGCACAGGATTATCCGAATATTGAAATTGTGGTGCAGGACGGCGCCTCCACAGACGGCACATTGGAAATTTTGGCTCACTATGGCGACCGCATCAAGCTGGTATCCGAAGCGGATAGCGGCTCGGGTGAGGCGATGTTCAAATGCCTGCGACGTATCCGGGGCGCAATTTTCGGATCGTGCCTGGCCGACGAACAGATGCTTCCCCATGCCGTCTCCCGGGGGGTCGAGCATTTGATGCGCGATTACCCCGATGCCGGCGCTGTGTATGGTGATCATTACAACATCGATGCCCAGGGCAATATTACGGGTACTGTACAACCTCATGCATGGGACTTTGCCAGGGTGCTGTGCTCGGAAATCATTCCGCCTTTTTGCGCCACTTTTTTCAGACGATCCGCTTTTGAGGCCATCGGCCTTCAGCAATATACCGGCTGCGGTGAATTTGATTTATGGATTCGCCTGGGGGCCAAGTTCCCCATTTACTATGTTCCCGGCATAGTGGCCAAATATGGGGTTCACGACGAGGCGCTCAGCTTCCGATGCGATCGGATCGAAGCCCAGGCGCAAGGCAAGTTCAAGGTCCTTGAGACGTTTTTCAAAAAGCCTGATTTGGCACCTGAATACCGGCTGTTGAAAGATGCGGCCATATCAGGGGTGCATACCTGGCTGGTGGTTTCATACTGCAATATGGGGGCATGGCCAAAAGCCGCCGAATATTTTGAAACCGCCTGCGCCATGGATGCCGGCACCGAGCGGCTGCACTTGGCCGGCATGCGTCTGTTGAATCATGGTCTGGAACTGATCCGGCAGGGCCGCCGCAACGAGGCGCGCCCCTTCATTAAACTGGCCCTTAGCGTTCCGAGTGAGTTTAGAAATGTCGATTTGGCACCCATCCGCGGGATATGGCAAAAATGGTACGCCCATCCAACCCATCGCCCGAGCGAAATAAAAAATGATACCATGGACAGAGAGGGTGCGGCCTTTGAGTGGACGCCATCGACTTCCGGGCTGGACTGTCTGATCCCGCCCGAAATCCTGAATGATCCCTTTTATGATGAGATCCGGCGGTTGGCGGCACAATCCGGCATTAGACATATTCTGGAGATCGGATCATCCGCCGGACAAGGCAGCACTTCGGCGTTTGTCGGTGGCATCAAGTCCGGGGGATGCCAAGCCAAGCTCCATTGCATGGAGATATCGGCACCGCGCTTTGGCCAGCTTCAACAGCGATACCAGAATGATCCGCAGGTGCTATGTTATCGGGCCTCTTCGGTACCCCTGGAATGTTTCCCCACAGAGAAGGCGGTCTCCGACTTTTATGGCACAACCCCAACGGCGCTCAATGACTATCCCCTCGATCAGGTATTAGGCTGGTTGCACCAGGACATGGCCTACCTGGAGCAATCCGGTGTTTGCGATCATGGAATTGAAAAAATAAAACAGGAACATCACATTTCACATTTTGATATGGTTTTGATCGATGGTTCCGAATTTACCGGCCAGGCCGAATTGGAACAGATTGACGGGGCCGGTATCATCCTGCTGGATGACATCAACGGCTACAAAAACCATCACAACTACCATCGCCTCAAGGATGATCCACGCTACCAATTGGAAAAAGAGAATTGGAACCTGCGCAACGGTTACGCCATCTTTCGCCGCAAGATTGCTCAAAAGCTGCCCATCCACTTTTTCACCATCGTATTAAACGGGGAGCCGTTTATCCGCTACCACCTGGAAGTCTTTAATAAGCTCAACGTAGCCTGGCACTGGCACATTGTCGAAGGTGTGGCCGATCTTAAACGCGATACCGCTTGGAGTTTGGACAGCGGCGGACGGATCGATGGCAAGTTTCACAAAGAAGGCCTCAGCGTGGACGGCACGGGTGCCTATCTCGACGCAATCGCCGCGAAACATCCGGATCAGGTCACGATTTACAGAAAACCCAAGGGAAAATTTTGGGACGGCAAACTAGAAATGGTAAATGCGCCCATGCCCAATTTGCCTGAAGCGTGCCTGTTGTGGCAGATCGATGTGGATGAGCTTTGGACCCCTGAGCAGATCCAAAATACCCATTCGCTGTTTGAAAAAAATCCGGACAAAACCGCTGCCTTTTTCCATTGTCATTTTTTTATAGGACCGGAACTGTTGACCGTTACGCCGGGTGCATACAGCCATCATAACCATTATGAGTGGCTGCGGGTATGGCGCTATCGCCGTGGCGTGCAGTGGAAAAGTCACGAACCTCCCTGTTTGATGGCTCGAGTGGATGGTCGCTGGCAGGACAGCGCGCATATTGCGCCCTTCACCCATCAAGAGACAGAGGCCGCCGGTCTTGTGTTTACCCATCATGCATACAGTCTAGAATCGCAAGTCCGATTTAAAGAGAGTTACTACGGCTATAAAAATGCAGTTGACCGTTGGCGCAAACTGCAACAGGCTCATAAATTTCCTGTACGCGTAAGGGACTATTTGCCATGGGTTACAGATAATTGCCTTGCCGATCATATGGATCAACGCACCATCGGGAAAAAAGTGCCTCCCTTGCGATTGGATTCCATCACCGGCAATCATATCATCCAAAACAGTGCCGGCAGTTCCCCCCACATTGTTATCGATGGCGTGATTTTCCAGCTTCAAGCTCATCAGGCCCAGGGGATTTCCAGGGTGTGGTCCAACTTGATTGTTGAACTGTCCCGGCAGATGCCCCAAGCAAGGATCACTTTGCTGCAAAGGGGGGGATATGCCGTTCCCGGCGGGAATCTGCGCATTGAGCAAGTACCCGTTTTTTCATGGGAGCCCCCTGAACGGCTCGATCAGGATGATGAGATGCTGCGCAGAACGTGTCGCGAATTAGGCGCAGATCTATTTGTCAGCACCTATTACACCCGAGCCCCGGGTGTGCTTAACCTGGTCATGCTCCACGATATGATTCCGGAAAAACTCGGGATGGATCTGACTCAAGCCGAATGGGTGGCCAAACAGCGGGTTATTGAAACCGCCGACGCATTTGTCTGCGTATCGAAGACCACCCAGTCCGATTTGGTCGAAATGTATCCCCAAGTGGCCAAACGTCCCATGGTGGTCGCCCACAATGGGCTGGATCCCTGTTTCCGAGTGCCGTCCCGACATGCAGTTCGGCAACTGCGCCAAAAGCTGAATCTTCACGGCCCCTATGTGATACTGGTGGGAAACCGCCATGGGTATAAAAACGGTCTGACCGTGCTGCGATCATTGGCCGCCATTGAAAATGAAGAAAAGCCCATAGTGCTGTGCATTGGCGGTGAATCACAGCTATCCCCGGACGAGCAGCGTCTCAAGGAACAGTTGGACATTCGATATGCGCAGCCGCTGGACGACAAGGAGCTGGCCACCGCCTATGGCGGCGCTTTGGCCCTTTTGGTGGGATCGCGCTATGAGGGATTCGGACTTCCGGTAATTGAAGCCATGGCCTGCGGCTGCCCGGTGATTGCGCATACATCGGCCGCCGTGTCCGAAGTGGGTGGCAATGCAGTGTGCTATGTTGATATGGCCACACCGGAGGCCCTTCAAAAGGCTTTGAAAACGGTAGCCTTTGACGGCGACCCGCGCCGGCACTTCATCCAAAAGGGCCTGGATCGCTGCGCAACATTTCAATGGTCCGCCAGTGCGCGAATTATTGGGGATTTGATGCAAACCCTTCTGGCGCGACCGGCCATTTTATTGACGGCCGTTGTGTCAACATACAATGCCGCCCGGTTTATTCAAGGCTGTATGGATGACCTGGTGCAGCAAACCCTGGCCGATCAAATGGAAATTATTGTAGTGGACAGCGCCTCTCCACAGGATGAAGCCGCGATTGTCAGGGATTTCCAGTCGCGTCACGCCAACATCAAATATATGCGCACCCATAAACGCGAAAGCGTCTACCAGGCTTGGAACCGTGGTATAAAATTTGCTGTAGGTAAATATGTCACAAATGCCAACACGGATGATCGCCATCGGCGGGATGCATTTGAATTAATGATTCAAGTGCTGGAAGAAAATGGTGCCATCGCCCTGGTATATGCCGATGTGGTGAAAACCGCCACTGCCAACGAGACCTTCAGGGATTGCACCCCCACAGGGTGCTTAAGATGGCCCGAATGGAACCGCGACGCCCTGTTGGAAAAAGGCTGCTTTATTGGACCGCAGCCGGTGTGGCGTCGGAGCGTGCATGATGATTACGGCTACTTTGATGCGTCCTATCGCATCTCCGCCGATTATGAATTCTGGCTGAAAATATCACAAACCCATGATTTTCAGCACATTCCGCAAACATTGGGACTCTATCTGGAAAGAGAGGACAGTATCGAGCACTCTGATCGTCCACAAAAAAAACACGAAGATCACAAGATTATCACCGCCTACACCGAGGCGGCAGCCGGCGGTCGGATCATCGGCCCAAGCGATGATCCGTCGCATGCAGTGGGAGCGGATATTGTTCACTCCAACCATCAACAGCAAACCATCCATCCGGCGATCCGGGTTCAAGATACAAAGGGTCGTGAAAACCAAGGAGATCCGCTTATGTCTACACAGGAAACCATCCTGAAAGCCATCGAAGATATGATTGCCAAAGGCCAGAAAGAGGCCGCTTGTTGGGCCATGGACAAGATGTTGGCGGATTATCCGGACCATCCGGAGTTGCACAGCCGGCGCGCCGCCATGGCCTATGAACAGGGGGATATGGACCAGGCCCTGCAGCACTTTGAAACGGCGGCCGCGCTTGCCCCCCGGAATGCATTCATCCAGCGGCAAGTGGGCGATTTCTTCTATGTGGTGCAAAAAGATGGCCCAAAAGCACTTGCACAATATGAAAAAGCATTGACAGTGGCGCCCGATGATGTCGAGATTCTCATGTTGGCCGGCCATGTCTCCCTGACGCTGCACCAATACCCGCAAGCCCGGGAATACTATCAACAAGTGCGTCGTATCGATCCGTCCAACAGCGACGTGCAACAATTCCTGGATAAATTAAGCCAACAACCCACGACAGCCCAAGCCAATCCGGTGTCCATAGACGAACTCTATACATCCGCGCAGGAAAAGGTCCGCGAACAACAGGGCCAAGTCGCTATCGGACTGCTTGGGCAATTGCTGGAAAGAGAGCCGGAGCATGCGTTGTCTCACAACGATTTAGGTGTGTTGTACTATGAAGCCGGGGACATGGAACGTGCCCAAGCGCACTATGAAAGTGCCTGTCAGCTCGTACCGGAAAATGAGACCTTTCAAAAGAATTTAGCCGATTTTTACTGGAATGCCCTTGAAGACCCCCAGATGGCCATGCAGCAATATGTGCAGGTCTTAAAATTGAATCCCCAGGACGTTGGAACCTTGCTCTCTTGCGCGCAAATATGTTTGGCGGTCCATCAAAAGGCGGATGCAAGCGATTTCCTCAATGCGGTGCTGACCCTGGAGCCATGGAATGGGGATGCCAGACAAATGCAGCTGCAATTGGAAGGCCAAGTCGAATCCCCGGATACCGCCTTGGATACTACACTGGACATTACAGAAGATTCGACCGTTGATATGGCCGATGCCACCGACAATTGGTATCATCAAGCTAAGGACAAGGCAGCCGCCGGCGACCTGGAGACGGCCATCGACCTGTTGAACCGGGTTATTGCGCGTTCGCCGGACCAAGCCCACTGCCATAACGAACTGGGTGTGCTCTATTATGAGACCGGCGACAAGGAAAAAGCATTGGCCAGTTACGAGCACGCGGTCCGACTGGCACCGGCAGAGCCAAACTATGTTAAGAACCTGGCCGACTTCTACCTGATCGAACAAGAACGCGCTGAAGACGCCATGAAACTGTATCTGGGAGTTTTGGAACAGAACCCGGATGATGTGGAAGCCTTGATGGCAACGGCTTTGGTTTGTGCATCCATCAGCAATGTCGCTGATGCGCAACATTTCTACGATCGGGTGTTGGCCATCGAACCCTGGAACCAATCCGCTATGGATGCGGTTGCACTGCTCCAGAAACAGGCAAACGAAAACGGCAAACAAGAAGGCCATACGGCTGCCGCCGGATAATTCAATACGGCCGCTGCAGGAAAAGCATGGATATGTCTGATTGGGCTCGAATCAAACAAGCAGTGTTGGACCGGCCTGGAGATGAACGACGGTTGCATCAATGTTTTGAGGCGGCAGTCGCGGCCCACCAGATCGAGGATGCCCAAGAGACCTTTAATCAGTTGCAGAGACAATACCCGGGAGATCATTGCATCCGGCGCTTACGGATAGGACTTTACCTGCATCAAGAGGATTACAACGCCGCCATGGCGATTATTGAGACCTTGACGGCATTTTCAACACCTGATGATGCTTTGATGGCATCTGCGCTGGCGGTGCGTCGGCGATTGGGAGCTCGGTACATCCATGACAAAGATGCGTCCGGCGGGCCAACCCTATCGGTGTGTATGATTGTCAAAAACGAGGAAACCTACCTGGGCCCTTGTTTGAATTCGATGAAAAACTTGGCGGACGAAATCGTGATTGTGGATACCGGTTCAACAGATCGCAGCGCCGATTTGGCTGCTGTTTTCGGTGCGCATGTGTATCCTTTTCAGTGGTGTAATGATTTTTCAACGGCGCGCAACTATGCCCTTGAGCAAGCCAAGGGCGAATGGATTTTAGTTCTCGATGCCGATGAAATTATCGATTTTAAGGATCAATCGCTGATCAGAGAATTGATGATCGAACATCGTCATGATCCCAGGGCATTTTGTTTTCAAACACGAAACTATTCGAATATGGCCAATGGAATGCATTGGCAGGTCAATGACGGCAGCTATCCAGCCCATGAAACCGGCTTGGGTTGGTTCCCCAGCGCAAAGGTAAGATTGTTCCCGCGATCCAAATCGATTCGATTTCACTATCCGGTGCATGAACTGGTTGAACCTGCGCTGAAGCAGGCGGGTATCGGCATTTTTCCATGTGATGTACCCATTCATCATTATGGCAATCTGAACGATGCGCGAATCAAGCGCAAGGCAAAGCAATATTTTGAGCTAGGCTATGCCAAATTGAATCAATTGGGCCATGATGAAGCCGCGCTTCGTGAACTGGCCATTCAAGCCGGTCAAATAGAACAGTGGTCAGAATCCATGGAGCTATGGCAGCGTTACCTATCCCTTTGTCCTGGTGATGGCGAGGCGCTTGCCAACCTGGCGGGTGCGTGCTGGCAAATGGGATTTTATGATCAAGGCATCGATTTCGCCCAAGAAGCCATCGTTTCCGCACCCAAAATGAAAGAGGGACACTACAATTTAGCTGCCAACCAGTTGATGAATGGTCAAGCGCAAGCAGCGGCCAATAAGTTGCAAGAACTGATGGGTTCACATCCGGACTACCTGGCCGCCCAGTTTCTATTGGCGGCTGCCTTTGCGCTTATTGGTAAAAAAGATCGCGCCGACTCCCTTTTTGAACAGCTGATCGAACGCCTTTCCCCAGATGGACTGATGGCCGCTCTGAAGGAGCTTGTCGACAAACTGGGTGCCGATGGGCGTACAGATGATGCCGCTACATTGGCGCAAACCGCACAATGTTTGAACTAACCTCCCCTTTTTGGGGAGCGCCCCGTTGCGATCTGGAACCCTATAGAAGGTAAATATGAGGAAGCCGCCGCCGGAATATCCATCACCGATCGTAGAGATCAATTTACCCAAACCGTTGGAGCCGCATGCCGTTTTGATCCCGCGAAATGAGCGCATGCGTTTCGAAAACATTTTTAATAAGCAAGAGTATCATGTCCCCCCAAATTTGTTGCCGTCAACACACTTGACCATCACCGATATCGGCGCCAACAATGGTTTGTTTGCGCTCTATATGAAAAGCCTTCGTCCCGACAGCACCATCCATTGTTTTGAACCGGTGCCCCAGACACTGACCTTGCTCAGAAAAAATACCAAAGATCATCCCGGTGTTCAGATCCATCCTTATGCTTTGTCAAATCGTTGCGGTAGCGCCCAAATCCACCTGCATCCGGATAATACCGGCGAAAACTCTCTGAAAGCTATTCAGGGAGATAACGGAAAAACCTTGCCGATCCAGTTGATGGATGCGGCCACCGCATTCCGGCAGATGGGGCTGACCTATATCGATGTGCTTAAAATCGATACCGAAGGCTGTGAAGTCGAAATACTCGAGAGCCTGCAGGACTATTTGCCCTACGTCGGCATTGTAATGGCGGAATACCATTCGGAGAGCGATCGACGCCATATCGATCACTTGTTGGGCACCCATACGCTGTGGGGCGCCGGGATCGAAACGGTCCATCGGGGTGTGGTGAAGTACATCAATTCACGACTGTTGCAGTGAGATGGAAACGGCACCCAAAGGAGGGGGGACTCATTTCCCACTTCACGGAAAAACCAGCATGAGCAAAATCGCACTCATTACCGGTATTGCCGGACAGGACGGCGCCCACCTGGCCGAATACCTGCTCGATAAAGGCTATGAGGTCCATGGCATCAAACGACGTGCCTCCTCCTTCAACACGACCCGCATCGATCATCTCTACCAGGATCGGCATGAGCAGGATGTTCGTTTTTTTCTGCACTACGGGGACCTGACCGATGCCACCAATTTGATTCGCATCATGCAAGAGGTCCAACCGGATGAGATTTATAACCTGGCTGCCCAAAGCCATGTCCAGGTCTCTTTCGATACGGTGGAGTATACGGCCAATACCGATGCCCTGGGCACGCTGAGGCTCTTGGAAGCCATCCGCATTTTGGGCCTTAAGGACAAGACGCGTTTTTACCAGGCCTCCACCAGCGAAATGTTCGGTAAAGTCCAAGAGACGCCCCAAAACGAACAAACCCCATTTTACCCGCGCAGCCCGTATGGGGCGGCCAAAGTCTACGCCTACTGGATTACGGTTAACTATCGGGAAGCTTACAACATATTCGCCTGCAACGGTATCCTCTTCAACCATGAATCCGCCCTTCGGGGGGAAACTTTTGTCACCCGTAAAGTGTCCCGCGCCGTGGCCCGCATCAAACTTAGCTTGCAAGATACCCTCTATCTGGGAAATATAGATGCCAAACGGGATTGGGGACACGCCAAAGATTACGTTCGGGCCATGCATTTAATGCTGCAGCAGGACCGGGCGGACGATTATGTGGTGGCCAGTGGGGCGTGCCGTTCGGTGCGCGAGTTTGTAACGCGCGCATTTCAATGTGCGGATATGGATATCGAGTGGCAGGGAAAGGGTGCCGACGAAGTGGGGCTTGATGCCCAAAATGGAAAGGTGCGGGTGCGTATCGATCCCCGATATTACCGCCCCACAGAGGTGGAAACCCTGCTGGGCGATGCCACCAAGGCATCAAAAAAACTGGGCTGGCAACCCCGGATTACTTTTGATGAATTGGTCGAAGAGATGGTAAGCTCGGATTTGAAAGAAGCTCGCAAAGAGCTTCTGGTTCGGCAGAACGGTTTTAAAACTTTTGAGTGCTTTGATTAGGGCGTGGCAATGCATCAAGATGCTAAAATATACGTGGCCGGGCACAAGGGACTCATTGGCTCTGCCATTGTGCGCTGTCTGAATAAACAGGGCTATCATCAAATCATTGTGCGTGGACACAGTGAATTGGATTTGACCGATGCAAAACAGACCGCCCGATTCTTTGCCCGTGAAAAGCCGGATTTTGTTTTTTTGGCCGCTGCCAAAGTTGGCGGGGTCTTCGCCAACACCCAATATCCAGCGGAATTCATACATCTAAATCTTGCCATCCAAAGCAACGTCATCCATCAATGCTATCTTAAGGGCGTAAACCGGTTGCTCTTCCTGGGCAGCTCTTGCATCTATCCCAAAAGCGCCACCCAACCGATTGCCGAAAATCGATTGATGACCGGGCCATTGGAGTCCACCAATTCGCCATACGCCATTGCCAAAATCGCCGGTATTGAGATGTGTTGGGCCTATAATCGGCAGTATGGCACACATTTTTTGCCGGTGATGCCCTGTAATTCATATGGGCCCAATGACAATTTCGACTTGCAAAGTTCACATGTGCTGCCGGCATTGATGCGCAAGTTTCATTTGGCCAAGCTGGCCACCCAACAAGCGTGGTCCGACATTGCACATGATGAGGCGCACTTTGGTCCGATTCCAAAGGAATTCAAGCGAGCCATCGGTCTGGACCCGCAAACACATCAACCCATGAATGGGATTTCGCCTCAAGTTAAGCTGTGGGGCACGGGTGCGCCGCGGCGCGAGTTTATCATGTCCGATGATATTGCCGCGGCCTGTCTGCTGGTGATGCAGCACCCCTGGAAAAAACTTCAGGACCTGCTCGATAATCCGGATGCGCCACTGTACAATGTGGGCGCCGGTGAAGATCAATCCATCATGAGGCTGGCTGAAATCACATCCGGTATAGTGGGATATGCAGGTCGAATTCATTGGGATGCCGACATGCCCGAAGGTGTTTCCGGCAAACTTATGGATGCGTCGCGACTCAACAAGTTGGGATGGCAAGCCAGAGTGTCATTGGAACAGGGGATACGCGATACCTATCATTGGTATCGGAATGCAACAATGACCCGGCAGTTACGGCGAAATTCGGGATCTAACTGAAAAAAATTAAGCATTAAAAAATTGGGGCAGCCATTTCGCTCCCAAATTGGATCATTTAAGGGGGTTCCGTGAAGGGACCCCTTTTTTGGGTCTATGGTTCTGCAGTCTTAATTCACTCTATACCCCAAACGATAGCACAGCAAATATCTACCTGTGTTCAAATTGATAATGATGAATTTTAATATCGTTTTCATATATCCTGCCGACCCATTCACGACTTTCATGATCGTAATACCTGCTGTAGTGCTCATGATGGCTGGTTTGGGTTCTCGGCAATTCAGTTTCAGGACGCATTCCGCTGTGCTGAAAGATTTTGTTTGCGATATCGTTCCAGCAAGCGTTTAAATTTTCAAATCTGCCGACATAATCGACCAGCATGTTTCCGTCATTATCGTAGAGATACTCTGATTGAGGCCGCAAATGCTGATATAGCGGTTCGGCATCCACCCCCTTTTTTACCGGCAATTTAGATAGGAACTGGTGAAACGTTAGGTCCGATTCAATGGATATATCTCCTTTTTTCAAAAATGCATATTCAGAAACGAGCCTATCCCAAGGGTTCCGAACGAAACCGATTGAAAAAAAGTTTCGATACAATTCAATGCCCATCAGGTCGATAACCTCACCGGCCGTCCAATGCTGCATTGAGCTGCCCTTGGATAGGCCATGTAGGCAATCCCGGCGCCCATATACACCAAGGACTTTTTCAATGGATGTTCCCGCCGTTTTTGGAACATGAATCAAAATGGTTCGATATTCTAAACTTACCGGCATGCAGTCTCTCCTCAAGCCTGAATGCGAAAAGAAGCGGGTGTCAATCCCTGGACATGGCAATGCCACATCCGGGTGAAAGCTTTTTCGATGTGGCGGGCAAACAGTTGTGTATCGAACAGAGGCGCCGTTGAGCGCCGGCTCCATAATCGTTCCCGCAGCGTCTCCAATTTATGTGGATTGAGGGCCAATTCAACGGCGATACGGCCATAATCCTCCAGGTCTTTGGCAATCAGTTCCTGGATGCCCATCGCATTTAGCGCGCTGGCGGACATACGTGATACCCAGTGTCTGCCCAATGTGGTCAGAACTGGAACACCGGCCCACAATGCATTTGAGGTTGTCGCGCCGCCGTTATAGGCCAAAGTATCCAGCACCAGATCCGCGCATTGAAGTCTTGCCAGGTTTTGTTCCAAAGGCACGAAAACAGCAAATATGAGCCGGCTCGGATCGATATCGACCTTTTTGGCGGCAAGGCGTAAATTTTCCCGCGCCAAGGGGCTTCGCTCCACCAGCCATAAAACACTGTTGTCAACTTGCTTCAGGATGTCCATCCACATGTGAAACAGATTTGCATCAATCTTATAGGGTTGGTTGAAACTACAGTATACAAAATCCTCATTTAAAAGGTTAAAATCACTTCTATCTTTTTCACGTTTCGCAATGGGCATCTGATCATCGTTGGCTTGATAGCAATGTGGCAGGTAGACAATTTTTTCCGAGTAATAGGGGACGTGCTCTTTTGGGATCACTACGGTGTCGGCCAGTATGTAGTCGATAAAATCTGCGCCTGTGGTACCCAGAAATCCCAAATAGCTGACCTGGATGGGGGCCGGTCGAAGTGCTGCAATACCCAACCGATTGTTGCGGGAGTGGCCGGCCATATCCACCAGGATCTGGATGCCGTCTGCATGAATCTGCTGGGCGGCCGCCGGATCGGAAAGTTGATCCAGCTCTCGGAAATGATCACATGCACGGGCAAGCAAGTGCCGGTACGCTGTGCCATCATCCGGATTGGTGGCATATCCAAATATTTCAAATTGTTGCCGGTTATGTTGTTCCAGCATTCCCCGTATTTGATGGGCCACCGCATGGTCCTTGAAGTCGTTGGACAGATAACCGATGCGGATGCGTTGCCGGGTATTCATAATGGGGGTGAAGCTCACCGAAGATTTTGAGGCGGCCACTTGTCGGGCAATGTGACGACTCCAGCTGGCTGCCACTTGTAAGTTCAAGCGCACATCGGCCGATCGGCGAATGCTGGTCATGGGGGACTCGGCGCACTTCAAACCCCGGGCCAACTCAGCCGGGGTGAGCTCATCCAGGTGCCGGTCCATTTCAGCGGCCAGCGGCCAATCGCAGGTATGCTGGGCCAAGCGGAACAAAAAGGCATGCGCCTGGGAAAAAGCCGGATTGATCTCCACGGCTTGTTTCAGATGCGCAATGGCATCTCCCAAATGCTGTTCCATGCGCAACACTACCGCCAGGTTGTAATGCGATGAATCCCAGTCCGGTTTCAGAGCGAGCGCCTTCCGGTAGCATGCAACGGCATCCTTGTTGGACTGGATCATAAAATGGGCTTCGGCCAGGTGAAACCAATATTGGGGGTTGTGCGGGTCCAGTTGAGCGGCCCGACGCAGGGCGTCTATTGCCGAAGGGAGTTGGCCCATTTTTAGATGACATGTTCCCATGTAGAAAAAGGCATCCGCCAAGGTGGGGTCCTGGGCCACAACTTTCCGGTACGCTTTTGCGGCTAGGCGGTATTGACCGGCCTCTTTGTAAGCGGCGGCCAGATTAAAGGCCGCATCCAAAAAATCCGGTTTAAGGGTCAGCGCTTGTTTGAAATACTGGATGGACGCATCCCACTGCCGTTGCCCATATAGAATGACGCCGCTGTTGTAAAAGGCCGGTGCCAATTTTGGATCGGCCGCAATGGCTTTTCGATAGCAGCTCAGCGCCTTTTCGTTTTCGGCACGCTGCTGGTAGTCAACTGCCAGAGCGAAAAGCCCTTCCACAGTCTGGTTTTGATCCTTAGGGGGCAATATCGCGCGGGTGGATTGCCCCCTATTTTCATATGCAGGTGGTCTTGTCATTTTCTGTGATTTCGATGTTTAAATTCTGTTCCACGATTGAGCGATAGAACTTTTCCAATCCATCCATAAAGACCTTGTCTTCATAAAGCTTGCGACGGTTTTCATACAGCTTGTTTTTAACGGAAGCATAGAAATGGGGGCGATTGGCCAGATCGATGGCGATTCGGCAATAGGCGGTTTTGTCTTTGCCGATGGTTTCGGTCAATTCCATCATCTTAAGCATGGCAAAGGCATGTCGCGCCCGCATGAACCTGCCGGGACAGGCCACCACCGGTAGACCACAATCGATGGCTTCAAGGGTGGTTTTGCCCCCCGACCATTCCAATGTGTCCAGCAACACATCCGCGGTTAAATTCAAGCTCATGAAATCATTGCCGTTCAGCCTTGGGCTCATATGGCAAAAATGGTCGGCATCCAGGCCGCACCGTTCGAAGGCTCCTTTTAACCGCTGCTGAAATTGTTGGGTCACCCGGCGGCTCTGGTTGGCGATAAAGACAAAGCTTGCGTTAGGCACCTGCAATGCAATCCGAGGGTAAATGTCATCGTGCTGCGGCAGATATTTAAACAGCGACTGGGTGGATAGATAGACAAACCGGTCTTCGCCGATCCCCAACTGTTGCCTTGTTTTCGGTACTTTGGGAAGTCGGCGCGGCCGATAGCACAGGGCCAGATGGGGCAGTCGAATCATTGTTTCCGAATAATATTGCTGTCCATCCGGCGGCTCCATCAAGTCACTGCTCAAATAGAAGTCCATGGTGGGTAATCCCGTGGTGACCGGATGCCCCCAACCCTTGCATTGAACGGGCGCCAAACGCAGGGCGGCCAATTCCATGGTTTCCGTATGCATGCCGATGTCCGTATAGATCAGGATATGCAATTGATCCGCTTCGATCTGACGGGCAGCTTCCTCCACACGGTTTGAAAAACAGTGGAATGCATGGCAATGATTTTTCAGATGCTGTGTCAGGCCGTCCATCTTGTGGCCCATGTGGTAGCAGTGGATTTCAAATGCAGCGTGATCGTGGTTCTCCACCCAACCCGACAGGAAAACACCTACTGTGTGAGCGAACATAAAAGAGGAGACATACCCAATACGGATTTTAGATGCCGGTTCGAGGGGCGGCATCGGTCGGGGCCGTACCCACTGCGGATAGTTGGCCGCCATGACGCGGTGGACAAAACTTCCATATTGGGATTGAAGGTCAAGATCGTTTTGGGCTTGATATTGCAGATAGAAATTGGTTGTGGTGCGGATACCGATCATGGCATAGCGTTGTTGTTCCGGGGTTTCCAATTGAACCGAATTGACCAGATTTTTAAGATTGTCGGCGAATTGACGGCGGTATTGACCGATTTGCGCTTCGCAATCATATAGGATGGGCAGCGATAGCATGCTGAGCCAGCGGGCCGGGGCGAAACCGGGATCGCATGCCAGGGCTTTCTGAAAGGATTGCAGGCCCTCCTGATACAGTCCCTCTTTTTGCAGCGCCACGCCCATGTGGTAGTGGGCCACGGTTAAATCTGGATCGACGGCCAGGGCCTGATTCAGGCAGACCAAACCCTCCTCGAAACGGCTCTGGTCGCAGCGGATGATGCCGATGGCCGACCAGGCCTCGGCCAGATCGGGTTTGATGGTGATCGCTTTGAGAAAGCAGTCAATGGCTTTAACGTGTTCGGCTCGCTGGTACGCTAGGACACCCAGGTTAAAGTGCGCCTGGAAATAATTAGGCGCATCGTGGATCGTTTTTTCATAACAAACTTTAGCCTGATCAAATTCACCGAGACTCTGTAACCAGAACCCCAGCCTAAACGATCCTTCTGCGGTAAGATCATGATGCACGCCGATGATGTGTTCCAGGTTCGGATTTAACGGATCGGTATTATTCTGGAGCGGTGCGGTGTCACTCATGAACTTATCCCCCTCCAAAATGCAATGACGGAGGCCTTTTCGCTCTCCGGTGTAATTCCGGCCACTGCCTTGAAGCCGTTGGAGAGGATTTTTTGCCATCTGCCTTGATTTCCCAGAATCAAATCTTTTAAAAGCGGTTCCAGCGCAAATGCCATGGCCGTGTATTCCCCGTTGGGAACCAAGATGCAATTTTGATCCGGGCCTTGCCCACAGAGCATATCCTGTCCGCCCAGGGAATCATAACCGACCACCAACGTGCCGGCAGCCATCGCCTCCAGGCAACTGGTGGGATAACCCTCCGCCGGAGAGGCATTGAGAAAGATGGAGGATTTGCAGATCTCTTCGGCATATTCGGCTTCGCTGAGACCTTCCAAGCCTACCCATTTGATATTCTGGATATAATTATTGTTCCTCGCGCCCAACAGCCGTTTGAGTTGATCGATATTGATGCTTTTGCGTTTGATGAATGTGATTTGTGGACGTTTGATATCCGGGTGATACGGGTAGCGCTGATGATCGATACCCGAGTCGATCAGATGCACCGGCAATTCCATGGACCAGGTAATCAATTTGCCGATGGCAGGGGAGATCACCATGGCACGTTCGATATTAAAAGCGCGCCAGTCCAGTCCGTCGGGCAGGTTTTTAAAGATATAATCCCAATTTAAAGCGATCACAAACCGGCGAAACGGTTTATCTTTTAATGATTGCATCAGGGGGGTCAAACCTTCGGGGATCACCACTACGGCACTGGATTCGAGTTCCACGCTATCCAAATGGGCAATGGGAACAGGTGGCATGTCATCCCGTTTAAAACGACCTTGGCTGTGCAATATGGCGGCATTAAAACCGGCCCTGCAGAGCATGTGGGTATGGCGGTAGAGGCGGCGGATGCCTGCCGATGGCAGCAGTGTATCCGGACAGAGGTAGTAAATTTTGGATAGGCGCTCATGTCGCGCCTTGGACGGTGCCAGGGGGACTTGCAACCGCCGGGCGGCGCCATGATTTTGGATGTCATCAGCATGGGCCTTGCTTGTATGTATTCGTTTCAAAATCATATATCTATTAATAAATTAAATGGTTATACATTCGCCGGTTGCATATTGGATTTTAGGCCGGCGTTGCTCTCGGCCGAAGTGATATTATGCCAAAAAGATAACAATGACATCCGCTCGTGCTCGGTGGTGAACTCCGATGATGTTTTTTGCGCATTGGCAATAATGTTGTCCCAGTTGCGCATTTGATCTTGGATCAAGTCGCTCAATACCGGATCCAGACCATAGGCCAGGGATACATAATCGCCATTGGGCGCCAAAATACAATTTTGAGATGGGCCTGAACCACTGAGGATGTGGCTGCCGCCACCGGCGGCATAGCCGGCCACAACGGCACCGGCCGCCATCGCCTCTAAACAGCTGGTTGGAAATCCTTCGGCCATGGATGTGCTTACAAATATCGACGATTGCCGAACCCGGGCGGCATAGTCGTCCCGCGACAGTCCTTCCAACCCGACCCATTTGATTTTATTGATGTAATCCGGATTTCGGGATCGCAGTAGACGTTTCAAGCGATCGATGTTGACCGCCTTGCGCAAAATGAAAGCGACTTGGCGTAACTTTGAAGCAGGATCATAGAAATAGAGTTGTTGATCCACACAGGTACCCAACATGTGGATGGGCAGTGCCATGGACCAGGAGACCACTTTGCCGATAAGGGGTGATACGGCCAATACCCGTTCGATATTGAGATGGCGCCAATCCAGACCATCGGGTAAGGTGCTGAAAATATAGTGCCAACTGAGGGCAATCACAAACTTGCGACCCGGATGATCTTTCAAATGATACATCATTTTGGGCATGCCTTCAGGGATCACGAAAATGGCATTGGGATCAGGACCGATTTGATCCAAGGATTGTACTGGAACCGGCGGCATGTCCGGTCGCCTGAAACCGTGGGCCGTGTGCAGTAAACAAACCGGAAAGCCGGCTGCCTGCAACAGCGATACATGACGATAAAGGCGGTTGATACCGGCCGAATGCGCATGGGTGTCGGGGCAGCAATAGTAGATTCGTTGTCCTTCGGATGCAATGGTTGCAGGCCGGCTTTGTTGAGCTGGTGCAGTCTTTAAACGTGACAATCGATGGTCAGAACCCTTATGGGCTGGCAATGGCATGTTTTCGAAAACCTTATCGCTGCTGTATGCATCGGCAAGGATTTTCGTCAATTGTGCAAAACAGCTGGATTCATGATAGATTCTAAAATCTGTGCGGGCCAGAAGATATAGGTCGACAACACTCTCAAGCAGCGTGGACTCTGAGGCGGCCATGTTGCCGAGCGACCAGCCCTTTTTCCCATTTTTTTTTGAGATCCAGTCCAATTTGGGCCGGATAAGCACGTTATCTTCAATGCTTTTTTTGAGTTGTTGTTCGTAGGCCTCGTCGTCCGAACAGACCAGGAACCGCTGGTTTTGATCTTGTTCGCGTGCTTTGATTATCTGTTGAGCATAGCGTTTTACACCCACACCGAAATCAGTGCCGCGTGCATATACACCCATGATAGTTTTGTTTATGCCCAGTTCCCGGCTCAGTGCGTGAATCCGCCGTTGAAGCCGGGGGCGCGGTTCAAGGCGGTGAATAAAGTCCGAGGGAATCGCCGCCGGATCATTGTTCAAATACCCATAAAAAACAATGATATTGTCCTGTGTGTCGTTCAAAGCCAGTTTATCGATACCTGTGGATCCCCATTTGCGAACGGCCGTTCGCAGGGTCCGGTTACCGGTGAAAAGAGCGGCATCGGCCACATCTTTGACATAAGCGTAGATTTTACTAGAGGGCAACCCAAGCAACTCATCGTCACCAAGAGTGGGGATCGTATTGGTAAAAAATTGAGAAAATTCGATCGGGCAGAGCGGGTCATCGGCTTGCCACACCATGGCCAACTCTCGATCCGTGCGTCGGGCCAAAGCGTCACTATATGCCAAGGCCTTCAGGCGTGCACTCAGTCTACCGGTGCAATAGCAAATCACCTTTTTTTGAGTGGGTTTACGGCATATCAGATAGGGCACGCCCGTGATGGGTACATGTCCTTCTTTAGTGACTTCGCCATAGCGCTTTAATTTATCCACCCACCATGATTCCGGCTTTACAGTCATATGCAGCGCAACACCCTCAAAATCACACGGTTCGTATGAGATGGAGAGCGCAAATCCCTTAATAGCCACACGATTAAATTCTGTTAAAATTTCATCGATATCCGCCTCCAGGCAATGTTCCAGGCAATCAAAGGAGGTGATCCACTCAACGGCGCCATCCGGTAACGGTAAGCTTTTGGCTTGGCCGTCAAAAAATTTAATATCCGGATTGTCGATGACGTTGCCGGTGGCCACCGAAGCGATGTCCAAACCGTACACCCGTTGCGCAAAAAGGGTGGCCGCGTCGCAGAAGTTGCCAAATCCGCAGCCCACATCCAGCAACGATTGCACCCCCCACTGTTTGAGCCGTTCGAGCATGCCTTCGCCCCAACAGATGCGCCCGTATCCACCTCCGATGTTGCCTCGAATGTTTGGGACCTGATAGGTCTTGGCATGTTCGCCGCTATAGATGTTTAGATATTTATCACGTTCACTCATGAGTCACTCGCTGTCGGCTTTCGGTTGCCGGACTAAGCCGGCGGCGCTTTGGAATTCCGTACGGTGATCGCCAGGCTGCACCGGTATTGAGGTGCGATTGGCTTCTTGACCGCTAAGGTAGCGATTCCAGATAGCGCCATATTCGACTTCGAGAGCGCGCACAAAACATCGGGGATCGAACAAAGGTCGCTTTTTTAGGTTCCGGAACAACCGGCGGCGTAGATCTTGAAGCCGGTTTGGGTTCCGGGCCAGGGCAATGGCTTTGTGTTCATAGGATGCCAAGTCATGTGAAATCAAATCGGGTAGCCCGGCTGCTATGAGATGACTGGCGGACATTCTGGATACCCAATGTTTTCCAAGGACGGTAAGCACGGGTAGACCGGAACAGAGGGCATTTGCAGTTGTGGCGCCGCCATTGTAGCGCAAAGTATCCAGGGCAAGGTCAGCCAGGGGCAGACGTGCCAAGTGTTGATCCAAAGGCAGTTTCGTTGCAAAAACGAGCCGTTGGGGATCAATGCCCTGCTGACCGGCTCTATGGCGCATATGATCCGTAGCAAGGGGGTTGGATTCAAAAAGCCATAAAACCGCATCCGGGGTTGCGTCTAAAATGCGCATCCATGCATCGAATAAGGTTTGATTGATCTTGTAGGGGGCGTTGAAGGAGCAAAAAATAAAGCCCGGGTCAGGCAGATGCCACTCTGCCCGTCGACGGGGAGGGGCATCCTCCAATCGAAGGGTGTGATTGATTTGATAACAATCCGGCAAGCGCAACAGCCGTTCAGTGTAGAAATCATGGTGTTCGGCAGGCAGCACCACATCATCGGTGACCAGATAATCGATGAAATCGGCGCCGCTTGTGGATAAAAAGCCCAAATAACCCACCTGCACCGGTGCGGGGCGCAAGGCCAAAATACCCATGCGGTTGTGCCGGGAATGCCCCATCAGGTCGATGAGGATATCTGTTTTTTGCCGGTAAATTAATTGCGCCGCCTCAACCAGGCCGCAGGTGCTGATGTCGATAAAGGCGTCACAATGCGCCTTCACGGCTGCGCGATAGGCACTCTTGTCATCAGGACCCATGGAAAAAGCGATGATCTTGAATCGACTGCGATCGTGCAGCTGGAAAAGCGGAAATATTTGATGGGCCACCGGATGATTGCGAAAATCATACGAGAGATACCCGATGGTGATTCGCTCATCCTCGGATCGAGCGGTATGGTGATCAAAAGGGGAAGCCAATTGCAATGCATTGGATTTGATATGCTGGCTCCAGGTCTGTGCCAGGGCGCGGTTCAGGGCCAAATCGTCGGAACGGCGGAGGTTCAGCATTGGATCTTCACTGGGAAGCTCACCGCCGGTCAATGCCGTTTTAGTGGCGCGGTCCAATTGG
>JBNKKB010000097.1:0-2925 GCA_050291605.1 Desulfobacteraceae bacterium | reverse complement strand
TCGTTGAAGCGGATCGCCATGCCGGAGGGCGACTTTCCGGGCTGGATTGAGTTTTATGCCCGTAAACCGTTCGGTGATCGGGTAGATGCTATGCGCTTCGGTGTCCTTGACGGTTACTATGTCAACGAAAATGACTTGCTTTATAGATTGCGACTTTCACGCCTGTGTGATTTTGATGAAGCGCTGGAAGCGATTGCCGGGCCGCTGGCCGTCAAGGCCAGCAAGGTCCCTCGCAGTAACCCGATCTACGCCAAAGTAGACAGGCCCGACTTGTTAAATGTGGGTCATGCCCAACCGGGAAGGATGCCCGTTCGCCTGGCCGCCTGGCTGGAATTACAGAAGGCGCTCGGCGTCAATCCTGTGCTGTATATCTTTGTGTTCGTCGTGACCATGCTTATAACGCTCGGAATTGTACTTTGATCGTCGGCCGTGACGTGGCCAATGATGTTTGAAGGAGCTGCGTCACGGCCGTTCTCTCTGGCGGGAAACGCGCCGGTCCGGTCACGTTTGCAGCGCGACCGACCAGGCCAGGCGCACCAGGCGTAGTCACGGATTTTAGCGGGACATGGAGCCGTCCACCGCAAGGCGGCGGCTCATGTAATAATTATCACCTTGCTAGATACCCCCATTTTTGTTATTCTTTGCCCTGCGAGTTCGGTGAAACGAGGGCCATACTGCCGGAATAATTTTCATTAGCACTCATCAAGTTTATAATAGGTTTTTCAGCCACCCGAAACGGCCGTTACTGAACTCGCAATTCGTAACTTCTCACGGGTGGCTTTTTGTTTGAGTGGTGCGGTATAAACTGCCCCATAGGTGGTTTAGGCCGCACTATGCAGCCTAACAAATATGTTGGAATGCTTAAATCAATTCATCTTGTAAAAGGTGACCAATGGAGCAAATAAACGAATCAAGTGCCAAATCATCAATAAGTATAAATCAATCAAAATTTGTACGGTTGATCGACAGTCATTTCAATAAGAGTGAATTGGCTTCTCTTTGCTTTGATTTAGAAATCGATATTGAAAATTTACCTGGGGAAACAAAATGGGATAAGGCTAGAGAGCTGATTTCTTTTATGCAACGTCAAAAGCGTCTTGAGAAGCTAATTCTTAAATGCCAAGAAATTCGACCTACAGTTGATTGGCAGGCGGTAAATGAAAACCACAGTCAATCAAATGTCCATGCCCAGAGAAAATTAAGCAGGAATTTAATGCTTGTGCTTTTAGGATTGGTCATTGTTGTTATTTCCATATTGTATTTCTTAAACAATTTGCCTCAAAAATGTGGAACTCCCATTATAGAATTCATGATCAAGCCTGAATTCAAAGAAGGCGTGCTTGTATTACCAAATAGCACTTATGAAGCAAGCCCAGATGAATCTCTACTAATCGAGGCAAGAATCAATGGTAGAAACCCTGAAGAACAAGAGGAATATAATTGTGATTGGACATATGCAGGTGACGGTAAAGAAACTGTTGAAGATAAATGCAAATTTGTGTTAAGAACGGGAAAAGATCAAGTGCGCGATGTCGTAACAGTCCTGTTAACCAAAAACACATGTACAAATTCGATAGTAGAGACCTTGACTATTGTGTCATCACAGGAAAAGGGGGCAGAATAAAAAATGATTTCGTTTCGTTTGACCTTCATTCTTATCACAAGTTTATTTTTGGCTGCATGTAACAATTCACCAAACCCAACAACATCTATAGAAATCTCGATGGACATCCCATGTGAGTTAGCCACAAACACAGCAGTTCCTCTAAGTGTACGAGGGCAAATACCGAGTGATGCTCAGATTACATGGGAAGCAATTCATGGGGAGATCGAACCAAATACAGGCACATCAGTGATTTATATTGGACCAGAAGAAAATACCGAAGACATTATAACTGTCAGTATTGACGCAGGAGAATTTAATACAATCGAAAATCTACATTGCTCTATCATAAGCCCAACCATTGCACCAGACTCGTTAGTCGAATCCGAGGAGGAAGAGACTCCTAATGAATCTCAACCTACAAGCACACCTTTCTCTACCAATACGCCAATCCCAACACCAACAATACAACAAGAACAAACTATTGATGCCCAACCATCATCGGAAGAAGAATTAACTACAATTGCTATTACAGAAGTTATGGGAAATCCATGTGGTGAGGGGGTAAACTATGAAAAACCATACGAGTACATTGAAATTTTTAATTATGGAGACAAACCAATTGATATCGATGGATGGTGGTTTACAGATCATGGAAACAATAATTTAGGGCATCCTGATAAGCTAGTATCTTGGAATCAACGCTACCCTTTCCATTCTTTAGGCGACAATGTAATTACGGACTCTACTATCTTGGAACCAAATCAATATGCTGTTGTATTAGCTCCTCTTTACCCCTTTGGAGTGCTAGACCCACCTCCATATGAGATTTCTACTAATACAGTCATCATGACGATAGATGAAGGAGATCGGTTGGGCGATGACAAAGATGGGATTTTGAGTGCTGTTTCTCCCCTTGATGTTATTGTTCTTTATATTGGCACAGAAGAAAAAATTGAAACGTTAGTTTCCACATATGGTGCGCCCAACATTGATAGTGATAATCCTTTGGATGTTTACAATGATGGATTGCATAAGATACCGTTGAATGTCGATGACTGTTTTTCAGCACACCGAGTCCAAGCGTTGGGCCCAGATGTAGAAAGTAACTGGGAATCCGATTTGGTTACACCAGGTTCGGCTTACCAACCTTGAATGTGTTCAGCAAATCACAGATTATTGGTGCTCAGGCTAGTCATTTAAGGCATAGCGAAAGCATTCCAACAACGCTTTCACCTGACCGCGAGATCGGCTTTATTTGAAACTATTTGGTGACTGGCAAA
The DNA here is from genome assembly GCA_050291605.1 of Desulfobacteraceae bacterium. Lineage (GTDB taxonomy): Bacteria > Desulfobacterota > Desulfobacteria > Desulfobacterales > Desulfosarcinaceae > JARRKU01. The sequence goes on along the minus strand of JBNKKB010000097.1, from coordinate 39 downwards.
GTTGTTGGCTCATCCCTCGCGGACAGGTGAAGCAGGCGT
>JBNKKB010000096.1:0-29997 GCA_050291605.1 Desulfobacteraceae bacterium | reverse complement strand
AGGCGTCCTCTGCCTAATTTAAACAAGCGCTGCAACGTTGCAAACGCCGGAGGGCTCCAGAGTCAAGGCGCCCAAGGGTGAAGCCGTATAAGCCATACTGCGAACCCTTGGCAACGCAGAATATGGCGTCCTCTGCCTAATTTAAACAAGCGCCGCAACGTTGCAAACGCCGGAGGGCTTTAGAGTCAAGGCGCCCAAGGGTGAAGCCGTATAAGCCATACTGCGAACCCTTGGAAACGCAGAATAGGCGTCCTCTGCCTAATTTAAACAAGCGCTGCAACGTTGCAAACGCCGGAGGGCTCCAGAGTCAAGGCGCCCAAGGGTGAAGCCGTATAAACCATACTGCGAACCCTTGGCAACGCAGGATCTGGAGTCCTCCGGCGTTTGCAACTTAATTAGATTTGCTGGCGAACAGACACGACACCCGATTCCGACCGGACTGTTTGGAGAGATACATGGCCTTGTCGGCCCGTTGAACCAAAATCGACACTTCTTCCTTGGGGTGGTATTCGGTCACCCCAACGCTGATGGTGATGGTCTGGACTGTTTTCTTTTTATTCGGGTAGTACTTTTCAAGTTCCACAGCTGATCGGATTCGCTCAGCCACGGTGGCGGCTTCGTCACCTTCTGTTTCCGGCAAGATAACGGTAAACTCTTCTCCACCATATCGATAGGCCGAATCCATCTTGCGCAAGCACGATTTTATGATTTGACCCAGGCTCACTAGTATTTTGTCCCCTTCTAAGTGGCCGAAATTGTCATTGTACTCTTTGAATTGATCAATATCCAACAACAATAAGCTTAAAGGTCTCTGGTAACGCATCGTGCGATCTATCTCTGATTTGAGCTGATTGTAAAAATAGCGGGAATTATACAGTTTGGTGAGCCCGTCGGTGATGGAGAGGCGTTTAAGCTTGTCCAGCATTTGAACCCGTTCCTGGGTAAGGCGCCGCTCTTTGAGCACGCGCCGAAGCCGCAACAGCAGCTCTTCAAATCGAACAGGTTTGAATACGAAGTCGCTGGCGCCTTTGCTGATGGCCTCCTCGTAAGAGTAGTCGCCGCTGTAACCGGTCATAACAATCACATCGATATCATAATTTTTCTTGATGCGATCGGTCAGTTCGAGCCCGTCCATTCCAGGTAGCATAATGTCGGTAATCACCACATCGGGGGTATGGGTCTCAAGCTTCTCAATGGCTTCTTCGGCACTGGCGGCCACGGAAGAGTAATAACCCGACATGTCTACAAATTCATGCATGGAGTCGCGGATGGCTGCGTCATCGTCCACGATGAGGATATGGACGTCCATCAAGGATTGGGATTTACCGTTTTCAGGTTTTTCTTTATCAGTTGACACTTTTCCAAGCAATCTGATAGTAAAATAGATTTCAATAAGTTATGAGACTTTATATCCCGTTGCAAAAGGGAAGTCAACCGGCTTTTGGTCCTGCACCTAGAGATGATCGGTTTAGCGGACTATCCGTATTGTGCAGAACGCGAACATCTCTCGGGCATGCTGTCGGTTTTAAAAAACACCTTGCGTATCACCACGTCAAGGCGTACTTGGAAAAACATGAAAAATATTCGCAACTTCAGCATCATCGCCCATATTGATCACGGCAAATCCACTCTTTCGGATCGTATGATCCAAACAACCGAAATTGTATCAGATCGTGACTTTAAAAATCAAATCCTGGACAATATGGACATCGAGCGGGAACGGGGTATCACCATCAAAAGCCAAACAGTATGTTTGCCCTATACAGCCCATGATGGTCAAACCTATGCGCTCAATCTCATTGACACCCCCGGTCATGTGGATTTTACCTATGAAGTTTCACGCGCTCTGGCCTCTTGCGAAGGGGCCCTGCTGCTCATCGACGCCAGCCAGGGGGTGGAGGCACAAACCCTGGCCAACCTTCTTCTGGCCATGGAGCACGATCTCGATATCATACCGGTGATCAACAAAATCGATTTGCCTTCGGCTGACATTGAACGCGTCAAACAACAAATCGACGAAGACCTGGGCCTTGATCCGGATACAGCTATATTGGCATCGGCCAAGGAGGGAAAAGGCATCGACAAGTTGATGGAAGCCGTGGTCACACAACTGCCGCCCCCCGAGGGCGACGCCGGAGCGCCGTTGCGCGCCTTGATCTTTGACTCTCACTACGACCCTTTTCGGGGTACCATTGTGCACTTCAGGGTGGTAGACGGCCGTATCAAGGCACGCGACCGCATTCGTTTTATGTCCAACAATGCCACCTATAAAGTTGAAGAGGTCGGTTTTTTCCAGATCATACGGCAACCCCAAAAAGAACTCAGCGCCGGGCAAGTGGGCTATATGATTGCCGGTATCAAAACAGTAAGTGACACCCGTTGCGGTGATACCATTACTTTGGATGACCGCCCCTGCGATGCGGCGGTGCCGGGGTTCAAAGAAGCCAAACCGGTGGTCTTTGCTTCCATCTATCCCGTTGCAGCTGACGATTACGAGGAGTTGGCCACGGCCCTGGAAAAACTAAAACTCAATGACGCCGCTTTGATATATGAAAAAGACACATCCGCCGCTTTGGGATTCGGATTTCGCTGTGGATTTTTAGGGCTACTGCATTTAGAAGTGGTCCAGGAACGTTTAGAGCGTGAGTATGACCAGTCAATCATCCTGACCGTGCCTTCCGTGCAATATAAGCTGATTCTTAACGACGGCGAAGAGATGATCATCGACAACCCGGCCCTTTATCCCGACCCCACCGATATTGCAGAGGCGTTGGAACCGTTCATCCGCGCGAGCATTATCATCCCGGATCGCTACATGGGCGCGGTGATGAAATTGTGTCTGGATCGGCGGGGAGTCAATAAAAACTACCAGTATCTTACCAGCAACCGGTTGGAAATGATTTTTGAACTGCCTTTGTCTGAAGTGATATTCGATTTCTACGATAAACTCAAAACCGTTACACAGGGCTATGGCTCTTTTGATTATGAAATTATCGAGTACCGCCATTCCGAGCTGGTAAAACTGGATATCTTAATCAACAGCGAACGGGTGGATGCCCTCTCCCAAATGGTGCATGAAGAACGCGCCTATATGCGGGCCCGGGTGGCTTGCGACAAACTTAAAGATGAAATTCCGCGACAGCAGTTTAAAATTGCCATCCAGGGGGCGGTGGGCGGTAAAATCATTTCGCGCTCAACTGTCAATGCCTATCGCAAGGATGTTACGGCCAAGTGTTATGGCGGTGATATCACCCGCAAACGCAAGCTCCTGGAAAAGCAAAAAAAAGGTAAAAAACGTATGAAGATGGTGGGCAAGGTAATGTTGCCGCAGTCGGCGTTTTTGGCGGTGTTGAAAACAGATAACAACTAAAATATTATAAACTGAGGTGTACGAATGGGAAAAACCATTGCTGAAAAAATATTTGATGCCCATCTGGTAGATCGGCCCACTGCGGAAACTTATGTGATCCGTTTAGATGCGGTCTTTTGCCATGAGATCACCACACCGGTGGCCATCAACGATTTGGTGGCCCGGGGCAAAGATCGGATCTTCGATCCCACAAAAATCAAAGCCGTTATTGATCATGTCACGCCGGCCAAGGACGGCAAGACGGCTGCCCAAGGCAAAATTCTGAGGGAATGGGCGCGTCGACATGACGTTCAGGACTTTTTCGACATCGGCCACAATGGGGTTTGCCATGCCATTTTCCCCGAAAAAGGATTTGCCCGGCCCGGCTACACCATCATCATGGGTGATTCACATACCTGCACCCATGGCGCATTCGGCGCATTTGCAGCGGGCGTGGGCACCACCGATCTGGAGGTGGGCATTTTAAAGGGCGTTTGCGCTTTCCGCTACCCGAGCACCATCAAAATTACCATCGGTGGAAAGCTCCAAGACGGCGTGTACGCCAAAGATGCCATTTTGTCTGTCATTGGTCGCATCGGTGTCAACGGTGCAACGGATAAGGTCATCGAATTCGATGGCCCGGTGGTGCAAGCCATGAGTATGGAGGCTCGCATGACCTTATGCAACATGGCTGTTGAGGCGGGCGCCACCTGTGGCATCTGTGCTCCTGATACAACCACAGTGAACTATTTATGGCCCTTTATCAAACAAGACTTTCCCACACCCGAGGCTGCCTTGGCCGACTGCAGCCGATTTTGCCCGGATACCGATGCGTCCTATGAGGAGATCATCGAACATGACGTCTCGGACTTGACGCCTCAAATGACCTATGGTTACAAACCTGATCTTGTCAAAAGCGTTGCCGAAATGGCCGGTACGCCAATCGACCAGGTCTATATCGGCTCGTGCACCAATGGCCGGATTGAAGATTTGCGCGTGGCGGCCCAGGTCCTCGAGGGTCGAAAAATAGATAACCAAGTGCGCGGCATTGTATCACCGGCCACCCCGCAGATTTATGCCCAAGCTTTGCAGGAAGGTATTATCGAGACCTTCATGTCAGCGGGTTTTTGTGTCACCAATCCCACCTGTGGCGCCTGCCTGGGGATGAGCAACGGTGTCTTGGCCGAAGGTGAAGTATGTGCCTCGACGACCAATCGCAACTTCAACGGCCGCATGGGCAAAGGCGGCATGGTTCACCTGATGAGCCCGGCCAGCGCAGCCGCCAGCGCCGTTGCCGGTAAAATAACCAACTCAGAGCTCTTTAAAGGATAGGCCCCATGAAAGATTTTAATGGTAAAGTACTTTTTCTGGACCGTAATGATATCAATACGGATGAAATCATACCCGCCCGCTACTTAACTGAGATCACCAAAGCAGCCCTGGGCCCTCATTTGTTGGAAGACCTGAACCTGGAAGAATTTGATCCCAAGGCGGATATTCAAGGCAAAAGCATAGTCCTGACCCGCGCTAATTTCGGCTGCGGCTCTTCCCGCGAACACGCCCCTTGGGCCTTTGAAGTCAATGGGATCAATGTCGTGATCGCACAAAGTTTTGCGCGCATCTTCCGTCAAAACATGTTCAATTGCGGTATGTTGGCCATCGAGATGCCGGCAGCAACCATTGATCAACTGTTTCAGCGCTTTGGGGGTAAGGAAACCGAGGTGCAAACCGACTTTGAAAATAGCCAATTGATATTCCGTACCGGTGATGAAAAAGAGACGGTGCCTTTTGCCATCGCGGACTTTGATCGCAAGCTCGTAACAGCAGGTGGATGGGTTGATTTTGCGGACCAACATTATTAGCATGGCCGCCGAAGCCACACTACACGAGCAAGGTAGCTTTAATCGCGCAAAAAGTATAGATCAGATTTTGCATGCAAAAAGGGTAAATGGGGAACCACCATGGCAAACCGCCTGTTAAAAAAGTGGGCTGCCCATATCCGGCGGCGCCTCTTGGTGCGCCTGGAAAAAGATCATCCCGGCTACCAACAGCGCATCTATAACAACATGCAGCGGCTCTACAGCACTATCCGTAAAGGCGACATCGTTCTCGTGGAGGGCCGTTCCACAATGAGCAGCATCATCAAATTTTTCTCCAGCAGCCATTGGAGCCACGTGGCATATTATGTCGGTGATGAACTTATCCAGCCCAAAGAATTGGGCCGCAACACCTATCAGGAGCGTTTCGCTGACCAGGCCGGGCATTTGATCATCGAGGCCTTTTCAGGCAAAGGGGTACGCGTTGAAGGCCTGGACAAATATCGCGATTACAATATCCGTATCTGCCGTCCATACGGTATTCGTGCAGCCGATTTAAGCCAGGTCACAGATGAGATTATCGCTAATATCGGCCATCGCTACGATGATCAGAATATTATCGATATTGCCCGATTGGTTATCAGTACATTTTTTCGACCGAGGAGGAAACTATCGCACCGCGCCCGCCTGGGCAGCGGTAATGATTTTCAGGTGATATGCTCCGGCATGATTGCCAAAGCGTTCCAGAAGGTGGGGTATCCCATTGTCCCCGGATTGGCGTCCACTCCAACCCGCCCGGACAACCCCTACGGTGCAGGTCTGATCATGCGTCATTTTAGCCAGATCATGCCCAGAGACTATGATTTGAGTCCCAATTTCGAAGTCATCAAATTCAATATTATTGGCCAACCTTTTGACTATGAGTCCTTGTGGCAGGAAAAAATCGTTGGATAGCTGTAAACATTTGGATCCCGGGTATCGCCGAAAACTTCGGCCCTCTTTGGGATACCGGGTAGCTTGTTCAGGATTTAAATTATAAGAATCTTGGAGCGGCTCTCAGCCATGAATCCGCTTTATCCAGGGGAAAAAGCAGCAAACAACTATCAGTCGGTCCTGCATTTTCCTACTTTCTTCTGGATTTACGTTGCTCTCTCCATTGACGTTGGATGTCGGTTAATTTTTGAAAGCGGTCATGTCCGATAATTTTGCGTGATACCAATAGAAACTCAAATCGTTCTGCGGCCAATTGAGATCGCACTTCTTCCAGCTTGCGGTTTTGCGCCCTAGCCGCGGTCTCACTAAAATTGGGTTGTCCTAGAATTTCCTCCAATTCGAACCGCTCTATTTCCAAGAGACTCTTTTGTTCGATCATGCGACGGCGCGATGCAGCGTAAGCATCATCTATTTGCTTGGTTTCGTCTTGCGAAAGGTTCAACTGCTTAATAATCTCTTCATTGTGCCACCAACGCCATCGGGAGGACTCTCTAGCCATGGACGTTCCGACCCCCAGTATCACCAAAATCACCACTAAAATACTGACTGCTTTTTTGGGCATGATTCTATTCCTTCCGCTGTATGCGCATAAAAATCGTTCAAATTCATAGACATCTCATGGCAACATGGATGCTATACCCGCGGTTCTAACTCATCCTCCTCAAGGGGTGGCGCGATCCAGTCGATTAACTCATCTAAATTTTCGCTGGTTTGAGAGTCAGATAGCGAGGCCAATTCCTGGTAGGTCTCGGGCAGCGCATCAACCACCAAGTCATCAATTTCAGCCATCAACTGATCATCCATGTCCCTATCAAGCGTCGCCCGCATTTCCGGACCCCTGGAGATATCAATGTGCTGTGGCCACCATATAGTGAACACCATAATTAGAGCCGCCACCATGCCCATGGCCAAAGCCGGCTTTAACAGCCAGCGCTTGGCGGCGCTCTGTTGAGCGGGAATACGGAATGCGTGAGCCGGTTCAGGCGCCAATTGTTTCGCCATCTGCCCCATGCGATCATAGCGCTGGGTCAAACGCTTGACCTGACGCCGGCAAGCTGGGCACGCCTCTAAATGATCACGGGCCGCATCCCCAAGGTCGGCAGTGTCTACCAGTGCCTGCAACAATTGATCGTAATTTAAGTGTGCCATTGACTGTCGGTTCATGCCAACTCCTCCAAAAACGACTCCATACCCACCGCCGCTTCTTTGATTTTGTTCAAAGCTCGATAGAGATGGGTTTTGGTCGTGCTCTCATTTTTCTTCAATGCCGCACTGATCTCTTTGATGCTGAGCTGATCGAAAAAACGCAATAAAAAGATCTCCTTCTCCATGCGCGAAAGCGAGGTGAGCATCTGTTCCACTTGGCGCCAAAAATCCTGACGCTCCATATGTTGAGACGCATCCGGCGGCACAGCCATTTCCGGGGTTTCCGTGAAATTGTCTTCATCCACGGAGACCCGTCCGAAAAGCGACCGAAACTGTTTTTTACGATAGTAGTCGCGCACCCGGTTGACCGCAATGCTGAACAGCCAACTGCGAAATACCATGGGTGATTTTAGACCGGCCAGATTCCTGTAAGCTTTCAAAAAAACATCCTGGGTCAGGTCTTCTGCATCCATCTGAGAACCGGTACGATAAAAAATCATGCGATAAATCTCCGGCTGGTGCTGATCCACCAGGCGGTGAAATGCGAGCGGGTCACCGGCCTGGGCCTTTTCAACCGTCTCGGCGATTTGGGCGTGGGCCGCAGTGATGCCGTTTTCAGAATCAGCTGGATTATCCACCATAATATCGAGATACTATCCGCCTTTAGGGCAGCCTGTCCACCCTTTATTGGACCTTTTTGCACCATGCGGGGTCTCACACCCCATCTCCTGAATCGCCAATTGGGCGTTTGTATCATTAGGACGCATGGGGGGCCTAAATTGTTTACATCTATAATAAATAAAAAAAGCCGAATGCGGCCAAAAGTCAAACTCGCATTCGGATATCAATTCAATATCGTAATTAAATTAGCCGTATTTCATAAAAATCAGGCCACCAGCGGCTTCTCTTCGATAATCTGCCCTCGCGTACTGACCACCATGCGTGTAATGGGAAGCTGACTGTTCGCTAACTCACGGCCTTTTTGAACCATCATTGGAAGGGCCGCGCAGCAAGGCACCTCCATCACCACTGTGGTGATGCTCTTGATACCCGAGCTTTTAAAAATGGCTGCAAATTTCTCCACGTATGCATCGGCATCATCAAATTTGGGACATCCGATCATAATGGCTTTGCCCTTTAACAACTCCTGGTGAAGACTGGGAAATGCAACGGGCACACAATCGGCGACAACCAGAAGGTCGGCGCCTTTTAAAAAGGGTGCGTTGGGCGGCACCAGGCGAATCTGAACCGGCCAGTGGGACAGCGCGCAAGCCTGGCCTTCGGTTGACTGCGCTTTGACTTGCGCCGACGGGCATGGGCTGAAATTTTGAATCTGTGCTGAGGGACAACCGCAGGGTGCAGTAGATTCCTGGGGCTGTTGCGTCGGATCCTGCTCTAACAGGTGTGCTTCCACAGCCTCTTCGTCAAAAGCTTCGGCCTCCCTTTCGATGATCTGCAAGGCATCTTGGGGACACTCCCCTATGCAGGCACCCAGCCCATCACATAAATTGTCAGAGAGCACTTTAGCTTTGCCGTCCACAATGGCCAGAGCACCTTCGGCGCAACCCAAGACACATTGTCCGCAACCGTCACATCTCTCTTCATCGATCTCTATGATTTTTCGTTTTAATTTCATAATCTCACCTTTTTAACCGAGTGCAATGCCATGCTTACGCGCCGGTTTTAGCTTTTTCTTCTATATTTGCTTGTTGTTCCGCATCAGATACAATCTTAAATGCAATCTCAGTCGCCTCCGGCTGTTTTGATTGACGCAGGCCGATCATCTTGCAGACTTGTTCGATCAACGACGGTGGGGCTTTGAGTTCGCTTAAAATCGAGCGGGCCACCGGGGCCTCGTCGGCACGCGCCACAGGGTCCAGATCCCACAAAAGGGCCGTAATCAGTACGACCGGCAGGTTAGCATCCACACCTTCAGCCTTGGCAATGGCTTCGGCATGCCGAGCTCTGCGGGTAATGTGGCCGATCTGTTTAAAATCAGTTTTCAAATAGCTTTTTACCGCAATGGCCACGCGGTCTTTAAGCAAATCTTCCTTCTGGGCTGCCAATTCGGGAGGCAAATCACCCAAGCATTGTTCGGCATACTGACAATAAGCCGCACAACCAAAATCCATCTTGGGATTAACAAATCGATGCCCGCAGTGGCTGCAGCGACGGGTGGTATCATCTTTGAAAAACTCCACCTGGCCGTTGCATTGGGGACACTTAACGTCAAAAACGGCATCTTTATTCCAGTATTGGGTATCTTGCCCCGGGCATTTCATGGTCAATCTCCTGCTGCACCGTCCTCCCGGTGCGGCCCATCCAGGACCGCACCGTTTGGCTCGCCTACCGGAACCACGGGATGAACAGCTTATCCTAAAATGGCTTTCAAATCTTCTTCGGGTGTTCCGATGGGCATAATATTAAAGTTCTCTACCAGGACATTCAGCACATTGGGGCTGATAAACGCCGGTAAACTCGGCCCCAGACGAATGTTTTTGATGCCCAGATGTAGCAACGTCAGTAGAATAACGCACGCTTTTTGTTCGTACCAGGACAAAATCATAGACAATGGCAGATCGTTGACCCCACACTCAAATGCTTCTGCCAGGGCCACGGCGATTTTGATGGCGGAATAAGCATCGTTGCACTGGCCCACATCCAGCAGGCGCGGTATACCACCGATCTGTCCCAGGTCTTTATCAAAAAAACGAAACTTGCCACAGGCCAAGGTCAACACAACACAATCCTGGGGAACCTGTTCTACCAGCTCCGTGTAGTAATTACGGCCGGTTTTGGCGCCGTCGCAGCCACCCACCAGAAAGAAATGGCGAATGGCCTTGGACTTGACCGCATCGATGACCTGGCCGGCGACGCCCATGACGGCGCTGCGCCCGAAACCCACCATCACTGACTTTCCCGCTTGATCCTCTGGGAATCCCGGCATGGCCAATGCTTTTTCAACGGCCGGTGTAAAATCCTTATCGGCAATGTGTTGCACACCCGGCCATCCCACCAGGCCGGTGGTGTAGATATTATCCTTGTAACTGTCTTTGGGCTTTTGAATACAATTGGTGGTCATGATGATAGCGCCGGGAAAGGCGTCAAATTCTTTGCCTTGATTCTGCCATGCGGTGCCGTAATGGCCATAGAAATGCGCGTATTTCTTCAACTCCGGATAGCCGTGGGTCGGCAACATTTCGCCGTGGGTGTAAACATAGATGCCTTTGCCTTCTGTCTGCTTGAGAATCAACTCCAGGTCTTTCAAATCATGGCCGGAAACCAATATGGCTTTGCCTTTTTTGACACCCAAAGGGACTTGGGTGGGCACGGGGTGGCCATAAGTCCCCGTATTGCCGGCATCCAGCAGCTCCATGGCCCGCAAGTTGACCTCGCCGCATTGGAGTGCCAACCCCACAAGCTCATTCACACCCAAGGCATCATCCAGGGTGGCTGCCATGGCCTCATGAATAAAGGCATAAACGGCCTCATCCTCTTGGCCCAAAATGCGGGCATGGTCGGCATAGGCCGCCAACCCCTTAACGCCGTATACAAGCAATTCACGCAGACTGCGAATATCTTCATTCAGATCCGCATCCGCCATAACGCCAACCTTTTCACCCTGGGCGAGCATACCTTGTTTGTCGGCCTCAAAGGTGAGTGTCGCAGGACCTTCGGGAACCTGCGCCGCATCGATTTTAGCTATAAGCTGATCGCGATGCGCAACCCCCTGTCTGATAAGGGCCACAAAACGATCCGGATCGAAATCCACATTGGTCAATGTGGAAAAAATCGCTTCGCATGTATATTGATCGATTTGCGGATCGCGGATACCTGCTTTTTTCGCAGCCACAACCACCTGGGAAAGGCCTTTAACGGTATAGATTAGAAGATCCTGAAGAACGGCTGTATCGGGTTGCTTACCGCAGACTCCGATTTTGGTGCATCCTTCGCCTTTAGCGGTTTGTTCGCATTGAAAACAAAACATATTAAACCTCCTTTGGAAATAATAAGTTGTATGGTTCTAAAACCAAGTAGTTGTCCTCATTTTTAATGCAGCCTACCTGAATGGTTGGTGTGCGTCCTTGACCTAAGTCAAGGACCCCCATTTTTTTATCCCTGGTGATCAGGTCATCCCACTTTTTTCCAAAACCTTGACTTAAGCCTCGGGAAAAAATAGATTTGCAAAAAAAGGAGAGGCATGGACAAGCTAGCGGGCATTTTAGAAACAACGCCGTTGTTCAGTGGCATGGCTGAGGAGCAACTCGCCAAAATTTACCACATCGCTCAGGATAAACCGTATCAAAATGGCGACCCCATATTCTGGGAGGGCGAGCCCGGCAATGGATTCTATGTGGTTGTCCAAGGCAAGGCCAAAATCTATAAAACGTCGTCAGAGGGCAAAGAGCAGATTCTGCACATCTATGGCCCCGGCCAACCCATTGGTGAGGTGCCGGTATTTTCAGGTCGCCAATTTCCCGCCAATGCCCAGGCCATTGAAAAGAGCCGTTTGCTTTTTTTCCCCCGCCAGGACTTTATCGATCTCATTGCAGCTCATCCGTCCCTGGCGCTTAACATGCTGGCCGTGTTAAGCAGGCGCTTACGCCAATTCACGGTTCAGGTAGAGAACCTTTCGCTTAAGGAGGTGCCGGCGCGCTTGGCTTCCTATCTGATCTTACTTTCGAAAGATCAAGACAACCCGGAAAGTGTCAGGCTGCCCATCTCTAAAGGTCAGTTGGCCAGCTTGCTTGGAACGATCCCAGAGACCTTGTCCCGCATATTCAGCAAGATGTCCGGTCAAGGCCTGATTACCGTCCATGGCAACGAAATTTCGCTAACAGATCAAATGGGGTTGGAGGATCTTGCCGAGAGCGGCAGGCTGTAAGGCCGACATCTACAGGTTGGAATGGAGATGAAATGGCGTAAGGTGCATCATGATCGGGCAATGGCCCGCCCACCAACAAAGACAATGGCCCTTCGACAGACATGATCATTACGCGTTGGGCGCCCGCTGTGACTGCCGGTGGGTCTGACACGGCCGGCATTCCATTCACGGCGGGGACGGAGCCCCGCCCTGCGAAAAAACCATCGTCAATTGTAACGGATTGATTCCTTCTAACGTAGGGCAGGCCTCCGCGCCTGCCGGTGGGTCTGCATGGCCCGGTCACTGGTGCAACCCTATTGCTTTTGTTTGAGCAGTGCTTTGCTCAGCAACTGGATATGGCCCATCTCTTCTTTGATGATAGCATCTAAACGGCTTCTGCCCATGTCTTCCGGAACGCCGTCGCGCATACCCAAATAGAACACGATGGAATCTTTTTCTGCGGTGATGGCGTCTTTTAATATGGCCGCCATGGAGGTGGTATCCATCTCCTTCTGGAAAAAGACCCGGGTATCTGCCAAAGCCCGCAGATAGTGTACCGCTTCACCCTCGGGATCGAAAACCGTAGGTGATTTTTCAGCAGTTGTCAGAGTTTCGCGCATTTTTTTAAAGGTTCTCTCGTGGCCGACCTCCATGTCGGCCAGCTTGAGCATAAAGTCTTTGTTGCCCTGATCGGCAACGGCTTCTGCGGCGGTGCGATAGAATTCGGCACCATTGCGCTCCAGCTGTTCGGCCATCTCAAAAATGTCATCCGCATTAAAATCATACATCATCTGAGCGTACCCCTTTCGTCTTCCGGTTGTATAATGGTTTATAAAAAGCGATCGCCCCCTACTTTTCCATTTTGCATGCTTCGTCCCACTCAGGACAAGCGTCTGCCATGGAGGTGCTATAGTGCAGCATGCATTCACCGCACTCCATCTCCACATTCGGGACATCGCCATATCGTTCTTTAAGTTCTTCGGGGCTTAAATTAGTGGCAAAGCTGCAACCGCATTGAGGACATGCGGTCTTAATCTGGTAACGTTTGGGCATTCGCTTTCTCCTTTAAGATGGGTCTATATTCATAACCCATTTAAAATAATGAGCTGTCAGTCTAGCAGTTTGTGGATCTGATCGGACGACAGGACTTTTTCCGCCAAGGCCACCTCTCTTACGCTCTTCCCGGTTTGATATGCTGTTTTGGCCAAATCGGCCGCACGATCATAGCCAATATGAGGTACCAGCGCGGTCACCAACGCCAGGCTCTTTTCGATGTACCCTTCACAGCGGGCCTTGTCAGCGGCCAATGCATTGAGGCACTTTTCGGAAAGCATGCGCGTTACACCGGCCAACAGATCGATGGACTGAAGGATATTGTGCGCCAGAAGCGGCAAGGTGACATTAAGCTCAAAATTGCCGGCTTGTCCTGCCAGTGTTATGGTCGTGTCGTTGCCCATAACTTGATAAGCCGCCTGAATTACAGCTTCTGGAATGACCGGGTTGACTTTGCCCGGCATGATTGATGAACCCGGCTGCAGCGCGGGGAGTTTGAGTTCCCCGATACCGCAACGTGGGCCTGATCCCAACCATCTGATATCATTTGATATTTTTACTAAACTGGCGGCAATCGTTTTAACCGCACCACTAGCCTCTACAATGGCATCTTGCGCCGCTTGCGCCTCGAAATGATTGACCGCCTCTTGAAATGCAATGCCGGTCTGCTCACGCAACAAAGCAATCACCTGGGGAGCAAAATCATCATGGGTATTTATGCCGCTACCCACCGCTGTCCCACCCAGTGCCAGTTCGCTGATTCTCGGAAGAACAGCATCGACACGCGCCTGCGCCAGTTCAATTTGGCGTGCATACCCCGAAAAGACATCCCCCAAGGAAACCGGCACAGCATCCTGCAAATGGGTCCGGCCAATCTTCCGGATACCTTTAAATTGGTCTATCTTTTCCATCAACTGGCCGTGCAAATGCGCTAAGGCGGGTTGCAGGGTATGGACCAACTTGATGGCTGCCGCCACATGCAAAGCGGTGGGGATGACATCATTGCTCGATTGGCCCAGGTTGACATGATCATTGGGGTGAACCGGTGTGCGCCCTCCCTTTTGACCCGTCAAAATTTCATTGGCCCGGGAGGCCACCACTTCGTTCATATTCATATTCGTTGAAGTGCCTGAACCGGTTTGAAACAAATCCACCACAAACTGATCGTCCCACGCCCCTTTCGCAACCTCTTGGGCAGCTGCGACAATGGCATCCGCCAATTTGTCATCTAAAAGACCTAATTTTTGATTGGCTCGCGCTGCATGTTGCTTCACCATGGCCAATGCATGGATCAATGCAGTAGGCGGTTTTAAGCCGCTGTTGAAAAAGTTGTCGGCAGCCCGCTGGGTTTGAGATCCGTAGTGGACATCCGCTGGGACACGCACGGCGCCCATGCTGTCTTGCTCTTGTCGAAACACAGGTGTATTGTCGGATTCACTCATCATGCCTTCCCCTATTGAATAACGCTATAAATCATCGCAACAAAATTCCAATAGCAGGGTGCCGAAACCCGCTTTCGATGGATGTCTCATTATAATCACTGATTCACTTTTTAAAAGCGGGTGCGTGAGATGATCTTGCCCCCCTTTAAAATCCACCGAACGGGCTTGATCCTTTATCTCCGGATGCAATGTTTATGGCAAGTCCATATTAGCGGATTTTTTAATAATCCTTTTGACAACAAGACGTTATGGCTCTATAGTGATCTTTGCGATATCGGCGTCGATAAAAATTGCAGGTTGGTAGCAACCCCTTTATCTACAAACTGCGGGCACTTGAGGTGGCATGGCTTTTTTCAGCAGGACATTCAAACGCTTCCGGATAGGGCTCACACGACTTATCGGCCGCTTTCGACGGAGCCAAATTTCCAGAGACGACCTGTTTATCGGCGAAGTTTTAAAGCGATGCGGCATCATCACAGAATTCCAGCTTAAAAATGCTCTCGAAAGTCAGCGCCAAATCCTGGTGCAGGAAGGGCGCGTGGTCCGATTGGGGCGTATTATTGTCAATCTCGGTTATGCCAATGAAGCTGAAATCATTCGTACCATCAATTCTGAATATCAGATCGAGGTTACCGCGCTTACCGATAACATCCGCGATTTACTCTCCCAAAAATACGGTGCCCGCTTTGAACGCCTGACCCAACCGCGCTTTCCAATGTGGGCACAGATGGCCATTGCCACCACCTTTGTGGTTGTGATTACCATCGTGACGCTAAGCGTGGTCGTATTGGACAAACAAAAGGATCGCTTGTATGATCAAACAGTTCGCCTGGGTATGGTGAGTCTTAATTATTTTGCCAACAACGGTTCCATTCCTTTACTGGAAGAAGACATTCTAAGACTCAACACCCTGATCAAGGAGGCCGCCCATGTGGAAGGGCTGCGATATGCACTGATTACGGGCAGCGATGGCTTGATCAAAGCCCATACGAACATTAATCTCATTGGTGTACCATTCAAGCACTTTGTGGATAACCCTCAAACGACCCAGAAACAGGATGTATCCTATTACATATATGACCGGCCCACAGGTGAACGCCTGTTGGATCTGTATCGCCCCATCAATTTTAAGCGAAAGGCGCTAGGTGAGGTCCATGTGGGGATTAGTCTCGATTTTATTGATGATCTTGTCATCCAAGAGCGTATATCCGTAATTTTCGTAACCCTGGCTATCATTCTGGTGGGTCTGGGCGTTGCTATCCTCTATGGCTTCCGCTTTTCGCGTCCGATCTCGCAATTGGTCAAAGCCACCGAAGAGATTGCCAAAGGAAACTACCAGTATCGCGTACCGGCTGGACGTACCGATGAACTGGGTCACCTCGGTGCTTCTTTCAACCGTATGGGCCAGGAACTTTGGAAAAGTTCGATGACTCAGAAATCCTTCGGCAAATACGTAGGTGCTGAAGTGTTGGATATGATCCTGGCCAATCCCGAAACCAGCTGGCTCAAAGGCGCCAGCAACGATGCCACGATGGTCTTATGTGATATACGGGGTTTTACCTCCTATGCCAACCAAAGGCCCCCGGAAGAAGTGGTGGGCGCCCTGAACACCTATCTGGAAGTCGCCACCGCGGTTATTATTGAATATGGGGGCTACATCGATAAATTTATAGGCGATGCGGTTTTGGGTGTTTTCGGTGTACCGGTTTTTAGAAAGGACCATGTTGAACGCGCCGTACGATCTGCATTGCACTTGCAACAAGAGTTGCACAAAATGAGTCGCAATGGTAATCAGTTGCTATCTGCCGTGGGCATCAGTATCCACACGGGCGTGGTCGTAGCCGGCAATGTAGGCTCCCAATCAAAAATGGAGTATACGGTTATCGGCGACAGCGTAAACATCACCTCCCGACTCAATCCGTTGGCCGGCCCCGGCGAGGTGGTGGTGAGCCAGCAGGTTAAAGAACACTTGGGCCATTTGATCACCACCGAATCACTCGGTCTACACACATTTAAAGGAAAATCCGTTCCCATGGAGGCGTTTAAAGCGCTTGGCATGCAACCCATACCCCATGCATCCAATTAAACGACATTACATTATTTTTCTACTGATTATCTGGTCAATGGCCATGACCGGGTGCAATGCTATGCTTTCATCTAAAACCCAAACCGGACAACCGGTTGTGGTGAGAGGCGATAACTTTGTACTGGTGACGGTGAAAGCGCAGGACACATTCGCCGCCCTCGCTAAAACTTACCTTAACGATGCAGACAAAGCATGGTGGATTAAGGACTACAACCAATCCGAGGCAATTGCCCCGGGGCAGCAACTGGTAATCCCATTAACTCCGATGGCTTATGGTGGCCTTGAAGCCGAAGGTTATCAAACCGTGCCTGTTTTGTTGTATTCCCATCTGTCGTTTCGCGATACGCAAAAGAAGAGCGTCTCGGCTCAGCAATTTGAAGACCAAATCAATTACCTACAAGAAAATGATTTTGAAACCATTTCACTGGACCAGTTTTACGCTTTTCTTGACCTGCAGGACCAACTGCTCCCCAACGCGGTGATGATCACTTTTGATACCGCCGGCCGCTGGGTTTTTGATCTTGCCTTTCCCATTTTAAAACGCCACGGCATGAAAGCCGCCCTTTTTGTCCCCGTCGAACAGATCGGTCACCCTGGCAAGTTGGCATGGTACCAGCTGATCCAAATGGCCGCCCAAGGGTTTAGTATTGGTGTGCATGGCCCCAAAATCAAAAAGTTGCATACCCAAAATGCGTCCCGCACCGCAGCGTCACTGAACAATTATATCCTGCAATCCAAAAAATCCATTGAGCGCCATTTGAATCAACCCTGCCGTGATTTTTCGGTCCCGTCACAGGAAATGAAGGATCTGAGCATTGCGCTATTGAAAAAACACGGTTTTCGGACCGGGTTTACCCGCAAACGGGGCCAGAATCCGTTCTTTGTCCAT
The DNA here is from genome assembly GCA_050291605.1 of Desulfobacteraceae bacterium. Taxonomy (GTDB): domain Bacteria; phylum Desulfobacterota; class Desulfobacteria; order Desulfobacterales; family Desulfosarcinaceae; genus JARRKU01. The sequence goes on along the minus strand of JBNKKB010000096.1, from coordinate 12,358 downwards.
AATTTTAAAATTCGACGATCGGTCATTTACGGTCAATACAACCAGCAACAGTTTGGCCAGAATCTCATCACCTATAAAAAAGCGCAATTGCGATGAAGATCACCTTCCCACTATTCGCTATTCTGCTCAGCGTGCTATTGGTCTGCAGTTGTGCTGATTTGTTGAAATTTTCTATAGCGGAGAACCCTGCGCCTGGCCCCACATCGGCGCAATATTTCCGCGAAAAAGCGCTGACCCTGGAAGATGGCGGTGAGTTGCGCCAAGCCCTGCTCGCCTGGCAGATCGCCGCCACGCTGGAAGAGGACCGTCAAACTCGCCAAGCGCTGTCCGCGCTGGAGCAAACCATTGCAAACACCGCTGAGTTGAAATTTAAAGAGGGCCTCACCGACTACCGGGCCGGTGAGTTTGCCAAGGCGCGCCAAGCCTTCTTAAAAACAATTCGATTGGTGCCCACACACAAAGGCGCACGTTACTACCTCAAGACGCGTCTGCACACCACCGATCAAGGCGCATATAAAGTGCGCCGCGGTGATTCCTATTCGAAAATTGCGTCTCAAAATTATGGTGATTTTTATGCGGCCTATCTGATCGCCTACTACAACGACCTTGATCCGCTAAAACCGCTTTTAGCAGGCACGACCTTGCTGCTGCCTGTGCTGGATATGAAAACAGGCCGGCCCAAACCCAGCGTTACCTTATGGATAACAAAGGCCCAAAAAGCCTTGAACCAGAAACGCTACGATACCGCTTTGGCGCTTGTGGCCAAGCTCAAAAAGAGAACCTCCGGCAATCCAAAAGTGTCGCAGATTTCCGACCGCGCACATTATGGCATAGGCATGCAGTACTTGAACGATCAAAAAGAGCTTGCCGCCCTAAACCATCTAAAACAAGTGCGCCCCTCTTACCCTGGACGCAAAAAGGCATTGGCTCAGGCGCGTGGCCACATTCAAAAACAGGCGCTTGCCGAAAATTTAAAATTGGCTGAACAGCATCTGTCCAATAAAGAGTACGAAAGCGTCATCAATATCACCGAAGAAATTTTACGCCAATCTCCTGCCAATACCGAATCCAAAGCGCTTTTGAACGCGGCACATTACGCTCTTGGAAAGCAACTTCTGGAGAGCGGTGAAATGGTGGCGGCAGCGGATTTGCTCGGAAAGGCAGACAAAACCTATAAAGATACGAGTCAGCTCTTGTCACTGGCTAAGGCAAAGATCCGATCTGAAGCCGACGCACACTACCGCAAAGGCGTGAATTACTTTATCAATGAAGACTTAGAACGAGCTGTTGCCGAATGGCGCCGGGCGCTGGCACTTCATCCGCAGCATCCTAAAGCACGCCAGAACATCGAAAATGCAAACCGGCTGCTGGAAAAGTATAAAGCCTTGGAAACAAAACCGTAGAAGCTATCTCACCATCACGCAATAACCGCCCTATCCGAGCAAAGTGACACTATCTAAGTATTTGGCAGCACCCATTCGATAGGAGGAGGTATGCAGTGAAGTACAATTTTCGTCCTCTTTTTAAACCCAAAACCGTAGCAGTTGTCGGTGTCTCCCGTTCCAACGATCGCCATCCGGCCAATGTTATTTTTCAGAAGTTGCTGCTGCGTTACCCAGTGACGGTCTATCCGGTCAATCCCAAAGGAGGCACTCTGCAGCGGGAAATCGTATATCCGAGCCTAACCGCTATCCAAGACACCATCGATCATGCGGTCATTGCGGTACGCGCGGATCAGGTTCCCGGCATCATTGAAAATAGTATTGCCGCCGGCGTCGGTAGTGCCACTATCATATCCGGCGGTTTTGCTGAAGTGGGGCGTCAAGCGCTTCAAGATCGCATTGTCGCCATGGCGCGCAAAGCCGGCTTACCGGTAGTGGGTCCCAACTGCCTGGGCATATATGTCCCCCGGCAATTTGATACTTTCTTTTTACCCGGTGAAAGGCTCGTCCGACCCGAGGCAGGCAACGTGGCCTTTATCAGCCAAAGCGGCGGAGTCTTGGTTGATCAATTGGTTAAATTTGCCGGCCAAGGCATCGGTGTCTCTGTTGCCTTGAGCATTGGCAACAAGGCGCTTATCCAGGAAACCGACCTGCTGCAGTTTATGGCAAAGGATCCCCAGACGCGGGTCGTGGCGTTTTATATCGAAGGCTTCGGTCCAAATGAGGGGCGGGGTTTTGTCCAAGCCGCAGCCAAGTGTGGCAAACCCATCGTTGTACTCAAAGCCGGAAAAAGCGACTCAGGGCGTCGGGCTGTGGCCAGCCACACCGCTTCATTGGCTGGTGAGTATACCGTCTTTTCACAAATCATGGCACAGCATGGTATTGCCGAGGCGAAAAATGAGTACGAACTCATCTCCTTTTGCGAAGCACTGAGTTGTTATCAGCATACCATCGCCGGCAACATCGGCATCATAACGGTTAGCGGCGGGCACGGCGCTTTGGCGGTGGACGCTTGTCGGCAGCATGGGTTGAACGTGCCCCAGCTGCCCAAAACCATAATAAAAAATTTACGTACCCATCTGGGTGAGAATATTCGGGGTATCGCCGCCCTGGGCAACCCCATTGATCTCACCGGCAGTGCGACGGATGAAGATTTCATTGCCGGGGTCAATAATTTAAGCGCTGCGGATGATATCGATTGTATTTTAATATTGTTGTTACCCTACTCGCCAGGAATTTCGTCGGATTTGGGAGCCCGATTGGGCCAGATCTACCGCAAAAAAGGCAAGCCTTTAGTGGCCTATGTTCCACATGTTGAAAAATATCGTATGCTTATCGAAGGTTTCGAACTGAACCAGGTGCCGGTTTCCGATAGTATCGAAGGCGCGGTACTAATGGTCGAGGCACTGCGGAGGTGGCAGCCATGCTAGCCAAAGAGATCCGGACGCTTCTTGCCAGGGCAAAAACCCATGGATGGGTACTCGAACCCGATGCCAAACGCATCTTGGAAATCACGGGTATTCCGGTGCCGCATTTTTTCTTGGCCCATTCGGCCGATGATGCCATTGCGTTTGCAGATGATCTCGGTTACCCCGTGGTGGCCAAAATCGTCTCGCCCGACATTGTTCATAAAACAGAGGTCAAGGGTGTCGTCGTCGGCATAAAAAACGCCAGAGAACTGCGATCGACTTTCAGCCGCTTTGCGCGCCGCAGAGCCTTTAGCGGCATGTTGGTAGAAGAGAGGGTATCCGGTCTTGAGATCATCGTGGGCGGTAAAATCGACGCCCAGTTCGGTCCGGTGGTTATGCTGGGGATGGGGGGAACCGGCGTGGAAATTTACAAGGATACGGCCCTTCGCATGGCGCCCATCCAGGAAAAGGACATTATCTCAATGGTCAACTGCCTGACGGCCGGCAAGCTATTACATGGGTTCAGGGGTAACGAAGGTATTGACATGGATGCGCTAATTGGGTTAATGACCGCGTTTTCGGAGTTGATGATGGCCCTTGCCGACCAGATTACCTCTATCGATCTCAATCCAGTGATCTGTTCACCGGCAGGCTGTGTAGCGGCTGATGCCCGCATGGTACTCGCGAGCGAGGGGCAAGGCAGTTCGAATGCCTAACAAGGATAGCCAAAAGGACATCCCATATACTTATTTATTTTATAAATATTAGATAGTTATATTTTTTTTAAACAAATTTTATGACGATATATTTGCCAAATAGTCATGGATGACATATGATTGATTTAATAAAAACAAGGCATAGAAACACGATACCGCTGTTAGATGTTGATGGAAGTGAATCTTAATGAAAAGCGGAACAAAAGCCGATAATCGTGTAAGACGCAGCAGATGGACGGCTTTGTTTTTATGGGCAAAAGGATTTTATGCAACGCATGATACGATACTTGTTCAACTTGGGCCTGCTCGGACTGTTTTTTCTGACCGGACTCTGTATATCAGGATGCGAAAAACCTTTTGTTCTTGATGATCTAGAAGCAATTCAAGCTCGCGGCGAGCTCATTTTCATCACACGCAACAGTCCCACCAGCTTTTTTGAAGGCCCTCACGGCCCGGCCGGATTTGAATACGAACTGGTCAAAGCATTTGCCGACCATATAGGTGTGCGCCCACGCCCCTTGATCATAGAGGAAGAGGCCGAAATGATAACGGCCTTGCGTAACGGTGAAGCCGATATCATTGCAGCCGGAATTCCCTTTGGCAAATATTCTACCCATATGGTGGCCCTGGGCCCGGGTTATTTGGAAGTTGAACAGCAAATTGTTGGACGTCGCGGTGATGATAAATATCAAAAAATAGATGATTTAGATGGTAAAATGATATGGATGACCGGCAGCAGCGCCCGCCTGGAAACCATCAAAGCACAAAGCAAGACCCATCCCGCGCTGGATTGGAAAATCCTTTCAGACTACAGCAGCGATGAGCTGCTCCAAATGGTATGGAAACGTTCGTTGCCTTTAACCATGGTAGAATCCCACACGTTTAATATCAGTCGCCGCTTCTATCCCGAGCTGGTGGTACATTTTTCCATGGGAAATTCTAAAAATCTGGCCTGGGCCATTGATCCCCAAAGCCGCCACCTGCTGCGTGAGACCATGGCATGGTTTGCCCGACCCACGACCCGGAAACAACTCCAAGGGTTAAAAGATTTCTATTTTGGTCATTTGGAAGATTTTGACTACGTTGATCTGGCCCGCTACCGGCGACGCATTACAAAACGGCTACCCAAATACAAAGCGCATTTTAAAACCGCTGCCGAAAAGTATGGTTTGGATTGGCACATGGTTGCGGCTCAATCCTACCAGGAATCCCACTGGAATCCGAAAGCTAAAAGCTTTACGGGTGTGCGCGGTATTATGATGTTGACCCAAGACACCGCAAAAAATATGGGATTAAAAAACAGATTGGCAGCCAAGGAAGGCATTTTTGCCGGAACACGTTATCTGGCCACGCTTCACGAAATGGTCGGCGATGAGGTTTCGGAGCCCGATCGCACCTACATGGCCCTGGCAGCCTATAATCTCGGTTTCGGCCACCTGCAGGATGCACGTCAATTGGCCATGCACTTGGACATGCCGGCCAACGCATGGCAAGGCATACGCGCCGTGCTACCCCTGCTGCAAAAGAAAAAATATTACCGCACCCTTTCCCACGGTTATGCCCGCGGTAATGAAGCCGTGCAATATGTCGATCGCATCCGCACCTATCATAGGGTGCTCCTCATGGCCATGATGCCCGAAGGCCTATATGGTATCGGCGGCTAATTATCTCCTAACATCCATAATAGGTTCAAATCAGCGACCCCTAAAGCCAATTTCCTGGCCCAGGAGGCCAACCATTGGGTCTCCCCTTAAGGGATTACGTTTAGAGTGCGTTGCCGGCAATGGCTATTGCGCTTTGCCGATCTACGGCGGTTCAAAAGGCCGGCACAGAGTCCGGACCTTTGAATAATCGAATGTGGGTCGGGCACATGATCTTCCCAGGATGGGGCTCATTCCCGGCCTAATTTGATGATGTTTGGGCAAATCTGTCTATCGGTCACCTGGTCCTGAGTACCTGGTTTACCATGTTAGGCTTAACTACCGTCGGCATTACAGCCCCAGCTCCTCATTGATCAGCACCACTTCAATCCGCTTTTTGGGGAAACATTTTTCGGTGATGGACCAATGGTTACAGATACGATCCGGGCTTTTGCAGTCATCGCACCAGGCGGTTTTGGCACACGGGGTCTTTTTATCCAAGCGCATGACATTGGTCGGTGCGACATAATTTTTAATCCGTTGCATGGCGGATTCCAAATCCGGTACGATCTTGTTGCGGCCGATAAAAACAACCACGTGTTTAGGCCCAAAAGTCAAGGCAGCCACTCGGTTACCGATCATGTCCAGGTTGACCAGCATCCCCGTTTCAGTAATGGCATTGGAACTGGTAAAAAAAAGATCCACAAGCAGGGCCTTCCGTCTGCGCTCTATCAACTCGTCGGCCGGTATTTTCTTGTCGAACGTATCGATGATTTCCAAGCCTTCTGCGCTACGCAATTCATGATACAACCCTGTAGAGACAAACGTCATTGACCCACCCCATGAAACGCTATGGGGACCAATAGCAGGAATAAGCGTGTCCAAGGCCAGTGCCTTAGCCTGTTCACGATTGTCCACCACGTGGGCTTCGAAATTGTTTTTTTTTAAAACAGACGCCAAACCCTCCAAGCGCAGTTGCCAAAAATTTCTAACGGGATCTTTCATTTTCTCTCCTGTAGTGGATATAAAATTACGTTTTTGTTCAGGCCCTTCACGTATCACTTCTATTTATTTGGGTAAAGGTATTGTGGCCGAACGGCCATGAAATGGATTAAGATCCAAAAAAAACCACAAGGATTTAATCCCGGTGGTCAATCCGTTTATGGATTGCGCAAGCTAATAATGGAAACCCAAGTTTAATGCGCTGCCATGCCACACTGGCGCCGAAATACGATATTGGCCTGCATGACAGGACTAATGCATAACGGCAAATGAGCTAATAAAATGAAAAACGATAGAAATAATAATGATAAACAGGCATTTAATTCTAGAACTCACGATTGCCCCCAGTTCCCTTCGCGCGATTCTTTTTGGCTATGTTTTCCACATCTTAAGCTGCAAAAAGTGCGCCAATTCCCTACTGTGGCTTAGCAGCAACCCTTGAATTTTTTTTATTAGTTTTTTCAATAATTTATAATTTTATCTGCTGAAGAAAATCCAACGCATGGGAAAATTTGGATACTATTGTGCAAAGGAAGTGTATGTTTATTGATACATACACAGAGTTAATTTAGTACGGACCGATAACCCAGAAGAAGGTTCAGCAAGTTTTGAAGGCTATCTATGTGAAATATTAGTTTAGAGCTTAAAGTGTAAAGTTTTAGGTTGAGGATTGGAATCGATTTAAGACGAACAGTGAATACATCCTAAATGGATTTCACCAGGGCATGGTGCTCTGGCCCAACCATTTATTAATGGGCTGAATTCATTAACTTTAAAATTTACACTTGATACTTTAAACTGGTGTAGCCAGCAATCTGCGTCAGAAAATATACTTATCGCAGGTCCGCCATAATTTTGGTGATAGGCCTGTTTTGTGTGGCAAGTGGATTAATTTGGCTGGGCGGTTTCTAATAATTCAATGATATCGACAAATCCCAATTCTTGAGCCCACCCAATGGCGGCAAGACCGTCTTTAGCCTTGAGGTGAATATCGGCACCCAGCTCGACCATCAAACGTACCAAATCGGGTTTATCATTGACCACCGCGTTGATCAGAACCGTATAACCGCTCTCATCAACCGCATCGATATTGGCACCGTTTTGGGCCAGCAATTGCATTACCTTGGCACCATAAATAGGATCGTCTTGAAAAAAATGCTTTATAGCTGTCATAAAAGGGGTTTCTTGAAGCCGGCCCGGAGCCCTGGCGTTGATATCGGCACCTTTAGCAAGCAATTGGGGTATTATTTCTAAGGCTTCAGAAGATAATACCGCATGGTGTAGTGCTGTAGCGCCTTGACGATCTCGAAGGGTGGGATCCGCACCATGGTCCAGGAGCAACTTGGCCATATTGGATTTATCGGCTAGCATCAGCAAGGTGCATCCCGTTTTCGGATCTCTTGCATTGGAATTGGCCCCGGCCGCCAAAAGGGCACCCAAATAACCCAGATCACCGCCATTCAGGGCCATAAATAAATTTCCAGGTTGGGTTGCAACCTTTGTTTTCGCATCGGCACGAGACGGGGAGGCGGACTGAGTATCTTGTGCGCAGAGGGGCGTTGTGCCAATCAGCCAGATGGCCGCAATATTCAGCAAGATTCTTGACATTGGGATTCATTTTCCTTGGTATGCAACCGCGTGCGATAATATACTGGGTCTACTACAGAAAAAAGCGGGCTGTCAAACCTGATTTCACCAACCCATTAGAGCCCTTGCATTTTGATTTGCCTCCATCTGCCATACGATCCTTCTTTTATGTAATTTCAAGTCGGATGGGATGCGCAAATATTGTAATCCTCTCCATCAAATCCGTAATTTAAAATCTTTGAGCAGATACAAAATTATTTTTTTTACAATAATTTAAATATGTTATATTTTTGGCATAGCCGTTGCTTTATTAAACTGCACCGGCTGATGCCTACCAAGAGAGGGAGGGGCGGGGCCGGCTCTCTTCCATGCAAAGAGAGAAAATCACCAAATCATCATTTCACGGTTCACCCCCAGCACCGCGTATGTGATTCGATTTGGTGAGCAACCATCCCGCCGGGGACGGAAGAAAACGCCCAACACCTCGGGCTTTTAACCGCCCTGAATCGCTTTCCACCCCTTCGTGACGGCCGATGCCGGACCAACACAGTTGGTCCGGCATCGGTTCTTTTGGTATCCGTAGAAAAATGAGCCATTAAAATCAGGAAACGCCCCCAGAATCCATAGGCAGACGAATCTCAACCGTCAGGCCGCCATTCGTACGGTTCAAGGCGTGAATCGAACCCTCATGGAGCGTAACTGCGTGAAAAGCGATGGCCAAACCAATACCTGCGCCTCCACTGGTGCGTCCCTGTTTATCACTAATCCTGAAAAAGGGATGGAACAGGTCTTTGAGAGCCTCCGGGGGAACACCCGGCCCATAATCGGATATCGACACCACCGCCATATCCCTATGATTGTGGGTCAGGACATTTTGCGTGATCTCCACCTGGGAACCGCTCGGGGTAAACCTCATCGCATTGCGCACTACATTTTCGATGGCGCTGTGAATCAGACGGCCGTCGGCCATAAGGGTGATGCGCTGTTCTATCTTAAAATACACTTTATATTCATTTGTTTGCCCTTCAAAATTGGCATCGTGCACAATGCGATCGATAACTTTTTCCAGGCAGACCGGCTCCAAGTGGCGTTCAACATCAATGTTTTCCAAACGCGACAGGGTCAATACTTGGGTGATCAAACCGCTGAGCTTTTGGGATTCGGCGGATATGCGATCCAAATAACCAACCTTTTTTTCATCGCCATGTTTGCGCGCAATTTCCAGCGCCACATTGAGTCGGGTCAGGGGCGATCGCAATTCATGGGCCACGTCTCGCAGTAAATGCTCATGCGCATGCATCAGCGACTCGATACGAGCGGCCATAATATCGAAGTCCTTTCCCAAATCGGCGATCTCGTCACGCCGTGAACCCATTTTCCGCGCAACGCGCACACTTAAATCGCCCTGGGCGAATTTGCGGACTGCGGATTGGAGCTTTCGGACAGGCGATGTTAAATACCGAACCATTAACAAACAAACCAGGCCAGAACCCAACAAAGAGACGATAAAACGGATGGCAATGGCATGTGACATTTGTGAAAGCAAATCGACCAATCCGGACGGCAGTTCCAGCAGGATCGCATAGGGTCGGCCACTACGGCTGATCACAGGATGAGCAAAAATGGGGTGGGTGGTCCAGCCTTGGGCCTTGACCTTGTTTTCAGCCAGGGCTCGCTGGGATAGGTCTCGGGCACCTGTCGGCAGGGGCAGCGATCTTAGCGATGCGCCCTGCTCGGTGACGAGATAGAGTTTGAATGCTGAGATGGTTTCAATGTGTCCCAAAAAAGTTTCCAGAGCTTTGGGCCCCTCTTGCTCATAAAGATTGATGCCCAATTGACCGGTGGTGGCCATATTGAAGGCAAAATATTTTGCCGCCCGACCGGTAAATGTCTGGGAAGGCCAGCCAATGGCCACTGCAATAAACGCGAGGCTGCCCACGAGTACAGCCAACCAATACCAGAGAAATATCTTGATCGATAGACTGCGCAACACGCTACTCCTTTTTCAAGACAGAGTACAAATACCCTTCTCCCCGAATGGCCTGAATCCGGTCGGCCTCTCCGACCTTATCGCCTAACTTTTTGCGCAACTTGCTGATATGCACATCGATGCTGCGGTCGTAGGGGGAGTACTCTCTTTGCAGAACCGCCTGGTTTAAATCTTCCCGGCTCACCACAACACCGGCCGATTGCAACAATACCCGAAGCAAATTAAACTCAACCGCCGTTAAGTCGATGGCGTGGCCCTGTTTTAAAACGCGACGGGTGCTCGGTTCCAATTCAATATCGTCCACACACAATTTGGATGGTGCAGCAGTAGTATTTGCATCACCATCCAGGGCATGCAGTCGTCGAGTAATAGCGCGAATACGTGCCACCAACTCACGCGGATTGAACGGTTTACCCAAATAATCATCGGCTCCAATCTCCAGTCCAACAATGCGATCAACCTCATCGCCGCGTGCGGTCAACATCAGCACCGCCACATCACTCTGCTTGCGCAGCCGCTTGAGCACTTCAAACCCGTTACAACCGGGCAGCATCACATCTAGAATTATCAAAGCATGCCGGCCGGATAGAGCCCGTTCCAATCCCAACAGACCGTCATGGCAAGTCTCCAGATTAAAGCCTTCATCGGCCAAATACTCTTCTAATAAAGCGCAAAGCTCCGTGTCGTCGTCAATCAGAAGAATAGTTTGCCTTGTCATCGTGCTTAACCCCCAATATGCATGGCGACTTGTCTGTGGCCATGCCTTTGGTTTTTTTAGAAACCATCTCAAAAAAGTCTTTTGGCCCAATCCGGGTGTCGGGACCGCTTTTCAAGTCCTTAACATACCACAGTATGCCTGCGGTTTGAAACCCGGCCCCGTCTACACCTTGGACCATAATCCGCTTTTTGAGACAGCTGCTCGCATCATACCAGATCGGATACAACACGTAAGTAAAGTTTTGTAAAGAACCGTTAAGCATCTTAACCAACGCTAGCATTACTTAACTTCACTTTGCACCGCAAAAGAGGTTAGATATGAACCATACTCAAAAAGGAGGAAAACCATGAGAGCAATTAGAATACTTTTGATCATGATTGTTGGCATTATCGCAGTGGCCTGCGGTGGTGGTGTCGCATCCGACTCCGATTCCGGTTCAGGGGGCAGTGATACCGAATTGAGCTCCCAGGAACAGGCCGAATTGGTAGCCGCCGCCCTTTCAGCCGATCAAGGCGGTGTGGCCGATGATATCACCATTGCTACCCAAGCGGCAGCCGGCACACCACAGCAACCGGTCCAACGCCCCAATGCCACTTACGATTACAGCGTTTCTGTCAACGTCGACTTCTATGATGCGCAAGGCAACCTGCAAGAAGGTTACGATGCTGAAACCACGGACCGCATTGACTATGAGAGCCTGATCCAAGGCCAAATCTCCGATGGAGAGGGGTACTTTACAGAGTTGAGCATTGATAACCGTTCTAATTTTACAGTGGACGATATCCTGTCGCGCACGGTCTGGATCAATGGCACCCATACCAACAACTCTTCCTATAGCCGCACCCAGCCCATCACCCAGACGGATATCCACTTTGAGCTGGATTGCGAGCTGATTGTCACCGATATTACCGTGGAACTGGATGCAGCGGACACCTTTCCCGAATCCGGTACCATTGAAGGCACCGTTTTCGGATTGTACGAACGCAGCGGACCTTTTGGCCGACACACCCATCAATTCAGTTTTCATTTTATCGCCACGTATGTGGGGGACAATACCGCAGAAGTTGAACTGGATGACGGTACGATTTTCATTATTCAGCTGGCCGGCGGCACCGTACAGTTTATCGAGTAGACACCTGCAGCATCTCACCGAATGGGGATTTCATTCGATCACGTTCCGTTCCATTGCTCGGCAAATCTAAAACGGGGACGCTTAGCATAGATAAAAAAGCTAAGCGTCCCCTGCTTCCAGCGGCCTTTAAAAACACGTTTAGACGCTAAGACAAAACCCCATCGCCCCAGATGCCGGCGATGGGTGTATTACAAAAAAGGCAACGGTTTCCTTTAAGGTGATATTGGGGCAGTTGATACCCCTGACGTTCAATCACCAACTTTCGGCATTGGGGGCAATAGGTGTGATTGCCCTCATGACCGGGAACATTGCCCAGATAGACATGATGAAGCCCCTCGGATTTGGCCAGCTCCCGAAAACGGACCAGGGTGGACACGGGTGTGGGGGGCAGCCGATCCAGCTTGTAGCGCGGGAAAAAACGCAGAAAGTGCAAGGGGTAATCCGGTCCCAGGTGGTTCAAAATCCAGGCGCACATTTTTTGAACCATATCGGCATCGTCGGTATAGCCCGGCACCACCAGGTTGGTCATTTCAAAGTGAACCTTTTGGGCATGCAATACTTTAAAGGTCTCGAGCACCGGCGCCAGACGCCCACCGTTTAATTTGCGATAGATCGTATCACTAAAAGCTTTCAGATTGATATTTGCCCCGTCTAACACCGCGCACAGCTCGGTTAAAGGACCAGGGTTAATATAGCCATTGGATATCAATAAGTTATGAATT
>JBNKKB010000095.1:0-24425 GCA_050291605.1 Desulfobacteraceae bacterium | reverse complement strand
TAACCGTAGGTCAGTGAACAAGCCGACCCGGCGCACGTTGAGCAAGCGGGGCTTAGCAACCGTTAGATGCAGCGAAGGATCAGCGGGCCGCACGGTTTGAGCGCGTTCGCGAGTTCATAGGGCCCGCCCGCAGCGCATCTTACGGTTGCTTGCCATCCTTGCGTGTGCGGCGGGTCGGCTTGTTCACTGACCGGCTTGATCACCAAACCCTTATTATGGGTTATAGGTCCTTAACTTTAAACTCAACGTTCGGGTTGCGTCCTACCCCGGCATGAGGTGGTTTGGATGCGTGTTTTTGGTTGCGTCAGCACCGAGTTTAGTGCCGCTTTTAGCTATCTTTATTTACGCCACGATAGGGTCTGCTCTGGTTCCGACGGACGCCCTGCGGCACGGTTCCGGTGTCGCGCAATCATTTTTAAAACATAAGGGTAGATGTTGTCCACGATTCGGCGATACCCTTGGGCCGTGGGGTGAATCCTGTCTGCCTGGTTGTACTGGGGATCGCCGGCCACACCTTCCAAGAAAAAAGGCATGAAAAGGATCTGGTGTTTTTGGGCAATGCGCGGATAGATGGTGGCAAAGGATTGGATGTATTCAGGCCCCAGATTGGGCAACATCTGCATCCCGGCTAAAAGCACCTCAATGTGGTTCGACTTTAAAAGGGAGCATATTTTATCCAAGTTGCTTTCCAATAGACGCGGATCAATGCCGCGCAGACCATCATTGGCACCGGTTTCTAAAATAACCATGTCGGGTTTTAAGGAAGACAAGATCCATTGAATTCGTGATCGGGCACCGCTGGAGGTTTCACCGCTTATACCGGCATTGATGACGTTATAGTTGAAACCATCGGCTTGGAGTTTACGTGCCAGTTGGGCGGGATAGGCTTGTGTTTCGGCAACACCCAGGCCGGCGGTGAGGCTGTCGCCCAACGCGACGATCGTACCCGCATATCCTGTCGCCGTTTCGGCGGGCCTCGAAGTTTCTTCCACATCGGGCGGCGCGGTGTCACAGCCGGTCAGGCAGCACAGCACCACCAGCACAATCCACGTGCCGTACCTTGCCATTTCCTTTTTAAAAGCGCCTCTAAAATGGTTATCCATCGGCTTGCTCCCGCAAATAGACCACCGGCCGTTTGGCCATGATGGACCTGGCGGCGGTCATGCCCACCGCCAGAACCAGCAACAGGGTGGCGGCCACCATGATGCTGCAGGGCATGCCAAACAATTGGTAATCGATTTCCAATCTAAAGGTGCAGACCCAATAGGCAGCCGCTTGGGCCATGATCAGGGCCAACAGGCTGCTGAACAGACCGATGAGCAGGTTTTCCAGTGCAAAAACTTTAAAAACGAACGTTTTGCCGGCCCCCAGAATTTTATAATAGACGGACTCTTTCACGCGCTCAGCGCGCGTGGCATATATGGCACTGACCAGAATCAGCAGGCCGGCGGCCATGCTGAAGAAGCTGAATGCGCGAACGATGCGGGAGAGTTTGTTCATCAGACGTGTAAATACGCCGATGGTTTGGGAAATATCGATAACACTGATGTTGGGAAAGTCAGACACAATGCGACGCTGCAGGTCACCCAGCCGGTTGGACGGCACCTTCAAAGCGGCAAATAGATTGTGAGGGGCTTGGGCCAACACTTTTTCGGGGAATACGAAATAGAAAAACGGGCTGAACGGTGAGTGTTCTCTGGTGCGAATGCTTGAAATCCTGGCCTTGAGGGGGACACCTTGAATTTTAAAGCTGATGGTGTCTCCGATATCCATGGGTCGCATCCGCAACACCGTATCCAGGATGGAGACTTGCGTTTCGGAATCGTCGGCATTAAAAAGCTGCTTGCCTTTGACAAGGGCTTCATCTTCCAGCAAATGATGACGATAGGTCAGGTTAAAGACACGCGAAAAATTGTCGCGCCGTTTCCGGCGCTCTTGTTGGCGATTGATTCGCTCGCCGTTGATCGCGGTGACGCGTGCTCTCACAATGGGGTACAGTGTTACCGGGTGGCCGACCGCCTGGACAAAAGCTTCCTTTTGATTGGGCTGGATATCCACAAAATAGGCATTGGGTGCTTGTTCAGGGTAGGAATGCACAAAGGCGGCATTCAGGTTATGTTCAATGAGATAGTTGGCGAAGATCACGGAGAGCGCGGCGGTCAGCGTGATGATGATGGAGCGGGTGGCGCTGTCCCTTCGAAAGAGCCCTTTTATGGCTTGGCGCAAAACAAGATGCCGGATGGATCGTCGACCGACCAGCCATAATATCAGTTGCGCCAATACCGCGGCAACGAGGACCAGGGCCACACTTGTGCCGACAAAGTAAAACCCGAAACGGACATCCTGCATGTGCCACAGCACCAAAACGAAGAAAAAGACAAGGATCAATGCAGCGGACAGATAGGCCGGTCCCTTTTTTCTGCGGGCAGCCGGCTGTTTTCTGAAAATCATCATCGGCCGCATCTCTTTGAGACGATACAATGGCAGAAACGAGAAAATCATGACTACCACCAATCCAAGCACCAGGCCTTCCAATACGCCGGATAGCGAAACGGATACGCTCAAACCCGCAGGCAGATAAGGGGCCATAATGCCGCCCAATGCTTTTTGGACCCACACCCCCAAACCGATGCCCAATGCTGTCCCGGCTGCACCCAACAAACTGACCATGCTGACAAAATGAAGGGCAATATAGCCACTGCCCGCGCCCACGGTTTTCATGATGGCAATGGTGTTCTGCTTTTCTTTAAGCAACGCATTGAGTGTGCCCTGAATACCCAAGCCGGCAATGAGCAGGGTAAACAGCCCCACCAATTTTAAAAAGAAGAAGAAATTATCCAGGAAGCGTTTGATACGGGAACCGGCGGTCCGATAGGTGTCCACCTGCTCCTGGTTCGGTATGGCGATTTGTTTCAGTTGATCGGCCAGGGTATCCATGTGTGCTTGATTCAGCACCTTTAACAAGACGACCCGTCTGACGCGGCTACCGGTGGCGACAAGTCCCAGGGCATCCAAATCATCGGCATGCACGAATACGCGCGGACCAAAGGAAAAGAAATTGACAGGGCGGTCCGGTTCCACCGTAACCACATCGGTAACGGTAAGCGTGGTATAGCCGACTTTAATGCGGGCTCCCACCTTGAGGCCGAGGCGGTCTAAAAGCGTTTGCGCAACAATGCAGGTGCCGGGGGTCAGGATTTTCCGGAAGTCGCGGCCCGATGCCAAGGCCACTTCACCATAGAAGGGATAGCCGGGTGCAACCACTTTAAGCCCGGCTAGCACAGAAGTTTTGTCATCCTGCGCACGCACGACGCTCAAGAGTTCATGCAGATCGGCGCGCAGCACCTGCCGGCCGGCGACCCATCGATCCAGAGTCCGGGTGAGGGGTGTTGAAATGGGGTCATAGGATTTTATGATGATGTCCGCCGCATGCAGGGTGCGGGCATCGTTGAGCAGCGCGCGGCCCACGCTGGTGGAAAATCCGCTGAAAGCCGTCAGGCTGGTCAAAGATAGCGCCACGCAAAGGACGAACAACAGGGCCTGTTGGGGAGATCTTCGCACCTGGCGGAGGATCAATGGAATCTGAAGTTTTTGGGTTCTCATTCGGTCAATCGTCCGTCTTGCAGGGTCACCACGCGGTCGGCGGCCTGGGCGATATCTGCGTTGTGGGTCACCAATATCAGTGTTGCACCATGTTCATTTTTCAAGTCGATGAGCTGTTGCAAGACCCTCTTTCCGTTTTCAGAATCGAGGTTACCCGTCGGCTCATCGGCAAAGATCAATTTGGGTCGGTTGATAATGGCCCGGCAAAGACCAATACGCTGTTTTTCACCACCCGACAGCTGGCTGGGCAGATTGTCGCCTCGCTCTGCCATACCGACCTGTTGCAGCAGATGACCGGCGCGTTCCCGGGCACGAATATCCCCTAAAAGCTCGGCTGGAAACATGATGTTTTCCATGGCGGTCATGGAGGGTACCAAGTGAAAGGATTGGAATACAAAGCCAATGGTTTTATTCCGCAAAGGCGCCAGCTCCTCTTCGGTGGCCGCGGAGATGTCCTGATCGTTGATCAGCACCTTTCCCGAAGTTGGCTGATCCAGACCGGAGAGCAGTGTGAGCAAGGTGGTTTTGCCACTGCCGCTGCTGCCGCTGATAACAAGGAATTGACCCGCCTCAACGCTCAGGTCGATTTCATTGAGTACGGTGATCACACGACGATCCAGAGTATACGCTTTGGACAAGTGTTTGGCTTCCAGTAGGGCCATGCAGTTTGCCCTTTCAATGATTTAAGGCGGTTAACATCCAATGGTCTTGACCATAAGCATGGCGCGCGCAAGGTTCAACCCCTTTCAGGCGGTTTGCATTCTTGACGGGTTTTCTATGGGTCAGGTGCTCGCTTGGTCAGGTGTGTTCAAACGCACCCTTAAAGGGTTTCGGCTACGGGTTGATCCACGCATGCATCGGTGGGATGAATGAGAATATCGATGGCATGGCCCAGTTCGGAAATGGTGTATGGCTTTTTCAGGCTTCCGTTCCGGCCCTGGGTTAAAATGGCTTCGATGCGGTCGTCGTCGGCATGGCCGCTGGTAACAATGACCCTGACCTGGGAATTGAGTGTCTTGAGGCTTTTATATGTTTGCCAACCGTCCATGCCCGGCATAATCATATCCAAAATTACCAGGTCAATGTTGTCGATATGGTCTTTGTAAATTTTAACGGCTTGTTGGCCGCTGTCGGCCGTGAGAACCTGGTGGCCTAAACTTTGGATCATTTCACTGCAATAATTTAAAATCAGGGCTTCATCTTCCACAAGAAGAATTTTAGCGCCACTGGCGGCAACCGCTAAAGCGTCTTTTTCGCGGCATCGGGACCGCTCAATGGGGGAAAGCACGGGGAACAGCAGGCGGAAGGTGGCGCCTTTTCCAGGTTGTGAGTCGACTTGGATATAGCCATCATGGCTTTGGACTGTGCCGTATACGGTCGCCAATCCCAAGCCGGTGCCCTGACCTTTCGGTTTGGTGGTAAAAAAAGGCTCAAAAATTTGCGTGCGGGTATCATCGTCCATTCCGACGCCGGTGTCCGTGACCGTAATTTCCAAATAGGGATGGGGTGCGACTTGAGGCCAGCGCCGTAACAGGTCCGCGCTGGAAATCAAATGGCTGTCGACGCGGAGCTTGCCGCCTTCGGGCATGGCGTCCACCGCATTTAAGAAGAGATTGAGCAATACCAGTTCAATTTGACCTTTGTCGGCTTTGATCTGGATGGGTTTATCGGGGAAATAGTTTTCAATGGTGATATTTTTCTTGGCGCGTTGCACCACATGCAGTGCATCTTCAATTAAAGGATTTATTTCCAATGGGCCAATACTATGTTTGCTTTTATGGGCATAACCCAGCAATTGACGGGCGAGGGTGACGCCATTGTGGATCTGATCATCTATGCGATTGAGTTTTTCCAACAGGGCCGTGTCAGGCTCGATCTCTCTGCGCATCATGGAGATATTGGCCTGCATGCCCATGAGCAGATTATTAAAGTCATGGGCCAGCCCCCCCGCCAAGGTGCCAACGGCTTGCATTTTTTGGGATTGGGTCAATTGGTTCTGCAAGCGGCGCTCCGTGGTTACATCTTTGGCCATACCGATGATGCCGATGATCCGACCCTCGGCATCCGAATTGGTCGTAATGCTGGTATTGAGCAACCGCATGGCACCGTCTTGGTGTGACATATAGATGTTGGCCTCTGTTTGGGTATGTTGACCACTTGTCAGCTGAGCAAACATTTCCAGGCAATGCGCGTTGTCCTCAGGCGAAACAAAATGGGCAAAAGGTTGATGGATCACATTGCGCAAGGGGTGGCCCAAGGTATTTTGCCAGGCGCGATTAATATAGGTAATGATGCCGTTGTTATCCAAAGTAAAAATAACAACAGGGGCATTTTCACTCAGGGATTTGAAGCGCTCTTCACTATGGCGCAGGGCTCTTTCCGCCCTTAAAGTAGTGGTTACATCGCGAAGCGTAAATAAAAACCCCAAGGGTTTCCCATTAGTATATAGAAGGGTTTGAACCAGACGCACAAAGCAAGGTTGATGGTCCACATTCAGCTCGATGATGGGAGGGCGGTTGTCATGGGTCGGGTCCGAGGTGCTGTCTGTTGTGGGCCACCATGCGATTATATGGTTGGCTTTGGCGCCGATCAATTTGCCTGGTTCCATTCCCAATAGGCGGGCAGCGGCGGGGTTGAGATCGAGAATGTGCTGGCCGTTATCCACTACCACTACCCCGTCGGTCATGTTTTGAATGACGGTGTCGCGGGCAATGGGGATGATATCTAAAAGCCGGTAACGGACAATACCCCACATGAAGGCCAGACCGCTGATGATAAAGGCGACGGGTGTGAGGTCAAAATGGGGCACCGGGCTAATTTTGAATATAAATAGGACATTAGATATCCAGGGTGCCAAACCGCCAATCATGACGCTCACCACGGGCCGGCGATAGTGGGCTTCCGAACCCAGCAGGTGCTTGGTCAGCAAAATGAATCCGGCAAACATGAGCAGGTAACAATAGGTGGTGTGCACCCAGAACCATGGCCCAAAGTGGGGATAGAGCAGATAGTGGTTTCCCGGCGTGACCATCTCGAATGCGGTGAACATCAGGTGGTGCATGGGATTGCTGGCCACCATGGCAAGGGTAAGCCCCTGGGGCAGCATCAGCAGGATCAGCGTGGAAATCCGTAATACCCGCATGCGATTGGCGTAGAACAGACAAAAAGTCAACCAAGCCGCCGGTGTGCTGACAATGAATACATATTGAAACTTATAGCTGATTATTTTTATTTCAGGGGCATGGGATAGGACTGAGATCAGCGCGGTAGCGGCCCAGAGGGAAACACCGGCCATTAGTGCAGCAAAAGAGTATGTGCCTAGGTGGTTGGGAAATTGTTTGAGTGCGCGGATGGCTAAAATGGCCGGAATGACAACTGCGGCCAGCAGCAAAAGCGTATAGGGCTGAGATAGAAGTAGCATGGGGCAGATAAAGTTTGTCCGTGTTCAGAGAGAAGAAACTGCGCCAATAACAAACCGAAACATATTCGAATCAACGCTGTGCTAAATATCTACCTGCGGCTAGCGGCTTTGTCAAATTGAAAAGGTTCAGGGCCGGCGGGCTATTAGGGCAACGGCCCGTTGCAGCTGAAAGCCCCGCGCGAATTGCACGGGGCTTTCAACCTAAAAGCGGCGGTGAATGCCGGCTTTGCTATTTTTTGGTCATGGCCTCGGACATGACCTCTCCCACCATGCGGGAAAAGTGCGACGGATTATCGAGCTTTCCCCCTTCGGCAATAACAGCCAAATCAAAAAGCATTTGGCTGTACTCCTTGAGCAGAGGATTGTCACGATCGGCCTCGTACATGGATTTGATTTTTCCCAGCACCGGATGGGCCATGTTCAGCTCGAGCACACGCTGGACGGGCGGTGGTGTCTGCCCGGATGCTTTAAGGAGTTTTTCCATATAGGCGCTCATATCATGGGCGTCACCGGAAAGGCAGGCCACTGAATCTTTGAGACGGCCTGAGGGCTTGACCTCTTTTACCTTCGATTCCAATTGGTTTTTAATGAAGCTAAAAAGGGACTTAAATGCCTCTTTTTTCTCCGCATCATCGTCTTTGTCCAGTTCAATTTCGCCCTTTTCGGCACTTTGCAGTTTTTTACCGTCATATTCGGTCAGGCTCTGCACAACCCATTCGTCCACCGGATCGGTCATCAACAGCACTTCATAGTCCTTGGCTTTAAGCGTTTCCAGATGCGGGCTGTTGAGCAAGGCGTTCAGGTCGTCGCCGGTGATGTAATAGATCTCTTTTTGATCCGCTTGCATATTTTTAATGTACGCATCCAACGATACCCATTTGCCGTCGGACTTGGTGGTTTTATAGCGGGCCAGCGCGGCTATTTTATCGCGTTTGGCATGATCGCTGTGAATGCCCTCTTTGAGCACTTGTCCGAATTCAATGTAGAATTTTTCGTAGGTTTCGGCATCCATGCCGGCCAGTTTGTCTAGCAATTTCTTGACGATGTTTTTGCGGATGTTCATCACCAGACGGTCTTGCTGCAATATTTCGCGGCTGACATTGAGATTGAGGTCGGGGGCATCCACCACCCCTTTGATAAAGCGCAGATATTCGGGCATCAGCTCTTTGCAATCGTCCATGATAAAAACCCGCTTGCAATACAGCTGGATGCCGTGTTTGCGCTCGGGCTGAAACAGATCAAAGGGGGCCTTTGATGGAATATAGAGCAGGGCCGAATATTCCGTGGTGCCCTCGAATTTCATATGCAAACGGTCCAGCGGCGGGTTCCAGTCATGGGCCACATGTTTATAAAATTCTTCGTGCTCCTCATCACTGACCTCGTCTTTCGACTGGGTCCAGATGGCTTTCATGGAGTTGAGGGTCTCTTCTTTGAGCACTTTGCGGGTGGTTTCACCGATGGGTTTGCCCTCCTTATCCTTGATGATTTCGTTGTCGGGCAAAGGCTCATCTTTTTCCACGTCCATAACGATAGGATAGGCTACAAAATCGGAGTGTTGTTTGACGATACGGCGAATCTGCCACTGGTCGGTATAATCGGTTTCTTCCTTTTCTCTCTTTTTGAGACCCAAGGTGATGGTGGTGCCACGCTGATCTTTTTCAGCCGCTTCGATGGTAAAATTACCGTCCCCACTGGACTCCCAGCGCACCGCCTCATTTTTTGCCGCACCCGCCGCTCGGGTCACCAGGGTGATTGTATCGGCCACCATGAAGGCACTGTAAAAACCCACACCAAATTGACCGATTAGCTCGGGGGTCAGCATCTCGGCGTTTTGGGCTTGCTCCAACATCTCAAGGAACCCGGCGGTTCCGCTTTTGGCAATGGTGCCGATATTTTCCATGACCTCTTCATAGGTCATGCCGATGCCGTTGTCGCTGATTTCCAGCGTTTGGGCGATTCCGTCAGGACGAATCTTGATCTTATATTCGCCGTCACCCTCCAATATATCCGGATCGGTCTGGGATTTGAAACGCACTTTGTCGATGGCGTCTGAAGCATTGGAGATCAATTCGCGCAGAAAGATTTCAGGGTGCGAGTACAGCGAATTGATGATCAGGTTGAGAATTTGTTTGACTTCCGTTTTAAATTGATGGGTTTGCTTGCTGGTGTCCATGAACACTCCTTGACTCATTGTTGGGGGTAAAAAATGGTATGGGGTTAATGTTTTCGGGCTGACATGTTAAACATGGCTTTGTGCTTAAAATTCAAATTGTTCTCTTGTTTTATTCGGCTATATAATGGGTTTTTTTTCACCATTGTCAAGGGCAGAAAATCGCCTCGGAGAAGGCGCCGCGACCGGGCTTGCGCCATTCACATGTCATTCGATTCACTTGAGGATGGATGGCCGCTAATGCACGAAGCTGAACTCGGACGCGCGAAAATATAGCGGTGGATTAAGTACGCTGTGAGGCCATCAAGTCTGACGCATAGACCATCATCACACCTTGTTGATAATTACCTTGGACAAAGCGTTGCAAAGCGGTCAAAGTCTCCGGATAGGGGTGGCCGATGCCAATCGCTGTACCAAAGAGGGTGGCGCGGCGCTTAAGTCTAACCAATTGTTTGAAAATAGATTCCGTGTGGGCGGCGGCATCGATAAACAGATCCCGTTTGCGCGTCGCAATTTGAAGGTGCTGGGCGGTATCAAACGCCTTGGAATGGCGGGTGGTCAGGCTGTCCACAAAATAGAGCCCTTTTTGCCGGACGATGCCCAAGGCCTTGCTCATTTTATAGGAATCCTGGGTGAAGCGCGACCCCATGTGATTGTTAATACCGCTGATGTGCGGCAGGCTGTTGATGTTGTCGCCGATGGTGCCGGCAATCTGTACGTCGCTATCGCCAATAAATACAGCGCCTGGACCGGGGTCAATGTGTGCCTGGAGGGGTTCCATGGGTTGGTGGAGCATCAGTTCGTGGCCCTGGGCGTGAATGGTCTGGGCGATGGAAAGAGAGAATGGCAGGCGCGGCAGGATGGAAAAAGTTATGGGGATCTGCAGCTCTAAAAACCGGTGGGTCATCTGCCGGCTGAAACCAAAGTCATCAACGATAAGCGCCAGTTTGGGGTTGCTGGGGGCTGCTTCAACGGCGTCGGCATGGACCTGGCGATGGAATCCTATAAGGCTTCCGGTCAACATAACGGCGCTGGTGAATAAAAACTGTCTGCGGTTCATTGGCATCAGGGCAATTTGATTGAGCTGTGGAGATCGCGGTGAGGTAGTGAATCACGAGCGCCTGCCATACTTATCTAAACCCATACACCCTGTTGTGGTTTAAGTCAACACCCAATACCATATATAGTGATAATTTCTTTAAGATTTGACTCTTCCTTTATTTGAGGGATATGGTTTTACATTCTTAACGCTAGGGCTAGCCTCAGGCGCGGTTTGCCGTCCGAAGCGCCTCGATTGGAACTCCAACCCAAGGACAATGAATGAACACCGTCAACGAACGCCAATTGAACGCCGGTCTGCTGATCATGCGGATAGGCATGGCCGTATCGCTTCTTATTTATGCGCTGCCCAGACTGCTTGGCGGCACGCGAACCTGGATCCTGGTGGGTAAAAATATTCGTTTTCTCGAGGGTGATCTTCCGGCCCAAGTGGTGGGCTGTATCGTACTGCTTGTTGAAACCCTCGGCAGTGTGGGGTTGATTACCGGGGGGCTGTTTCGCATCAGCACCATATTGCTGGCATCGGTATACGGGCTCTATTTTATAAATTTCATCAATCGCGGCTACCAGACCCTGCCGCTCTACGCTGCTGCATTGGTGTGTGTTTGTATCGGGCTCCTGTTTATCGGTCCGGGTCGATTTGCCGTCGCCCTCAAAATAGAGCAAAAGTAGGGGTGCATGCCTGCCCGCGAAATCCTGTTGTATAACCGCGCCAGCGGCGTGATTGAATCGGAGCAGGTGGTCCAGCGCCGTATTATGGAGCTGCTCTACGGCACCGTTTGGGGCCGCTGGGTAGCGGATGGGCTGGTGAGCCGATCCGTGTTTTCCCGGCTATACGGTCGGCAATATTACCATCCCAGGAGCTGCAGGCAGATTCCGCGCCTTGTTGATCATTTTAACATCGACATGGACGAGGTGCTGGTGCCGGAACAGGGTTTTCAGTCCTTCAACGATTTTTTTATCCGCCGGCTCAAACCCGGCGCCCGCCCCATCGATCCCAGTCCAAATTGTGTGATCGCCCCTGCCGAGAGCCGCCTGAAAGTGATTCCCCTAAACCGGGAGACCCGGCTTGAGATCAAGGGCGCCCGTCTGACCCTCTCCCGATTGCTGGGCAACCGGCCCGTGGCGCCGTCCTTTGCCAACGGGCTGTGTCTTCAGTTTCGTCTGGCACCTAGTGATTATCACCGCTTTGGTTACATCGATTCCGGCGAGCAGGGCCCCATCCAATCGGTGGCCGGCCGGCTTTACTCGGTCAGCCCCATTGCCCTGCGCCATCGCCCCGGCATCTGGGGTCGAAATTTTCGCCAATGGTGTTTGATCAAGACCCGCACCCTGGGCACCATCATGGATATTGACGTGGGCGCCACCATGGTCGGTTCCATTAAACAACATCTGCCCCAGGGCGGGCCCTGCGCCCGTGGCGAAGAAAAAGGGTACTTCCAGTTGGGCGGATCTACGGTGCTGGTGGTTATATCTTCCGGGCGAGTCCAGATCGATGATGACATCTGGCGCCACTCCCGCCAGGGCATCGAGACCCTTGTACGATTTCGAGAGACCATCGGACAGGCGAATCCCTAGAATTACCCCACAGTTGTATATAAAACTGTCTTTTTCTGAGACATTGTCTTCCCCGTCATCTATCGCATCTATCCCGATAGCGGTTCGGACCCTTGCATCGGTGCTGCTGACGGGGAAGAACAAATATGGAAGCAATCCTACGGCGTGTACATCAACTTGGCATCGTATTTATAGGTCCAGGGATTGCCCGAATTCTTCCATCCATTGACCGTTCTTTTGCCCTGTTTGTCCTTGCCGCCTTCAAAACCATCGGTAATATTATACACGTTTGTAAAACCCGCTTTGGCGAGTTTGCCGATAGCAAAGGCGCTTCTGGCACCGGAACGGCACATGACCAGAAGGGTATCCGATTTGGCAAACTTTTTTTCTACCTGAGCCACAAAGTTATCGTTAACCGGCATCACGAGTTTGCCGAAATTTACACCGGGTTTGAGCATTTTAATGGGTATGTTCACCGCCATCGGGGCATGGCCAACGAAAACATATTCTCCAGGTGTTCTGACATCCAGGATATGAACTGTTTTGGGATTCGCTGAATACTTTTCAAAGGCTTGCTTGGCAGTAACATACAACCCCAGTTCGGTTTGCTTCTTCTTCGGAAGTTCAGACCCGGCCAAAGTTGTTGCCGTAAAACAAACAATCAAGCCCAAAACCATTAGCGCGAGTAAAGTTAAACGTTTCATCTTCTTCTCCTTTTACTGGTCGTTGATAAATATGAATAGCTGGATCACCGGGAAATGCAATATTCAGAAACAGGGTGATCTGCCAAACATCAAATGTATGTGGGCGGAAGTTGGTTTATGCCGCGCAAATCATATTTATGCGCACGCCTGCAATATGCTTGCGCTATGATAGTTTGTTAACCGATCACAAAAAACAATATTTTGCCTGAAGATACAAGCCCTTATAATGGTATGTGGGCCCATTCAGAAATGATGCGAGGGAGTATGCCAACGATATTACATTTTGTCAACACTCTTATAGAAACTGAACACTAAAGTAGCGTAAAATAGATGGCTGGCCATACGGTAACCCGGTGGTGCGGCGTTAATGGTGACCACATACGTCAGCGGCTTTCAGTTCATTGTTTTTCGCTTATGTTACTTTCTTTGCACGTGGAGTTACCAAATTGATACATGTTAAAATAATCCGAAGCCAAACATCTTTGCATACCCTATAATTTTAGTATGATATAAAGTATGAAGCCAATGGCATGCTTAGTGCATACTTTTGGGTCCCTATTGGCCTGACTCGTAAATTATTTTGTGGTGGAGGTTGAACGGAAATAGTGCTGATCCGAATTATAACTTATAGTGTGTTGTCCGCTTTTTCATTCCTATCCTTGATTTCTTCTTTGCAAGCTGATCAGGAATATTTGCACACGGCAAAGGCAGGAGCTGTTCCGGTTGCAAATCAAACCGCGGTAACTATCCAGGTAAGTTCTTTCAAAAAGAGCCATGAGGCCGAGAAGGAAATGAATCGCTTGAAATCCCATGGCTTGAATGTAAAAATAAGGCATGAGCCGGTACCAGGCAAAGGGCTATGGTACCGTGTCTACGTGGGCCGGTTCAAAAATCCCAGCGAAGCGCGAGCCCTTGCCAAAAGCCTTAAAGCGCAGGGTATTGTCACTTGGGCTTGGATTAAACCTGATATCTTTTCGCCTGCGCAAGCAAAAACTTCGGCACAGGATACCGTTACACCGAAAGCATTGCCGGCAGGCGCACCTGAACCGGAGAGCGGAACGACTCAATCTCAGGCTGTGTCCCGGCAAAGGACGATTCAAAAAAAGACATCTCAGAAGGGACAGCCTGCGCAATCTACAACTCCGACCTCGCAAACCTTGGTGCAGAATCCACCGGTGTTGGCAAAAGCTTCCCAAGATAAAAGTGCATCCGTTCAAAAGAAACCTGCGGTCCGGCAAGCCGTGGTCAAGAAGCAGACCAAACCTCTCTTGCCGGGGACCTTTAGCTTTTCATCCCAAACAACCATTCGGGCATTTGATAGGGATACCCGTGAAGGTGAGGACACACTAGTACTTCCCATATATGAATATATGCAGCTGGATTACGGGGATCTCGAGGAGGGCGGGTGGTCGGCGCATGCATATGGTTGGGTCAGATCCGACCTGGCCGACAGCGCCTATTTTGAAGAGACCTCGGACGGTGAACTGCTCTATGGCTACTTGGCCTATGGCAAGCCGTACGGTGATCTGCACCTGGCCCTGGGGCGCAAGCATATCTTTGCCGGTGTAACCAACGAGACCTTGGATGGTCTGCAGCTTAGCGCCGGCTTTGGCGAAATGCTGACCGCCACGGTGTTCAGCGGTGTAACCGCCGCTTCGGATGAAACCAGCGCCGATACAACCTATGGAGGTCGTTTTGCCTTTCATCCCCAACCCGCTTATGAAGTGGCGCTTTCTTACCAGAATACAGATCTGGAAGGTGACGCCGATCAGAGGGCCGGTATCGATCTTTCCATCAATTGGAGCGACTGGCTGACCCTTCAGGGGCTCTCCAGCTACAACCTAAAAAGTGAAGATTGGCGCGAACACAATTATACGGCTGCTATGCGCTATAGGGACTTCATTCTTGAGCCGACATACCATTTTTTCAGTTACGAGGATTACTTTGGCACCGGCGATGAGGAGAACAACTTGTTTTACTTCCTCAAGGACACCAAAGAGCAGGTAACCATTGTCGGTGGCGATCTGGAGTATCAGGCAGATGCCCCGGTGCGTCTTGGCGGGCGCTACAACCGATATACCTATGATTTACGGCAGGAGGATGCCGCCTACTATGCCGCCTTGATCAGTGTGGATCTGCCGGGTGGCAGCCAGTTGGGCGGCGAGGCCGGCCGCATGGACGGTGAGACCGCCGACAATATCTACACGCTCTACCGGGCCTATTTTTACTGGGCCAATCCTTTCCGCCTGGGTTCGACGGTGTTCCTCAGTGGTGATGCTATCTTCCAGGATTATGACGCCCCGGTTTTTGGCAAAGACAGTGCCACCCACTATTCTCTAAGCGGCGGCATGCATTTTTTTGACGACATCCTGGAAGTCAAGTTGACGGCTTTATATAGTCAGGATCCTTACTTTGATGAGAATGTGGAGGGTGTTCTGACCTTTCTCATCCATTATTAAGCAGGACTAAGATAGATATGATCATTTCACGCCATACTGTTTTTATCTTCGCCATTGCCCTTTTGGCCGGCGCCTTGCTCGCCTCCAGCGGGTGGGCACAGGGGCAGTTGCCTCTACAGCACCCTGAGGAAGAAGGGGACTTGCGCAGATGCTCCCAGTGTCACGATACAGAGCGTGGCGCGTTTCCCTATCGGCGTTATGAGCATACCCCGTTGTTCGGAGACAAGCACCGTTTGACCGCAATCGGCAGCCAGCGGGTGTGTGAGATGTGTCATCAAACCAGTTTTTGCACGGATTGCCATGGCGCGGGTGCGGGTTTGAGACCATCATTCAAGCGACATGGCGACACACGGCGCAGGATGCCCCATCGCGGGGATTACCTGACCCGGCACCGTATCGAAGGCCGCCTTCGACCGTCCAAATGCTTTCGCTGCCATGGGCGACCCAAGGCTGCAGCAACCTGCAGGCCGTGTCATGGCTGATACCGTTTTGTACCTATCCGACCGCCATGCGGGATCGCCGTGGAAATATAGGTACATTGGACCCGAATAAGATAAGTACGAAATTATGAACCGTTATTCTACGCCATTGACGCTTTTGTTGCTTTTGCCTCTGGCCCTTTGGGCCTGCTCCAGTGCCAACAGTGAGGCGCCTGAGACCGGCCAGGTCCATATGCAGAAATATATGCTTTTTCATGCAAGTGAAGCCAACTCCCAAATGGCCGCATGCAAATCCTGCCATGGCAGCGACTTGGGCGGGAAAAACAATATCTCCAGTTGCCTGACTTGCCATCCGGAGGGTGAGCCGATCACCGTGCATGACTCTAACTACAACGATCCTGCCGAACACGGTGAGGCCGCCCGCAGTAATCTTAGGCATTGTTTCACCTGTCATGGCAGTCCACCCAACCGGTTCGACGGCGGGTTTTTGTCCGATCCGGCCATGTTCAACGCTCCCAACGCCAACTGTTCGGCTGTCGGCTGCCATTCCGACACCGGCGCCCACCCCACACGCTGGCAAGGTTCGAATGACATTACACCCGGCTACAGCTCCTCCCACAGGGTGGTTTCCCAGAACACCATCGATACGAGCTGTGCCATGTGCCACCAGGTGACGCAAACTGGCCCCCAACCCAGAAACGACGCCCCAAGCTGCTACTCGGCCAACTTCACCAACAGCGATGGCTCCACAACCGGCTGTCATGCCAGCGGTCCGGTTGCAGCTCATGATCTACCCTTTGACACTGCCGATCTGCACGGTGCGGACGCTAAGGCAGACCTGGCCGCCTGCCAGACCTGCCACGGCACACCGGGTTCAACAAATTTTGACGGCGGGACCTCCAGCACGTCCTGCGCAGCCTGCCACGCGGATGCCGGCGCCCATCCCACACGCTGGCAAGGCAGCAACGACATCACTGCCGATTATGTCTCAAGTCATCGCAGCGCCGGTAGGCAGAGCACGACTTGCGCCATCTGCCACGACGTGGTGGAAGGCAACCCGGCTCCCCATGCCGACGCGCCCAGCTGTTTTTCAGCAACCTTCACCAATGCGGACGGCAGCACCACCGGTTGTCATCCTTCGGGTCCGGAAGCCCCCCATCCCCTGCCATATACTGATCCCCTGCAGCATGGCGCGGATGCCAAGGACCACCTGGCCAGTTGTGTGCCCTGCCATGCCACCCCGGCGGATGCCGGTGCGGGTGACAACCCGCGCTTTAATGTGGCCATTGGTGGTTTGGCCAACGGTTGCGAAGATTGCCATGCAGCCCACACCGCCCATCCGACACCGTTGTGGACCGGCACCGCCGCAAGCAGTCATGCCACCGCCGGTCAAATGGCGACGGCCTGCGCCCTTTGCCATGGCACCGGTCTGGACGGGCCTTCCGGGGGGGGTAATGGTCCTGCCTGCATGGATTGCCATACGGCCGGTTCACCCCTGACCCTGACCGACTGTACTTCCTGCCACAACTGGCCGCCTGACGGTCAGGCCCCTGCCGGTAACATCTATCCCAACCGCGACGGCGCCCATGCGGTTCATAATGCCTTGGCCGGCGTCAATGGCAATTGCGGTGTTTGTCATGCGGGCGCCGGTACGGAATCGGCGGTTCATTTTAACGGAGGCAATCCGGCTAGTGTTTCCCTTGCCGCCACCTACAACGCCCAAAGCGGTGCGGCCAGTTATAATACCGCTAACCAAACCTGCGGTTCGACACGCTGCCATGGGGGCCAAACCACGGTCGACTGGTTTAACGGCTCGATCGATGTCGCCAGTGACTGCGAAGCGTGCCACTCAACCAGCTCGGGTCAATACAACGCCGCGACTTCCGGAGAACACAGAAGACACGTGGGTAACGAGGGTTTGAGCTGTACGGAGTGTCACAATCCCGCGTCACTATCGCCCGACCACTTCAGCAACCTGGCCACCACCGGTTTCGAGGGTAATCCCGGGGATACGCTGAATGCCGGCCTGGGATACGACCCCGGTACCGGCAGGGGCTGCAGCGTCAGCGGTTGCCATGGGACGGAACGATGGTAAACACTTGCTATCGGAAACTCATCTGAAAAAGAAGCAATAATATAAACCGGATATCTGGCGTACGGCCCTGAAGTGTTCTGCTTCTGCTCTATTTTACCCCTTTGGATTTGAGAAATGCCACGATGGCTTCCCGTTGCTTTTGTTGGTGGGGTTTTTCCTTGCGCCGCGGCTTGGTCATGGCGATGCTCAAGGCTGTCCGGCCGTCCAGGGTCCGGGCGTTGATATCAGCGCCGTCCTGGCTGAAACTAATCATTAAGGTTGCTGCACTAAAGCCGATATGTCACGTCCTGAAACCCCAGCTAACGACCATCACCTCCAGTTTTCGCTGCGGACACAAGAAACCTCAACTTGAGTTTTATAGATAAGCGCTTTCTGTATCAGCGAGATTTTTCTGTTGACTTAAAAAGAAAACGCTATATAATAAATTTGTAAATTAGCTATTTATTGTATAGTAAATATTCATAAAGTGAATTATGCCGCAAAAACATCATGCAAAAATCCAGTGGAATGTTTAAGGAGCACCGCGCATGCGAAAAAAATTACTTTACACCGGCGCCGCCATAACCTTGTTGTTTGCAGTGTTGCATAGCTTTTTCTGGAAACTGGGGGCTTGGCATACACAGTTGTTAAAATTGACCCCGGATAATAGCGGTATCATGCAAATGCTCAATGTGGCCTCAATTTATACTTTGATCTGCGGGGCAGGGATCACCATAGCGCTTGCTAAAAAGCGAACATTGGTGTGGATCGAAAAGGCCGTATTGGTATTCATGGCGGGCTACTATTTGATGCGTATTGCATTTGGGCTTCCATTTTTTGGATTTTCCATGGAAGAGGCCATCATCTGGATGCTGTGTTTAATTGTGGCATCCTGTTATCTGTCAGCCCTGGCGCAATGGAAACAGATGCCTTAAGGGACGCCACATGGCTTGGATCGTATCCCTTGCTATTGCGGACATTCTCTGGAAAGGATTATTAAATGAAGATCAGCCAAGAACAAAAAGCTGAAAATCGCAGCGCCATCATTCGTGCGGCAGTGGATATAATTTCTGAGAAGGGATTTAAATCCGCTACCATGCGTCAGATTGCCAAGTCCGCCGGGGTGGGCGATGCCACGATCTACAACTACTTCGCCACCAAGGAGGCCATCCTTTTCGGGTACTTTGAAGCGCATATGCAGGCCTGCATCCGGGCCCTCAAACAGTTGGAGGCCTTTCATACTTTCAGTCTGCAGGAGCAGCTCCAGACGCTGTTTGAGACCAGTTTGGAACTTTACCAGGCCGACCGCGAGTTTGTGGCGCAAACTTTTCGGCAGGTACTGCTGCGCGGCAGCCGGGATTGGGGGCGCGTGAAACCCATTCGGAAGACTTTTGTGGCCGCCGTCGATGAGATGCTGGGCGCGGCGGCCGAAGTCGGTGAGATCCCTGAACCGGTCTTTCGGGAGCTGACTTGCCAGCTTTATATGGATGCCTATATCGGCGTGGTGCATTATTGGCTCTCCGACACATCCGAAGGTTTTGCCAATACCAGCGTGCTCATCGACCGGGGGCTGGACCTGAGTTGTGCCATGCTCAAGGCGGGCATTGCCAACAAGGTGTTCGATTTTGCCGTATTTATGTTCAAAAACCATATCTTGAACCATTTGGATATTTTCATGCAACCGGCCAAAACCGCCGGCCAAGTCAAACGCCGCTTTATGGAGCGCATGAATGACTCATAAGCCACCTACGGGGAAAGTCGGCCGCGTGCTGTCCGGAGGACGCACGGCCGCCAAAGTCGGGGGTCAGGTGCTGACCTATTACGCCAAGCGGCCGTTTCTGTCAGAGGACGGCCGCCGCCTGGCAAAGCAGCGTGCCGCCCAAAACGGGGCCCAAACCTTGTTCCAAGGGTTGAGCCTGCTGCGCGGGACGGCTCTGAAGATGGCCCAGCAGTTGAGTTTGGAAATGGATATGCTCCCTGAAGCCGCCTGCCGTGAGCTGTCCAAAGCCTATCACCAGGTGCCGCCCATCAACCGCGCCCTGGTACGCAAGGTGGTGCACGACGCTTTGGGGCAACCCCCAGAAGTGGCTTTCAAGCGTTTTGACCTGGACGCATTTGCTGCTGCCAGCCTGGGGCAGGTCCATTATGCGGTCAGCCAACAGGGCGAACCCCTGGCCGTCAAAATCCAGTACCCCGGCATTGCCAAAACCATCGACAGTGATGTGAGTCTGTTGCGACAACTGCTGCGACCCGTGATGCAAAGCGACCAATTGATGCCCACCCTTAACGAAGTGGCGGACCGGCTGCGCGAAGAAGTGGACTACCTGCAGGAGGCCGATCATGTAGCTTATTTTGCAGACCGCCTCAACATGGACGGTGTCAGAGTCCCAAGGGTCAATAAAGCGTTGTCCGGCCCCACCGTGCTGAGCACTTCACTGATGGCGGGCAAACCCCTGGATCTCTGGCTAGCGGACAAGCCCACCCCGGCAACCAGAGATCGCGTTGCCCAAAAGCTGCACGACATCGTCATCAAAGGGATCTATGAACTCAACGTGATTCACGCCGATCCAAACCCGGGCAATTTCATTATTGCCGATGACGAAACCATCGGTCTGGTGGACTTTGGCTGCATCAAACGCCTGGCACCCGCATTTGTGACCCAATACGGCCTGCTGGCCCGATCGGCGGCTCATGGTCGGCAGGAGGCGCACTTTGAACAGATCATGGCCATGGGAATCGTATCCCCGGATCTTACGGGAGCGGCCATGGAGCAGATCAGAAGCATCACCACGGACGCCGGACGCTGGTTCGGCCGATTGTTCCGGACAGACTATTTTGATTTCGCTGCGCAGCCTGGGTTTATCGCCGACGGTAAAGCCGTGATGCGCCGCTACCACCACCTGCGAAGATATTTAAACTTTGATCCGGAGTTTATTTTCCTGGACCGGACGCGCTATGGGCTGTGGCGGATTTTTGAGATGATGGGGGCACGGGTGCGGTTTCGTAACGCCTATGAATTTTAGGGATGGGTTAGATTTAAGATGGCTTGTCGTAGATTACCATAGACTTTAACACCAGGGTTGCGCATACAGCCCCAAGGCGGGAATATGGCATCTTTAAAAAACAGCGTCACTTGTACACGCATCGATCATTTTTCTCTGATGGAACGCATTACCATCAGACTGGGATGGTATGGATTCATGATCGTTGGCACCTTCGGGATCTACAAGCAGTCGCCGGCCTGGGCCGCGGTTTATATTGTCGGCGCCCTGCTGGGCTTTGCCCTTGTCGTGCTGCCGGGGCTTTGCGCGCACTGCCCCTATCCGCCCAAGCACGCCACCTGCCTGTTCCTGCCTCCGGGTTTTATCAATCGTTTCTATCCCTATAAGGGACCTCAAATGAGCACAGCCGAAAAGATTACGGTTTTCACCGTTATGGCGGGCATGGTGATTCTACCCAACTTCTGGCTGGTATCGGACATCCCCGTGCTATTGGTTTTTTGGTTGCTGGGTCTGCCGACGCTGGCGGCATTTCCTGCTCATTACTGCCGGCGCTGTCGTCATTTTCGATGCCCAATGAATAAGGCCACCGGCTTTAAAACGCGGCAAACTTAAAGGTGTACGCCTTATTCCGCACGAGGGGAGGGTTTAAAACCACTTCTGAGCATGTCCAGCCAGCTAACTGTTGCTACAAGCTTCCACATATCATTTGCTTCGCCATGTTTGATGGACATGCCGTTATTAAGACGGGAATGGGCCTTTTTGATGCTTTCGAGTCTCTTCCTTGAAAGATAGTTAAAGACCTCATGGCGGGTCTCCTGGAACAGGGTGTTGAGAAACGCTATGGACTCCTTTCGTTCAAACCAGAATGTTCCAGGGGTTGAAAAGCCCATCTTGTCCTGTCTGTAATAGACGTTGGTCGGAATCACATCCCGGGCAATTTTATGGAGAAGCAATTTTGTTTTGGCTTTGTTGATCTTATACCTGTGAGGGAGTGAAAAAGAGTAATCCACAAGGCGATAGTCTAAATAAGGCAAGCGGGTTTCAATTGAAAATGCCATTGAATTGCGATCTTCACAATGGAGAAGATCTACGATTCGAACCCGCATATGCTCCAGCATCATCGTACTTAAGTCATCAAGGGGATAAGGTGTTTGTTGGTCTAACGCAGAAGAAAATTCATTGTTGATTGGATTAAATCGCGTTTTGTTTCCTTCCCGGGTTTGTTTGAATAGTTCGAGGAACTTTTCCTTGCTTTTTTCACCGGTTCTTTTTTCCTGCGACCTTTTCTCCTGCAAGTATCGGATCGCTTGTGGCAAAGATAACGACAGCGCGAATTCCCTGATCAGGGTCTTGAGCTTTAGAGGGAAATACATATGATATCCACCCAGCATCTCATCAGCACCTTGCCCATCAATGAGCACACGGACTTTAGATTGAGCTGATTTCATGACCGCCCTTTGCGAAAGGATCAGTGGTCCGCCGGTGGGGCCGTCCTGCTCCCAGGCCGACGTGCGGATCGCTGCGATAAAGTCGGTAAAATTCGGGGTCGTTAAATGGGATATGCATTTAAAGTGATCGATATTTTCATTAATAAAGCCGCTTTCGTCCACGGATGGGTATTTTGGGTGAACGCAGGAAAATGTATGCAGCGGTCTTTGAAACATCCGTGTGGCCAGCCCCACCAGTGTGGATGAATCCATGCCGCCGCTCATACAGCTTCCCACCGGAACATCGCTTCTATACCTGAGTCTAATCGAATCTTTAAGCAACTCGGTAAAGTGATCCGCCACCGTTTCATAAGGTGGCAGTGGGTTTAGAAATTGCTGACCGATGGTATAGTAAGCGCGTTGTTGTATGGCGCCACCATTTGTGGTGATGAAATAGTGAGAGGGCAGCAGGTGAAACATGTTTTCATAGAATGTCTCTTTGTAAGAAAAGGGATACAGGCCGTCGTTCAGGAACCGGGCAAGCACATAGGGGTTGGGCTTTGCAAATTCCGGAAATTGTGTCCAGATCGCTTTGTGCTCACTTGCAAAAATTAGATCACCGGAGTTGGAAATTCCGTAACAGAAAGGCTTGATTCCAAAGCGATCGCGGGCGCAAAAGAGTTCTTTTCTCCTTTTATCATACAGGGCAAAGGCCCACATGCCATTAAAGCGCGAAAGGCAGTCCGTCCCCCAGGCATGATACGCCTTAGGAATTATCTCAGTGTCGCTTTGTGTTGCAAACGAGTAGCCTAGGCTTTTAAGTTCCTGTCTCAGTTCAAGGAAATTGTAAATTTCTCCATTAAAAACAATGATGGATTCTGTTTCGGCATCTTCCAGCGGTTGGTTGGAACGGGGGTTAAGGTCGATTATCGAGAGTCGTGAATGGGCAAGCCCCACGCCGGCATCGACCCAAATCTGCTGGTGGTCGGGCCCCCGATGTTGCAACATCCGGATCATGGAGTTTAGACATGCCCTGTCAGGGCGGGCAGAGTCGTTTTGAAGCAGCAAACCTGCAATTCCGCACATCTTTACCACACCATCGCTTTATCTGGGGTTAATGCTTTTATCTTCTAAAAACTTCTACCGACGCGCAAGGTGGGCGTCACCGGTTTGTGAAAGATAAGAACCCGCTTTTTGAAGCTCCGAATATGTCAAGCTGATGCTTGTGTGTCAATTGTCTTTTGGGGTATACACGACGTTGTTGACTGATGGGGCAAGTCTATTTAAATATTTGATAATATGAATAATATAAACCTTGGGGTGCAGGAGCCATGACGAGAAAGGCTCGCTTGGATGCCCCTGGAAGCATGTACCCGTTAGTCAATTACGAAAAAGCCCCCCCAAGAACCCTCCAGTATCGGCAACAGCTGTCACGGGCCGGAGCGAAGGTAAACACTTGATACAAGGTCTTGACAGGACACTTTTTTTGAGGCCGCCAGAACTGATTTGCCTGGCAATAATTATTAAGATGCCTGACCCGACGACCATCTATTCCAACGTTTGACAAAAATTGCCGGCCTAAGCTACTCTCAATGCAGCACAACTCAACTGAATGACGAGATTCGCTTTTCTATTAAAGCTTTATTTGGATCGGTTGTGATCGTATGCGCGTACTTTGTCCTAACTTGAGTTTCATACAGACAGCGTACAAACTTGTCGCTATGATAATTCTTAAACCATAGAATGGGATTCGTATGTTTAACATTCCTGTTGAATATATTGACCTTGTCACCAAACTTCTGGTGGCAACATTTCTCAGTGGGCTTATAGGTCTGGAAAGAGAATTTCATGGAAGAGCCGCCGGTTTGCGCACCCACATTCTGGTTTGTCTGGGCGCGACTATTATCATGGCAAGTTCCCAGACGATTCAAACTCATTTTGCGCTTCAAGGTTCGGATTCTGTTTTCCGGATTGATCCCTGGCGACTAGCTGCAGGTATCGTCACCGGAATAGGTTTTTTAGGAGGTGGAACCATACTGAAGTCAAACGATTTGATTCGTGGCCTAACGACGGCAGCATGTGTCTGGTTCATTGCGGCCATCGGGATTGTGGTTGGTTTGGGTCTGTACATCCCTGCGGCAATGGGCACGATTGTCGCATTTTTTGTGCTCATTGGGCTCGATCCCATCGGCCACAAAATTCCGTCGGTAAAATACAGCCAAATCACCATCGTATCAGAAGTCGGCCCGGCAGAAAAAATTGAGGCTCAGTGTCATGAGATTTTTAAAAAACACCCAATAACAGTTCAAAACACATCTATTTCGGTAGATATGAAAACTCATAAGAAAACACTGATTTTAAACATCCGCAGCCGCAGAATAAAAAACAAACATGCTATCGTTGAACAAATTATTACCTGAATTTTGCACGCAAATATCGGTTTAAGGCCACTGGGCCAAAAAAGTTTTAAATTCCTGGCGGTGGTCTTTTACTCGATCACATGGCTGCT
>JBNKKB010000094.1:0-5461 GCA_050291605.1 Desulfobacteraceae bacterium | reverse complement strand
GCAGTCGTTGATGGCTTGCAACACCTGTTGTGGTGATGGCGGTTTTTCAAGATAGGCATCGGGTGGCGGCAGGGGATGACCGGATTGGGAATTGAGCATGTACAGATAGTGTTTGAAGGCCTTGGGTGGAACGGCTGAGAGCATGATCACCGGTACTTGTTTAAGCTTGGCATCGGCCTTGAGGTTGCGGTACATGATGGCCCCGCCTTCATTGGGCATCATCACATCCAGCATGATAATATCCGGCGGCTGCTGCCGTGCGCATTCCAGGCCATGGCGGCCGTCAGTGGCTAAAAGCGGTTTGAAACCATGGGTCTCGAGTAAGGTGCGCAAAAAGATGCGCATCTCCAATTGGTCGTCTACCACGAGAATGGTTTTGGTTTGTTTTTCGGAGCACATGGCAATGGCACTGTTAAAAAGTGACGCGGCAGACTCTCGGCAGGTTATGAAAACTAAGCTGCCAGCAAATGCCGTCGATTAATTCAAATAGGGTGAACACCGTATCAAACTGCATGCTGTTTATCTTATCTCCAAAGACCACATGTTTGAGCCGACCAAGCTTTAAAGGCATATCCAACAGATTCTCCAACCAGAACATACGAATATCACAGGGTGCCGAACCTCGAAAGCCCCCCAATGATACAGACAGCTCCATTCGGGGAGGGGTCGGGTGGCCGATGATTTCCACCGTGCGAGACAGCACCAATTGGTCAACCCCTTCACACCGGCAACCTTCGGTGGGACATTCAGAGACGTATTTATAAAACGAATCCAAAAATGGGTTCAGCCCCTTCAAACCGGGATAAAAAGAGAGGCATTGAAAAAAAGAGCGCAGGGTGCAACTTGGCGCCAGGCGCACTTCTACGCCCAAATAGCGCAACGCATCGGACGGAATTGGATCTTCGCCAAAATATAATCGGCCATCGGTATCAAGGGTGACCTGGTTCATAAAGTCTCCTCAGCCGATGCCGCCGCACCGGTGGGGACCTCACCGGGAGAATCATGGGCCGGCAAACGGACCACGAACTCCGTGCCTTTACCCGATTGCGAATGGAAATTGATGGAGCCGCCATGTTTTTCAATGATGTTGCGGGTCATCATCAAGCCAATGCCGGTCCCTTTATCCCCTTTGGTGGAAAAAAACGTCTGAAACAGCTGACGGCGCACCTTGTCATCCATACCGCATCCATTATCCTTGATTTTATATGAGATACCGCCATTGCTGCCAACGGTAACATGTAAACCGACTTTAGCATTTTTGCCATCCAGACAAGCATCCATGGCGTTGGTTACCAGATTGAGCAGGGCCCGGTGAATGGCATCCGGATCAAAAAAAGCAGGTACGGCATGCGGTGCCAATTGAATATCCAGTGCGATCGCCTCTTCCTCGGCCCTGGGCGATAAAAGCGCGACAATCTCTTCGATGGGCGTATTGGGATCACACCATTGGCATGCCATTGTGGCCGTCTTGGCATAGTTGAGCAAATCCAAAGAAAGGCGACCGATTTTCTCCACATTGGACCGAACCATATGCCAACCTTCGAGCAGATATTGGCGCTTGTCCAACTCGATGCCTTTTTCAACGACAAAGGCACCCCCACTCAAACCGGCGGCTATGTTTTTGATGGAGTGGGACAGGCCGGCCACAGTTTCTCCAATGGCGGCCAAGCGCTCGGCATCGACAAGCTGACGGGATTTTTCTTCCACCAACTGCTCCAGTTTCTGGGTATAGGCTGTCAACTGGGCCCGCATGATCAATCGCTCCCCGGCACGCTGCAGGGCCATATCCAGTAAGGTTTCATTGATGGGCTTGGTTATAAAATCCATGGCACCGAACTTCAGGCTTTGAATCGCCAGGTCCATGTCTCCGTGACCGGTCATCATGATCACCTCGATTTCGGATTGGGTCTGCTTAATATCTTTGAGCAAGTCGATACCATCGACACCCGGCATTTTGATATCGGTCAACACAATCCGGGGATGCTGAGCATCAATCAAGGCCATGGCTTGTCGAGCGTCTGCGGCAACCAATACGCGAAAGCCCTTGTCGGCGAGCGCCAGGCTGAGGATTTTGCGAATACCGGGTTCATCATCCACTAATAGAATGGAGAACTGTTTTTTATCCATCTTCATCGAAGCTGCCTATGGGAAATGAGACGGTAAAGCAGGTGCCCTGCCCCTCCTTTGAAGCCACCTGAATGCTGCCTTTCAAATCTTTGACGATGTTGTAGCTGATGGATAGACCAATGCCTGTGCCTTCACCCACTTTTTTGGTGGTGAAAAAGGGCTCAAAGATTTTACCCAGATTGGATTTGGGGATTCCTTTGCCTGTATCGCTGATGTCCGCACAAACTTGGGCGTCGCACCTGTAGGTCTTGAGCGTAATTTTCTTAATGGCTCCGGGCGGCGGGGTTTCCGATTGCCATTTTTCTTCAATGGCGTCACGTGCATTGAGCAGCAAATTAATAAAAACTTGCTCCAGCCGGCCGCCTTCAGCCAGTATAAGGGGAAGGTCATCTTCAATCTGCCACTCAACGTTAATGGCTCTAATTTTGAGTTGCTGACTGAACATCTCAAATGCCTTTTCCAGAATGGTATTGACCGCCACGGGCTCCAGATCGATGTCCGATTTGCGACCAAACTGCCGCAAATGGTTAATAATCCCGGATGCACGATCCACATGCTGATCGATCTCCTTGGCCATGGTCTCCAGAATTTGGGGATCGATGGATTCGGACCGGCTTGTCTTTCGAATTAAAAAATTACTGGCGGTTTTGATTACGGCAAGCGGCTGATTCAATTCGTGGGCCACACCGGTGGCCATTTCGCCCAACGTGGCCATTTTGCCGGTCTGGACAAATTGCAGTTCGGCCTCCAGGCGCTGGGTGATATCGGTGGTGGTAACCAGCAGCACTTTGCGACCTTCATCGTCCGACAGGGTCACACGGATGCGAACGAAAAATGTCTCCCCGGAGCTGTGCCGATGACGCACTTGCTCGATTTCATCATGCTGTCGCATTTGTTGGGCATAATTATCTCGCTCCTCATCATTAAAAAAATCTAAAAAAGAACGACCGACCAACTCGTCCCGGTGATACCCGTAGGTTGTACCGACGCTATGGTTGCAGTCCAGGATCTCAAAGGAATCGGCATCCAGCAAAAAAACCGGGTTGGGCATGGTATTGAAAATGGCTTGGTATTTTTTCTCCGATTGGAGCAGGCGGTCTTCCAGGGCCTTGTGTTGTGTGATGTCCAGGCTCATCTCCATGGCGCCGACAATTTCACCGTTGGCATCGGTCATGGGCGCTGTTTTGACAATCCAATGGGTACGGGTACCGTCTTTATTGATTCCGGTCTCTTGACTGTAGTGCGGCCGTCCATCGGCAAAGGTTTTTTCCACCGGACAAAACTCGCACTTCTCTGTCCGGCCTTTGTAGGCGGAATAGCAATAGTCGCCGGGTGTGGGATCGAAGCGCTTGGAGAACTCACGATTGAAGCTGAGCAGGCGATAATCTCTGTCCTGTACGGTGATGATACACGGCACCAGTTCGAAAAGCCGCTGATAATCATTTTTCTGGCGATTGAGCTCTGCCTGCTTGTTACCGATTTCCCGCCCCATACGGTCAATGGCACCGGCCAGTTGGCCCATCTCGTCATTGGTGCTGAATTTTTGCAATGGTTCGTAGCGGCCCTGCCCAATGCGGTGCGTCCCTCGGATAATTCGTCGGATGGGGACGATAAAAAAGCGCATCAGGACGAAAAAAATAATGGCTGAAGTGGCTGTAAAAAGAATGGCTGCCAGCAGGACCAGCCAGCGATGAAACGAACCAATTTGTGCCTGGCTATCACTGAGGGAAATCACCACATCCAGGGCACCTAAAATCTTTTTATCCGGTGAATGGGCGTGACAATCGCCGGTGCTGCACCCCGGTTCATTGTAGATGGGGCTGATGACACCCAGCAGGCGCGATTGACGTCCGCTACGGATCATCCGCTGGCGGTGTTGAATACCCAGGCTTTCAAGGGGTGGATCGGTGTGGTGGCAGATGTGACAAGCCTCTGTCTTGATACCGGTTTGGCGGCCGACTTCCGTCTGAAGGTTGGAGAATTTGATGCGGCCCTTTTTATTGTAGATGCGCACATGCTCAAGTCCTTTAAGGCGGCCGATATTGGTGATGATCTGGTTGATGTCGTCGCGTGCGTTGAACATCATGGCATAGCGGGTCGCTAAAAGAATCACTTCACCGATCCGGTCACAGTCCGCCACCTCATCGGCCATGACCTTGGCCTTGAACTGCCGATCAAAGAAAAAAGCCCACAGGCCACAGGAGATCAACAAGATAACCCCAACAGAGGCGATAATCTTCAGGACCAGGCTGTGCCTCTTCTTGGCTTTTGGTGGCTGCATGAACCGTTTCCCAAAGCTGAATGATGCGCTATCTCATCCCCATTGTTGCAACGATGGGGTCATGTTGGCAACTCACCCGGGTTAAATGTGTTCCCGCACCAGTTGCAGCAGTTCGTCCGGATCAAAGGGTTTGTTCAAGTGGGCCACGGCCTTGGGAATACTGTACTTACTGCTTGACAGGCCGCTAATGACGATTACGGGAATGTCCTTGAACTTTTTATCCTTGGCCATGCGCCGGTAAAATCGAGGGCCCCATTGTTCGGGCATTTGCAGGTCCAAAGTGATTAGATCCGGCTTGATCTTTTCTAGCATCTTGGCACCTTGTACGCCATCCTTCGCATGGCAAGTTTCATATCCATTGTCTTGAAACAGATTCTCGAGGTATTTGACCACCACGGGGTCGTCATCAATGATCAGGATTGTTTTGCCCATGTCGAACCTCTCCTTTTTGTGGATTCTATCCTATTTGCAAGGTGGCCCGGTCACATGTCATTGGGCCGTAGCATGCCATATGCGCGGATGCGCTACTCTTTTTTATGACACTCACCGCAAAAAATGGGTCCGGCTTTTCGTTCCAGGTGACATCCTTTGCAATTGCTATGAAAGGCCTTGCGCAACCCATAATCCGGACTGCCTTTGCTGTTGTTATGGCAATCGACACAACGAAGATCTTCCGAGGACTCATCCTCGGAGCGTTGGCCATTTTCATAAACATGATGACACTCTATGCAGTCGTCGATGCCGCTGTTCTCATTGTGGATATCATGTTCAAAGATGGATGGCGGTCGAATGGGTTCGGCAAAATCCGAGTTGTCGACCACACGCATATCTTCCTGGGCAACCCCCTGCCCAATCATAACACAGAAAACCACCATAAGGACGGTGTATGCTAAGCTTGTCACCTTCATGATGTCTCCTTTTCAAGTTCTGCGCCCGTGCGCTTTTCCATTACTTCGTAGAGAATATCGCTGATAAATTTGACCTGCATGCCCAACTCATAATGGTGATTGATGTCCTCCAGGCCGCTGTGACAATTGTGGCACGGCGCCACCA
>JBNKKB010000093.1:0-19452 GCA_050291605.1 Desulfobacteraceae bacterium | reverse complement strand
CCACACAACTCAAATAAACCTTAAGTTAATGACATTGACTTTAAACTCACCTTTAATATACATCGCCTTAAAAAAAACGCTGAACCTTTGTTTGGGTTATAGATCCGAAATAATTCGATTTTACTTCTCGATACCGACCCGGGCCAACACACCCTGGTGATAGTAATGTTTGACTTCCCGCATTTCAGTCACCAGGTCCGCCCGTTCCATCACGGCCGCCGGGGCATTGCGTCCGGTGAGCACCAATTCGACGCCCGATGGACGGATCTCGATCAGATCCAGAAGGTCGGCCTCACCGATCAAGCCGCAGCCGAACGCCACATTGGCCTCATCCGCAATAACGAGATCGAAATTCCGTGACAGCAGCGCCTCTCGAAGGGCGGCCAGCCCTTTGCGGGCCATTTCGATG
The DNA here is from genome assembly GCA_050291605.1 of Desulfobacteraceae bacterium. Classification (GTDB taxonomy): domain Bacteria; phylum Desulfobacterota; class Desulfobacteria; order Desulfobacterales; family Desulfosarcinaceae; genus JARRKU01. The sequence continues at coordinate 19,043 of JBNKKB010000093.1, read as the reverse complement.
TCGGCATCGCACGGATCGCCTTTGATAAAGCAGCCGCGGCCGAATTGCGCCAATGTAATCTGCCCGGCAAAACGTTGCAGGGCTTTAATTTCACTGTATTCCGCGCTTTTGATAAATTGGCCGATGTAAATTTTCAATCCGGCCCCAGCGGCGCGCAATGCCAGGCCCAGCGCTGCTGTGGTTTTGCCTTTGCCATTACCGGTATAAACATGAACATAGCCTTGCATGATCACTCCTTGAATTTCCATTGGACCTATAGCACAGATCAAGAGGGGAATAAATCCGGGTCGGGACGATATAGGCGCGACAACGCATTGCCGGAAACAGTTAACAGCAAACCGTTCAAGTCCGGGATGGTGCGGTACAAGGTCCGGAAATTGCGATTCAAATGTGTCCAGGTCTTTATGCCGGTCGTATAATCTGCTATGGTTGTCCATATTGTCGTCAATAAGATGTTCCCAAGATACAGATTCCCGTTGGATTGGAGTCGGCCGGCCAAATTGGATGGTTTCACTCCGTTGTTATTTGTAAACACCGCCCTGAAGCATCGGGGTGATGCGGCCGGACGAAATTTCCACCACTTGATACGAAAGGGCGGACTGCCATGTCCCGGTTATTTAAAAAAAGCCAGAAAATTGCAGGCAGTGCCCCCGGCACGTTGGTACACATCGGTGATCAAAAGACAGAAAATCCACGTATCATCTTCGTCGATTATACGGAGGATCAAATCGACGAACAGACCGTGACACACATCGAAGATCTATTCCCGTTGCGCGACTCGTCCACCGTATCCTGGATCAATGTCGACGGCATACATGATATGGGGCTGATTGAAACCATAGGTTCCCACTTCGGGATTCATCCCCTGACGCTGGAAGACATTGTCAACACGGGCCATCGGCCCAAAGTCGATGACCTGGACACGTATATTTGCATTGTTGTTAAAATGCTTCAATATGACGAAACCCAGCAAAAGGTGATTTCCGAGCAGGTCAGTTTGATCCTCGGCGCCAAGTTTCTCATATCTTTTCAAGAAGCGCCGGGAGATGTATTTTCCGCGGTGCGTCATCGCCTGTTCCAGGCCAAGGGGCGTATCCGGCGACGCGGCTGCGACTATCTGGCCTATGCCTTGATCGATGCGGTGGTGGATCACTATTTCCATATTATGGAAAAAATCAGTGAGCGCATTGAGCGGCTTGACGCCCAACTGACCGATACACCTGAAGCCAATGTTCTCAGGGCGATCCACAACCTAAAGCAGGAGGTCATCTATTTACGAAAGCAAGTGTGGCCCCTACGCGATGTGCTGAACCGCCTCACAAAAGGCGAGTTCGATTTGATTCATGAGCAGCATCTTATTTTCTGGCGTGACGTATACGACCATATCGTGCAACTGCTCGATACCATCGAGTCCTTTCGGGAAGTGTTGTCGAGCTTGCAGGATCTATACCTTTCCATGGTCAGCAACCGCATGAATGAAGTGATGAAAGTGCTCACCATCATGGCCACTATTTTTATACCGCTTACCTTCATTGCCGGTATTTACGGGATGAATTTTAAAAACATGCCGGAATTGGAATGGCCCTGGGGATACGGGTTGGTCTGGTTGGTCATGGTCGCGCTGGCGGTAATGATGCTTATTCTCTTTAAAAAGAAAAAATGGCTTTAGCGAGAAATCTATGATGAACAGATGGGGTATACACAAAATCGGCGCCGGCCTGGTTTTGCTGGTTTTGCTTTGTTCCATTCAGTTGGGTTCGGCCTTGACCGCCGCCCAAGCAGCGTCTGAAACAGCACCCACAGGGCCCGATAATAATTCCGAGGCCGCTGATACGACCCCGGTGGAACCGTTGCGACCGGTGGACACTGAGGGAATTGACAAAGCCGGTGAAAAGGTCAGCAAGGGCATCGAACAGATCAGCGATGTGGTGGCCGGCTATCTGGGGAGTTGGGTGAATCGCACCACGCTGGCGGGTATCCGTTGGATTGAATTGCTCTTCTGTTTTTTGCTGCTGCTGGGGGTGATGATCATCGAGCGGCTGCTGCGATGGGGGATTCAACGCAAAATAGATGCAATTCCGGAGCAGAGCGAGGCGATGTCTTGGCTGCGGCTTTTTCTCACCGCCCTGGTCAAGCCGCTGAGCCTGTTTATTTATGTATACGGCATCTATGCGGCCCTGTCGCCACTCTATCGCCATTTTGAAGCCTCCGGCGGATCCAATCTGGTTCTGTTCGTGATCAAACGGTCCGCGGACATCGGCGGTACGGTGGCCCTGTTTTGGTTCGTCTATCGCAGCGTGGCGGTGTTGGATGCCCGGTTGATCAAATGGTCCGGCGGCACCGGCAGCAATATCGACAACATGCTGGTTCCGCTGATCGGTAAGACCTTGCGCATCTTCATCGTGATCATGGGCGGTATGATGGTGCTTCAAAATTTAACCGGCATCCAATTCGGTCCTCTATTGGCTTCACTGGGTATTGGCGGATTGGCTGTGGCCTTTGCCGCCAAAGACTCCATCGCCAATTTTTTCGGCACCCTGACCATCCTGTTCGATAAGCCCTTTCAGGTGGGCGATCGCATTGTGATCAACAATTTCGACGGCAGTGTCGAAAATGTCGGTTTCAGAAGCACCCGCATCCGCCTTCTCAACGGGCACCTGGTATCCATTCCCAATGAAAAAGTGGTCAACTCGGAGGTCGAGAACATCAGTCGGCGCCCCAACATCCGCTGGTTGACCCAGATCGGCATCACCTATGACACGCCTCCGGAAAAAGTTCAGGCGGCCGTGGACCTGTTAAGGGATATCCTTGCCGACCATGAGGGCATGCACACCGATTTTCCGCCACGGGTGCACTTCAATGCGTTCAATGACTGGAGCCTGAATATCACTGTTGTGCTATGGTATCATCCCCCGGATTGGTGGAATTTCCAAACCTGGCTGCAACAGACCTGCCTTGAAATACTGCGTCAGTTTGATGCGCTTGGCGTCGATTTCGCCTTCCCTTCCCGAACCCTCTATCTGGCCAATGAAGACAAGCGCCAACTCAAACTGCAGCTATTGAAAGGGAATCACTCGGTGATAGACGTTCAAGACAAAGTTTGATCTCAACTTTTCAGCAAACGAGAGGCACCCATTGAGAATTCGATATCACGCCTTGGTGTTGGCCTTCGTCTTGAGTGGCGCATGCATTTACATGACGGCCGCCGATCCAATTTCAGCACAAACCCAACCGGTTAATTCCGAATCGGCGCAAAAGACGGTTGATTTGGTGCAACAACGCGCATCAGGTGCCGAATCCTTGCGAAATTCCGCCCGGCAGGCCGTACCCCAAAAGAGGGCGGGCGCATCGGGGGCTGCCCATGAAACCAAAGAAACAAGTGCGGGTCATCAGGCCGAGTTCGATTCTATGCTCGACAAATTCCGGACCCGCTTTGGTAACATTTGGCGTTATCAGGTATGGACCATCGGTGACCGGCCGTTGACCATCCATATGATTTTTGTGGCAGTCGTCATCCTGATGCTGGGCATCATGGCCACCAAAATTGTGATTCACCGGGTTGCCAAACGATTGCTGGCGCGCCCCCAGATCAAGCCCACCACAGCCGCCACCGTTGAAAAACTGCTGTTATATTTCGGGTATCTGCTGGTGGTGCTCTTTGCGTTGCGCATGGTGAACATCCCCTTGGCGGCGTTTGCTTTCTTAGGCGGCGCAATTGCCATCGGAATAGGCTTCGGCGCCCAGAACCTGATCAATAACTTTATCAGCGGCTTTATTATCATGGGTGAGAAGCCCATCAATATCGGAGATCTCATTGAAGTGGACGGTGTGCTCGGGCAGGTGGAGGAGATCGGTGCCCGATGCACGCGCATTCGCACAGGTGAAAACATCCGGATTCTGGTTCCCAACAGCAGTTTTCTGGAAAAAAACATCACCAACTGGACCCTCTCCGACCGTTTGATTCGCGCGGATGTCACAGTGGGCGTGGTGTATGGGTCGCCCGTGGATCAAGTCGAAACACTGCTGCTGGAAGCCTGCAATGAATTTGATGCCATACGCAAAAGCCCTGAGCCGTATGTGCTGTTTACCGATTTCGGCGACAATGCCCTCATATTCAAAGTCCATTTCTGGATCAATGTGACGCGCATCATCGAACGGCGTCTTATCGAAAGCCGCTTGCGTTTTCGCATCGATGACATGTTTCGCCGGGCGGGCATTGTGATTGCCTTTCCCCAACGCGATGTTCATTTGGACAGCGCCCAGCCGCTGACGATCCGGATGCTGGAAAATAGGGACCTGGTACCCGGCGAAAAGAAAAAAGAGTGACCCAGTGGACGCCATCCATCCGGTTTTATGCTCATCAACATCGCATTCAATCATCCCAAGGAGGTTACCATGGCCGGCAATGTATACTTCATCGATTTTCGGACCAATCCCCAAAACAATATCATGGCCAAGCTGCAGCGGCTGGTGGAACGTGCCGGCCTTAACGCCGTGATCCAGAATCGTGACCTGGCGGCCGTCAAGCTCCATTTCGGCGAAATGGGCAATGCCGCTTTTTTGCGCCCCATTTACTTGCGTACCCTTGTGGCGGCCATAAAAGCCAGGGGCGGTATTCCATTTCTTACCGATGCCAACACCTTATATGCCGGTACGCGCAGCGATGCCCCCCATCATCTGACCACCGCTATCCAAAACGGTTTCGATTATGCCGTGGTGGAGGCGCCGTTGGTGATTGCCGATGGATTGCGGGGCAAGAGCGAAGCAGTGGTGGATGTCTTTGGAAAACATTTTGAAAGTGTTTCCATTGCCAAAGAGATCGTAGAGGCGGACGCATTCATTTCAGTGGCCCATTTTAAAGGCCATGAATTGACCGGATTTGGAGGGGCCCTTAAAAACAGCGGCATGGGGTGCGCATCGCGTAAAGGTAAGTTGGCCATGCACTCTACGGTGTCACCGTATGTCAATGCTGAAAACTGTATCGGTTGTGGCGAATGTGTGGATCACTGCGCCCATCAAGCCATAGCCTTGAAGCAGGAAAAGGCGGAAATTGACACCGCCGAGTGTGTGGGATGTGGTGAGTGTGTTTTGATTTGTGCCAGTGAAGCCGTTGAAATCAAATGGGATCAGGAGATTCCCGCTTTTTTGGAAACCATCGTGGAATATACTGCCGGCGTACTGAAAACAAAGGCCGACAAATCGCTTTTCATTAATTTCATCACCGATGTATCGCCGGCCTGTGATTGCTATCCGGCCAACGATGCACCCATTGTTAAGAATATCGGTGTGCTGGCCGGCACCGATCCTGTGGCCATTGACCAGGCATCTGTCGATCTGGTTAACGCCGAACCGGCCCTGGCCCATACCCAGTTGACGATCAATACTGAACCGGGGGGTGATAAGTTCAAGGGACTTTACCCTGAGGTGGACTGGCCCATACAGCTCGAGTACGCCGAAAAACTGGGCCTGGGAAGCCGGACGTATGACTTGATCCCGGTTTGACGCTGCTGCTAAAGATCATTAACTTGTTCAGAATTTCTATACAACCACATTAACCATGGCGGGACGGCACATGGGCATTTGGATCGTCAGCATTATTCTTATGGTCACCATCTATTTGCTGATCAGCGAACGGATCACATTGGATTTGACGGCCATTGGCATCATGGTGGCGCTGATGGTGACCCGGCTGCTTACACCCGCAGAGGCGGTGGCCGGTTTTGCCAACCCGGCGGTTCTAACAGTGGCGGCCATGTTTATGATCAGCCGTGCCATTATCCGTACCGGGGTGGTCGGCTTGATCAGCCAGATGGTATTGACATGGGCCGGTGGCAGGGCCTGGCTGGCCATGTTGACGGTGCTGCTCATCGTGGGCACTGCTTCAGCCTTTGTGAACAACACCCCCGTGGTGGTTTTGTTTATCCCGGTGGTGTTGAGCATGAGCTGCCGGTTGGGCGTCAGCCCGGCAAAATACCTGATGCCTTTGTCATATGTCTCCATTTTGGCCGGCACCTGCACCTTGATCGGCACCTCCACCAATATTATTGTCAGCGATTTGGCGGCCCACCATGGTTATGCACCTTTTGGGATGTTTGAGCTGGCCGTTGTGGGCCTGCCGGTGGCGGTTATCGGTCTGGTGATGATCCTGGCACTGGCGCCACGGTTGATGCCGGATTTACTCAACCCAACTTGCGAATTAAAGGATGCTCAAACGCGACGCTATTTGGCCGAATTGGTGGTGCCCCGGGACAGCCCGTTGAAAGACGCAGACCCTTGTCGACAGTTGCCTGAAAAGTATCCCGGTGTGGAGGTGGTCGAACTGATTCGTCACACGCATATTTTTCATCCTTGTCGCGACAAGGTCCGCTTGGCGCCCGATGACTTGCTTTTGGTCAAAGGCTCGCCCAATGCGTTGATGCAAATGCTCAATGCTAAAGCGGTGGCACTGCCACCCGCCCAAAACAGCATTCAACTCGACGGACAGCACAAGACCATGGTGGTGGAGCTGATCATCACACCGCAATCCAGCCTCATAGGCCAAAGGCTCCAAAATGCCTATGTCATGCGCTACAGCCAAATGGACATTGTGGCCGTGGAGCGTAGCGGTTTGCATTACACCGAAAAACAAATCCACGATATTCGGCTTAAGACCGGCGACATTTTGCTGGTACGCTGCAAGGAGGAGCAGCTGGACCGGCTGCGGAGGCAAAACGACTGGATCGTCGTCGAAGATGTGCACCACCAGATCGAGTACAAGCGTAAGGCACCGCTCACGGTTCTCATTTTTACCGCCATGGTCGTTGCAGCGGCAACCGGTATGGCGGATATTATGATGTGTGCCCTGGCCGCTGTATTTGTTATGATTTTGACGGGATGTTTGCCGACAAGAGAGGTCTACCGCGCCATGCAGGGGCCCGTGTTGATGCTTATTATCGGCACCCTGGCTTTGGGTCTGGCCATGGAAAAAACCGGTGCCAGTCGTTTTTATGCGGATCTGTTTCTGCGTGTCCTGGACGGGTGGTCGCCTGCAATGGTGCTAGGGGGGATGATTGTATTGACCAGCATCAGCACGCAGTTGCTCAGCAACAATGCCACGGCCGTTCTGCTGCTGCCTATCGCCATCTCCACAGCACTTTCATTGGGCGTCCAGCCCAAACCGTTTATCATGGCGGTCTGTTTTGGTGCCAGTGCCTGTTTTGCCACGCCCATCGGCTACCAGACCAATTTGCTGGTTTATGGTCCGGGGGGGTATCGGTTCAGCGACTATTTCAAGCTGGGTATACCGCTCAATCTGTTGGTGCTGGTGATGGGGACGTGGCTGATACCTATCTTCTGGCCGCTTTATTAAGGGTTCGCGCACTTCTTCTATCGAACAGAATTTAGACCCTATCATTATGACGCATTGCCGGCGTTACGGAGACTTGGGGTTGGCGGGGCGTTAGCCGGCTTATCCGTCTTCTACTTTAATATTGAATTTGGAAAAGTTGCGGGGTTCAAAATCTTCTATGCCTTTGCCCCTTTGCATAAATGCCGCCATCTGCTTATGAGCGCTCTCATACATACCCATGGCTGCGGTTAGTCGGTCCGTGAGCGGATCTTCTTCCCCCAGCTCGGCATAGGCGGTTTTGAGCAACTTGCGGCCACTTTCCAGGTGATGCTCGATTTGGGCAAAAATTGTTTTGCGCGTTTCGTGTCGTTTGCGCTCTTTGGCGATAATGGGCAGCAGTCGCTGAACGGAAATTTCAATCAGTACATCCCGGGGGGCATTAAAGTGCTGGGCCGTGTCGTCAAGGCTCAATAGGGCGTTTCGGCTCATCACATAGGTTTTTTGGGTGCGGTTGCCGGCGTGTAAACGCGCATTACGAAATTTCTGGGCAATGCTGCTCAGAATGTCGGTATCCTCAAAGAGATGATCGAATAGGGATTTTTGCTTGATACCCAGCATGGCCGCCACAATGCTGATGGCTTCGATACAGTCCTGGGTCAATTTAAAGGTGGCGCGCACCGATTGGCGGCCGCGCAGTTCAGCGAAAGTCGATCCCAGGGAACCCAAATTTTTCAGTGCGTCGGTGGGGCTGTCTTTGGCCATGGCTGCCTCTCGTTCTATTATGGACAAATCGCATTACTAATATAGTTCATCTTAATTAGTAATGCAACCCGGAATAGCCATCCCCCACGAAACAAGCCTGCCCTGCGGCGGGTCTTGCCGACCGGGTCGGTGGCTTACGGGTCCAAGAGCCCTTGGGGCAATTCGCAAGTATCATCTTGGTTTTGTTTGGCTTTTTGGGTCTCCACAAAGTGAGCCGCGGCCAATGCGGCCAGGCTGCCATCGGCAGCGGCAATGACGATCTGGCGCGCGTAGCGTTCCCGTAAATCGCCCACCACATAGATACCGGGCGTGTTGGTTTCGCATTTGTCGTCGGTGACCACAAAGCCATCCGCATTCATGCGGGTGCCTGCCGGCACCAATTGATTGTTCGGTACAAAACCGATAAAAATAAAGACCCCGTCGATGGCCATATCGCGTTTATCCAGGCTTTGGGTATCTTGGAGGGTCACTTGATGCACACCCGTTTCGTTGGCCTTGATCTCGGTCACCACGCTGTTCCAGAGAACCTCGATGTTGCAATCGGCTTCAACGCGCTGCTGCAATATCATGCTGGCCCTAAGCGCGTCCCGGCGGTGCACAATATAGACTTTGGCGGCCAACTTGGCCAGGTAGAGGGCCTCTTCGCAGGCGCTGTCTCCACCGCCCACAACGATAACCTCCTTGCCTCTAAAAAAGAAACCATCGCAAACGGCACAATAGGAAACCCCTTTGCCGTAATATTCATCTTCACCGGGTACACCGAGTTTGCGGGGCGTGCCGCCCGTGGCCAGAATCACGGCATGGCCGGCAATCACTTTTCCATTGGCCAGGCGCACACTGTGGTGTGTCATACCGGGCTCGATGGCACTGACCTCTTCATTGAGTTCCTCCAGGCCATAGGAACGGGCATGCTCGGCAAATTTCCTGGAGAGTTCTGCACCACTGATATGGGCAAACCCCGGATAGTTCTCCACCTCATCGGACAGGTTCACCTGCCCGCCAGGCACCCCTTTTTCAATGAGAAGGGTCTTTAGTGCAGCTCGCATGCCATAGATGCCAGCCGAAAGCCCGCCGGGTCCGCCGCCTACAATGATCAGATCGTACAACTCAGACATGCCGCAACTCCTTTAACTCAAGATGTATTTAGGGTTTACTTTTTATCTTTTAATGCCGCTGCCAGCTTGTCTCCCAAAGAGCCCAGACTGTTGCCGCCGGATTTGTTTTGGTTGGTATAATTTTTCCAATTGCCTTCATCGGCGCTGTCTCCCAAGCCCAGTGATATTTTTCGCTCGTCGGCTTTTATGGTGTCAATCACGACGGGGATGGCATCGCCTGGTTTCATCTTGCGCAGAGCAGTGCTCCGGTCGGACCGGCTGATTACCGACATGGGCAAAAGCCCCACAATGCCAGGCGCCAAGGTAACAAAAAGGCCGAATTTTTCCTGTTTTTCCACCAAACCGGTTACCGATTGGCCCTGGGTGAATTTTTCGGTCACCTCCAACCAAGGATCGCCTTCAGCATCCCGGATGCTTAAACCGATGCGGCGCTTGTCCAGGTCGACCTCTTTGACCATCACGGAAATGGTTTGGCCCGGCTGGACGACATCCTGCGGGTCCAGCACGCGTTGGGTGTAGCTCATCTCACTGATGTGCACCAATCCATCGATGCCGGGCCGGATCTCCACAAAGGCACCAAAAGGCGCGCAACGGATCACCTTGCCGGTGAGCTTTTGCCCCACCTGGATTTCATCACTCACGCGATCCCAGGGATTGCCGGAGACCTGCTTCATCGACAATGCGATACGGCGCCCTTTGTCTCCGGACTCGATGCGCAGGACTTTGACCTCCACGATATCGCCCGGCGATACCGCATCCTCGGGTTTGTCCACACGTGACCAATTCAACTCGGAGATGTGCACCATCCCCTCCAACCCCGGCACCAATTCCACAAAAGCGCCAAAAGGCATCAAACGGGTGACGCGCCCGGTGTGGACTTGGTCCACATCCAGGGTTTGTAAAAAGTCTTCCTGCGCTTTGCGCTGTTCCGCCTCCATCAAATCGCGACGGGAGAGCACGATATTGCGACCGCCCTCGGCCAGTTTGGTGATGCGAAAGGCAAAGGTCCGGCCGACATAGGCGTCGGCATCTTCCACATATTGGGTATCGATTTGGCTGATGGGGCAAAAGGCGCGGCGCTGAAGCACTTCCACCTGGAAACCGCCCTTGATGGTTTGGATGACCTTACCCTCAACCGGAACCGCATTGGCATAGGCATCCTGGAGCATGCTCAATCCGCCCACGCCGGCGATGGCCTTGGACAACTTAATTTCGCTCTCACTGGCCGCCACCACAAACAGTTCAATTTCATCGCCTACAGCGCAAGTGAGCTCGCCGGCTTCGTCTTTCAGCTCCTCTATCTCGACGATGCCGTCGGCTTTGGTGCCGGTGTCCACAAACACCGCCTGGCGACCAATGGAGATTATTTTGCCGCGGACCTTGTCCCCCACACGGATATCGTCCTGCATGCCATCCGTATAGGCTTCAAACATTTCGGCAAAACTCTCTTCGTCCTCCTCTTGAAAGGAGTCGTCGTTGTCGATGGGTTGGTCGTCATCCATAGTCTTTTCCTGATTTTGGGTCAATCAAAGCCTCCCCAGAAGGAGAGGGCCAACTTCACCAAAAAATGCATCGATTTGCAAGGAGATAGTGAGGCCGGCGGCCCCAGGTTGCCAAATTTCCAATCGGGTTTATATTACCCTCGGTTGTTGACGGATGATACGCTTGATTCCAATCCAAAGCAGAAGGAGCAGGATGGCCATGGGAAATCAGCTTCGAACCGCCTTTTTGCTGGCGGTAATGACCATTTTTATGGTGCTGGTCGGTCGCATGATCGGCGGACCCTCGGGTATGGTATTGGCTTTCGTCATCGCCATCGCGATGAATTTTTTCAGCTATTGGTTCTCAGACAAGATTGTGCTGCGCATGTACCGCGCCCGGGAAGTGACCCCCCAGCAGGCCCCTGAATTGTATGCGATGGTTAAGACGCTGGCGCAACGGGCGCAATTGCCCATGCCCAAGGTGTTTGTCATTCCCAAAAAGAGCCCCAACGCCTTTGCCACCGGACGCAATCCGGCGCATGCGGTGGTGGCCGTTACCCAGGGGTTGCTCGATCGCATGAACCACGACGAGGTGATGGGGGTGCTGGCCCATGAATTGGCCCACGTCAACAATCGCGACATCCTCATCGGCTCCATTGCCGCCACCATGGCCGGCGCCATCATGGTGCTGGCCTCTATGGCGCGTTGGGCTGCGATTTTCGGCGGCGGTCGGGGCAATGATGAAGAGGGCGGTATGGGCGGCCTGGGACTGATCGTCATGTCCATCCTGGCCCCCATCGGCGCCATGATTATTCAGATGGGTATTTCGCGCTCCAGAGAGTACCTGGCCGATGCCACCGGTGCCCGCTATGCCGGCGGCAGCCAGGGTTTGGCCAGTGCCCTGGAAAAACTGGGGGCCTACGCCAAGCAACTGCCCATGGCGGCCAACCCCTCCACCGCGCATATGTTCATTGTGAACCCGCTATCGGGCAAAAGCTTGATGAGCCTGTTTTCCACCCATCCACCTCTTGAGCAACGCATCGCCCGCCTGCGCGGAACGCAGCCGACAGTGCCGCCGTCACCCCCCGGCGCATCGTCCCAAAGCAAAAATAGAGGCCGCGATTTTTGGGACAGCCTGAACCGATAAATTGATTTGATTAAAGCCCCCAACCACCGGCTCCGCTCAAACCCAAAAAAACTCCCCGATCCTTCAATTGTTTAAATTTAAAAGAAGGCATCCTTTTGGAGCAGGTTTGAAAGCCGAACAAAGAATTCGTTTCGAATCTTTTCAATTTTCAACGCCTCCTGATAAGGGAGGATCGCTCTGTCCTTAAACTTGAATCGGTCCGGCTCAACTTGCAAGGCATAGGAATTGACCTGCCTTTGCCAAAACCACTCTGCGCAACAGAATTGAATATTTTCCGGATCGACCTTTTCCATGGCCTTCAAAGCGTCAAGAAAGATTTTCCCGGATTCGCTATAATCGATGCAAAAGGCAATATAGGCGATCCTGTACTCCACCCGGTCAATGGTATGGGTAAACGGCAGCGGCTCCAGGTTATGAGGATCCCTCCGGCCGTTGTAAACGAAATGTCCATAGCAACTCTGTAACGTGAAACAATAGGGCAATTGGTTGAAACCATGGATCAGCCTGGCGATAGGGGGATCAATCGCCATATCGTTGAGCCTTTCCAAACTTATCAGCCTTTGATCCCGGTAAAGCGGATTTTTCACCAACGCTTTAGGATCTGCGAATGTTTCCAACTTGACGACCCCCGCTTAGTGACTGCCCGTCAGTTTGCCGAACCCGGTCTTCAGCCGCCTAGGGCCCTATCTCTGTTTGGGCCTAATCTATCCGGTCTAGATGATTTTCGCTACCAGCGGTATGCATCGAAGAGCGGCAATCGTCCCCCAACTGAGAATCAATGTGCCCAGAAACACCGCCATTCCCTTCACGCCGGGGGCAAGGGCGCTTTCCAGCAACAGGTATTGAAGCCAAGTTACAAAAACGTAGTGAACCAGATAGATTCCGTATGAATTTTCGCTCAGACTGTCTAAAATACCGAAGCGCCGCTTCGCAAACCGAAGAAAGAGCCCCGTCATCCCCAATACGGTAGCCCCGCAGCTGACCACGAAAGCAATCTCGCTGACAAGATTTCGATCGTTAGGCGTGATAACCACGATCATGAGGATAAGCACGATGTAAGACAACAAGTCCAAAGCCAACCATCCCCACCAGCGTTTGGTGAGTACGCCGCCGGATCTGAACACGCTGCGGTCGATGCCGTATGCCCCGATGGCCGTGCCCGCAAGAAAGTATACCAGGTAGAGCAATATTCTACCGGCCTGTGCATGAAAGGGCCCGAATCCAATCCACACCTGCGGTCCGATAGTGATGGCCATAGGCGGATACACGGCTATTGAGATGCCAAGCAGTACACCAAAAAACGATAGGGGACGATCAAGGACGATCGGCGATGGATTTTTGACAAGACTTTCCGGGGAAGGTGTGACTCGGACCAGGAGGGTAACCAGGCAGTCGAATGCCAGCAGCAACGACAAGAACCAAAGGGGGCCGGCAGTTCCAAAGCCGGATCTGACCATTTCGAGCCAGAAAGCGCCATAGCCGGCGTCTACTCCGGTAAGCCGTCCGATCTGGAGCTGCGCCGGGTAGTAGGCCAGGGGCATCAGAAACCCGACACCGATAGCAAAGGGAAGGCCGAGCCTTGTCAGCCGGCCGCCAAGGTATTTGCGGGCACCCTTTTTCGTCAAACTCCGCCAGACAAATAGGCCGGAGATAAAGAACAGCAACGGCATGAAGAACGTTTCATTATACACCACGATCAAATCAAATATGGGCCAGCGCTGCTCGTTTACGACCGGGCTGGCGGTTGCGATCGGGTTATCAAGATTGACGGAAGCGGATATGGTGTAGGCAATGATTGCGTGATGGCACAGCACGAGAACAACTGCAAATGCGCGTAGATAGTCGAACGCGACCTTGCGCCCGGACACTTCCGTCAGATCGGGTGTTGCGCTTGCTTCGAGCTGGTTGTCCTCTACCGCACGAATCGTCATAACAAAAGACCTCTCATCCGAACCACACTCGGTTTGCCTGTCGATAGTCCGGCGGCGGTCGTGCCGCATCCACCATATTGCACGACGGCACGTACCTGCGGCAAGAGCCAACTATGTGGTGCGACTTCGATAAACATGACCGATTCTGATGTTTCCAAACCCGAAATACACCGGCGGTTCTCCCTTTGACAAAAATTTGGTCAAGGATCGTGAAGGCTTCCAGTCCTCAGCCTGGTCGAGAAACCAGAACCCCGTCACAATTGCAGTCTCGGCCCATTGCGACATAGGGTTGAACATCACCTCGCGTACCAATCGTCCAAATCAGGATTTTCATGTCGATGCTTCTCTGGCGAATCGCCGGGCATCTGCAGGCGCCCGCTTTTTGCGCTCCGCTGAAAGAGGTGATTACACCGTCATTTCATTTACGCCTTCATAGATATTGGAATATTTCAACAAAGGTAACAATTCTGACCTAAATCGAGAAGTATCTCCATAATAAGATACCCGTCCTATATCTTTAAAATCACTCGGAACCTTTTTTTGGTGCTGCATAAGAATAAGATTAAGATCCTTCTCATTATCCTTAATGTGTTTTGATAGAAGGCTGCCAAGGTTTCCTGCTGCACCAGTAATTAAAATGTTCATTGGTTTCCCTGAAAGTGTAACGGCCGGAATTAGAGCTGCGACGTAAGGAGCGTCCTACTCAATGCCGTTGTGGCTGAGCAAACCACATATTTCAGTAATGATAATGTCCAGCCTCTTATTTGAAAGCGACTTCAATGGATACTGTATATTTCCTTCTTTGGCTGCATCACTATTGTTAAACAGTTCGATAATTTTTTTCTTAGTCCACCTTTTCCTTGCTATTCCTGGAATAAGCGCTGTTTTGTCAGGTATATACAAAAATTCCTCACCGGTCACGTCGACCACTGAAACCTTGGTAGAGTTTTTGATTGGTAAAGAATAATAGCAAGCTGCCCCTAATTCTTCTAAATTGTAGGCTGGCCAAATATCATCAGCGCTGATTACAATTGCCGGATATTTTGGACCTCTCAATAAAATGCGAAAATAGATTTGTTCGTCATTCATTTTCTATCCCATAGAGCCGCAATGCATGGGTTCACAGGTAAGGGCCGAGAAGTGGCCCGACCAAGGATCTGTTGCCTATTGTTGCTTTGGCGATAATGAACCATTTAAATATTTATGAATGATACTTGAAATTAGCGTTTGATACGGAATTCCTTCTTCAACTGTCTTTATTTGAATTTGATGATAATCTTTTTGCGAAAGGAACGATGTAAGCATAATTCTCAATGACCAACGCAATTTCCTCAGTTGCTTGCCATCCTTGCGTTTGCGGCGGGTCGTCTTGATCACTGGCCGGCTTGCTCACTAAACCCTTATTATGGGTTATCGGTCTGTTTTGTTATGCCTCTCATGAGCCCTCTTATTTTCATTCGCATTTTTTTCTTCCTCATCTGTATAGATTATTTCCCCTCTTAGATTGGTCCCAGCCCTGCTCATTGGCATCACGTAGGGTTTTTTACCTTGTCGGTGGTACCCTTCAGCATGGATTAAGCGCCAGGCTAAGGTACCCCACATTAAGCCAAAGCCAAAACCGAATACAGATAAAACACAAACTGTAGTTAGATCAAATGAATTGAAAACTACATAAATTCCAGGTGCGGCAATCATACCTGCAAGCCCGCCAAAAATAGGCCTTTTTATTGCTGCGATTCCAGATATTATTAAGAAAGCAATTATTTTATATATCATATAATCACCTTAAATTTTTTTAAATATAACGGCCGGTTTCAGCGGGCGCTTGGTCCTTGCGCTGATGCGCTCCTTAAAAAAAATGGGCAATCATTTATATTAGCTTGTCATCCACTCAAATTCAAGCGCAGAGCAATAGTGAAGTGCCGAGTGCAAGCGTTTCTTGTGGTAAAAGTGTACGCTGTATCCATTGACCAAATTTTTCAAATGTCTCTTATTTTCAAGTATTCTTTTATACTGAATCCCGTGCAAGCCTTTGATGTTAAACGGCTTGGTTCCACTCTTTGTCAAAACTATCTATCACTAGTGTCCCAGCTGATAGGTTCACTATCCTTGTAGCCATCTGTGCCACACACCCCAATTGTTACCCCCATAACGTCCACGAAGTAATTCGTCTATTCGTTAGACAACAAATGCTCAACTTCTTTTCGGTTGAGCTCTTTTGCTATATCGAGAGCCGTCTTTCCTTTTTTGTTTGTTATTGTTGCATCCGCATTGTATTTTAATAATAATTCAAATGCCTTAGAGTATCCCTTTGCAGCCGCCCAATGCAATGCTGTTTCTTTAAACGGTGAAGTCGCATTAATATCTGCGCCATGTTCAAGCAGGTACTCCATCACAATCATTCTGTTGTTTATAGCAGCATATATTAGTGCTGTTCCGCGACCATGCACTCCCGCTTTTGCATTGACATCAGCACCTTTTTCAATCAGATATTTCACAACCTCTAGTCTTCCCTGTTCAGACGCATACATTAAGGCTGTTTGCCCAGCTATATCTTTTGCATTAACATCTTTACCACTTTCAATTTGAGATTTGACGACATCTAAGTCCCCCTTTCCAGCAGGTATATGCATGCTTTTATTCATAGCGCACCCTATAAACAAAGTTGCCAACACAACACTCGTTATCGTCATAATATTCTTTTTCATGTTTTTTCTCCTTCTCCGTATTTCGTCCCTATGATTCATTCACTTCCAGTTTCCCAAAGGCATCATCAAAAATATTCTGGCTATATATGGAAGCAGCATGGAAAGCCCCAAAATAAAAACGCTAAAATGACTTACAGCCCTATAAAATGGGCGACCCTAAAGTTCCCCAAATGTTAATGTAAACAAGAAAACAAACGCTGTCACGAACATGGCCATTTATCTTCTCCAGCTTTTACAATCAAAAGAGTCGCGCATATCAGAGGCTCTGAGCGAACGTTTCGCGTAACCGATCGAACAAAGATGCAGAGCGAAGCGGCACAGCTTGTGCGATCGGTTACGCGCCTGATGTTATACGTTTTCAGGGACTTGCCCAACGCATTTTACATGACGCTCTCCGTCTTTTAGCCAAAAGAACTCTTCATTCTCTGAAGCAATAGACATACTTCTTGTTGGGCCACTTGAAGGCGACCACCCTTCGCTTATAGCCCACTTAATAGCCCTAGAAACATAGCCAGGCCCAATTTCTGCGGCGTATGGGAATGGATCTATAAACAGCACATAAGGCTGCCCTGATTTTCCAGCAGTAAAAACATCATCACTGCACCAAGGGCAACAAGCATCGTAATGCCAAAGATACACTTCGCCATCAATGATGATTTTTCTTGTTCCCTTTTTTGGCCAAGCCATAATTATTCTCTAATTTATTTTTTACGTATCGAAAAGCTTTAGGGCGGCGTGGGCCTCGCCGTCCCCAGAAGCGCCATGTTGGCGTCAAGACTTTGGTGCCTTTGGAAGCTGTGCGCCATGCCACACAGCCACAATCCAGACAATATTGCTTTTAATTTTATAAAAAAATCGGTATGGCGATACAATGACTTCACGGTATGGAAGTTCAGGAAATTCTGGTATAACTCTTCCAGATTCAGGAAGTTTTTCAAGCCTTCGCAAAATTGTTTCAGCTTTATTCCGGAATTTGATCGCAGCTGATGGTTTATCCTGTCGGATGTATGATAGCGCGGAGAGAAATTGATTACGGGCAGAAGGAGTGAATTGGATTTTCACTATGAATCCTTGGCCAAAATTGCGTCAGCTTCGGCAAGGACTGTATTAAGGTCGTATCCTTCACCTAATTCAATCTCCCTTTCACCTTTGGCTAAAATTCGCAAAAGCTCCTTTTCGTGCTCGGCTTTTTCGTAAGCTTCAACACCAATCAATACGGCAGCTGCGCGCCCTCTTTGGGTAATGATCAGGGGTTCATTGTTTTTATTCAACTTTTTCAAAATATTAGCGGCGTCTTGTCGCAAATCACTTACGGGGATTATTTTGGCTAATTTGCTCATGGTGTACCTCCTGTGGTGCGTTTGAACGTATCACCAAAAGACCCATAGATCAAGTTTTTAATGAATTGCTGTGGCTTGGTATCTATACGCCAACGTCCATGCTTACCGGTTGTGGCGGAGCGCCAGCGTAGCCACAACCCGTGTAAAGCATGATGATGTGTTTTACCATTTCATCGGTTTCTCATCTTCACCCTTATCGATATGTTCCACAGATTTTGGTGTAGCTCCTAATTTTTCAATTGTAGAAGCAATTCTTTCTAATTGTGCAACACCCCTCTTTGCGACACCAATAAAGACGATGTATAGATATATTGTTACTATAAAAGGTAGCCACGCTACAATCAAATCAAAGATAGGATTTTTATCTTCAACCTTCTCGGCAGCCAACACTTGACCATTAAAAGCATTATAAATAGAAAGGAACCCTAATATTAAAATTATGGCTATGCCGAAATATTTTATCCGTTTTCCCAAAGATATACCTCCTATATACAAATCATAATGGTTGGTAATAATTTCATTTCGGTTGTTTAGAGTTAAATAAAAGCATAATCTGTCGTATTAAATAATATGCGATCGCAATAATAATAATAATGATATATATTGGCCAACCAGGCTTATAATTTATCTTTGGATTAATGGCTTCTTCTATAATTTCGGGATATAAAACTAATACAGTCCAAATCAATAATATCGAACTAAGAATAATTTATATAATTATGCTTTTTTTTAAAGTATTTCTCATAGACAGGAAACTAATTGCCTCATTTTATGGTAAAAGTCGGGTAGAAATACGGCGCGCGCAACTTTAGGCAGAGAGTTTCCGACATGCACCCTTTTGGTATGTGCAGCGGGTTCCTAGTTCCGCCATAGCTCACGTTTCCGTAAGCCCCCCTCTCATCCCGGACGGTCGGATTTCCCGAGTCCGGTTGGCAGCAACAGCATTTCCCCGATAACCCTTCCCATTTATTCCGAAACTTAAGCGCTCGCCCGCATTCGCCCCTTGAACAAATAGTTTGATTATCAGCTCGGCGTCAAGGGAGGTTGCACTGCGATCCGGCCCAACATTGTCCGGACAGTGTTTCCTGTGTGACGCCCGCCATTTACCGAGAGCCTCTTTGCCCGCTCAAGGTGTTACCTCTTGCGGCGAGATCTCTTCTGGACCTCGTCGGAGGGCATTACCCCTCCTTCATCGCTCCTACCGGCTCATGCGCCGGACCAAAATCCTCCTC
>JBNKKB010000092.1:0-27453 GCA_050291605.1 Desulfobacteraceae bacterium | reverse complement strand
GAGGAGGATTTTGGTCCGGCGCATGAGCCGGTAGGAGCGATGAAGGAGGGGTAATGCCCTCCGACGAGGTCCAGAAGAGATCTCGCCGCAAGAGGTAACACCTTGAGCGGGCAAAGAGGCTCTCGGTAAATGGCGGGCGTCGCACAGGAAACACTGTCCGGACAAAGTTGGGCCGGATCGCAGTGCCAACCTCCCTTGACGCCGAGCTGATAATCAAACCATTTATTCAAGGGGCGAATGCGGGCGAGCGCTTAAGTTTCGGAATAAATGGGAAGGGTTGTCGGGGAAATGCTGTTGCTGCCAACCGGACTCGGGAAATCCGACCGTCCGGGATGAGAGGGGGGCTTGCGGAAACGTGGGCGATGGCGGAACTAGGAACCCGCTGCACAAACCGAAAGGGTGCATGCCGGAAACTCTCTGCCTAAAGTTGCGCGCGCCGTATTTCTACCCGACCACGAAATTTTAGGACATTATGAAAACAATTTTATTGGCTGGATCAACTGGTTACTTGGGAAGCTATATTGCCAAGGAACTTCACAAAAGATCCTTTTTTTAGGGCAATTGCTCGAAGCGCAGAAAAACTGAAGCAAAATGATATTGAAGCCAACGAAGTGCTTAAGGCGGAACTGACTGATCCGGATTCCATTAGTGAGTGCTGCAGAGGTATAAATGTAGTTATTTCAACTATTGGCATTACAAGACAAAAAGATGGACTTATCTATATGGATGTAGACTGTCAGGCCAATATGAATTTGCTGCCATCCTTGCTATAGTTAAATCTTAAGATTTGTGGGTAATATTAAGGTGGTGTGGGAGGGGGCGGACGCAAGGCCTCCACCGAACCCGATTGGCCCTCATAATTGACAACTTGCTATCGATGAAGATATTGTAATACGTAAGCAATATCGATTGAGGTGGCGGCATGCAAACAGTTACGGTTTCACCTAAATATCAGGTAGTTATTCCTAAGGATGTTAGAGAGGCGATGCAGCTTCGACCTGGACAAACATTAAAGGTCATTGAGTATGAAGGGCGCATCGAATTGATTCCTGACCGAGATATATCTGAGCTCAAAGGATTTATAAAAGGAATAAATACAGAGTTTGGCAGAGAGGATGACAGGTTATGAATATTGTCGATTCCTCAGGATGGCTTGAATATTTTTCCGATGGACCGAACGCAGGGCACTTTTTGCCCCCTCTTCAAGAGCCTTCCTCTTTAATTGTTCCTACCATTACGATATATGAAGTCTTCAAGGTCGTTTTGCGTGAAACCGGAGAAAATGACGCTCTTCAAGCCATCGCTGCCATGCAACAAGGAACAGCTGTTGATCTAACGGCCAGTATTGCAATGAATGCTGCAAAGCTGAGTCTACAGAACAATCTTCCAATGGCAGATAGCATAATAATGGCAACCGCTATTTCATATAATTGCATTATATGGACCCAGGATTCCGACTTTGAGAATTTAAAGTACGTTAAATTTTTTCCAAAGAACAGTAGTGGCCAACCAGGGCATTGAGTCAGACGCTACTATCGTCGCGCCGCCTATGCCCGCCGTTCTGCGATGAATAAAAGTATTCGTAATGAAACGATATTTTCATGCAGTATTAAAGCTAAGCGTGATCTTATTTCTGGTGATTGGCTATGCTGGAGCTGCAATTGGACAAAGCTCACTTGAATCCGTCGGCCGGTCATACACCTATAAGATTCCCAAGCGAACCGGGGACGGTTGGGACACCGCTACCCTCGCAGAAGCTGATCTTAACCCTATTCCGATTTGCGAAATGGTTCAATCTATACGAAAGGCGCCACTTTGAATAGATAAAGCGAGGTGGAAAATTGAAAATCGGGACCAAGCTTTTTTCTGTGTTTGTGCTGATGGAGTTTATGGCGATTTCTGTAGGCTGCATGGGGTTGTATGTTGCCAAAATAAGCAATGATGGGCTCAATACCGTATACAAAGACAGGGTTGTGCCGCTTGAGCAGCTCAAGGTGGTATCTGATATGTATGCGGTGGATATTGTCGATACGTCGCATAAGGCTCTTACCGGCGCTATCGATCTGGAAGATGCTCGAAAACACGTTGCTAGCGCACAGCCAATGATCTTAAATAAATGGAAGGCCTATCTTGATACCTATCTCGTACCTGATGAAAAGACTCAGGTGGCCGAGATTAGGCCGCTCATGGAAAAGGCTGATACAGCAGTCGACAAGCTGAAAGGCCTTCTTCTCAAGCAAGACAGGGTAGCGCTTGCGCAGTTTAATGCCACGGAGCTTTATGCTGCTATCGACCCGCTTACAAGGAAGTTGTCTGAGCTGGTTGCCATTCAACTGGTTGTTGCAAAACAGGAATACCAGAAGAGCTACAATTCATACCAAAAAGGCCTATTGCTTGCAATCAGCCTGGTTATTGTTGGTTCGATTTTGTCAGGGGTGCTATCGTTTCAGGTCATCAGGCATTTGTTACGAGACCTGGGCGGTGAACCGGCCTATGTCCGTGAAATCGCTCAAACAGTAGCTGATGGCGACCTCTCTTTGGCCGTAATGGTGGGTGATGACAAAAAAGGAAGTATTCTTTGGGTAATGAAGATCATGATCGAAAATCTGCGGGAGCTGGTATCCGAGAAGTTAAAAAATGAGCAGTTGGAAATCATGCAGAAAGAGTTGGACAAGAATGTCGCAGAGCTTGAGGCAACTTTGGCCAGAATAAAACAGCTGGAAGGGATCTTCCCAATCTGCATGTACTGCAAAAAAATCAGAGATGATAGCGCCAACTGGCAGATAATTGAAGAATATATATCTGAGCATTCGGAGGCGATGTTCAGCCACGGTATTTGTCCGGACTGCCAAAAAAAGAAAATGATAGAGATGAAAATTGAGTAGGACCCTCCGGTCATTGTTGGGAAAGCTAGGCCAGGCCTGGGGTCGCCAAGGTAAGAACCGGGAATTACAACAATAAGTCCAGTTTTACACACGAAATATCGGCCTAGATAGCTAAAGAATTACAAATGTGGGATTGTGGGATATAATTGATTCATTTTAAATTGCATGAACTGGAATTTTCTTATAATGCTTTTTTTGATGCCCAAAAATAAGATATCGGGCAAAATTGGGGGCCATGTTAAGGTAACAAATAGTAATAACAATCAGTTACCGCGTCCCGACCCCAAAAAACAGCCCAAAAAAATCAAAGGATGTTTCGACTTAGACGATTCATTCGCTACGGTATAGTGAATATGGTCCATAAATCTCAAGAAGTTGATCAGAACACAGGGATAACTGCTCAAAACGAGTATGCCAACACTGATCCGGATACCGACCTTGCTGCCGCCCTCCGCATAGACGACGAACAAGAGCGCGCGAAGGCCGTCGAGAAATTCATCGAATCCGCGTCGCATGACTTTCGCTTTCCAGACGATGTCCTACCGAAACTGTTGGCGCTTAATCCAACTTACGGGACGCGTTCCAGAGTTCTCCAAGCAGTAGTGCCCCGATTATCACCCGAACAGATCAAGCAAGCCCTACCGGATATCACACACCAATCCAACGAAAAAGTATGGGTCGAGGATCTTGCCCAGCTAGTCCCATGGTTGCCTGCATCCTCCTTGGAACAGGCTCTCGAAATTGCTGAGAAGATAGATTACACTGCTGCTCGCTGGCGAGCTCTCGTAGTTGTTGCGCCCTATCTGCCACTTGACCTGCAACGTCGTGCCGTGGCAAGCGCGGCTCGATTGAGCAGCTCTTCAGATCGGGTTTCCGCGATCGCGGGCATCCTTCAGAATGCGCCCAGAGCCGCGTCGGATGAGGTGCTTGAGCAACTCGTCACCTGGGCGCGTGAGGATGAACGAGAAGACTCGCGTGCCAGGTACCTTTCCGAAGCGGCTTCGGCATTAGCCCGGTGTGGCCGGACGAAAGCAGCCCAGGCACTCACTGAGGAGGCTATCCGGCTCCTCGACGCCATTCCGTCTGATAAAGCAAAGTTTGAACGCATTTTCGCCCTGAAGGCCGATGGAGATGTCCGCAGCGCAACCGGAGATCACGCATCAGCGGCGATGGCCTATGAACAGGCGATTAAACTTGCTGAGGATAGCGGACAAACTCATCTCGTGTCTTCCATTTACCTCTCGCTTGGTTTGTCTTTACAAGCCATGGGCGACTTGAAAGGTTCGATCGAACCGTTGACCCAAGCTGCTGAATCCGGAAACGCATACACTGAAGTGCAGGCACGCCGTCGGCTCAGACGAGCTTATAAACAGCTCGGGCTAGATGCGAATGCAGCCGCTGAAGCGGACCGCATTCGAGAACTCGGGCAGGATCTGGGTGCCGACGCCATTGAGTTTGACTTGTCCCGAACGCTGAAGCCGGATTTGCCAAGCAAGAAGGACGAGTTGGGCTTCGAACCGCTGGGAAATGCATTGGTGGACATGCTGAATGACAACAAGACCCAATTGCCGCTTGCCATCGCATTGACTGCGCCTTGGGGGGGTGGGAAATCATCCTTAATGCGGCAAGTAGAACAACGTCTGCGCAGAACCAGTGACAGATCACCGAGTGTTGGGGCGGACGTGCGGCGATGGTGCACCGTCCGTTTCGATGCGTGGAAGTTTCATCAGAGCGAACAGATCTGGGCCAGTCTTGCCAAGGAAATCTACAAACAAGCTCAGCTAGGCCTCAATCCATTGCAGCGGATCTGGTTCCGCTTACGTCTCGAGTGGACCAGAGGGCAGCTACCAAGGGAGCTGATGTGGGCAGTCCTGGTAATTTGTGGCTGCGCCCTGGCAGGCGCCCTGCTCAACTTTTTCGATATGGGCTTGAATGCAGATGCGGCTAAAGGAGCTATAACGGGCGTGGTCGGCAGCTTAGCCCTCTTCCTGGGGCGATACGGAAAAGATCTGACCAACCCATTTCGCCGTGCCATTGACCGGCATCAAGCAAGGCAACAGGTATATAGGTCGGTCCTAGGGGTAATGGCCGAGGCTGAAAACGATATCGACGCCCTCACCCGAACATTGACCAAATCCCCGTCAAGCGCGCTCTCGGTCTTTGTCGATGACCTCGACCGCTGCAGCCCTAGTCACATCGTCGCTGTCGTGGAAACGATCAACCAGATTTTCAACAACAATGACAAGCGCCATTGCGCGTTTATTCTTGGTATTGATAGCGACGTTATCACTGCAAGCCTTGAGTACGAGTACGCAGGTATGGTCAAATGCCTCAGCGACCGCAATCGAGCTTTGGCGGAACGCTTCGGTGAGAGTTTCCTGGAGAAAATTGTCCAGCTAACGGTAGTAATTCCAAAGCCGGATCTGCAGGGTCTTACGCGTCTTTTGGGCAGTATGACAGGCAACACACAGCCGCAAGATCATCGTCAACGACGGATAGAGATTGACGAGAAGGCGGTGCAGGACGCTGTTGAGCTTTTTGAATCTGAGCCATTGAAAGATCCCATCGAGGTGGAGCAGCGCAGAGTTGAGGTAGAGCAGGGGTTCCCTGATCGCAAGCCCGCTGTTATCCGCGAAGCCGCACGCCGTGTCCGTAGCCGTCTACTCAATACGGACTCAAATGACGTCGCTCGCGTTGAGTTTAAACTATTGAGATACTTGCCACGTAATCCACGTACCCTCAAACGCTTTGACAACGCGTTTCGATTGCAGTTGCTCGTGGCTAACAACACGCCCGGCTGCGAGCTCGATTTTCGTTATGAAGAGATTGAGGCCATTGGGCGCTGGGTCGCTTTGCACTTCGGGTGGCCAGAACTTGCCAATAGCCTGAAGCTGGATCCACAGCTTCTACAGGATCTAGAACGAGTAGCCAATAATGAGGAGGCTACGAATACTGCTGCACTTCAAGGATGGGATAAGGACAAGGGATTAATGGCCATTTTAGGTACCGATCAGAATGGCGTCAAAATTTCACAACTGCCCTTCGACACTTTTGTGAACATTCGATGAGTGTTTTAGTTAGTGTCCAGCCAGAAATGGTGAATCTCGTTCAAGTTCAAGGCGGGCATCGGATTCAAACCGGAGACAAATGGTTGATATTTTGAGAGTCTGAATTAGAGGCCCGACACCGAAATCGGGCGAGAGTCGCCGTTTCTGGATGGGCACTAGTTAGGAAAATGGCTTGGAGTTGGGATAGCGAAATAGCCAACATGGCAAACTCTCGTACCAAGCATAAAGCCGCGCGGCTGATTAGCGTTGTTTTCGAAATACCGTGATTAAAAATTTGAATTTGTAGCCGTTTTCGTAGGGCATTAAAGTCAAGGCAATCTTGGGGTGAAGCTGTAGCAACGCTACTGCGAATCCCAAGTAACGCGGGATCTGGAGTTATCCGGCTCATCAGCCAAAGCCTGAGGGCTTCAGAGTCAAGGCAATCTTGGGGTGAAGCTGTAGCAACGCTACTGCGAATCCCAAGTAACGCGGGATCTGGAGTCCTCAGGCTTTGGCTAGGATAGGGAGAGCAGATAGGAGCGCAAGTTCGTCGATCTGTTCTTAAGCCCGAATTTGGAACGCAGGTTCTTGCGGTGAAAATGCACGGTGGCTTCGGATACATTCAGGATGTCGGCGACCTCTTTGCTGCTTTTGCCGTCTTTGATCAGCACCGAAACCTGCATTTCCTGAGGGGTCAGAATAATGTTCAGGTTGGACAGGCGCTGCAGCAACGGTGAAATGATATCGTTAAGATGGGTCTCTATGATGCGCACTACTTCTTTGTCTCTTTTGCGCAGTGGGGCACGCTTGAGTTTTTCCACGTAAGGAAAGACCAGGTCTTTGATATTGCTCAGTACTTTATTTTCCATCTCCATTTTGTCTTTTTCACGTTGGCGAAGCAGTACTTTTAATGCAATATTGGCCTCTTCCAAGTCCTGTTTTTGAGATTCCAGATTTTGCTTACTCTGCTGTAAAGCCTCCTCGGATTTTTTTAGGGCGGTGATCTCTTCATGGCTGACGATGATCCGGAGCGGACCGCCGGCGTCCATGCGAATGGCGCGCATATAATACCAGTGGTGGCCGTCCGGCGCGTGGCACGGGTAATCGTGTAAAAATTCATCCGTGGTGCCGTTAATGACCGATCGAATGCCATGCGCCACCGCTTGGGCGTCATCCGCCCCTTCGCCTGTGGTGGCATCGCAGATATCCAGATAATTGATACCGATGAAGTTGGGAGCGGTGTCACTGCCGACGTGAGCGGCAAACTCCTGCCAGGCCCGATTGGTTTCAAGAATAACACCATCTGCATCGATAATGGCGATGTTGGCGGATAGTGAATTTAGAACGGTTTTAGCCAATGGATCTTTAAATTCACATGGATCGCATAACACGTCTGGTTTCTTTTTCCGGGTTCCCATCAGTGCCGTCCTGCCCGTTGACATCGATTTTGATTCGGAGATGTCAGTTTCGTGATGCTTTACAAGACCGAATATAATGAGTTTTTATCATGATGCAACAGGTTCTGTGTGTGGGGTAGGTCGGGTCTTGATCAGGTGTCCACGCGGATGTCGCTTGATCCAAATCGATCTTTTATCTCCGTTGGCATACCGTTTAGTACGGAATCCGGCGAGGGTCAATGCTTTTCATCAGGGATTGTATGGATTGCATGTATTGAGAAAAGCCGCGCATAAGGATGTCGTTGTGGTTGGCCCCCTCAATTTTTAGCAGTCGCTTCTGCCGGCCGGCACAGGTGCGGTAAAGGTCCTCGCCATCGGAATAGGGGATGATGTGGTCGAATTGAGCATGGATAATCAATGTCGGCCCGCTGAAGCGCCCGATTTTATCCAGATTCCCAAACCCGGCGGCTTCATGGAACCCCAGTCTTGCCGTATCCACGCCCAGCAGTTGCAGTAAGGCGGTTGCGTGGGCAAATCCGCTTTCAATAGCCAGCCCTGCTATTTGATTGATGTAAGATGCTGCCAACTCCAATGCCGATGCGCTACCCAGGGATCGGCCCATGACCACTAGCGGGCCGTCAAAACTGTTTTGCGCAAGCCATCTGCGCAGGTAGGCATAGATTTTATGGCAGTCGGCCATCATGGTGCTGACCGACGGCTGCCCGCTGGAACGACCATAGCCACGATAGTCGGCAACCATGAAATTGATGCCCATGTTATTGTACACCGGACCCAACTCATCATAGTCGGCCACAATTTCACCATTGCCGTGAAAAAAAAGCAGATTGGGCCCGGTCGCATGGGGGGCAAAAAAGCGCGCGCCCACATGAACATCATCGGCAACCGGAATGAGATGATCGCTCATGCCCGACACTGCGACCGGCGCACTTCTTTCCGGACGAGGATGAAATATAGCGGCTAACACTTCCGGTTGATCCAGAACACTATAGTCCGGCTCCATAAAAAATCTCCATTCTTCAAGTCGGCGGGCTATTTTAACCCCACAGTTGCATAAAAAAGATGGCCAAAAAGGCCAAAAACCATTGTCAGTATTAAATTATGCCTTAATCAGGGCAACACAATTTCATACCGCCTGCCAAATCCGGATCGGTTATCCGTATAGCAGACCTTTTCGGGGGAAAAGCGGTATAGGGTCACTTTTGGCTTCAGCTTGTCGGCGCGGTCTTTGGTTTCGGAAAGAAAAGGCTTGGCCATGGGAAATTTAACCAAAAAACGAGCCGTGATCATCACCTGTTCTGTACGCTTTTCCACCGGTGCGATTTGACCGCTCATCTGGACACCCTGGATCTGTTCGATTCGATTGCCGTCGGCAAAGATAGCCCCTGCCGCAGCATGTTGGGCAAGGGCCTGGCGAACGTGTTCCGAATGGGGTGAAGAGTAAAAATAGAAGCCGGGGGCCACATAGACATAATAGACCGGTGCGGCCCATGGGGTGTGATCCCTGCAGGTGGACAACACCAGGGTGCGTTGTTGCCGGATTAAGGTCTGGGCCTTTTTGCGCGTTAGGGTGAGTTCCGCTTCTGTGGGTATTTCATGCGGGTCTGAATTATCCGTTATCATACGTCTGCCTTTTCAGGGTTTATTTTGAAACCAGGCCGGCGCTTTGAACGGCGCGCTCAATTTGCTCAATGCGTTCCAAAAGTGCACCGGAGATGCCGATGGAGATGCGCACCAGACCGGTGGTCAGTCCCATTTTCTGTTGGTCTTCCGGTGGAATCTCCGAAGAGGTGGATACGCTGGAGCAAGAGATCAAGGTGTCATAAAATCCAAGCGAAACGGCCACATAACCAAACCGCTCCTTGTTCTGGAGGTTTCTCATGAAATTTTCAGCTTTCTGCTGGGTGCCGCAGTCCACTGTGAGCAGGCCGCCGTAGCCATAACCCGGGTTGAGCATTTCAGTGAACAGGCTATGCTGGGGATGCGACGTCAGACCGGTGTAGCTGACCGGCACGCCCAATTGTTCCAGGCGGGTGGCGATGACCATGGCCCGGCGCCCATGCTCGCGCATGCGGATGGCCAAATGGGGCAGGCGTTGGATGATATCAAAAGCCGTGCGGGGATCCATGGTGGGACCCAGCAACATGGCGCGACCGGTGTGGAGGTCTTTAAGCTGCTCGATGAACGCTTGATCGGCGCAAATGACACCGGCAATGGCATCGCTGGCCCCGTTGATGAATTTGGTCATCGAGTGAACCACGACATGGGCCCCAAGTTTCGCCGGGCTGATCAGCATGGGTGTAAAGGTGTTGTCCACCACCAGTGTGAGCCCGCGCTCAGCGGCCAATCGGCTGAGGGCTGGAATATCGGCGATTTTCAGGGTCGGATTGCCGACGGTCTCGACAAAGATCACCCGGGTCTTGTCATGGATGGCTTTTTCAAAGGCATTGAGATCGCATGGATCCACAAAACTGGTTGAAATGCCCATCTCGGGCAACAGCATATCCAACAGGGCGTGGGTACCCCCATAGATGCAGTTGCCGGCCACAATGTGATCGCCCTGGCGGCACAATTGCAGCAGGCTGCACGAGATGGCCGACATGCCGCTGGCCGTGCACAAGGCTGAGGCGGTGCCCTCCATGGCGGCCAGATAGCGCGCCAGCACCGTAACCGTAGGGTTGTAGTGGCGGCTGTAGAGAAAACAACCGTTCTTGTCGGGTCCCCGGATGCCTTCAAATATTTCCGGCATGATGGATGGGTCTTCCACCGTAAAGGTCGATGCTCTGGAAATGGATGGGGTCACCCCGCCATGTTCGCCAAATTCGTGTCTGGCGGCGCTCAGGGCCTGCTCCGGATTAAAAGTTTGCATTGCCTCACCTCTGTCCTTCGGGTGCATGGGGCACGAAACCATAGCGCTGATAGATGTGCTGTGCCTCACGAGAGCGAATAAAATCCACAAAAAACGCTGCGTTTTCAGGATGCGGCGCTTTTAGGGTTGGGCTGATATAGTAATTGATCTTCTCTTTTTGGTCCAGTGCGACGCCGGGTGCCACGACCTCAAAGGCCAGATCGGTGGTGCCTGCGTGGGTGGCTTCCGTGGCCCATACCGGCCCGACATCCACTAAGTTTTTCGCAATGCGCGCCGGTGTTTCCCGATGATGCACCGTCGTGAAAACGGTGGTGCCCTGATCTCGCTTGGTTTTCATGATGCGCTGAACCAATGTGTCTCCACCGGCATCACGGTACATATCCAGGATGTGGAATGCGATATCTTCATTGGCCGGATCGGGTTGGGAAATGCGCACTTCGTCTCTGCCCAGATCCCGGACGCGGGCAATGCCGGCCGGGTTGCCCGCAGGTACCATCAAGGTGAGGCGGTTGTGCAGGTAGCAGCGATAGCCATCGGGATGAATGTGCCCCTGGGCGGCCAAGGTTCGCATGCCGGCCGGATTCACCGAAGTGTAGACATCCGGATAGACCGTCAAACGCTTTCCCTGGAATAGGGCGCCGCCGGCAAGGATCTGACGCAACTCCAATCCAGGCGGCAGGGTTTCATAAAAGATGCGCTCCACTTGGGGGTGGCGTTTTTTAAAGGCGACGATCAGTTCAGGCAGCACCATGAATTGATTGCCTGCCATAAACAATACCAGGTCGGCCTCTTCGGCCCATGCTAATCCGTGAAGGTCGTCTTTGCGTTCGGATGGGATGATGGGAAGATCGTGGTTTGGTTTCATTGTCCAACCACTAAACAAGCCATAGGCTAATTGATGGTTCGGCTGTCGCCGGAATCGTTGGATTTGGCCATCTGTTCGTCCGTGAGCCCCAATTTCATTTTAAAGAAAGCATACTCTTCCTCGGGTTGCAGCTCCGAGAGTTCCTTCAGGGCCTCGCGGATCTCCTGGGTGCCTTTTTCATAAACTTTCCACACCATACTGTATTGGTGGCGCACCTCCTTGAGGGAGTATTTTCCGCGTGTGTTGCGCAAATGGGCATAGATCAGTTCGCGCACGGCATCCCAACTGTCACGTCGGGTTTGGGTTTTCAAGGATGTCAGGTGATCGATGTTTTTAAGCGTCTTTTTGTGGAAGCGTTTGTAGAAAAAGCGGCGTATGGTGGCCATCCAACCTCCCAGAACAAGTAAAATCGCCCCCCCGGCGATGCAGCCTTTAATCAGGATATCGGTTCCCGCCAGTGGAGGTGCAAAGAGGGTAAGCAAAAAGACCGCCGCACCAACGACGAGGCTGATCCCCAACACCACGCCAAAAGATTTGAGGCGGAATTTGCGAGCCCTTTTGCGATAACTGATCAAGGCCTCTAAAAAATGGCCCAATCGCTCACCATGGGTTTCCACAAAAGCAGCCAGGTTGTCCAGTCGATAGCAGGGGGCTTGAAGTACCGCATTTCGAAGCTCTTCGCGTTGGTTCTCCAGGAAAGGGAGATAACCCGTATCATGTTCTTGTGATGCACCGCCCGCGGCCTGGGGTGAGTAGGTCAGATGAATCATGGGGATATCTTTGCGACCGGTGATTTGCGAAAGGTTCCAGCACAAGGTCCCGTATACTCGCAGCAGATCGATCATCGAAGCGCATTCATCAATGCGATTGAGCACGAACAGCACCCGGTCTTCAAACGTACGTGCCGGCAAGGTGTCGCGTAAACTGGTATGGGCCTCACGCACGGTGCCGGCTTTGTGGGGATCAAAAAGAACCAGTACCAGATCGGCAATTTGGGCCAAATCACCGATCACTTCCTGGTAGTTGTAGCCGCGATCTCTTTCGGTGATGCTGTCCAACATGCCCGGTGTATCGATAATGGCCAGATTCTTAAGGAAAGGAGAGTTAACCTTTTTGAGTCGAAAATGGGACGCAAAACGCTGTCCGTGTTTTTTTAGGGATTCAAAAGGGTATTCCGGGTCGTTCAGCAGAAATTTACCGTCGCGCACATCTACGGTTTGAATTTCCGCCCCTTCTTCCGGCCCGTCATCGTACGTGATGATGGTAAATGAATCGTCTGTCGGGGCCTGGCCGGTGCGCTGGACTTCGGCACCGAGAAAATCATTGATTAAGGTGGATTTGCCCGAAGAGTAATTTCCCAGCAACAGCACTTGGGGGCGCCACTTGATGGTGGTCTCCAAAGGGACATCACTATAGCCATAGTGGATGGCCACCGGTGAGAGCTGGTCGGCCACCATTTCCAGCAACTCCGCCCTCAAAGCGTCGATGTAGTTGTCACGATACATGCATCACTCCAGCGTAGGTCCCTGTAAATGTCGATCCAGCGGCAATTTGCCCTAGTTCCACCGGCTCTGGGGGCAACTGAAATGGCCGCCATCCAATCTATATCCGATGCTATATGCACTTATAGGCAATGGGGCGTTCTAAATCAATAAAATTGATCGGATTCGATGTGCGACAATTCATCCACTTATTTCAGGAATATCGATGCACAGGGGCGCGCAGCTATCCAGCGCCCATATGTTGCTTCTATATCTTTAAGATTATACAGGGGAAAATAGCTTCGCGGTCCTTGAACGAAAATAATTGACGCTTTGATCAAGAGCTACCGGTGGGAACGGCTTCTCGCCGCGACCTATGCTGATTGAATATAAAAAAATGCGGTGAGACGCCGCTCCCGCACAAAGAATTGGCAATCAATGGATGGCTCAACACCCGCAGCCGCAACCCCCGCCACAGCTGCAACCATTGGCCTCTGCCTTTTCGGCCAGGGCACGCACCAGCTCTCGATTTGTGGGTGCGGTGACCGACTTTATCTCTAATTGGAGGTCAAAGGGAGGCTCGGTTTGAATAACCGTCTTCAAAGGCGTCCAAAGGTGTTCAAAAAATTCAGTCGGTTGATTTTTGCCAACGGGCAAGGTGAGGCATTCTCCAGGTTGCTTGCCGGCCAGGGCCATTTCAAAGGGTGTGAGCCCTTCGGCGCCGATCCCGGTGATAAAGGAGAAATCTTGCTCATTATTGTTCGTTGCCGGTGCATGATCAACGATTTCAACTTTGCAGCGGAGCACCACCTTTGTCAATGGGGTGATGGCGTTGGATTGTGTCATAGCTACTCCAGTGCTTGATTTTGATATGTAACCATAAGGGTGATCCATCCACCTTGCAAGTCCCTGACCCTTGGATTTTAATATGCATGTAGTACCATGACCCTTCGGGTTTTTGGTAGTATCAGCGTTGATTAACAAAAGAGGCCTCAGGCCTGGTTAGCGACAGGTGGCTTTGCCGTGACATTGTCAGAACAGAGGGGTACAGAGCCCGGTCCTACGAAGATCATCTGCCGGGCCACCATCGATTCAGCGTAGGGCCGGCCTCTGCGCCGGCCTGTTGGAACGCTGAAGATCGGCATAACGCGGTGGTCGTTGCAGGTAACGGGTTAAAAGTACCCCTTTACAGGGTTGGCCCAATGCCTGGCTCTTTAAACCAGGATATTTACTTGGTCGAGCACCTGACAATTAATTAGAAAAGGGCGCCTGGCCAATGCCCCCTTTTGGTCTGCATGGTACGGCACTTTTATAGGCCGAAATAGCTGCGCAAGTTTGCCGGGTTGATATGGTGGTTTAATGTTCGGCGTACGTTGGAGCGCAGCGCGCGGGACTTGAAATTGATGACTTTGCGGCCGTAGCGCAGGTGTTTTTCCACCAGATCAGGGCAATTATTGAGATTTGATCTTAATTTCAAACTGTTAGAAGTCATCTTGCGCAGCAGGGCGATCTCTTTGCCAACCACTTGGTTGGTGCCTTTGCGGATGGTGTCTAAAAAGTCATGCCGGTTGCCGGGGCAGCGCGCATAGGTGACTGCGCGGCCCATGTGATTGAGGGCATGACCGTCACTGCCGCCCACCATGGCTTTTCCGATATTAAAGCCCAATACCGTGCAGCGCAGATTCCATTTGTTCAGGTTGCTGGCATTAAGTGCCTCCACGCCGTCCACCATGGCAAACATTTTTTGCAGATCGCTTTTTGAAAATTGCAAATTGCACACGCCGGTGTACATGGCGCAATATGGATGTGCAAACACGACCAGGCTCGGGTAGGTACGCGCGCGTTCAATGAGTTCCACCATGGGCAGGCGCAAGGAACTCATTACCCCATTGCCCATGTAGGGTGCCACATCCCGGGCATAAAAACCCCGTAACTGCTCAATCTCGTTAAAATAGACCAGCAGATGAGACCCTTCCGCCGCAGTGATCTCGATGCCGGGAATGGTCAATATGTCATCGTATTGATCAATTTCTATGGCGCCACGGATGTCATTGTGATCGGTTATGGCCACGCCGATGCCCAATTTGCGGGCACGATGCGCAATTTTGTCTACATGGTTCAATCCATCTGAGTAGTGGGAGTGAAAATGAAGATCCACCGCGGTAAAATTCCGCGCAAGCTGTTTTAAATCAGGGCGTTCAAATGAAACGCGATCAGTAGCGTACACGCGCACTCCTTTCAAGATCGGCAAATTATTGCTGGGCTGCATCATGCTCAGCCGGAATAGGGTCTGAGAGAATGCAAGAAGTTTGCCGACAAATCCCAACTTATTGCCTGGAAGGTTAAAGCTAAACGAATTTAAATTTTTGTCAAGATTTCTTGGACACTGCGCAATTTTTTCCGCTGCTCTTGGCTTTGTATAGAGCCTTGTCTACTCTGTCGATGAGCGATTCGGCGGTGTCTCCTTTTTTATAGGTGCTCACCCCGACACTTACCGTCATGGTTAGATACTCTTCCTTATCGGCACTGTCGGTGGCGTAGCGCGACGAGGCCACGGCGTTACAAATTTGGCGCGCTTTGGTATGTGCGTTACGCAAATTGGCACCTTTCATGATGATGGCAAACTCTTCTCCACCATAGCGGGCCAGGAAATCGTCTGCCCTTATGGTATCGCGGCATTTTTTTACAAAAGCCACTAGCGCGCGGTCGCCCATCAGATGCCCGTAGGTGTCATTGATGGCTTTGAAATCATCCAAATCAAGCATCAACAGGCTAAAGCTCTCTTTCATAATCTGACAACGCTCGATGTGGTCCGCAAGGGTCTCATCAAAGGCTTGTCGGTTGAAGACCCCAGTGAGACCATCGCTCATGGATTTGGCTTTGGCCTTTTCCAGTTCCTGGCGCAAACAGACCACCTGACCCGACAATTGTTGCACTTGCTGCTTGTCCTGTTTCTTTTTTTGATCTACGATCTCGCGCATATGTGCCACTTCCTCTTGAAGGGCGGATCTGATTTTTTTAATATCATCCAAACGGGTGATCTGTTCCATTTTTTCGCTTTCATCGTAAACCCGTTGGTAGAATTCATGGTTTTCCACATCCAAATTGGCCATGGCCTTGGTGAGCAGATCGATAATGTCGCGCAGTTCCTTCTCGCGATCCTGTATATAGCGATGCTGGCGGTCGATGAAGTTGACGATGCTCTGTTTCTGTTCGTCAAAAATGGGTTCCAAGCGCTTGGGCTTTTTCGACGCGCTAAAATCCTGGCTTAACACATCGACCTCTTTTTTAAAGACTTCGGATTTAATTTCTTTAACGTCCAGGGCAAATGACTTTAAAAAGTGCAGCAAAGCCGCAATACAGCGTTGATACAAATCGCTGCGCTCTTGAAGGTGGACGGATTTTTTAACCAGTTCCTCGATATCGAGCTCTTCCTGTGGGGGGCGATAAAATAGTTTCAGGGCCATGTGCTTTCTTCCCGGTATGGTATTGACGATACAGTTTAGACTTTCTCTTAAGGCGTTTATCGCCTTTTGGCGCGAAAACTTAACAGCAAATTTGGTCGACAATCCTGTGTTGGCGAGCGGATGCCCTGATATGAAAAAATAGAGAGATAAAGATTTATCAGCAGGATCATGGGCTTGGTGCTTGCTGGTCGATCTAAATCTCTACCCACACGCCGATTCAACTTGATTATAAAGACGATGAATTATAAGTGACTTGTGTGGTGCGGTTAAATTGCGGATAGAACTGCGTCGACGGTTGGAAGCTGTTTTCAGCCATCAAATTACTTAAAAACAAACCACATCAAACCTTAAATCATGGACGGAAATGACCCCACCTGATCTGAGTGTCGATATCGGCGGCCTGGCATTGCAGAACCCGGTGATGACTGCTTCTGGTACCTTTGGTTATGCCCGTGAATTCAAGGAGTTGATCGACCTTGATCGGTTGGGCGCCATTATCGTTAAAGGGCTCTCCCTTGAGCCTTCGAAAGGCAACCCGCCGCCCCGGATCGTGGAGACCCCTTGCGGTATGCTCAACGCCATTGGTCTGGAAAATGTCGGTGTGGAAACTTTTATCAAAGATAAAGTACCCTTTCTTAAACAGCTCAACACCCCGACTTTGGTGAATATATATGGCACCCAAACCAAAGCCTATGCTGAATTGGCCACGCGTCTAAACGACATCGAGACCGTGGCCGGCGTGGAGGTCAATATATCGTGTCCCAATGTCAAAGAGGGCGGGATTGCTTTTGGATCGGATCCGTTGATGGCGGCTCAGGTGGTCCAGGCGGTGCGCAAACAATACCAGGGCTTTATGATGGTCAAACTGTCGCCCAATGTCACCGATATCGTGAAGATTGCCAAAAGCGTGGCTGATGCCGGTGCGGATGCCCTCTCTTTAATCAACACCATCACCGGCATGGCTATTGATATCCATACCCGTAAACCCAAAATCGCCAATATTACCGGCGGGCTCTCCGGTCCGGCCATTCGACCGGTGGCGGTGCGCATGGTGTGGCAGGTGGCCCAGGCGGTGCCGGTGCCGGTGGTAGGTGTGGGCGGTATCATGACGGCCCAAGATGCACTTGAGTTCATCATCGCCGGGGCCAGCGCCGTTCAAGTGGGAACGGCCAATTTTGTCAATCCGCGGGCCACCATGGAGGTCATCGACGGTGTGGCTGATTTTCTGATCGAAAAAGGCATCCCCAGCATTAGAGAGCTGATCGGCACGCTGAATGTCTCTTGACTTTGTGGCATTAATTTGTGATTAGAATTCTGGCCTCTGGATCTCACCCCCTGCCAAGGCCTATGCAATTACCAATCATATTTACATACTATTGTGCCTTATCGGGACAATGGAACAATCCTGAATTTACGGGAAAGGAGACGATGCATGGTCACACGTAGCTTTGTTTGGGCGGGGATCTTCTGTCTGTTGTTGAGCAATGGTTTGGTATGGGCCGACGATTCGGTGGAGGTGCTTGGCGTTAAACTGGCCAAAGAAAAGGTGGTGGACGGAAAAACCCTAACATTAAACGGGACCGCCTATCGCAAAGCCTTGGGCTTTATCAAGGTTTATGTGGTGGGTCTTTATCTGGAAAAACCCACCCAGGACGGCCAGCAGGTCATTGAGTCCGAACAGGTCAAACAGCTCTACTTTCACTATCTCACCTCAAAGGCCACCGCGAAAAAACTGCAGAGCGGATTTATTGATCTGATCAAAAAGTGCAACCCGCCGGAAATGGTCGAACGCAACCAAAAAGATGTTGATCTTTACGCCTCATGGTTGGACAAGGACATGCAGCCCGGGCTGACATCGATTTCGACCTATGTGCCGGGCAAAGGCCTCAGCGTGGAGTACCAAGGCCGGGAGCAGGGCACCATCGCCAACCCAGAGTTTATTGAAATGTATTACCGCTACAATTTTGGCGAAAAAGCCAACGCCAAGATCCGCGACGGGTTATTGGGGAAATAGCAATCTTATTGCACATCCCGGGTTTTGAAAAACGTGATGGCGGGCCACTGCTCCATGCAGTAATTGAGCTGCCAAAGGCTGGTGGTCAGGTAGGTCAGGCAGCCTTCAGCGTCTTTGGCCAGGTTGGACAGGTTGTGTTTCTCAAACTCCACCATTTTTTTGCGATCCTCGCAAGCCACCCAGCGGGAAACGGTGTAATCCACCGGCTCGTAGATGGCGTCTACGCCGTACTCGGCTTTGAGCCGGGCCATGGTGACATCAAATTGCAGTACGCCCACTGCGCCCAAGATATAGTCGTTGCCCAAAAGCGGTCGAAAGACCTGCACGGCACCCTCTTCGGAGAGCTGGATCAGGCCTTTGTGCAATTGCTTGGTTTTTAAAGGGTTTTTAAGTCGCACGCGCCGAAAATGTTCAGGGGCAAAGTTGGGCACCCCGTTGAATTTGAGCACCTCTTTTTCACTGAAAGTGTCGCCGATTTTAATGGTGCCGTGGTTGTAGATACCGATAATGTCCCCGGGATAGGCTTCGTCCACATTTTGGCGGTCATTGGCTTTAAAGACCGTGGCGTTGGCCAAAGCCACCTCTTTGCCGATGCGGTGGTGCTGCACCTTCATGCCGCGGCTGAATTTGCCCGAACAGATTCGCACAAAGGCGATGCGGTCGCGGTGGGCCGGGTTCATGTTGGCCTGGATTTTAAAGGCGAAACCGGAAAAACTTTTTTCGTAGGGTTGCACCTGGCGCGAGGCGGCAGCCCGCGGTCCGGGGTGAGGGGCCATCTCCACAAAGGCGTCGAGCATCTCTTTGACCCCGAAGTTGTTGATCGCGCTGCCGAAAAATACCGGGGTCTGGTTGCCTTTCAAAAAATGATTCAGGTCAAAGGGAGTAGTGGCGCCTTGGATCAAGGCCACCTCTTCGCGCAGTTCATCGGACTGACGGCCGAGCAGTTCGTCCAGTTGCGGATCGGAGAGGTCTTTGATGATTACACCGGTACCGCCCAGGGTGTCGCGTCCGGGTTCAAACAGGTGCAATTGGCGTTGGTGCAGGTTGTAGACCCCTTTAAACGATTGGCCCATGCCAATGGGCCAGGAGAGGGGAGTGCACTCCACCTGGAGCTTGTCCTCGATTTCATCGAGGAGGTCCAAGGGGGCCTTGCCCTCGCGATCCAGTTTATTGATAAAGGTGACGATGGGGGTGTTGCGCATACGGCACACTGCCATCAGTTTTTCCGTTTGGGGTTCCACACCTTTGGCGCAGTCAATCACCATCAAGGTGGAGTCCACCGCGGTCAATACCCGGTAGGTGTCCTCTGAAAAGTCCTGATGCCCGGGGGTATCCAACAGGTTGATTTCAAAATCACGGTAGTTGAACTTCATCACCGAGGTGGTGACTGAGATGCCGCGCTCTTGCTCAATGGCCATCCAGTCGCTGGTGGCGTGCCGGGCGGCTTTTTTGGCTTTTACGGCACCGGCCTGCTGAATAGCGCCGCCGAACAGCAGCAGCTTCTCCGTCAAGGTGGTCTTGCCGGCATCGGGGTGGCTGATGATGCCGAAGGTTCGCCTCCGGTCGATCTCTTTTTGATTATGAAGCTGCATGGGTTTTCTCTTTAGTACTCCAAATATTACGCATGCCTGTCAATGGATTCATCGTTCCGGGTTAGGGAATATTTAATTTTTGCGCGTGTAGAACATGGGCGGTTGAGGTTGAAGACTCAACCGCCCATGGGGCAATCCTTCCGGATTTTCATCCATGAAAACGACGCGGGAAGCGTTTAATCAATATTTCGTGTGATCCACCGGATGATCTTTCAGGTACTCCAGTCGATTCAGACCGTTGATATAGGCCAGGGTACTGGCGGTGATGATGTCCGGGTCCGTGCCGCGGCCCAGGGATATCAGCCCGTTTTCTTTAAGTCGCACGGTCACTTCACCCTGGGCATCGGTGCCGCCGGTGATGGCGCTGATGGTAAATCGCTCCAGCTCGGATCCGGTACCGGTGAGTTTGGCGATGGTGTTAAACGCAGCGTCAATGGGGCCATTGCCGTAGCCGGCGTCCTTAACGGACCGGCCGTTGATGGCCATCTGGACGCTGGCCATGGGCATCACGGTGGTACCGGCCGTTACATGTAGATATTCCAGAACGAAAGTATCCGGGGTACGCAGTACGCCTTCGTTGACAATGGCCTCCAGGTCTTCGTCCATAATGTGCTTCTTCTTGTCGGCCAGGTCCTTGAATTTTTTAAAGACGATCTGCAGCTCTTCTTCGGAGAGATCATAGGCCATATCCTTTAAGTGCTCGCGGAGGGCGTGGCGGCCGGAGTGTTTGCCCAGAACCAGCTGATTTTTGCTCAGACCGATGTCTTCAGGTTTCATGATCTCGTAGGTCATGGGGTTTTTAAGCATACCGTCCTGATGAATGCCTGCCTCGTGGGCGAAGGCATTGGCGCCCACGATGGCCTTGTTGGGCTGGACCAGGATACCGCTGATCATGCTTACCATTTTGCTGGTGGCGTAAATGTGCTGGGTATCGATTTGGGATGCCAAGGGCATGTAGTTGTTGCGTGTGCGCAAGGCCATGACCACCTCTTCCAGGGAGGTGTTGCCGGCACGTTCGCCGATGCCATTGATGGTGACCTCAGCCTGACGGGCACCGGCGGCCAAAGCGGCCAGGGTATTGGCGGTGGCCAGCCCCAAATCGTTGTGACAGTGCACGCTCAACACCGCTTTACCGATGTTGGGTGTGTGTTCCTTGACGTATTTGACCAGATCGGCAAATTCGCTGGGAATGGCATAGCCCACCGTGTCGGGCAGATTAACCGTGGTGGCACCGGCATCTATGGCAGCCTCAAAGACTTTGCAAAGATAATCCCGGTCGCTGCGTGAGCCGTCTTCTGCTGAAAATTCCACATTGTCCGTAAACGATTTGGCATAGCGCACCGCTTCAATGGTGTTCTGGACCACTTCATCGCGGCTCATTTTGAGCTTGTATTCCAGGTGAATATCCGATGTGGCGATGAAGGTGTGGATGCGGGGGTTGGCCGCTTTTTTGACGGCGCCCCAGGCGGCGTCGATATCTTCCCTGTTGGCCCGTGCCAATCCGGCTACCTCGGTTTTTTTCAGCTTGGCGGCAATCCCGGCAACCGCTTCAAAATCGCCTTCAGAGGCTGCCGGAAAACCGGCTTCAATGATATCCACACCGAGTTTTTCCAGCTGAACAGCCAAACGCAATTTTTCTGCCGTGTTCATGCTGGCGCCGGGCGACTGCTCCCCGTCGCGCAAAGTGGTATCAAAGAATTTTACTCTATCCGCACACATCGTCCTCTTCCCTCCCTGCGGCATCGAATCCTGTCTTTTTCATGCAGTTGTTTTCTCTTTTTTTTGGTCTCTCATTTTGGCCAGCTTGTATTGAAAACTGTCGGTCAAGGCCTGCCAACTGGCTTCGATAATATCTTCAGATACGCCAATGGTAGTCCAGATCTCGTCGTGATCCCGCGAATCGATAAATACGCGGACGCGTGCGGCGGTGCCTTCACGGCCGTCAATAACGCGTACTTTAAAATCCACCAGACGCATCGCGTCCAGGTCGGGGTAGAATTTGCCCAGGGCTTTTCGCAAGGCGTTGTCCAGGGCACTGACCGGGCCGTGTCCTTCAGCAGCGGTGATCTCATGGGTCCCGTCTACATTGATTTTAATAATAGCATGGGAGGTACATTGCTGCTCCAGATCTTTTTCAACACTGATGCGAAACGATTCCAGGTCAAACAGCGGTTCGAATTGCTCGGTGAATTTTTCCAGTAAAATCTTCATGGAACCATCCGCCACATCAAACTGAAATCCCTGGTCTTCCATGGATTTGATTTCAGCAACGATCTCTTCGCAATTTTTGCCATTGCAGCCTAAATCGACGCCCATCTCTTTGGCCTTGTATTGCACGTTGCTGCGGCCGGACATGTCGGATACCAGTACCCGTCGTTTGTTGCCTATCAGGGCCGGATCCATGTGCTCATAGGCCCGCGGCTCTTTCATAATCGCATTAACGTGGATGCCGCCTTTATGGGCAAAGGCGCTTTTGCCCACAAAGGGTCGGGAGTTGAGCGGGATCATATTGGCGGTCTCGCTGATATAGCGGGACAATGTTTTTAGTTTGGTGATGTTTTCGACCGGAATGCAGTCTCGCTGCATTTTATGGCTCAAAAGGGGGATGATCGAGGTGATGTCGGCATTGCCGCAGCGTTCGCCATAGCCGTTCATTGTGCCTTGAACCATCATGACACCGGTTTCGACGGCTGCAATGGAATTTGCCACGGCCAAGCCGCAATCGTTGTGGCAGTGGATCCCCAGGCACGGATCGTGATCGTTGTTGCTGAAAAATTGATGGACCTGGGCAATGATTTTCTGAATTTCCGAGGGCAGGGTGCCTCCATTGGTATCACACAACACCAATACGGCGGCGCCGTTTTGGGCTGCGGCCAGCAGGGTTTGACAGGCATAATCACTGTCGTCTTTGAAGCCATCGAAAAAGTGTTCGGCATCGTATATGACTTCACGATCGTGTTGTCTCAAATAGGCGACACTGTCGCGGATCATGGCCAGGTTTTCTTCACGCGTATTGCCCATGATCTGCTCGACATGCAGAGGCCAGCTTTTGCCGAAAATGGTGACGGTGGGTGTTTGGCTAGCTATCAGAGCTTGCAGGTTGCCATCGTCGGCGGCCTGGATGCCGGGTTTACGGGTGGCGCCAAAGGCGGTAATGTGCGCGTTGGCGAAGTGTTCTTTGCGGGCCAGCTCAAAAAAACGTACATCGCGATGGTTGGATCCGGGCCAGCCGCCTTCGACGTAATGGACACCCAGATCGTCCAATTTTTTGGCAATTTTAACCTTTTCTTTGGCGGAAAAGTTGATGTTTTCACCTTGGGTGCCGTCGCGCAGCGTGGTGTCGTATATCAGAATCGGTTCCATAATAAATTCGCTGTCCGTTTGACTTATCGTTATGATCACATTTTAGCCAGTCTGCAGGGGCGATTCCCGCTGGATCGGAGATCGCCCCCTTGGACAGGTTCCTAACGCCATGATTGAACAAGGGTGCAAGACCTTAGCCCCATCGGTGGAAGCGGATGATCTTACTTTTTACGATTCTCCGGACGAAGGCTGCGTACGGCAGCTCCGGCTTTCCACATTTCAGATTCGTGAATCACCGCCAGCTCTTCTTCCAGCTTTTCGCGA
The DNA here is from genome assembly GCA_050291605.1 of Desulfobacteraceae bacterium. Taxonomy (GTDB): domain Bacteria; phylum Desulfobacterota; class Desulfobacteria; order Desulfobacterales; family Desulfosarcinaceae; genus JARRKU01. The sequence goes on along the minus strand of JBNKKB010000092.1, from coordinate 4,191 downwards.
TAATCCGGCGCGCTGTTGCGTTCCAGCGTGATTCGGGTTTCAGTCCCATTGGTCACACTCTCGTAAAGTTGATCAAACAGGGGCGTAACGGCATCGCGGAATCTGGGGGCCCAGTCCAATGCACCGCGTTGGGCGGTGGTGCTGCAATTGGCGAACATCCAGTCCATGCCGTTTTCAGCCACCAGGCGGATGAGGCTCTGAGTGAGTTCTTCAACGGTTTCATTGAAGGCTTCACTGGGGCTGTGGCCGTGTTTGCGCAGCAGGTTGTATTGGGCCTCCATGACGCCGGCCAAACAGCCCATCAGCACACCGCGCTCGCCGGTCAGGTCGCTGTGGACCTCTTTTTCAAATGTTGTAGGGAACAGATAGCCGGAGCCGATGGCGATGCCAACCGCTAAAGTGCGTTCATTTGCGCGCCCGGTGGCATCCTGGAACACCGCGTAGCTGGAGTTGATGCCGCTGCCATCGAGGAAATTGAGTCGCACATTGCGTCCGGAACCCTTGGGGGCCACCAGAATCACATCCACATCTTCGGGCGGAATGACCTGGGTTTGATCTTTGTAAACAATAGAGAACCCATGTGAGAAGCAAAGAGCGTCACCGGGGTTGAGGCAAGCTTTGACGTCGTCCCATGCCTGCATTTGGCCGGCATCGGAGAGCAGGTACTGGATGATGGTCCCTTTGGCGGCGGCTTCTTTGACGGGGAACAGGGTCTCGCCCGGTATGAAACCATCGGCGACGGCGCGGTCCCAACTTTTTGTCCCATCTCGTTGGCCGACAATAACTTTAAAGCCGTTGTCGCGCATATTAAGGGCCTGGGCCGGACCTTGAACACCATAGCCCAATACGACGATGGTCTCATCAGCCAGAACTTCACGGGCTTTTTCAACCGTAAATTCCGCTACGGTGGTGACATCTTCCACGACTCCTCCAAAATCAATTTTTGCCATTACTTTTCTCCTTCAATAATAATTTTTCGTTTTAGGCCATCATCCATGCAGTATCCGCTGTTTTGGATTCTCTGGTTTGCACCTATTGTAATTCGTTCATATTTACCTATTTCGGATCACGATACAGCGCCACGGTTCCGGTACGAGCAATTTCTTTGATGCCGATGGGTTTCAACAGCCGCAGCAGGGCTTCCAGTTTGCCCTGATCGCCGGTGACTTCAATGGTATATTGTTCCGTGCCGACATCCACAACTTTACATCGAAAGATATCCACGATGCGTAGAATCTCGGCACGCGTCTGCGAGTTGGCTTTGACACGGATCAAAGCCATCTCCCTTTTAACGGCTGAATCGATGTTCAGCGATCTGACCTTAATGACATTGATCAGTTTGTTGATCTGTTTCTCTATCTGTTCAATGACCGGCGGATTGGCTTTGGTGGTCAACGTAATACGCGATACCATAGCATCCATGGTCGGGGCGACGCACAGGCTTTCAATATTAAAGCCGCGTCCACTGAATAAGCCGGCAATCCGGGACAGCACGCCCGGCTCGTTGTCCACCAGAAGGGTCAGAATATGTCGTTTGTTCTCCATTGTCGGTCCTATATTGACGGTTGCAGTTCCGATGGCTGCTAAGTTAGCAGCATCTCCGTAATGTCTTTGCCGGCAGGCACCATGGGGTAGACGTTTTCTTCCTGTTCCACCATAAAATCCATGATTACCGGTTTGGGTGTGGCGATGGCTTCACGCAGCACCGCCTCCACTTCTGAGGGCTGGGTGGCCCGCAAACCAACGGCACCAAAAGCTTCAGCCAGTTTGGCAAAGTCCGGTGCAAAATCCATGGTGGTGCAAGAGTAGCGTCGGTCATAAAACAGTTGTTGCCATTGGCGCACCATACCCAAAAAGCCGTTGTTTAAAATGGCCACTTTTACCGGTAGACAATACTGGACGGCTGTGGCCATCTCCTGAATATTCATTTGAATGCTACCGTCGCCGGCCACGTCCACCACCAGTTTGTCCGGAAAAGCAATTTGTGCGCCGATGGCTGCAGGCAATCCGAAGCCCATGGTACCGAGGCCGCCGGAACTGATAAAGTGGTTGGGCTGATCAAAATGGTAGTATTGAGCGGCCCACATCTGATTTTGACCCACCTCGGTGGTGATAATGGCCTTGCCTTCAGTGATTTCGTAAAGTTTGTCGACCACATACTGGGGTTTAATTTTTTTACCGTTTTGCTCATACGCCAGGGGCTGGGTGTTTTTCCACTCGGCAATTTTATCCAGCCAGGGGCGGTGTCGGGATTCTATGTCGCCCAGTTCGGTGGTATCCAGGATTTTATTGATGGCTCGGAGGCTCATTTTACAATCGCCGACCACCGGAACCGCCACGCGCACATTTTTGCGAATGGAGGTGGGGTCGATGTCGATATGCACAATCTTGGCGTTGGAGGCAAAGGTATCGATTTTGCCGGTGACGCGGTCATCAAAGCGTACCCCTACGCCGATAAGCAGGTCGCACTCGCCCAGGGACATGTTGGCGCGGTAGGTTCCGTGCATCCCCGGCATCCCCAGCCACAGATCATCACTGCCTGGAAATCCGCCCAGTCCCATCAGCGATGCGGTTACGGGGATCCGGGTGCGGCGGGCCAAACGGGTAAATTCTTCGGCTGCACCGGAAAGAATGATACCCCCCCCACCGAAAAGTACCGGCTTTTTAGCCTTAAGGATCATTTCCACCACCTTTTTGATTTGCCGAACATTGGGATCATAGGTGGGGTTGTAGGATTTGATGGCAACCTTTTTGCCGTTTGTCTCCGGGTTGAATTCCATGACGCCATTGGCTACATTTTTGGGAATGTCGATTAATACGGGGCCGGGGCGACCCGACTGGGCAATATAGAAGGCCTCTCGAATCGTCGTCGGCAAATCCTTGATGTCTTTGACCAGGTAGTTGTGCTTGGTACAAGGCCGGGTAATGCCGACGATATCGACTTCCTGAAAGGCGTCGTTGCCAATCAGTTGGGTAGGCACCTGGCCGGTGAAAACAACCATCGGGATTGAATCGCAATAAGCTGTGGCGATGCCGGTAACGGTATTGGTAGCCCCTGGACCGGAGGTCACCAGGCAAACACCTACTTTGCCGCTGGCGCGGGCGTACCCGTCGGCGGCATGGACAGCACCCTGTTCATGCCGCACCAGTATATGGCGAATTTCGGATTTAAAGATCTCATCATAGATATCCAGCACCACACCGCCAGGGAAGCCGAAGATGGTCTCCACACCTTCCTGCTTGAGCATAGTGAGCAAAATTTGTGCACCGGTCATTTTCATGGTTGGCTACTCCTCATACCGTATGTTGCTTGTTATTTGACCACAGCCCCTGTGTTGGCCGACGAAACGACCTTGGCGTAGCGGGCCATATACCCCCGGGTGATTTTGGGTGCCGGCGGTTGCCAGCTTTCCCGGCGGTCTGCCAGCTCGGCCTCATCGACCTTCAAGGTAATGGTCTTTGCTTTGATGTCGATGGCGATGCGATCCCCCTCTTGGATCAAGCCGATGGGCCCGCCTTCCATGGCCTCAGGCGACACATGGCCGATGGCCGCTCCCCGCGTGCCGCCGGAAAACCGGCCGTCGGTGATCAGGGCCACATGGGCATCCAGACCCATGCCGGCGATGGCCGACGTTGGCGTTAGCATCTCGCGCATGCCCGGTCCGCCTTTGGGGCCCTCGTAGCGCACCACGATGACATCGCCTTTTTTGATTTGGCCGTCCATGATAGCGCCCGAAGCGGCCTCTTCACTGTCAAATACCCGGGCCGGTCCTTCGTGTTGCAGCATCTCATCACATACCGCCGATTGTTTGACCACGCATCCATCCGGTGCCAAATTGCCAAACAGAACGGCCAGGCCGCCCTGGGCATGGTAGGCGTCGTCCATCCCGCGGATCACATCGCTGTCGGTGACCCGAACCTTGGACAGGTTGTTGCCCACGCTTTGCCCGCTCACGGTTAAACACGTTTTATGTATGCGCCCGGCATCATCCAATACTTTCATCACCGCCTGGATGCCCCCGGCACGGTAAAGGTCTTGAATGTGATGCCGGCCACCCGGACTCATCGAACAAAGGTGGGGCGTTTTTTGGCTCATTTGGTTGATCAGATCCAGGTCAAAAGCGATGCCGGCTTCATTGGCGATGGCGGCCATGTGCAGCACGGTGTTGGTCGAACAACCCAGGGCCATGT
>JBNKKB010000091.1:0-26708 GCA_050291605.1 Desulfobacteraceae bacterium | reverse complement strand
CGCCAAAAATCGTGGCGATGGCGTCGCTCTTGGTGGCGCCTGGGGAGGAGTATACTTCAAATCCTTTGCCGCCACCGGCGTTGGAATGCACACTGACAAAGAAGCTTTGGCCCGGATCGTAGCCGTTGGCGCGCTTGACGCGTGTTTTTAGGGTAATGTCTTTAATTTCGGGGGTGATAACCACGTAAGGGATTTTTTGAAAGGTCAGGGCTTGAATCACACCATTGACGATGGCGCGGTTAAACTCGCCTTCAAACAATTGGTTGCCGTCGTCCCAAATAGGTGAACGCTTGCCCGGGGTTTGATATTCACCATTGATGAGGCCACCGTGGCCGTTGTCCAATAGAACGACCATAATCTTCTCCTTTGGATAGGCGTTTTTATATCAACCCTATTTTAAGGCTGCTTTCCGACCCCCTATGGGTGCAAAAAGTTTGAGCCAGGATATAATGGGGTTTCACGATTAGTGGGCTTGGGGATTGGAAAGCAGCGTGCGCAGCACATCTTCTTTACCGACAATGCCCAATATTTGATCGTTATCCAGTACCGGCAGCGTGTGGAAACCGCTGTCCACCATCAGGGCCGCAATGGTATCGATACCTGTATCCGGTTTAACGGTGACCGGTTCGGCGGTCATGGCTTCGGCCACCGTTAAAGCGGCAATCTTGCGGGCCTCTTTTTCCATCTGCCTGGTGGATCCTAATGATACGAAGCTGTCCAGCAGTGTTAATAGTGAGGGTATCGGCATTTTTTTTTGCTGGGCCACCAAATCACTTTGGCATAAAATGCCGACCAATCGCCCTTGTTCATCCACAACCGGCGCACCGTTGATGTGATTGTCGAGCAACAATCTGGCGGCCGATGCAAAATCCATATCCGGAGTAAGGGTAATCAGTTGGCGGGTCATGATCTGTTGAGCCGTGATCATCGCATGCTCCCTTTTTTGGGGTAACGGGACAACACTCTTGTCTATTTATCCAACAACGCAGGACCCAGCGTCAAGCCTGATCATTAAAATAGTGGGACCTGACCTATAGGGGCACAGACCGCACGGGTTACCCAAATCTACAGCGTCACTCTGGAGAGACGTTCAATGGCTTGTTTGATGTTTTCATTGGCAGCCTGTTCTATGGCCACACGTTTATTATAACTTTTGCCCTCGGCTGCGATGCCATTGCCGTTGGTCTTGATGGCCTCTTGCCAGAGCACCTCGCCGGTATCGGTTTTAGCTAAGGTCCAGGCCACCTCAACCGTCACGTCGCCTTTGACGAAAAATGGCTGAGAAATATTGAAAATAAATGCCATCAGTTGGAAGTCAGCCCCATCCGTTCCTGCAACACTGGAAAACACGCCTGATTTTTCAACGGCTGTTTTAAGTGCGGTTAAAAACTCTGAATTGGGTATCTGATAAAGCCCCATAGAGTGGGTCTCACGTCCCCCTTCGACCTGGAGCATGACGGTTCCATCATGACTTTCAGATAGTGTAATCTGTTCAGGTATCAACCCATCAACCTTTACGACGTGTCTTGGAGGACCGCAAGAAATGGTCATTAACATGCTGGCCAGAATGCATGCAGAAATTAACTGTCTTATGTAGCATTGCCTTGTATTATGCATCGTGAATTCACTCCTTATCCCTATCGGTAATGTAATTCAATATAGAGATCAGTTTGGCGTGTTCCGTTTAAAGCTTGCCTTCTGGAGAGACTTGGCTATTTTGCTGGGTCCCATCCACTGCTGAAGGATTGAAAATGGGCGTTAAAATTTCCTGGGCCATCAGCGCAGGTGATTTACGGGCCAATGAGGTTCGAACAGACTCGCCCATGGCATAAGGAAAGTTTGTATCTGGATTTCTGATAAAGATTTTCAACATCAACAAATAGGTGCCCATGTCCCAGAACCATTGGTATTCATAAGTCACCAGGGCATCAAGCGTGTCAGGCATTTTATCGGCGGTACCTGTGGATGCCTGAAAACCCATGTTGGTAAGCTCTTGGGCAACCACTTTGTTCAGTCCACCGGTGTCATCTTTTTCAATAATGACATAAAATGTTTTGAGTGGGGAAAAATCCGGGTTGCCCACGCGTTGCGAATAAACGTGCATGGGTATACAACCGTTTACCAGGAATAGCAGGGTCATCGCTGCAGCTAGCGTACATATCAACTTTCGTTTCATAGCAGCTCCTTTGCAGTTAGAGGTTATCAACGACAACATGAGATAGCTCAAAATGAAAAGGGATTATCAGAACGCGCGTATCATGTTGAATACCTTCCAGCAGATTAGATTCGATTTGTAATTTAATTAAAAAAATCCACGGCATTTTTGAATATCCGTATGCCGGGCGTTAGTTTGGCCGGGGGATCGGCCATACCCCGCTTGATGCGCTCATTTTGCAACGGCCAATTCGGGTGATTGGTCCAGTGGTTGAATGCCTCCGGATGGGGCATCAGGCCAAAAACACGGCCGCTGGGATCGCAAATACCGGCGATGTCCCTGAGGGAACCATTGGGATTTTCCGGAAAAGCGCCTTGGGCAGGCTGACCATCGGCAAGCGCGTATTGAACCGCCACCTGGTTGTTGTCGATCAACTTCTGAAGTGTCTCATCGGAAGCCACAAACTTGCCTTCGCCGTGGCGGATGGGCAGCTCCAGGTGTGCCAAACCTTTGGTAAAGACGCACGGACTTTGGGCATGGGTATTTAAATGGACCCATTGGTCGCGAAAATTGCCGCAATCGTTATAGGTCAGGGCCACCGAACGCCGGGTGTAATCGCCATCGATACCCGGCAGCAGGCCCAAGTTGACCAGGCATTGAAAACCATTGCAAATACCGATCACCAGGTTGCCCCGGGCCACAAAGTCGAGCAGCTTGTCGCCGATATTGGTCTTCATGCGAACGGCCTGAACGACGCCGGCACCATGGTCGTCACCCCAGCTAAAGCCACCGATAAAGGCCATGATCTGAAACTTTTCCAAAGCAACCGTCCCGTCGATCAGGGCGTTGATGTGCACGCGCTGAGCTCGGGCGCCGGCCAGCTCAAAAGCATATGCGGTTTCATTGTCGCAATTGAGACCATATCCGGTCAATACGAGGGCATTGATTGAGCTCATATCAGCTTTCCAAAGGGTTGTTGCCAGGCGGTTTTAAGCGCGGGCACGGTTAAATCCATAAGGGTATGGCCATCCAGACCCTTTATGGTCAGGTTGGGTTGGGCCATCACCTGCCCCACGCATGCCACGGGCATGTTCGTAAACAAGGCTTCAAAGTCATTCCGGTGTTTGGGATCGATGGTCACAATGAAGCGCCCGGCCGATTCCGAGAACAACAGCTGATCGTCGCGCGTAACGTCCGTGGCCGGTACGGCTGATAGATCCACCGAAAGGCCCAGTTCGCCGGCCATGGCTTTCATGGCAAGATGGACGCCTAACCCGCCGCGGTAGATGCCATGGGCAGAGGCCACCCACTGCCTTTGGATGGCTTGGGCCAAAGCCCGATAAAGAGGCAAAAAGGTTTCGGTGTGCACCTGAGGTACGTGGCAGCCGACCAGATCAAACATGTCATAGTACTCTGATGCGCCTAACTCGTTTCGGGTGGTGCCCAGCACATAAACCAGGTCACCGGCTATTTTCGCATCCAAAGTGACGCTGCGGCGAACATCGGTCATCACGCTGGTGGCTGAAAATTGCAGGGTCTCCAGGGCCGAGACTTTTTGCGTTTGACCATAGCGGCCCGGCAGGTGACCGTCCACATACATGCTGTCTTTACCCGATAGCAGCGGGATGCCGTATGCCAGACACACATCCCGCAGGGCACGACAGGAGCGCACCAGCTGGGCGGCCTTGAATTGACCATCGGGGTTGGTGACCGCATCATATTGAATACTGGGCCAACAAAAGTTATCCACACCCCCGATGTGCTCGGGATCACCACCCACGGCAATGAGCCGGCGCACGGCCTCGTCCATGGTGCAGGTGGTCATGTGATAGGCATCGATACGGGAGTAAAACGGCAACAAGGCTTGGGAAAACACCAGACCTCGTTGGCTCTCCAATAGCGGTCGCAGCACAGCGGCATCGCTGACCACATCGCGCCCTTTGCCCACCAGGGGTTTGATTACACTGCTGCCCTGGACCTCATGGTCGTACTGGCGGCAAATCCATGCCTTGGAACAGATGTTGGGTCGCGAGAGCATGTCGAGCAGCACCTGGCCGTAGGCTTTAGGCCGGCCTATGACCGGTTCAACCAAGCCACGTACCTGGGGATCGCGCCAGACGGCATCGAACTCCCACTGGGGGAATCCGGCGGTCAGCAGATCCAAATCAATGTAAGCGCAGGTCTGGCCATTGTAAGTGATGTGCAGCTTGCCGGTCTCGGTGTAGCGCCCGATAACGGTGGCTTCAACCGCGTGTTTTTCAGCCAGCTTAAAAAAGCGATCCTGGTGAACAGGATCAATAACCACGGTCATGCGCTCCTGGGACTCGGAGATCCAAATCTCCCACTGGTCCAGGCCGGCATACTTGAGAGGTACTTTTTCCAGCTCAATCTCACAGCCGTTGGAAAAACGCGCGCTTTCGCCCACTGAGGAAGAGAGTCCGCCACCGCCGTTGTCGGTGATGAAACGAATCAAGCCTTCGTCGCGAACCTCCAGCAAAAAATCGTGCATCTTCTTCTGGGTATATGGATCGCCGATCTGTACATGTCCGGCGGGCGTATGGGCCGAATAGGTTTCCGATGAGGCCGTTACGCCATGGATGCCGTCTTTGCCCACCCGACCGCCGCACATGATGGCCAAATCACCAGGTTTGATGGTCTTTTGTTCAGCCGGCCGACCATCTACCGTTGTCGGCATGATGCCCAATGCCGTGACATAGACCAGGCATTTTCCCATGTATCCGGGATCAAACAAGACCTGGCCGTAGGGTGTCGGAATGCCGCTTTTGTTGCCGCCGTCACGGACCCCTTCAATGATACCGTCGAGCAGCCGCCGGGGATGCAGTTTAGGTTTCAGATCCCCCCGGTAGTCCCGCGGTCCCACACAATAGCCATAGCTGCCCATAATGAGCTTGGAGCCTAGTCCGGTGCCCATGGGATCGCGGTAAATGCCGACAATGCCGGTAATAGCGCCGCCGTATGCCTCCATATTGGACGGCGAATTGTGGGTTTCGCCGGTAATCACATAGTAGTTCGCATCGTCAAAACGGCCCACACCGGCATTGTCCCATAACACCGATATGACCCATGGCTTTTGCGCCTTCAATTGTACGGTGGGTTCTTTAATGCAGACTTTAAACGGGTTATCGATGGTTTGGCGATCACCGGTTCCTGCATTCTTGTAGCGAAACAGGCCTTGAAAGGTGTTGTGATTGCAATGGTCGCTGCGTCCCTGGGATATGTATTCCAACTCCACATCGGTGGGGCCGGACAGCCCCACGCGTTCGCGCTGTGCCTGAACTTCAGGGTCCAGAAAGTAGTTACGGATGGTGGGCACATCATTGGGGTTCAATGCCAGGTTGCGCTCGTTGCTGATGCGCAGCAGACTCTCATCGCTGTCAATGGGAATGGTGGTCACCGTCGGTGAATGGTCCAGGCGCACTTTGGGAATGATGTAGCCCACACCTTTAGAGGGATCCCAATCGTCAGCACCAAAAATCTTCCACTGTTGAATAATGTCGTTGGCCAGCAGCTCGGTGGCAATTTTCCGGGCATCGTCGGCAGTAAGATCAGCCCCTTTGAGGCAATACCGCTTGGAGGTGTAGACAGCCGTGTCCTCGCCCATGGCGACGCCCAGCAGATCTTCCATGGCTTCAACTGCTGTCGCACCTGCATTGTCTCGCACGCCGGGGCGAAAGCCCACCCATATCATCCAATCAAAGTCAATGGCCAACGGTTCCAGGGAAGCGATTTGGGTGACCGGATTGGCAAAAATCTCGTTCTGGGCCTTTTGGAGCTGGTCAAGCTTCAAATCCGCATCAATGGTCACGATTTGAACCGTACGGATGTCCTCGGCTTCAATACCAAAGTAATCCCGGGCTTTGCTGCACAACCCCTGCCCTTCGGCATCAAACAACTCCGGCTTTAGCGTAATTTCAATTCGGCTTGGCATGGCAATCTTCTAATATTTCGTTGGTTATTAAGCCGGTATTCCGCGCTGGGCATACTCCGTCCAGACGCATTCGACCAGCAAATAAAGGGACTTAATTAAACCATGTAAATTCAATGTCATTGTATAAAACAAAAACCATGAGCAGAAGCAAAAGAAAAAGGCCGATTTGTTGGGCGGTCTCTCTGGCTCGGGAGCTCAGCGGCCCGCGCTTGATGGCCTCAATACCATAAAAAAGCAAGTGACCGCCGTCCAAAACGGGGATCGGCAATAGGTTCAAAATCGCCAATTGCAAACTGATCGCCGCGACAAAAGAGAAAAGCTCCACAAGTCCCATCTCTGCGGTTTGCCGCGCCATCTGGGCGATGCGAATCGGTCCGCCAACCAGCTCCCGTGAAACTTTGCCTTTGAAGGCATTTTTTATAAAATCAAAAAAACTATTGCTCACCTTCCCAAAAATGTCGAAGCTTTGCGCAAAGGCTTGAGATAGGCTCAATTCGATTGTGAGCTTATCTTCTTCGGGTATCAGATCGGGCAGTCGAATACCAATGCGGTAATTTTTCGAACTGATGCCGCTCAGATTGCGATCCTTGACCAGTTGGGGAGTAATTTCAATCTCTAATTTTTCATTCCGGCGCCGGATCCCAAGGCGCAGAACCTTTCCCTCGGAACCGGTGATAATTTGCTGCATCTCTTTCCAATACTGTATCTGACGCCCGTCAATGGAAAGGATACGATCACCCGGTTGCAAGCCTGCTTCAAAGGCCGGCATATTTTCGGCCACTTCACCCACAATGGCGATGGGTTCGGCCACCCCGGATATGCCGAAATCAAAATAGCTGATATCATCCCCATACACATTGGTGTAAGCCGCCTTTTGGGGCGTCAACAAAACCTGTAAAATCTCGCCCTGTCGAAGCAGCTGCAGCTTGACGGGTCCACCTTGATTGGCATCGAAAACGTCATTGATATCCCGCCAAGATTCCACCGCTTTCCCGTCAATCGATAGGATGCGGTCATTAATACTTGCGCCGGCCTTTTCTGCGGGACCGTTGGGATCAATGTTTCGAATCACAGGACGAATGCTTGTGATTCCCACAAAATAGAGAATGCTCATAAAGATGATCAATGCCAGGACCGCGTTGGCAAAGGGGCCGGCAAAAACAATCAAGCTTCTTTTGGCCACATGTTTGTGGGTAAACGAATAGGGCAAATCTTCAGCAGGCAAGTCACTGTCGGGTTCATCACCCACCATTTTGACGTAACCGCCCAAGGGAATCAATGAGAGGCGATAGTCGGTGCGCCCCACTTTTTTGCCGAGCAAGCGCGGCCCGAATCCAAGTGAGAACTTTTCCACACCCACACCAAAGAGGCGCGCCACAATAAAATGGCCCAATTCATGGAAAAAAATCAAGGGGCCTAAAACAAGGACGAATAGGATGGCCGTGTTCATATCTATCTTCTATGCCTCACCTTTTTGTTAATACGGGATTACCTTATATAATTGCAGCATGCTGTGCAACCAGACTTTGGGCCTTTTTTCGTGCCCAGGCATCTGAATCCATATAGAGTGACAAATCATTTGCTTGCATGGGATGATGTGCATGCATGGTCGCTTCAATGATTTGGGGAATGCTGCTAAACGTGATTTTGCGGTTTAAAAAGGCCTCAACCGCTGTCTCATTTGCAGCATTTAATACAGCCGGCATGGTGCCGCCTCGACCACAAGCTTCAAAGGCAAGCCTGAGACAAGGAAATCTTTCCAAATCAGGTTGCTCAAAAGTCAGCTGTCCCAGAGCGGCTAAGTCAGGCAAAGGTTGTTTAAGGGGTATCCGCTCCGGGTACGCTAGCGCATAGGCGATCGCCTCCTGCATATCCGGGATACCCATTTGGGCCAGCATGGAACCGTCACAATAAGCGACCATGGAGTGAATGATGCTCTGGGGATGCACAATCACCTCGATCTGATCGAGGCTCACATCAAAAAGCCATTTGGCTTCAATCACTTCAAGACCTTTGTTCATCAAGGTGGCGGAATCGATAGTGATCTTGGCACCCATATCCCAATTGGGGTGTTTGAGCGCCAGTTCGGGAGTGATAGATGAGAAATCGCCAGCGGGCGTGTTTAAAAAAGGACCGCCCGAGGCGGTTAAGATGATTTTGTCCAGATCTTGGCGCCGGTGGCCTTGCAGGCATTGAAAAATGGCACTGTGCTCACTGTCGATGGGCAGCAGATGCACGCCTTTGCGGGCAACCGTATCGGTTACTAAAGCGCCGGCCATCACCAAAGTCTCTTTGTTGGCCAGTGCAATATCTTTACCGGCATCGATGGCCGCCAAGGTGGGTGCCAGACCCGCCGCTCCCACCATGGCTCCCACCACCAGATCGACGCCCGGATAGACGGCCGCCTGACAATAGCCTTCCGTTCCATGAACAATCTCAATCTTTTGTTGCGGGGGCAACAGTGCTTTAAGTCGGTGGGCCGCTTGCACATCATGGACCGCCACCAGTTGAGGACGGTGTTGCTGAATCTGTTGGGCCAGGCGTTGCACATTGTTTTTGGCCGTTAGCGTTTTTACCTGGAAACGCTCGGGAAATTTGGCAACTATGTTAAGGGTGTTGCATCCGATGGAGCCGGTAGCGCCTAATAGAGCCAAAGCGGTCATGGCAATAAATGTTCCTTCAATAGATAAGCCACCGGTGCGGCGAACAAGAGGGCATCAATACGATCCAAAATTCCACCATGACCGGGCAACAGATCACTGGAATCTTTCACACCGCTGGCGCGTTTGAATTGCGATTCGAACAAATCGCCGATCTGTCCGACCAGGCCGGCACACAGGGCGGTGAGGGTGCACGTCAGCCCTGCAAGACTGTTAAAAAAGAGTAACTTAAACAGCCATCCAAATGCCAAATTGGCGGCCAGGCCGCCCAAAGCGCCTTCGATGGTTTTTTTGGGGCTAACTGACGGCCATAATTTATGGCGCCCGAAATAGGTACCGGTATAAAGCGCCCCCGTGTCACCCCAGGCAATAACCCACAACAGGAAGAAAACCCACAGCGGCCCGTGTGCGCTTTGGCGCATTAAGACAAGAAAAGAGAGCAACAATGGAATGTAGATCAAGCCGAAAAATTGTTTGGCCATAACCACCGGCGCTTCGGGATCCCGCTTAAATCGCAGGATGGAAAAAAATCCTCCGCCGATAAGTCCCAAGGCCAGCAGGCCCATTAAAAAAACTGTGTTTTGTTGGTAGACGCTCCAAACGATCAACATGCCGCACGCATACCATCCAATCTGAACACCTGCACTAACAGCTGACGTGTGGCCATGGCATACAATGCGAAGATACTCCCAAAAGGCAAGGACACTGACGGCAGCGACGACGATGGTGAACACGGCAGGGCTGCCTTTTAAGATGACCCATATCAGCGGGGGAATGAGAACTGCAGCCGTTAGCCAGCGCTTCCAATGCATAGGGTTTCCTAATCTGCAATAACTTCGGGATAGACTGCGTCCGGCCAGGCAACGCATGCGCGCGCTTTTAGGCAGAAGCTTTACACCTTGACCTTGCCAAAACGACGGTCTCGTTTTTGGAACGTACCCACTATACCAATGAACTCTTCCGGTGTAAAATCAGGCCACAATGTGTCGGTGACCACGATCTCCGTATAGGCCAGCTGCCACAGCAAAAAGTTGCTGATCCGCATTTCTCCGCTGGTCCGGATGAGCAAGTCGGGGTCTGCAATGCCGCGGGTATAGAGGTGATCGGCCACCACCGCTTCATTGATGGCATCTGAATGCAAATCCCCTTTAGCGACTTTGGCGGCAACTGTTTTTACCATTTCAGTAATTTCAGTGCGGCTCCCATAGCTTAGCGCTAAGTTGAGCAGCATTTTTTCATGAGCGGCGGTGTCGGCCATCACTTTTTCCAGCGTTTGGCGAACATCATCGGGCAGGCGCTGGGGTTGACCAATGACTCCCAGACGGATCTGCTGCTTCGCGAGTTCTCCGCTTTCTTTCTCCAAAAAACGCTTCAACAGCGCCATAAGGGTTTTGATTTCAATTTTGGGACGCTGCCAATTTTCTGTGGAAAAAGCGTAGAGGGTCAATACAGGAATTTGCAGCTCGCGGCAGGTGCGCACAATGGCGCGAACAGTCTGGACACCCTGTTCATGACCTTTGACCCGATTGAGCAGTCGCTTTTGGGCCCAGCGGCCATTGCCGTCCATGATAATGGCCACATGGCCGGGTAGTTTGGTGATGTCCAAGTTGTGGGAAGGTTTAGAACTCAAGAATCTCTTTCTCTTTGGCTAGATAAGCCGCTTCGATCTTCTCGATATGCTCGTTGGTTATTTTCTGGATTTGATCCTGGGCTTTAAATGCGTCATCCTCGGCGATATCACCGTCCTTTTTAAATCCCTTGACCAATTCGTTGGCGTCACGCCGGATATTGCGAACCGCCACTTTGTAGTCTTCGCAGGTTTTGTGCACTACTTTAACCAGTTCTTTGCGACGCTCTTCGGAAAGGGGGGGAATGGCAATCCGTATCAACTTGCCGTCATTGGAGGGCGTTAATCCAAGATCGGATTTTAATATGGCCTTTTCGATATCTTTAATAATAGAGACATCCCATGGCTGTATCGTGATCAGGCGGCTTTCCGGAACGGCCACCGTGGCGGTTTGGTTCAAAGGGGTGGGCGTGCCGTAGTAGTCGAGCTTAATGCCATCCAGCAATGAAGTAGAGGCACGACCCGTGCGGATGCGTTTTAATTCATTTTCCAATGCCTCAATGCTCTTGCCCATGCGGTCACGCGTTTCTTGATAGGTTTCTTCAATCATCAGCGTTCACCTCGCTCTATCAGTCAATCGGGTATAGGTCCCACCAGTGCGCAATGCTTCACGCTAGCGGGGCGGGATCAAATCCAAGGCACCGAATCCGGTGTTCACACTCTCAAATCGCTTAGGCCACTCTAATTGGATATCAACGTGCCCACGCGTTGGCCGCAGACGACCTTGCAGATGTTGTCCGGCTTTTTAAGGTCAAAAATCGCCAGCGGCAAATTGTTGTCCATGGCCAGGGAGATGGCCGTCATGTCCATGGCTTTCAGTTGATTTTCCAGCACATGCATGTAGGAGGCGGACTCAATAAATTTAGCATCGGGGTCCACAACCGGATCCGCTTCGTAAAGCCCGTCCACTTTGGTGGCTTTAAGGAGTATTTCAGCATGGATTTCCTGGGCGCGTAACACCGCCGCAGTATCGGTGGTGAAATACGGATTGCCGGTACCGGCGGCAAATATAACAATACGGTCCTTTTCCAGGTGCCGCATGGCACGCCTTAATATGTAAGGTTCGGCCACTTCATGCATGGATATGGCTGTTTGCACACGCGTTTGCATGCCTTCTTTTTCCAGGGCATCCTGTAAGGCGACACTGTTGATCACCGTGGCCAACATCCCCATATGATCTGCAGCCGTTCGCTCCATGCCAAAAGAAGTCGCTTTGACACCGCGGAAGATGTTGCCCCCACCTACAACTATGGCCACCTGCACCCCGAGCGCCTGGACCTGTTTGACCTGTTCGGCCACATAGGTGAGCATTTCCGGTTCAATACCGAAACCTTGCTCACCCATCAAAGCTTCACCGCTGAGTTTCAACAAGATACGTTTGTATTTGGGGGCTTCCAAATTTATTCCGCTCCTACTTGAAAACGGGCAAAGCGTTTAATGGTCATCTTCTCACCGGTCTTGGCGATCACTTCGTTGAGGTAATCGGCAATGGTTTTATCCGGGTCACGCACATAGGGTTGATCCATCAAACAGCTCTCTTTAAAAAATTTACCCAGCTTGCCTTCAACGATTTTTTCGATCATCTTTTCCGGTTTGCCCATCTCCAGCGCTTGGTCGCGATAGATCTCTTTTTCACGATTGATAATCGCTTCTGGAACATCTTCGGAAGTAATACCCACCGGAGATGTTGCAGCAATATGCATGGCCACATTCTTAGCAAATTCAATAAAGTCATCGGTTTTGGCAACAAAATCGGTTTCGCAATTCACCTCCACCATAACCCCAATCTTGCCGCCCATATGGATGTAGGTCTGGATGGTGCCCTCGCTGGTGGCGCGACCAGCGCGTTTGGCAGCAGTGGCCAATCCTTTTTTGCGTAAAAAGTCAACCGCCTTTTCCATATCGCCTTCACAGGCTTTTAATGCTTCTTTACAATCCATAATACCCGCCCCGGATTTTTCGCGGAGCTCTTTTACCATAGTTGCGCTTATATCTACCATGATCTTATTTTCTCCTATCTACTCGGACTCAGCTTCTTGTGCTGATCCTTCAGCTTCAGTGGTCTGCTCTTCTTGTCCTTCAAGCTCTTCATCGCCTGTCTTGCGGATGATCTCCACAATCGGGCCATCGCTGCCATCCGAGATCACTTTCCTTTCACCCGGCTTTAATGTGGCTGTTGCCGTTTCTAACTCCGATGGCTCCTCAACGGCTTTATCCGCATCGGCTTGCTGGCGTTCTTTGAATCGTTTTTGGCCGTCAATGCAAGCATCCGCCATGCGAGCAGAAATCAAACGGATCGCGCGAATAGCATCATCATTGCCGGGAATAATGTAGTCGATCTCATCCGGGTTACAATTGGTATCGACAATGGCGACAATGGGAATATTGAGCCGGCGCGCTTCGCGAACAGCAATGGCTTCATTCTTAGGATCGACAATAAAAACAGCACCGGGCAATTTGGTCATTGTGCGGATACCCCCCAGGGTACTGTCCAATTTGACGCGTTCTTTTCCCAGCTTGAGGCGCTCTTTTTTGGGGAACAGCTCAATGGAGCCGTCATTTTCAATATTGTTCAGATAATTGAGTCGATCAATGCTCTTTTTAACGGTCTGGAAGTTGGTCATCATGCCGCCCAACCAGCGATTGTGGACATAATACATTTCGCAACGGTTGGCCTCTTCGTATATCGATTCGCGAGCCTGTTTTTTGGTGCCCACAAACAATACCTGTTTGCCTCCAGCTACCGTATCGGCAATAAAATTATAGGCGGTTTTGAACATGCGCACGGTTTTTTGCAGATCGACAATGTAGATGCCGTTGCGTGCCCCGAAAATATAAGGTTTCATTTTGGGGTTCCAGCGTTTGGTTTGGTGTCCGAAGTGAACACCAGCTTCGAGCAGCTCTTTCATTGTAACGTAGGCCATTGTTTTCTCCTTAATTCTGGTTTTTCCTGCGTCCGCTTCATCCCCACCCCCAACTTTCACTTTGAAAGCACCAGGAGGAAGGTCCGTGGACGTGTGGGATAATAAATCGGGGATACGTAACAAATCCAGAACATATCCGCAATAGTTTTCGGGCAAATAATGCTTAAAAAACATTTCAGCCGCTGATTTACTGCGGGCAACCGGCGGCAATTCAGACCCTCCGGTTTTAGGTTTTAGGTCAGTGTATTCAACCGATAATATTAACTAATATTTTTTAAAGGCCTAAAGTGATCCAAAAGTGGCCTTATGCATTGTAGATATCAAACTTTAACTACAATTCGATTCTCATCCTTCACTTAAAACTCAACTTTCGGCTTTCGCCACTCCTGTGCAATAGGCGCCGCCAGTGGGTGGTTTGCGTCATGTCAGCAGCGAGTTTTAGTGTCACTTAGGCGCAGCGAAGGAAAAGTGCCCCGCACTGTTTGAGCAAAGCGAGTTTGCGGGGCGCCCGCAGCGCGTCTTAGTGACACTTGAATGAAGCTGCAAATGACGAAAACCACCCGCTGGCGGCGCCGGCTAGTGAAAACCGAAAGTTGAGTTTTAAGTTGAGGTATTCTATCTGATGATAGTGTGTTTCCATTCATGGCAACCCTATTCTTGAGCAAACCTGACGATCATTTGATTGGCCCTACCGACGAATTGCGACCTATGAATTTTGCATTCGTTCAACTCTGGGTTTGGGCTAAATATCCATATGAAATCGGTAATTTACCTTCGCTTAAAACTAAAAACCTAAAACTCAAAACCGTAAAGATACCGGCCCTATTATGCTTGACATGTGGCTTGTGGGTCGATATAGGGTTGGAATAATAACATTGTTACATGATTTATATCATTTTCTATTTAATAGATTAATAAACATAATTAATTCAGCTATATAAAAATTTTTTAATAGCGTAACTATTTTATCCGGTGCAGTATTCTGGAACAAGTTTCATTAAAATAGAGCGATCATCGGCCAATTAAACTCTCCTTTAAGGCATGAAATGGTAGCAAAAAAAACAATGTTACCCCCTATGCGGCCCGAAGTCAGCGCCCGGTTGGAACAGGCAGTACTGGATATCTTTTCCAATTCCGACTTTCACAAAGCCAACATTCGCGATGTGGCCAAACGCGCCGGTGTGAGTTTCAGCACCATTTATAAACATTACGGCAGCAAAGAGCGCCTGGTCTTTGCTTTTGTTGACATCTGGCTGGGCAAACTCACCGAGCGCATTGTGGATCACCTCCAGGGCATTGAAGATCTCAAAGAGAAACTGCGCAAAGTGCTCTGGCTGCAGCTCGATTACTACGAGCGCAACCCCCATCTGGGCCGTATTTTGTTCATGACCCTGCCGATGGCCACCTGGATGAACGATCGCACGTTTCAACAAAAGAAAATGATCAACCTCTACCTCGGGGTGCTCAAAAAAGGGCAGGCGCAAGGGGTTCTCAATCCGGATGTGCGCGCCGGTGTGCTGCTTGATTTTATGCTGGGCCTGGTCCAGCGGTCATTTACCATGTGGGTTCAGCGCGGCCAGAAGGAGAGTTTGGCCGCTCAGGCCAACAACCTTTTCGAAATGGTTTGGCGAGGGATGGTCCATCGTGATCACCCTGCCGATCAAATATAAAGGAGTGCGTCATGGGCAAACACCCCTCCATTGACCAATGGAAAGCGTTGGCAGCCAAACAGCTCAGAGGCAAGCCGCTGGCGGATCTCGACTGGCACACGGCCGAAGGCATTTCGGTCAAGCCCTTGTATACGGCAGAAGATACCGAGGGCTTGGCCCACATCAACAGTATGCCGGGTTTCGCCCCTTATGTGCGGGGCCCCATGGCCACCATGTATGCCGGCCGGCCCTGGACCATCCGCCAATATGCCGGTTTTTCCACGGCGGCGGAGTCGAACGCCTTTTATCGCCGCAATTTGGCGGCGGGTCAGAAGGGCCTGTCGGTGGCCTTTGATTTGGCCACCCATCGCGGCTATGACTCGGACCATCCCCGGGTAACGGGTGATGTGGGCAAGGCCGGCGTGGCCATCGATTCCATCGAGGACATGAAAATCCTCTTTGATCAAATCCCTTTGGATGAAATGTCGGTTTCCATGACCATGAATGGTGCCGTGATTCCCATCATGGCCATGTACATCGTGGCGGCTGAAGAGCAGGGTGTCCGGCACGATCAGCTTACGGGTACCATCCAAAACGATATTCTCAAGGAGTATCTGACCCGCAACACTTATATTTATCCACCCGAGCCGTCCATGCGCATTGTGTCGGATATTATCGCTTTTTGCTCCCAGCACATGCCCAAGTTCAACACCGTGAGTATCAGCGGCTACCACATGATGGAGGCGGGCGCCAACTCGGTGTTGCAGTGTGCTTTTACCCTGGCCGATGGTTTGGAGTACGTGCGCGCTGCCCTCAAAGCGGGGTTGGAGATCGATGCCTTTGCACCGCGGCTCTCTTTCTTTTTTGGTGTGGGTATGAATTTTTTCATGGAGATCGCCATGCTACGCGCGGCACGCTATCTGTGGAGCGAGTTGATGGCGCAATTCAATCCCACCCATCCCAAATCCAGCATGCTGCGCACCCATGTGCAGACCTCGGGATGGAGTCTCACCGAACAGGATCCTTACAACAATATCATTCGCACCACCCTCGAGGCCTTGTCCGCCGTTTTAGGCGGCACCCAATCTTTGCATACCAACTCGTTTGACGAAGCCGTGGGCCTGCCCACGGATTTTTCCGCCCGCATCGCCCGCAACACCCAGCTGGTGATCCAGGAAGAGTCCCAGGTGTGTCATGTGGTGGATCCGCTGGGCGGCAGTTATTATGTGGAAGCCTTAACGGCGGAAGTGATCGCCGAGGCCAAAAAGATCATTGATGAAGTCGAAGCGCTGGGCGGTATGGCCAAAGCCATCGAATCGGGTATGCCCAAACTGCGTATCGAGGAATCGGCTGCCCGACGACAGGCGCGCATCGATCAAGGCCTGGATGTGATCGTGGGTGTGAACAAATACCAAGTCGAAGTGCAACCCCTGGACGATGTGCTCGAGATTTCCGAAGCCGTACGCCAGGATCAGGTGGATCGTCTGACCGCCACCAAGTCGCAACGCGATGAAACCAAAGTACGGGCCGCCCTGGCGGCTTTAAGCCGGGCGGCTGAAAATGGAGACAACCTGATGGCTGCCGCCTTGCCGGCGGTGCGCGCCCGGGCTACGGTGGGTGAGATCTCCGACGCCATGGAAAAGGTCTTTGGCCGTTTTGTGGCCACCACGCAATGTATCTCCGGTGTCTATGCCGCGGAATTCAAAGATCAGCGTATCATCCAGGCGTTGCGCAAACGATGTGATGATTTCATGGAAAAAGAGGGTCGCCGCCCCCGTATTTTGCTAACGAAAATGGGCCAGGACGGCCACGACCGGGGCATTAAGGTGGTGGCCACCGCCTTTGCCGACTTCGGCTTCGATGTGGACATCGGCCCCATGTTTCAAACACCCGACGAAGCGGCCAAGATGGCCGTGGAAAATGATGTGCATGTGGTGGGTGCCTCCACGCTGGCGGCCGGGCACAAAACCCTGGTGCCCCAATTGAGTGCCGCCCTGCAAGCCCAAAAAGCGGGCGACATCAAGGTGGTGGTGGGCGGCGTGATTCCACCCTCCGATTATGATGTGTTGTACCAGGCCGGCGCCGTATGCGTTTTTGGCCCGGGCACGCCCTTGACCCAATCGGCCAATCAGGTTTTGAATGCAATAGAATGATGGTGGCGATTCAAACCCAATATGGGGTTTTATGCCCTTTTGAGAACTGAATATCTCATGGGTTCAGAGTTTTAAGTTGTGGATGGGGATCGATTTTAGAAAAGACAATCGTTATGATGATGTGGGAGCGGCGTTTCGCCGCGACAGGCGCCGTCATGCGGACTTAAGTCGCGGCGGGACGCCGCTCCCACAGGTGCAATAGAAATCGGATTTTGCCAGACACCAGGAACCAAACACTCGGACAGCCAACAAACCGATAACGGTTTTGGAGTCATACACCGGTCAATGCAAACCGAGTCCATCAAACATTTCCAGGAGGGCATCCTGGCCGGTGACCGCCGGGTGCTGGCCAAGGCGATCACCCTGGTGGAAAGCCGCCACCCCGATCATCGGGATTTGGGAAGGCGTTTGGTGGAACAATTGCTGCCCCATACCGGCGCGGCGACGCGCTTGGGCATTACCGGGGTGCCGGGGGTGGGCAAAAGCACCTTTATCGAAAATTTCGGCATGCAACTCATCGACCAGGGCCACCAGGTGGCCGTACTGGCAGTGGACCCCAGCTCCCAGCGCAGCGGGGGCAGCATTATGGCCGACAAAACCCGTATGGAGCGGCTGAGCCAATCCCCTCAGGCGTTTATTCGGCCTTCGCCCTCGGGGGGCACCTTGGGCGGCGTGGCGCGTATGACCCGTGAAAGCCTGTTGTTGTGCGAGGCGGCTGGATTTGATGTGGTCCTGGTCGAGACCGTGGGTGTGGGTCAAAGCGAAACCACGGTGGCCGGCATGGTGGATTTTTTTCTGATTTTGATGATGACCGGGGCCGGTGACGCCCTGCAGGGCATTAAGAAAGGCATCCTCGAACTGGCGGATGCAGTGGCGGTCAACAAGGCCGACGGGGGCAATGTGGAACGTGCCGAGCGCACCCGCAATGAGCTGGAAAACGCCCTGCACCTGATGCAGCCGCTCTCGACGCTGTGGACGCCGCCGGTGCTGACTTGCAGTGCCGTCACCCGTTCAGGTCTGGACGCCATTTGGCAGTGTGTTCAACAGCACCACCGAACATTGATGGATGCGGGTGAATTGCAGTCCAAACGCAAAGATCAGGCGTTGCAGTGGATGTGGGAACTGATCCATGAGGGTCTAAAAGAACGTTTTCATGGAAATCCCAAAATTCGGCGCCATTTAAAGGCCACCCTGGACCGGGTGCGTCAGGGAGATATGGTACCCACAACGGCTGCCCAGAAGCTTCTTTTTTTGCTTGACAATGAGTGACCAGCATATAAAAGATATTGTTTTTATTGTTAATGGCTATCGGTTGCGATCTTAACCGGGGAGAATGGGGCGCGTTAACCGCTAATACAGATATCGCTGTGGAATTTAACTAAATATGGAGGGGAAAGGATTCTAGCATGGGAAAAGTGCAGGACAAAATAAAAGCCCTCAAGGAAATGGAAGCCAAAATCCTTGAAATGGGCGGCAAAAAACTGG
Source organism: Desulfobacteraceae bacterium (assembly GCA_050291605.1). GTDB lineage: Bacteria > Desulfobacterota > Desulfobacteria > Desulfobacterales > Desulfosarcinaceae > JARRKU01. The sequence continues at coordinate 8,106 of JBNKKB010000091.1, read as the reverse complement.
TCGCCAAACAAAAAGAAAAGGGCAAGCTTACGGCACGTGAACGCCTGAGCCGCCTGTTCGATAAAGAAACCTTTCGCGAGATTGACGCTTTTGTCAAACACCGCTGTTCCAATTTTAACATGACATCGGTGGAGATCCCCTCCGACGGGGTGGTCACCGGCCATGGGTTGGTGGACGGTCGCCCGGTGTTTGCCTTTGCCCAGGATTTTACCTCCCGGGCCGGCAGTCTGGGTGAGATGCACGCCCAAAAAATCACCAAGGTGATGGACCTGGCCCTCAAGGCCGGGGTGCCCTTTGTGGGCATGAACGATTCCGGCGGCGCCCGTATTCAAGAGGGCGTAGATGCGCTGTGCGGTTACGGCAATATCTTTTATCGCAACTCACTGGCCTCGGGGGTTATCCCGCAGATTTCGGCCATTATGGGCCCCACTGCCGGCGGTGCCGTTTATTCACCGGCCATGACCGACTATGTCTTTATGGTTAAAAACTCCAGCTACATGTTCATCACCGGTCCTGAAGTGATCAAAGCGGTTACCGGCGAGGAGATCTCTTTTGAGGATTTGGGCGGCGCCATGGCCCACAACGAAAAAAGCGGTGTGGCGCAATTTGCCTGCGAGGATGATAAGGACGCCATTGACCAGATCAAAAAGCTGCTCTCTTACTTGCCGGCCAACAATATGGAGGATCCGCCCCGTGTGGACTTGGGTGACAACCCCAAGCGCACCGATCCGGCGCTGGACACCATCATTCCGGACAGTGCGAATCAGTCTTACAACATGAAGACGGTGATCCGATCCATCGTGGACAACGGCGACATCTTTGAACCCCATCAATATTTTGCCGCCAATATTGTAGTGTGCTTTGCCCGGCTCAACGGCCGAACCATCGGTATCATTGCCAACCAGCCCGATGTCTTGGCGGGTTGTCTGGATGTAGACGCCTCGGACAAAGCCACCCGTTTCATCCGTTTTTGCGATGCCTTTAACATTCCGTTGCTGACCATTGCCGATGTGCCCGGTTATCTTCCCGGCAGCCAGCAAGAGCACGGCGGCATCATCCGCCATGGCGCCAAACTGTTATGGTGCTATAGCGAGGCCACTGTGCCCAAATTGTTGCTGATTACCCGCAAAGATTACGGTGGGGCTTACATTGCCATGTCGTCCCGCCACCTTGGCGCGGATATGGCCTTTGCCTGGCCGACGGCCGAGATCGCCGTCATGGGAGCCGAAGGCGCCGCCAACATCATTCATCGCAAAGAGATCAACGACGCCGATAACCCGGCGGCCGAACGGGATGCAAAGATCAAGGAATACAACGAACTGTTTGCCAATCCTTATGTGGCTGCCGGCCGGGGATATGTCGACGCCGTGATTCAGCCCAGCGAAACACGGCCCCGCTTGATCGAAGCGTTGGAGATCATGTGCACCAAGCGCGAACTGCGACCGCCGAAAAAGCACGGCAACATTCCGATGTAATGTTGATGACACTGAACCGTAAAAACGATGGGTGACACAATGACCACTATGGAAAAAAAGATGGCCGCTGCCTTGGCCGCAGTCAGCGCCTATATGCAACAGGAACAAGAAGCTTACGCCGAAGCTGCGGCAGCAGCCATGGAAGGCCCCGAAGGTCCGGCCATCGAGCTGAACCACTGGGGGCAAAGCGGACGTCAGGGCATGATGACCATGCACAGCCTGATGCAACTCAAAGCGTTTAACCGCTTCCGATAGAATTTTAATATTTAACGCATATGCCATAGGAGACCTGAACGATGAGCGACCAAGTTAAAATGAGCACCATGAATTACGACAACGACCGCCCGGCGGCGGAAAATCCAATTAAGATTATGGACCTCAGCCTGCGGGACGGGCATCAATCCCTGTTTGCCACCCGCGGCCGCACCGAAGACATGATTCCGGTCGCTGAACTGATGGACCAAGTGGGTTTTTGGGCCGTCGAGACTTGGGGTGGTGCCACCTTCGACACCATGCACCGCTTTCTCAACGAAGATCCCTGGGAACGCATCCGCACTTTGAAACGCTATTTTAAAAAGACCCCCTTTTCCATGCTGCTGCGCGCACAGAACCTGGTGGGCTACCGCAACTATGCGGATGACGTGGCCAATGCGTTCATGGATCGCTCTTGTGAAAACGGCATGGACATCTTCCGCACCTTTGACGCCCTCAACGACTACCGCAACTTTGAAACCGTGGTGCCCAAGATCAAAGCGTACGGCAAGCACTTTCAGGGCTGCATCTGTTATACCATGACCGAACCGCGCTTGGGCGGCGAAGTGTACAACCTGGATTACTATGTTAGCAAAGCCAAAGCGCTGGAAGATATGGGCGCCGACTCCATCTGCATTAAAGATATGGCCGGCTTGATCGCGCCCTACGATGCCTATAACCTGGTCAAGGCCCTTAAAAAGGCTGTGAAGCCGCCCATCCATTTGCACAGCCACTTTACTTCCGGCATGTCACCGATGAGCCATCTCAAGGCCATTGAAGCCGGTGTGGACATCATCGACACTTGTATGACACCCTATGCCTACCGCACCTCCCATGCGGCTATTGAGCCTTTGGTCATGGCCTTGCTGGGTACCAATCGCGACACTGGTTTTGACATACGCTTGCTGGCCCGCATCAACGAGATATTCGAAAAGAAAATCATGCCCAAGTACAAGCACTTGCTTGATGATTCCAAGGTTTCGATCATCGACATCAACGTGTTATTGCACCAGACCCCGGGCGGCATGCTCTCCAACCTGGTCAACCAATTGCGCGAGATGGATGCCCTGGACAAGATCGACGATGTTTACAAAGAGCTGCCCCGGGTGCGCAAGGAACTGGGTCAGATACCGCTGGTTACCCCCACAAGCCAGATCGTGGGTGTCCAGACCGTGAACAATGTGCTGCATGACACACCGGAGGAACGCTACAAGATGATTACCGGTCAGGTTAAAGATTTGTGCTACGGTCTTTACGGCAAAACCGCCGTGCCCATCGACGCCGAAGTCCAGAAAAAGGCCCTTGCCGGTTACGAGCGTGGCGAAGAACCCATCACCTGCCGTCCGGCCGAGGTGATTGAGCCCGAACTGGAAAAAGCCAAAGCACAGATCGGCGATCTGGCCGTGGATATGGACGACCTGGTGCTCTATGCCCTCTACCCGGTCACCGGTAAAAAATTCCTGCAATGGAAGTATGGTGTGGAAGAGGCGCCCGATAGTGTCAAACCGATTTCCCTGGAAGAGGTCAAGGCCAAAGACGACCTGATTAAAAAAGCCAAGGCCGGCGAACTGGTCGAGAAAAAACCCGGCACACCGGCAAAGGGTGAAGAGATGCGGACCTTTAACGTATTTGTGGACAACGAATACTTCAACGTTGAAGTGGAGCCCACCGGCGGCGCTCCGGTCATTACCCTGCCGGCCGGCGGTATGCACATGGCTGCACCGGCGGCTGCACCGGCCGCACCGGCACCGGCTGCTGCGGCGCCTTCCGCTCCAGCACCCGCAGAGCCGGCCGCACCGGCCGCACCCGCGGCGGCGGCTTCCGGCACCCCCGTACCGGCGCCCATGCCCGGCATGATCGTCAGCTACGAGAAAAACGTTGGCGATGCCATCAGCGAAGGTGAGACGGTCTTGATCCTGGAAGCCATGAAGATGGAAAACGCCCTGCCGGCACCGTGCGGCGGCACTATCCAGGCGATTAATTTCAAAAGTGGTGACTCCGTGGCCAAGGGTGATGTGCTTTGTGTCATCGGATAATGTCCTATCAATAAGGCAACATACGGGCATGGGGTGCCGGTGTGCGCCAACGCGTGGAGGGCCCCATGCCCTGTTTTTACACCTGTATGGCTAGTTCGGCGCACTGTACTTCCCCCGGCTGTCCTATCATTATTGCGAATTCAGACAACAACGTCAACGAGTGAGGCCCGTCCATGAAAATCCACGAATATCAAGCCAAGGAGCTGTTCAGACAAAACGGTGTCGCCGTACCCGACGGTGCCGTGGCATTTAGTGTCGATGAGGCCAAAGCCGCGGCAGACAAGCTGGGGGCCTATCCGGTGGTGGTTAAAGCGCAAATCCATGCCGGCGGAAGGGGTTTGGGCGGCGGTGTCAAAGTGGCCAAAAATCCGAACGAATTTGAAACCTATGCCCATGCTATTTTAGGAATGACCCTGGTCACCCGGCAGACCGGGCCCCAAGGCAAACACGTCAAAAAGCTGCTCATCGAGCAGGGGCTGAATATCGCCAAAGAGCTCTATTTGAGCGTTCTGCCGGATCGCGCCACCGCCCAGATGATCATTATGGCCAGCGAAGCCGGCGGCATGGATATCGAAGAAGTGGCCGAAAAAACCCCCGAAAAAGTTATCAAAATATGGGTGGACCCCAATGTTGGCATTCAAGGATACCATTTAAGACGTGCCGCTTATGGCCTCAATTTGCCCAAAGCGGCCCTCAAGCCCTTCATGACGCTACTCAAAAACCTGTTTAACCTGGCGGTGAATTATGACTGCTCACTGGTGGAGATCAATCCCCTGGTGCTGACCGACGACGATCAGGTGATCGCTTTAGACGGTAAAATGGACTTTGATGACAATGCCCTCTACCGCCATCCGGATGTGAAAGCTTATCGTGATCTGGATGAAGAAGATCCCGCCGAGGTGGAAGCCTCCGAGCACGGTTTGAACTACATCCACCTGGGCGGCGGCGGCAATGTGGGCAATATGGTCAACGGCGCCGGTTTGGCCATGGCCACGATGGATTGCATCAAGTTGGCCGGCGGCAAACCGGTGAACTTTCTGGATGTGGGCGGCGGCGCCAGCGCCGATCAAATTGAAAACGGTTTTCGCATCCTGCAAAACGATGCAAACGTTAAAGCCATCCTGATCAACATCTTCGGTGGCATCCTGCGTTGTGACCGCCTGGCCAATGGTGTGGTTCAGGCAGCGCAAAAAGTTGGCATGCGGGTGCCGGTGATTATCCGCATGGAAGGCACCAACCTGGCAGAGGGCCGCAAGATTCTGGCCGACTCGGGTTTGGAATTGATCAACGCCAAAGATTTAAAAGATGCCGCCGAAAAGCTCAGCGCAGTTATCCAGTAAGCGGCCCAAAAGTTGATTGCTAAAGGTTAGTGAAATAAGTCCACTGTGGGAGCGGCGTCCCGCCGCGATAGTCATTCGGCAGGATATATCGTCGCGGCAGGGCGCCGCTCCTACAGTATAAATAAGTTTAGCACAAAAATGTGCAGCATCAACTCCTGAACAGGCGAGGACAGAGACGTGAGCATATTCGTTAACAAGGAGACCAAACTTTTGGTTCAGGGCATTACCGGCAAAGAGGGCCAATTTCATACCCGCGCCTGCGTGGAATACGGCACCCAGGTAGTGGCCGGCGTCACTCCCGGTAAAGGCGGGCAGCAAATGGATGCCGTTCCGGTTTACAACACGGTGTCCGGCGCCGTCCAGGCCAGTGGGGCCGATGCCAGTATGATATTTGTGCCGCCGCCGTTTGCCGCCGACGCCATCATGGAGGCTGCCGACGCCCACGTGCCCCTGATTGTTTGCATCACCGAAGGCATACCGGTGATGGACATGATGCGGGTCAAAAACTATATCAAAGATAAACCCGTGCGCCTGATCGGCCCCAATTGTCCGGGCATCATCACTCCGGACGAGTGCAAAATCGGTATCATGCCCGGTGTTATCCACCAGGCAGGTAAAATCGGGGTGGTGTCCCGCTCGGGCACGCTGACCTATGAGGCCGTGCACGCCTTGACCCAAGCGGGTTTAGGACAAAGCACCTGTATCGGTATTGGCGGCGATCCGGTCAACGGCACCCATTTTATCGACTGCCTGGCGGCCTTTCAAGCCGACAGGGACACCCAAGGTATCGTAATGATCGGCGAAATCGGCGGCGACGCCGAGGAGCAAGCCGCCGAATACATCAGCGCCAAGCTCGACAAACCGGTGGTCGGCTTCATCGCCGGCCTGACCGCGCCGCCGGGCCGCCGCATGGGCCACGCCGGCGCCATCATCTCCGGCAGCAGCGGCACCGGCCAGAGCAAAGTCGAGGCCATGAAGCAAAACGGGATTAATGTGTGTGAGAATTTGGCCTATCTAGGAGATATATGTAAGGAAACTTTTGCATAGCAAAAGTTTCAGTTTAAAGGTTAAAGTTAAGGAGCTCTTTCGATTGTTAATTTGGGTGATATTGCGGCGGAAGCGAAACAATGCTGCTCCTATGCTTTTACTGTTGGCATATTGATCCCCGGGGGGTGGCGTAGGGCCGGCCTCTGTGCCGGCCGGGCATGGCAAGACGCTTGGGTATAGTCCGATACCTGCTCGAACCACAACACAGGCTGAACTCAAACATGCACGAAATGGGAATTGCCACCGAGATCATTCGCATCGTCACCGAATCCATCCCGACGGATATAAAGGATCCCAAGGTGACGCGCATCAATCTCAAAGTGGGCAAGCTGGCCTCGGTGGTCACCCAGAGCCTCCGGTTTTGCTTTGAAATCGCCGCCAAAGAGACCCCGGTCGAAGGCGCCGAGCTGGACGTTGAAGAGATCGAAGTTTCCGCTCAATGCAACGATTGCGAACATAAATGGCAATTCTCAGAGCCGGTCTTCTACTGCCCCAAGTGTAACGGCGGCGCCATTGAGATGCTTTCCGGACGTGAATTGGATATAGAATCGATAGAGTTGGAAGATGATTAACGCCAGGCGGCGTTGCCGTAACATCGTCAGAACAGGCCGGTACAGAGCCCGGCCCTACTACGAAGATCATCTTTTCCTGGCCCCACCAATTAAGCGTAGGGCCGGCCACTGCGCCGGCCTGTTGGAACGCCACAGAACGACATTACTTCCACCGTCATCCCAACGGAGGTCGTGACCAGGCAAGCTAACCGATACAGTTAACCCATTGCGTATGAACAGGTGACCATGTTTAGATTTCTCAGAACCCAACGCCATTATCACCACGACCCCAAAAAACCCCATCACCATCACGACGACCCCGGCACCGTCATCGAATCCAAAGCCGGCGGCACCCGCAAGATCCAGGTGGTGCGCAATGTGCTGGACGCCAACAAGATGCAGGCCGACCGCATGCGCCAAAAATTCGCCGAGCAGCATGTGTTTGTGTTGAATGTGATGAGCTCGCCCGGCTCGGGCAAAACCACCACATTGATCCGCACGTTAAAAGCGTTGATGCCCGAAGTGCGCTGCGGGGTCATCGTCGGAGACATCTGTTCCACTCACGACGCGGACAAACTGGCCGAAACCGGCGCCCCCGTGGTGCAGATCAATACCGACCAGTTCGGCGGTGAATGCCATCTGGCCGCGCATGTCATCGACACCGCCGTGGCCGCCATGGACCTGGAGAGCCTCGATCTGCTGATCATTGAAAATATCGGCAACCTGGTCTGCCCGGCCGAGTTCGACGTGGGCGAAGACCTCAAGATTGTCATGCTAAGCGTCACCGAAGGCGAAGACAAACCCATCAAATACCCGCTCATGTTCCGGGTTTGCGATGCCGCCCTGATCAACAAAGTGGATCTGCTCCCCTACCTCGACCTTGAGGTTGAAGCGGTTCAGGACAGCATCCGGCAAGTGCACCCCGACATGCCCATGTTCAATATCTCCGCCAAAACCGGCGAAGGCTTTGATGCATGGGTCGCATGGCTTAAATCCAAAGTGCATGCCGCATAGACACACTATTGCATGGATAGATGGGCTTGGCGGAAGAGAATTAGGGACAGGCAAATTAATGGTGCTTTCATAGGGGCGTCCACGTCAGCTCCTTTTTCATTTACAACATGAGAAGCAGGAGAAGCAAAGGGTCGGGTCTCCACAATTTACATTTATATGTTGTTAGAAGTCTTTTCATTCTGTCAAACGTAAAGACGTTGCCCCTCTTTTAGATTCATCCAGTTCATCGCAGAGGTTCATGTTTTTGGTGTATACCAATGTCCGCGCCAGCGCGCTTATCCCGCTGGCGTTGCTGCAATAGGTATAACCGGCGTTTTCAACACTGGCTCTGATGCTGGACGACCCAAGAAATCCGGTAGCAAGCAGGGCGATTAGCGCGACAATGAAACAC
>JBNKKB010000090.1:0-114780 GCA_050291605.1 Desulfobacteraceae bacterium | reverse complement strand
CTTATATCGATATCAAGGGTTAGATCAGCCGAGGTCGAAGCGGTCAAGGTTCATCACCTTGTTCCATGCCGCCACAAAGTCTTGCAGGAATTTCTCCCCGGAGTCCTCGCATCCGTAGACCTCCGCCAGGGCCCGGAGCTGGGAGTTCGAACCGAAGATGAGGTCCACCCGGGTGCCGGTCCACTTGAGTTCGCCCGTTGCGCGATCACGTCCCTCGAACACCTCTTCGTCATTTGAGTTTGCCTTCCACTCTGTGCCCATGTCGAGCAGGTTTACGAAGAAGTCATTGGTGAGCATCTCCGGCCGGTTGGTCAAGACGCCGTGCGGGGCCTGTCCGAAGTTGGCATTCAAAACGCGCATGCCGCCAACCAGAACCGTCATTTCGGGGGCGGTCAAGGTTAGAAGCTGCGCCCGATCCAGCAGCAGTTCCTCTGCCGATACGCTGTATTTGGCTTTGAGATAGTTGCGAAATCCGTCTGCTTTGGGTTCGAGCACGGAGAATGACACCGCGTCGGTTTGCTCCTGGGATGCATCCATGCGTCCCGGTGTGAAGGGAACGTTCACATCGTGACCGGCATTCCTGGCCGCCAGTTCTACCCCCGCGCATCCACCCAGGACAATCATGTCGGCGAGGGAAACCTGCTTTCCGCCGGACTGCGCACCGTTGAATGTCTCTTGGATGCCTGCCAGTGTCTGCAATACGGTATTTAATTGCTGCGGCTGATTGACTTCCCAATCCCTTTGCGGCGCAAGGCGGATACGCGCCCCGTTGGCACCACCGCGCTTGTCGGAGCCTCGGAATGTGGACGCAGAGGCCCAGGCGGTGGTGACCAGCTGGGAGACGGACAATCCCGAGGCCAGAATCTTGCCCTTGAGATCGGCGATCTCCTGTGTGTCGATCAGCTCATGATCGACGGCGGGCACCGGGTCTTGCCAGATCAGTTCTTCTGCCGGAACCTCCGCGCCGAGATAGCGCACGCGAGGGCCCATATCGCGGTGGGTCAACTTGAACCACGCCCGGGCGAAGGCGTCCGCAAATTCCTCCGGATTCTCCAGGTAACGCCGTGCGATGGGCTCGTAGACCGGGTCGAACTTCAGCGAAAGGTCCGCCGTGGTCATCATCGGCCGGTGCTTCTTGGACGGATCGTGGGCGTCAACGATCATGTCTTCTTCGTCCACGTCCTTGGCCAGCCACTGATTAGCGCCGGCCGGGCTTTTGACCAGTTCCCAGTCGTATTTGAACAGCACTTTCAAATAGCCCATGTCCCATTGGGTGGGGTTCGGCTTCCAGGCCCCCTCGATGCCGCTGCTGATGGTATCGCCGCCCTTGCCGCTGCCGAAGCTGCTCTTCCAGCCCAGCCCCTGCTCTGCTAAACCGGCGGCTTCAGGTTCCGGACCGACCAACTCGGCATCGCCCGCGCCATGACACTTGCCGAAGGTGTGCCCGCCGGCAACCAGCGCAACGGTCTCTTCATCGTTCATGGCCATGCGCGCAAAGGTCTCGCGGACGTCAAGGCCGGAGGCCACCGGGTCCGGATTGCCGTCCGGCCCCTCCGGGTTCACGTAGATCAGGCCCATCTGCACAGCCGCCAGGGGATTTTCCAGATCCCGTTCGCCGCTGTATCGGCTTTTGGGCATATCGCTCGTCGCCAGCCATTCATCTTCCGCGCCCCAGTAGACGTCTTCTTCCGGCTCCCATATGTCTTCACGCCCGCCGCCGAAGCCGAAGGTCTTGAATCCCATGGACTCGAGTGCGCAGTTGCCGGCAAGGATCAACAGATCGGCCCAGGAGACTTTGCGGCCATACTTTTGCTTGATCGGCCAGAGCAGGCGGCGCGCCTTATCCAGGTTTACGTTGTCCGGCCAGCTGTTGAGGGGCGCAAAACGCTGGTTGCCGGAACCCCCGCCGCCGCGGCCGTCGCCCATGCGGTAGGTGCCTGCACTGTGCCATGCCATCCGGATGAAGAGCCCTCCGTAGTGCCCCCAATCCGCCGGCCACCACTCTTTGGAGTCGGTCATCAGCGCATAGAGATCTTCTTTTACGGCTTTCAGGTCAAGTTTCTTGAATTCCTCGGCGTAGTTGAACGCCTCGCCCATGGGATTGCTCATGTGAGAGTGCTGGTGTAGAATCTTGAGGTTCAACTGGTTCGGCCACCAGTCTTGGTTAGAAGTGCCACCGCCGGCAATGGATTTGCCGGTTCTGCCCGTTACCGGGCACTTGCTGTCTTCATTCATAAGGCTTCCTCCCAGGTTTATTTGTTAATAGAAATATAATATTACATGATAATAATTATCAATTAGTGGTAAAAATATATCAAACTTTTTCAGCCACACAATTGCTGCATATGCCGAAAAAGTCCAACCTATGATTCAGAATTTTAAAACGGGTCTCTAATTCGACCTCTTTGTTCAGTTCGTCCAGGCTATCCAGGTCCGGATCAACAATTTTTTTGCACTTGATACAGATAACATGTGGATGGGGAGTAGGCTTGTTTCCGTCGTATCGGTTGCTCCCATCCGGGAACCCCAATTCGAGAACTTCACCCAGAGATTTAATTAATAAAACATTTTTGTATACTGTTGCAAGGCTCATCGTCGGAAAATCTTTTTTTATCTGCACATAAATATGTTCAACGCTGGGATGGCCCTCACTTTTGGCAAGAATGTCAACGATAGCCAGCCGTTGGGGTGTTATTTTGTGGCCATTATCCCTTAATTTCCGGATGATGGTTTCAAATCTGTTTTTATTATGGGCTGCCAATTGAAGTCTCTTTGCTCTAAATAATAATTATTATCTTTTAATACAGGTTTTCTTTAGTGTCAACTCCAATTCACCCGTCCACATTGAAAATCATCCTTATTACTCGATAATGGAATCACCGTCCACAATCACGGTCGTATCCAGGTGGCCGGAGATGCCGGGTAGAATTTCCCAGGGGTGGCCGCTGGTGTTGATGTTGTTGCGAATGATGGAATCTTCGATGATCAGGGTGCCGTCATGATTGTTGCTGACAAAGAAGATGACCGAACCGTAAGCATTGACTTCATTGTCCTCAAGGCGCATTCCGCACAGGGACAGGGTCATGGTGTTGCCATCGTTGTAAACCGCTCCGCCGCTGCCGCCGCCGGGGGTGCCGCTTTGGGCGGGGTTGCCGCCGTTGCCGATGGCCCGGTTATGGCTGAAAACGCTGTTGATCAGGGTCCATGAGACGCCGATGCTGCTGATGCCGCCTCCGTTGGAGCCGACATTGCCCAGGTCGTCGCGGCCGCCGAAGGTGCTGTGGACGATATAGACCGGACTGCCGTTGTACTGGCTGAAAACTCGTATGGCCCCGCCGCCCACATCCGGCCCGGTGTCGGCGCACACATTGTTGAAAAAACGGCAGTTGATCACTTTGAAGCGGCCACCGCGGACCCAGATGGCCCCGCCGCCGTCGTAATCGGCCTCCCTCTTGGAATCGGCGTCGATAAAGGTCAGGTTTTGAACGGTGAGCCGGGGATGGTCCTGGTTCTGGCAGTGGTCGGTGGTCCAAATCTGGTCCGGATCACAGGTGTTCATATAGAGAATTCGGCGGTTGACGCCGCCGCTGAGCGTGACCCGGCCGCCGCCGTCGATCACTATCTTAGGGCCGGTATCGTTGAAGATCTTGGCGGTCTCCTGCATGACGATGGTCAGCGGGTCCGGACCGCAATCAAAGGTGATGATGCCGCCCCGGGCCACGGCGGCCACCACGGCATCCGAAGTGCAGCTTTGGGGCGTGCCGTCGCCGATGATCCAGTCCGGTGAGGAGGTGTCTTCTTCCATGGCTTCCGCCGGCACGGGACAGTGGCCGTCCGGGTTGCCGGCCGCAGGCATGTCGTCGGTTATTTCGGTGTACGGCACATCGGTGTTGTTGCTCCCAACACCACTGTCGCTGCCGCCGCCGCAGCCGGATAGGGGCAGGCAGAGCAAAAAAGAGATTATCAAGGCAACGACCGCTTTGGTCATGGAGGACTCCTTTGGGCAACTGTTTATTGGCAGGCTCCGCGATTCAGATCCTGCGCCTGCCGCATCAAGGGTGTGAATGTTCTGCCGGTGAATTGACCCAATTTAGTGTTGCTGAGCTCGCCATAAGTCTGATTTTTACCGCGAAGGACACTATCTTTTCTTGGCGACTTTTTTCGATTCTATCAATGTTCTAGAGCAGATTGCATGCCAAGTCCGTCGAAGGCGGCCACGTCGCCCGTACATCTATTGGGTATAAAGGGTTTATGGGTGCTGATGAAGCTGATGCAGATCTCTTTTGCCTTTGAAGTAGTGACTTCCATTGGCAAAATGTATCGCTTTTTGCATGCTCCGGTTACTAATTGTGCATGATTAAAAGCCTTGACAGAAAAATAGAGATACCTCATAAACAAACCAATCGGTCGGTATTTATATAGAGTGCTAAATACCGCTTCCCGATCCCAAGGAGACACAGGCCCATGGCCCGCAAATCCCAGCAGGAAAGAAGCACTGAAATGCGGACACGGCTTATGGAAGCCACCTTGGATTGTATGGAATCGTGGGGCTACCATGGCACCAGCTTGTCCCGTATTTTGACATCAGCCGGGGTGTCGCGAGGGGCATGGCGCCACCACTATGCCTCCAAACACGATCTGGTGGCATCGGCGGCCGAATATGCCCTCAACCGGGTCGTGGAAACCACGCAGCGCATGGCGCTTAGAGATTCGCAGTTGGGACAGGACCTGAACCGGCTTTTTGATTTTATCTGGGACAATTTCTATACGGGTCGCCACAAAGCGGTCTGGCTGGAGTTCAATATCGCCTGTCGCACAGATGCCGCCCTCAGGCAGCGCTTAAAACCGATTCTCGATCGCTTCCATGCCGCCATCGAAACTCTCTGGGAAAACCATTTTGCCACTTCGGATCTAACGAATATACCCGTTGAGACATTTCTGGTGCTGAGCATCAACACCCTGCGCGGTATGGCGGTTCAGTCCATTATTCAGGATGATCAGGCCTTTTACCGGAATTTGCGATCCCAGTGGGTCAAGATCATTGCGCCATTGGTGATGGCAAAAAAAGATGGCCTTGCATCGGCGTAGCAACCGCCGGGTGTAAGGTTTCTGCGCCCGTACACATGCTCCCGGAAGGAGCACCATGACCCAATACCGCTATCAAGCTGATGTGATTATCGCCGGAGGGGGGTTGGCGGGGATCGTTACCGCCCTGGAGTTGTTGGAGCGCAACCAACGGGTGATCCTGCTGGAGCGCGATCGCCGCGAAGACCTGGGCGGGCTTTGCAAAAAAGCGTTTGGCGGCATCATGTTCGTCGACACCCCCCAGCAGCGCAAGCTGGGGATTCGTGATACGCCGGAGCTGGCGCTGGCGGACTGGCGACGCCGGGCCTGTTTTCAGGATAACCACCACTGGCCGCAGGCCTGGGCGCGGACCTATGTGGAACAGTCGCGGGAAATGATCTATGACTGGCTCACGGAGCGTTCGGTTTCGTTTCTGCCCATGGTGAGCTGGCCCGAGCGCGGTCTGTTTATGCCCGGCAATGCCGTTCCCCGCTGGCACATCGTTTGGGGTACCGGACATGCCATCATCAAGGCGCTGGCTGCCCATCTCGAGAATCACCCCCGGCGGCAGAATCTGCAAATATTCTTCGATCACCGGGTCGAACGGCTGGTGCAAACCCAGGGCCGTATCACTGGATGCAGCGGTGTAAATGAATCCACCGGCGAATTCTTTGAAGCTTCTGCCGATGCAGTGGTGATTGCTTCGGGCGGCATCTGCGGCGGCGACTTGAGCAAGGTCAAAGCCAACTGGTATGCCCCCTGGGGCAAGCCGCCGCCGATCCTGCTCAACGGTTCGCACCGATATGCCGATGGTCTGCTGCACGATGCCGCCGCACGCAGCGGGGCGAACCTGACCCATCTGGATTTGCACTGGCATTATGCTACCGGCGTTCATCAACCCGCACCGGAGATGCCCGCAGAAGGCTTGAGCCTGATTCCCCCGCGCTCGGCCCTCTGGCTTGAGGCCGGGGGCAAACGCTTTGGACCGACACCGCTGATGGGATACACCGATACGCGCTGGCTGGTGGAGCGTATTTGCCGGTCCCCGGGTCAATACTCATGGCTGGTGATGAACTGGAAAATCGCCATTCGAGAAATGGCGGTGTCCGGCTGCGACTGGATGGAAGCCTTTCGCTTCAAGCGCAAAAGCCTGCTGCTTAAAAACCTGCTGCTGGGAGACAAACGTTTGGTGCGGCGGCTGATTGATGAATGTGAAGATGTGATAACAGCCGACTCCCTGGACGCACTGGCGCTGAAGATGGAAGCGTTCAGTCTGGACGGGGTGCAATTCGACAGCCGGCGTATGTTGTCGGACATCCGCTCCTACGATGCCTGCATCGATCGCGGGCCGGCTTTTTTCAATGATGAACAATTGCGCCGCATTGGTGACTTTCGTCGATACAAAGGCGACCGGATGCGGATGTGCCGTTTTCGAAAGATCGACGATCCCGGCGCCCGGCCCCTGATTGCCATTCGTCAGTTTATCCTCAGCCGCAAAAGCCTGGGGGGTATTCAGACCGATTTGCATTGTCGGGTACTGGATCGCGAGCAGCAACCCATTGCCGGTCTGTATGCTGTGGGCGAGGCCGCCGGGTTCGGCGGCGGCGGTATCCATGGCCGGGGATCGCTGGAAGGGACTTTCCTGGGAAGCTGTGTCTTGACCGGCAGAATCGCCGGCCGATCAATTGCCGAAGAGGGTGCGTAAGCCGCCACCGCAAAAAGGAGAAACCATGAATCAGCAAGGGGCTGAAGGCCCATCCGATCCGGGGACCAGGGATGCCGGCCGCAAAACCGGTGCCTGGCTCACCGTTTATGCTTTGGAACGGTTGCCGGTCAAACAGACCTTCGGTATTCCCGGTGTGCATGTCACCGAGCTGTATGACGAGCTGGGCAAGTCCGCAATAGTCCGTCCCGTGCTGGTGACCCATGAAGGCGGCGCCGCCTTTATGGCCGACGCCGTCAGCCGTACATCGGACCAGATCGGTGTGCTGGCCGTCGTTCCGGCCGCCGGTGTCACCCACGCCATGAGCGGCATCGGAGAAGCCTTTTTAGATGGCATCCCCATGTTGATCATTTCGGGCGGGGTGCGCAGAGACAGCGGGCGCGCCTATCAGCTGCACGATTTGGACATGCGGCGCCTGCTGGCCCCGGTGACCAAAAAAACCTATCTGATCCAAAACCATCAACAGATCGTGCCCATCCTGTTTAAAGCCTATGCCGAGGCCGTATCCGGCGAACCCGGGCCGGTCTTCATTGAAATCCCGGCCGATATCCTGTTGATGCGCGGCCAGGTGCCCCGGCTGCCCCTGAAGCCGGCGGTTTTGCCCGCACCCGCAGCCCCTCCGGCTGAAGCGGTGCGTGCCGCCGGCGCACTGCTGCGCCTTGCCCGACGGCCCGGACTGTTCCTGGGTTGGGGTTGCCGGGATTGCACACCGCTGGCCATTGAACTGGCTGAATACCTGCAAGCCCCGGTGGCCACCACTTTGCAAGGGTTGAGTGTATTTCCGGGCGATCACCCCCTGCATACCGGCATGGGGTTCAGCGCCGCAGCAGTACCTGCGGCTGAAAACGCCTTTGCCGATTGCGACTGCCTGCTGGCCGTGGGCACGCGTTTTAGTGAGATCCCCACGGGCAGTTACAGTGCCAAGATCCCTTCCGAACTGATTCACATCGATATCAATCCGTCCGTGTTCAATCAGAATTATCCGGCTACGGTCACCATGGCCTCCGATGCCGGAGCCGCGCTCTCAGCTGTACTAGCGGAACTGAAAAGATCGGGCCTTTCCCGCGAAAGGGAAGATATCCGCATCCAAATTGCCGCCGACAAACGAAGCTACCTGAAACAGTGGCAGGACCATCATACCGATCGGGTCAACCCGGCCCTGTTTTTTCAGGCCTTGCGGCGGCATCTGGCCGCCGACGCCGTCACCGTGGTGGATGACGGCAACCACACCTTTCTCAGTGCGGAACTGTTTACCAACACCCGGTCCCGGCATTTCATCAGTCCGACGGATTTCAACTGCATGGGGTATTGCGTCCCGGCCGCGATCGGTGCCAAACTGGCCAATCCCGATAAGCAGGTGGTGGGCATTGTGGGCGACGGCGCCTTTCTGATGACCTGCATGGAAATTATGACCGCGTCCGTCGAAAACCTGGACGTGGTTTACTTTGTATTTTATGATGGTGAACTGGCCCAAATCGCCCAGGGGCAGCAAATTCCTTACAATCGCAAAACATGCACGATTTTGGGTAAGCTGGGACTTCAGGGCGTGGCCGATGCTGTGGGTGCGCGCTACCTGTGCCTTAAAAATAATGAGGCCATTGAAAGCGTGATCGACGAGGCGCTACGCCAAACCACCCCCAAAGGCCCGGTAATCGTGGATGTGAAAATCGATTACTCCAAACCCACCCGGTTTACCCAAGGGGTCGTAAAAGCCGTGTCCAGCCGTTTGCCCCTTGGGGAAAAAGTGCGCTTTATCGGAAGGGCCCTGCTGCGCAAAGTGGCGGGCTAGCTTTTAGGAACTCAAGGGATGCCCCATATACTGCTACCCGACAATAGAAATTGACATTTCAATGCATCCGCTATATTGATGCCCATTCTTTGCAAATAGCGTAACTATCATCATTTTTACTGCAAAGTACTTTTAGCAATCTAAAGAGGTCATAAACATCAAAAGAAAATGAAGACACTCTATATCTTACTGTTTGCCACCGCCGTGCTCATGCCTCTGCATGCCGTTGCTCAAGACAGACCGCCCAATCAGGGATGGTCCTACTCCATTGGTGCTGGCGTCGTTGCTGTACCGTCTTACCTTGGTGATGATGATTATCAGCTCTTGGCGCTTCCAAATTTCAGGGTCACCTATTCAGAAAAATTTTTCGCATCGTTTCTAGAAGGTGTGGGCTACAATGTTATTAAAAATGACAATTGGCGTATTGGGCTGATAGGGAAATTAGACGTTGGCAGAGAAGAAGATGGCAGTAAACTATTTTTAGTGAGTGGGGATGAGACCGATGACCTAAAAGGTTTAGGTGACGTGGATGGCACGGTCGAACTCGGCGGGTTTGCGGAATATACTTATCATCCTATCACGGCAAAGGTGGAAGTTCGCCAAGGTGTGGGCGGTCATGAAGGGTTGGTTGGAGAGGTAAAAGTTGAATACAAGGGCAGATCGAATATTTTCCGGAAACCTCTCTTTTATTCCATTGGGCCTGAAATTAAATACGCAGATGCAAGTTATAATGAGGCGTATTTCGGTGTGAATGCCACCCAATCGGCCGCCTCCGGCCTCAGCCGATATACTGCCAACGCTGGATTGCTTTCTTACGGCGTTAGTGGATCCGTCGTTGTTGCGTTAACCGAGCGTATTTCAACCCTGTTTTTTGCCGGTTGCAGCCGACTTGGAAAAGAGGCAGCCGATGCTTCCCTTGTCCAGGAACGTGGTTCCGATAATCAAGCCTCTGTCGGCCTATTCATCAATTATACCTTTTCGAACCGATAACCAAGACTAAGTCCACAGGATAAAGGGCCATGGAGCGGATATGCCCAATTTAGCCGAGGGCTTTTTATGGTATCTGGCGTTTCTGTTCTCGGTCGTCGTTCATGAAGCATCACACGCGTTCGCCGCCATGAAGCTGGGCGACCTTACTGCCTATGAGGGCGGGCAGGTGACCCTCGACCCCTTTCCCCATATCAAGCGTGAACCCGTCGGGACGGTGGTTGTGCCCATATTGTCTTTCCTGATGGGCGGATGGATGATCGGTTGGGCCAGTGCTCCCTATGATCCAGCCTGGGCGCGCAATTTTCCCAAACGCTCGGCCATGATGTCCCTGGCCGGGCCTTTGGCCAATCTGCTTGTGGTGTTGCTGGCCGGATTGTCCATTCGCTTGGGTATGGCCATGGATCTTTTTTACGCGCCGGACAATCTGAGTCTTTCCCATATCGTGGCATCCCATCAGGACGGCGCCCTCGTCGGGATTGCCACCTGCATAAGCATATTGTTCTCCTTGAACTTGCTCTTGTTCACATTTAACCTGATGCCGTTTCCGCCTTTGGACGGCAGCGGCATCATTCCCTTCTTGTTGAGCAGAGAAAAGGCAGTGGCTTATATGGATTTTGTCCACAACAGCCACCTCTCCTTCATCGGAATCTTTTTTGCCTGGAAGGCGTTTGACTATATCTTTAATCCCGTGCATTTATTGTTCATCAACTTGCTGTATCCGGGGGCGGGGTACCACTGACCTGGAATTTTGGACTGATGTTACGTCAGCTTATCAATTTGATCCGTACCCTACCGTTGCCGCTTTCATATCATCGGCACCATACCTTTATTTGATATTTGGGCTTTGGTATTTGGATTTAAATATCGAGATGATGTTGCAATAATAGCTTGAAGTATGCTTCAACAGCGTTGTTTTGATCGAAACCCAAAAAGAAGGATTTTCAATGCTCTATCTGGTTCTTGGTGTCATCGGCTTGTTGATCGGTGCGGTTTCGTATAGATATATCGGGTCCGCCTATGGGTTGGCCATCGGCGTTATGATCGCGGAAATCTTTAAGCTGCGCCAACGCCTGGCCAATCTTGAGAAAGCCGTGAAGACTGCCCATACATTGGAACCTAAGGCCACAACCCGGCATGTTGGCAAGGATCAGGATCGTGACAAACCGTCCCAGCCGGCCCCGCAACCAAAGGCTGTCCATCCGCAGGTCCAAAAAACAGTAACTTCAGAATATGATTTAAGTGATCTTGAAGCCGACTTGATAAGCGCCTCTGAGACACCGGCCGCACCGGCCGGCCGGCCGGACGGCATGCCCGGTGAAAGCAGCCCCAAAAGCAAAGAGCGTTTTGCAGATCTTCCCGTCCGGCTGGGGACCTATCTCAAAGACTTTTTCACAACGGGCAACGTGGTCACCAAGATCGGCGTCATCGTGCTTTTTTTCGGTTTCGCCTTTTTGCTCAAATATGCCGCCCAACGCAACTATATTCCAATTGAGTTTCGCTTAATCGGGGTGTTCCTCGGTGGATTGGCACTGCTCGGCGCGGGTTGGCGCCTGAGAGCCAGCAAGATGATGTACGGCCTGCTCCTTCAGGGCGGCGGTGTCGGCGTGCTGTATCTCACCATCTTCGCAGCCGCGCGGTTCTATCAATTGCTGCCCTATGGGTTCTGCTTTGTGATCATGGTTTGCCTGGTTGCGCTGTCGGGCATTCTGGCGGTACTCCAGGATGCGAAATATCTGGCGCTATTCGGCATCGTGGGCGGCTTTTTGGCGCCTGTGCTCATCTCTACGGGCAGCGGCAGCCATGTACTGCTCTTTTCCTATTATGCCCTGCTCAATATCGGCATTGCCGGGATCGCCTGGCACAAGGCCTGGCGGGAACTCAACCTGGTCGGCTTTATTTTCACTTTCGGCATCGCCTCCCTGTGGGGCGGCAGGTATTACCAGCCTCACTATTTTTCAACCACCGAGCCGTTTTTGATCCTGTTTTTTCTCTGTTATGTGGCCATTGCCGTATTATTTGCATTGCGCCAACCTCTGGATCTTAAGGGGTACGTGGACGGCACCTTGGTTTTCGGAACGCCTTTGGTGGCGTTTGGCCTGCAGAATGGCCTTGTTCGCGACTTCCCGTACGCAATGGCCATCAGCGCGCTGAGTCTCGGGCTTTTCTATATGACACTGGCCACCGTCCTCTGGCGCCGCAAGGCCAATGAATTCCGGCTGATCTCCGAGTCCTTTTTGGCCTTTGGCGTGGTTTTTGGCAGCCTGGCCATCCCGCTGGCATTGGATGGGCGGTGGACATCCGCTGCCTGGGCCCTTGAAGGGGGGGCGATCCTCTGGATCGGCATCCGTCAGGGTCGCCTGATGCCCCGCTTTTTTGGGATGCTCCTGCAAGCCGGTTCGGGCCTCTCCTTTTTAATTGCCATGGACAACCCCTTTCGGCAGATTGCCGTGGCCAATAGTTTTTTTGTCGGTTGCCTGCTCATCAGCCTTGCGGGTCTCTTTTCAAGTTGGTATCTGAACAGGCGATCTGAACTTTTGCATACCTGGGAGCGGCACGCCGCCACGCCGCTAATGGTATGGGGATTGGCCTGGTGGTTTGGCGCATCCGTGCTTGAGATCGAACGCTTCATCGCCTGGCAGGATCGTAACGCGGTGATGCTGATGCATGCGGCGGTCACCTTTTTGCTCACCGATATCGTCAGCCGACGCTTGGTGTGGAAACCATTTTCCTATCCGGCACTTTTGTTGCTGCCGGTAATGGGTTTGGCCCTGCTAAACCACGTGGGGGGCGCCGGCGATACGCATCTTTTCGCCGGAATGGGTTGGGTTGCCTGGTTGCTGGCCTTTTGCGTACAATACCGCCTGCTTTATACCTGCGAAAAAGTCTGGCCGGGAAAAACGCTACCCGGGTGGCATCAAGGCACGCTGTGGCTTCTGCTGGCCGTGCTTGTCCTGGAGGGTTCCCACTGCATCGGCGTTCTGTTGCCGGGAGCTCAAACCTGGCAATATTGCGTATGGGGCCTTGTACCGGGTATCACCGTGCTTTTGATACTCAGCAAAGGGGACCGGCTCGCGTGGCCGATCCGTCGCTTTCATGACGCCTATTTTGGCATGGGCACCACCTTGCCGGTCGCTTTTTGCTTCGGGTGGACGGTTCTGTTCAACTTCTATCCCGCAGATCCCGCCCCGCTGCCTTATATTCCGGTTTTAAATCCTCTGGCGGTGACCCAGATTTTTCTTCTTGTTATGATCCTTAAGTGGATCGATGATCGGGAACCGTGGTTCCAACAAGTCGATATGAAAATAGGCACACGGACACTTAAAATGATTCTCTTTGGCGCTGGATTTCTGCTGCTAAACGCGATGGTCGCCAGGTCTGTCCATTTTTGGATCCATGTGCCTTACACGGCCCCGGCGTTGTTCGATTCGGTACTGTTTCAGGCGGCCCTGTCCATCCTGTGGGGGCTGACCGCTCTGACCGTCGCATTGATCGCCACCCGTATGGGCAACCGCCCGGCCTGGATCGTCGGGGCATCCATTTTATCACTTGTGGTGGTGAAGCTTTTTTTCGTCGATCTTGCCGGTACGGGTACGGTTGCCCGAATCGTATCTTTTCTTGGCGTGGGTTCGCTCATGCTGGTCATCGGTTATTTTTCTCCGCTTCCCCCTGCCCGTATCACGGAGGACGCATGAAAATTCAAGCGTTTGTAGCGGCATTGTTGCTTATGCCGTCTATGGCAACGGCCGCACTTCAGCCGACTGATTTCGCTTACGGCATGCCCCTTGCTCTGAAAGGCAATGGCGCGGTTTACCGCCTCAGCGTCCCTGTTGAGGTGTATCAAACGGTGACCCGCGGCGATCTGGGAGATATCCGGATTTTCAACAAAGCCAACGCAGAGGTGCCGTATGTGTTGCGACGGTCAAAAATTGGCAAAGCGGTTCATGAGCAAAAGGAAAGCCTGCCGTTTTTTCCTCTCTATGCGAAAAAAAACGAGTCGGCCAAAGAGAGCCTCTCGGTCCGGGTAGAAAAAAGAGCGGACGGAACGATTCTCAATATCCATTCCAATGGCACCCAGATGGGCCAGGGTCGAAAATTGTTTGGATATATTATCGATGCCACGGCCCATGAACCACGAATAGATGCGCTGGACATATCCTGGCAATCCATTGAGGAGAGCTTCGTCACAACGGTTTCCCTGGAACAAAGTGCCGACCTGACGAACTGGTCAACCCTGGTGCGCCAGGCAACACTTGCCCGAATGAGTTTTAAGGGTCATCAAATCAAGAAAGAACGTGTCGATCTGCCCTCAAAAACGGTAAAGTATATCAGGCTGTTGTGGCCAGAGGGGCGTTCGGCCCTGAACGTGAAGGCCATTGTCGCCATTCAACGCAACGCAGATCAGGTCCGGCCCCATCAATGGACAGCGCTTGAGGGGCAACCCGGCGCCGCATCGGGTGAAGCCGACAAGAAGATAACGGCCTATGATTACGACGGCGGCGCTCAACTGCCGGTGGATCGCGTCCGTCTACGTTTTGTCGAAAAAAATACCATTTTAGAGGCCACTCTTTTTTCCCGACCTGACCGGGAATCACAATGGCACCACCGTCAGAAGGCCGTTTTCTATGATCTTGGGTTTGACGGTACCACGCTGCTGCAGGACACGGTATCGGTCAGGCAGACCTCTGACCGGTATTGGCGCCTGGAGATCGCCAGGAACGCATTGGGTGATATTCAAAATATTCCCACAGTGGAATTGGGGTGGCTGCCCCATGACCTGATATTCACGGCACGGGGGCAAGGCCCCTTTATGCTGGCCTATGGTTCGGCCAGACTTGAGGAAAACATCACCCAAAATGAAACTCCCGATCTCCTGTCCCAAATTATCGGCAGCAAAGCGCAGAACTTGCTTAAAGAGGCAACGGCGCTGCCCAAGACAATCCTCGGCGGCCCGGCCCTGCTGACACCTGCGCCGCCGCCTTTGCCCTGGCGAAAATGGCTTCTCTGGGGTGTTCTCGTGGTGGGCGTCGGGCTTATTGCCCGGATGGCCCTGAGCCTTGGAAAGGGAATGAACAAAGCGAAAGAGCGACAATAGGGGAGTTTTTAGTGTTGGTGCTGACAACGTGCATATGGCCTTGACATTGCAGTGATGAAAAGGTATCTACCATGTAAATCTTAAACTATAGTTGTCGATATGCATGAATATATCCCAAGGTTTGCTGGGCAATACCTGGAGCGGGCGCTTTCTCGCTCACCCGCCGTAGCCATACTCGGGCCCAGGCAGTGTGGAAAGTCAACCCTGGCCAAAAACTTCCTCGAGAATATTCCATCCGTTTATCTCGATCTGCAAGACAGGATAGACCGCAATAAGCTTTCCGAGCCGGAACTTTTTTTGGATCATCACCGCCATGAACTTGTCTGTCTGGATGAAATTCAACGCCTGCCGGATTTTTTTGCGACGCTGCGTTCTGAAATCGATCGCCTCAGACGTCCGGGCAGATTCTTAATTCTGGGCTCTGTCTCCCGGGACCTTATACGCCAATCAACGGAATCACTCGCCGGTCGCATTGCTTATTTGGATCTCACACCGTTTTTGATTCAGGAAATTCAAGGCGAAGCGAGGTGGCAAATGCTTTGGCTTCGGGGTGGATTTCCGGACAGTGTGCTCGCCCGGGATGATACGGACAGCTTTGATTGGCGGCGTGATTTTGTCCGTACTTTTATGGAAAGGGATATTCCAAACCTGGGGTTTAACATCCCGATCCCGGTTATCGAGCGTCTGTGGATGCTGCTATCGCACTATCATGGACAAACTGTTAATTACAGCAAGCTGGCAGGGGCTGCTGATCTTTCCATTCCCACATTAAAAAAATATCTGTCTATTTTAGAGCAAACCTATATGATTCGGCTATTAAAGCCGGCTGAAAAGAACCTGAAAAAACGCCTGATCAAATCCCCCAAAGTCCATCTTCGCGATACCGGCATCTTGCATAGTCTTCTTGAAATTGGAGACTACGATCACCTTTTGGCCCATCCTGCTGCCGGCGCCTCATGGGAAAGCTTCGCTATGGAAAATATCCTGGCGGCCTATACCCAATGGCGGCCCTCATTTATCCGCACCTCCAATGGCGCAGAGATTGATCTTGTTTTGGAGCGGGGGAACCGCCTGCTGGTGTTCGAATTCAAGCTTTCAAAGGCGCCAAAACCGTCTCGCGGGTTTTATGAGCTGATTGAGGCGCTTCAACCTGAGGCATCATGGGTAATCGCGCCTGTTAATTCTTCCTACGAAATCCGAAAGGGTATCCGTGTAGAATCGCCTTTAGGTTTTTTGCAGACCAACGTTTAGGCGTGGACGTGCGGTGCGCTTCCAATCGTCAAGAGACACAAGGGCAGCATCAATGTGGACAGCAGGGTGGGGTAAGGCACTACCTTTACCATCCGTTTTCCCATCGAACTTGAGTTCGACGGACACACCCCAGTGATAGCACCACACCAAATGTAGGTCGAGCAGGCTGGGGGATGAGATTGCCCCGGCCTACTCGACCAATTACGACTGTCAAAGATCAGCTAAGCGTAAATCTGCTCACAAATCGGGGTGATACACTTTATTCCAC
Organism: Desulfobacteraceae bacterium; assembly: GCA_050291605.1. Lineage (GTDB taxonomy): Bacteria > Desulfobacterota > Desulfobacteria > Desulfobacterales > Desulfosarcinaceae > JARRKU01. Next base: position 98,603 of record JBNKKB010000090.1, on the reverse strand, counting down.
ATCGTGGGTAGGCTCGCTAGGATGAGTATCTTCTTCTGAAAGCTTCAACTCCGGATATTGCTTCTGGGCACATTCCAGGCATATGCTATGACTGAACACCGCATCGGAATGTTTCGAAATATACGCTTCGATCTGATTCCAATAGCCTTTATCATCCCTTATTTTTTTACATACGGAACAAATCGGCAGAAAACCGCGTAAGGTTCTGACCTCGGAAAGTGATTTTTTTAACTCCTCAATGACTCGATCCCGCTCTTGCTCCGCCTTTTTGCGTATTTCAATTTCCCGTTGAGCAAGCGACAGTTCGAGTTGAATTCCAGCAACCTGATTCAGTATTGCCAGCACCGGGCGGTTTCCAAATTCGATCCCTTTTTTCCGGCTCTGCCACTGGAGGTATCCGTATAATAAAGGAAACGCAAAAATGGAAACAATAAGCCGGCTGACCAGCGTTCCTTTCATGATACTCAAGTAAACCGGTGTTCCGAAGAAAGCTCCGGTGGAGAAAAGAATGACATCCAGACACATCACGCCCAGCAGGGTTAAAAAGGCCCGAAGCCAGAGTTTTAAATTGAGGGTAGGCTTGCCGAAATACTCCCATACGACAGCCAGGAAAACAAGGTCGATCAAGGTAACCACAACCGAGGCGACATTGATTCGAAGGCTGGGCAAGGGGATCCATGCTATTTGCGATTCGCCGACAGCGTTCATCTGCATGTGAAGGATCGCTGCGATGAGAGGTGCCATCGCGGAAAGACCGACGATGGTGGATATGGCGATTCTCGTCGCACGTGGCCCGTCGAAGACATAAACAACAAATACACCAAGAAGCAATGAAGTATAAAAAACCGTCGATCCGATGATAAAGGTGATGCCGGCCACTTCAATCGCCAAGCCGGCATCGGTAACCCATGACATGATTGCAGTGATGCCGCCGATTAAGGCATAAAAATGCACCGGTCCGAACCGGTGTCGCAGAGAATGCGCTGACAGAACCAGGAAATAGACCACCATCGCTTCAATAATTAAAATCAAGACTTCGTTACCCATCAATCACCATCTAATCCACTAAAGCCATTTACATGTTCACGTTATCCCGCCCTTTTAATTTTAAAATTTGACGTGTCTCGTCCGGTGTATAAGGTTCGTATCCCAATTCGGCGGCAATGCGCACCATTTTTTCCACGAGTTGGGCATTGGATCGGGCCATTTCTCCCTTGTTGAGCCACAAATTGTCTTCAAGACCCACACGGGCGCCTCCGCCTAACAGGATGGAGGTGGTGGCCAGGGGCAGTTCATGTTTACCTGCGCCAATGGTGGAAAAACACATATCCTTGCCGAAAAGCGATTGGGCGGTCTGTGCCATGTGCACCAGATGCGGAATGGTGGAAGCGATGCCGCCCAAAATGCCGGTGACGAACTGGACATAGAAGGGGGTCTCAATCTCACCTTGGGTGTGGTAGAGGTGCGCATTGTGCAGATGGCCGATGTCGTAAGCCTCAAACTCCGGTTTGGTCCCCGTCTCTTTGAAAACCGCCATGACGCGTTCAAGGTCGGCAAAAGTATTGCGGAAAATAAAATCCCGGGACATCTCCAGGTAGTGCGGCTCCCATTCGTGTTTCCATTGTCTGAATTTGTCCAGCACCGGGAAAAGGCCGAAATTCATAGATCCCAGGTTGCAGGAAGCCAGTTCGGGTTGATATCGCGGCACAGCCGCAATACGGTCCTCAACCGACATGTTCATCCCTCCGCCGGTGCTGATGCAGATGACGGCATCGCATTTGGCATGGATCGCAGAGACGATGTCACCCATGATATCCAGGTCTCCCGTGGGCATTCCGCTTACCGGGTCCCGCGCATGGACATGGAGGGTTGAAGCCCCGGCACCGGCCGCATCAATGGCCTGGGCGGCGATATCTTCCGGCTTGATAGGCAGATAGGGCGCCATGGTGGGGGTATGGATGGCTCCGGTGACGGCACAGTTCAGTATGAATTTCGGCATGCTAAAACTCCCGGCTAATCTTCGATGATGGCCACCGGGCGTGTCCACCCGGCTGAGGCTGCCTTAATTTTGATGGGGAAACAGGCCACTTTAAAACCATAAGGTTTGGGGATCTGATCCAGGTGGGTCAGTTTTTCCATATGGCAATAGCCATGTTCGATGCCTGCAAAATGGGCCTCCCAAATCACCGATGGGTCGCCGGTTTCCTGAAACGCTTTGGCTAAAAACGGCAGGGGCCGATCCCAGGACCAGGCATCGATGCCCACGACCTTGATACCCTGTTCCAATAAAAAAAGGGTGGATTCGCGGGTCATGCCCGCGCCCTTAGCCAGATAAGCGGGCCGGCCCCAAAAAGCATCCGCACCGGTACGCACAAGGACGATATCCAACGGTTTGAGCTGGTAATCGATTTGCGCCAGCTTCTGCACCACATCGTCGACCGTAATAGGTTCGCCATCTGCCTTGTGGCTGAAATCCAGAACCACGCCGTCTTGCAGGCACCACTCCAGGGGCACTTCATCAATGGTCAGCGCCGGCTCGCCCTTGTCCATGGTGGGGTGGTAGTGAAAGGGTGCATCCAGATGGGTCCCGGAGTGTGTGGTCAGATGGACAAACTCAACAGCCCAGCCTAAAGCCTCGGGCAACTGCTCCCTTTTCAACCCCGGGAAAAATGTCTCCATCTGTTCCGCGCCAAGGGCATGATCGATATAATCGATTTTGGGTATCATCATTTCCGGATCACTTTGCAAATCCGGCTCAATGGAGATGGAAAGATCGATAATGGTGCGTCCCATATTGATGCTCCTGTCTTGAAATGAGAAAATAATCAGTCAAATTCTCTTTTTACCAAACTTGAGTGAATTGCTATAAATATAAAAAATACGATTAACTTACAAGAATTTTGGTGATGCGTTTGACCCGGATGATCAATTGGTGTGCGTCATCGCTAATAATAAAGGCAATTTAGAGGTCGCCTCAGTCAATAGCCGCACGCATTATAGAGGTTAGGAACATCAATGACAAATAATTTATCCTTGACATTAATTTTGAACTTTAATAATCAGGACAAAAAAGGTCCAGTATATCAGATATAATGGGATTGAATCATGCGACTAACTAGGGCTGGCGAATATGCAATTCGGTGCATCTTTTTTATGGCTCAACATGAAATGGGAATGGTCTTAAGCCTCAACGAGATTGCCAGAGCGATGGACATCCCAAAACAATTTCTGGCTAAAATTGCGCAGCAATTATCGAGATCCGGTATTATAGAAATTTTTCAAGGGCCGAAGGGGGGCTTCCGCCTGTTGGTTGCGCCTGAACAATTAAATCTTCTGGTTGTGGTTGAAGCGGTCATGGGTGAGATTTTTCTGAATGACTGTATTCTCGGCTCCCAGCCTTGCGGCCGGAAAGTCACCTGTGCCGTACACCTGGTTTGGAGAAAAGCCAAAGACCAACTGAGGGATACGCTGCGTGAAGCCACTTTTGACAAGCTGGTCAAAGAAGAAAGTTGTATGCGTGAATTAATTTTGGATCCAAATGATGGAAATAAAAACTAAACAAATTTTTACATGTGCCAATATACCGATGGCATGAGTCGTCAGCTGGACATTAAGGGCTGCGCGCGGCGTCGCCGAGACCGGTCAGCGGATCGCTTTTGAAGATGCTGAGCACGCATGCAGATTCGCCCAGCTGTTTGGGGGACCTAATCATGAATAATGGCGCCCAATCCCATCCTTTGAAGAGCGGATTGAGAGTGAAGATGCCCCAAAAAATCTGTAACCAATCAGAAAGTTTAGATATTATGCGCTTTGGATTCACGATTTACTCTTTTGTTGGAAAAATGGTTGACACAGTTTGTCAAGCGCAATATATAAGACAAATTATATCCTGTTTATCCTAGAATCGTTAGCAGGAGAGCGCAATTGTAAAATTTATTCTTTTTGTAGCCCTAATCTGAAGTGGAGCTCATTTTGTAGCGGTTTTTGTGGAAATTATAACGGAATGAAGAAAAGTTGGCAATGCGGCAAATTGTCGCATTTCAGTTTTTGTTCAACATGGATCTGGCGGTTTTTAAGGGGAGTAGAAGAAAATCAAAGAGGGCATGAATAAACAATCCTTTTTTAAAATAGTTGTCCCGGATTATAAGTACTGGCGACAGAATATTAAATGTCAGACCGGCTGTCCGGTGGACACCGATTCCAGGGGCTATGTCAGAGCCATTGCCGATGGCGATTACGAAAAGGCTTACTGGATTGCCCGCCTGCCCAACCCGCTGGCCTCGATCTGCGGACGTATCTGCGCGGCACCCTGTGAAATGGCTTGTCGCAGAGGGATGGTTGACGCTGCAGTTTCCATCAGGGCGCTGAAGCGATTTGTCACCCAAAAGTACGGCGTGGAGATCTACCGCGACCAAAAAGACTTTGTCCATACCTTTAAAGAAAAATTTATCGAGAGCGGTACCGGTATCATGGGGATCGCCGCCGACACCGCCAAGCCGGTTTCCATCATCGGCGCCGGACCGGCCGGCCTGGCCTGCGCCCATGAGCTTGCGCTGATGGGCTATAAGGCCGTCATCTATGAGATGGAAAATGTTGCCGGCGGTATGTGTGCCGTGGGCATTCCACCCTATCGCCTTCCAAGAGAATTGCTCCAAGCGGAAGTAGATGCCGTCATGGCCCTCGGTGCGGAGATCCGATTGGGGGTAAAGGTTGGCGAGGATCTTTCCCTGCAGCAGCTATATGAAGAATCCGCTGCCGTGCTCATCGCGGTGGGGGCTAAAAAATCTCGCATGATTCCCATTGAAGGGTGTGAAAGCAACGGTGTTTTAGGTGGCGTTGACTTCTTAAGGGATGTTTTTACCGGCAAAGAGGTCACCGTGGGCCGGAAAGTGGTGGTCATCGGAGGCGGCAATGTCGCCTATGATGTGGCCAGGACCGCCGCCAGGCTTCAGGGTGCGGAGTCGGTCACGCTGGTCTGCATTGAGAGCTTTGAAGAGATGCTGGCCGACGAAATCGAGATAGAAGAGGGTGCCGAAGAGGGGATTTTCAGAATCAACGGCTATGGCCCCGAAAGCATCAATGCGGATGATAACGGTAATGTGGCGTCAATCGTTTTTAAGAAGTGCCTGGCGGTTTTTGATCATGAGGGGCGGTTCAACCCCCGATATGATGACTCGGATCTGATGTTGCTGCCGGCCGATACCATTTTCTTCTCCATCGGCCAGGCTTACGACCTTTCCTTCCTTGATAATGGGTCCCTCGATATTGAAATGACGGATCGGGGCATGATCCGGGTCAAAAACGATGCGGTTTCCACCTCGCTTCCGGGTCTATTTGTCGCCGGCGATGTCGCTTATGGGCCCAAGCTTGTGATCGATGCCGTAGCCAGCGGCAAGAAATGCGCCCGGGCGATCCATGATCACATCAGTTCAACCCCACTCGATCTGAATACCTTCGAGGACCATACAACCGACTATGAGAGGGAAGTTGCCGATAATGATGTTGCCCACCCGCATGATTATGAGAAAATCAGCAGAGCGGGTGTGCCGACAGCTACCGTAGAGGAGCGTATTTCCGACATCGGTCGATTGGTGGAGAAGGGTTTTGCCAAAGAGATGGCCCACGAGCAGGGCGGCAGATGCCTCAATTGTTCAGTCAACACGATCTTCAATGGTGATCGCTGCATCCTTTGCGGCGGCTGCGCCGATGTCTGTCCTGAATACTGCCTGAGGCTGGTCAGTCTTGAAAACATGGTCGGCAATGAGACCCTGACCGCCCTTTATGAAAATAGATACGGCAAGGCGCCTGAAACGAAGGGTGCGGCAATCATCAAGGATGAAGAGCGGTGCATCCGGTGCGCCCTTTGCGCCAAGAGGTGCCCCGTAGATGCGATAACCATGGAGAGATTCGTGAGCAAGGAGGAATATAAATGACCGAACATACCATAGATCATAAGGGCGATACCCGGCGTGACTTCCTGGGAAAAGTGTCATGGCTGGTCGGCGGCCTGGCATCTTTAGGTGTAGTGGCGGCCTGTCTAAGATTGATTAAGCCCAATGTTCGCTATGAAGAAGCAACAACATTTAAAATCGGCAAAGCGGAACAATTTCCTCAGGGGAGCGTTAAAAACTTTCTCGATAAAAGAGTGGTTATTTTTTCAGACAGCGATGGCATCTTTGCCATATCCAGCATTTGCACCCACCTGGGTTGCACGGTCGCGCCGACTGAATGGGGTTTTCAGTGCCCCTGCCACGGATCAAAATACACCCTGGACGGCAAAGTCATTGCCGGTCCGGCGCCCCGACCTTTGGAGTGGCATGAGATCCGTCAGCTGGAAGACGGAACATTGGCTGTGGACACAGCAAAGGCCGTGCCCCTGGGCACCAAATATATCTTTGTTTAAATCGATAAAGCAATTGAGCGGACACATATGATGAATGCCTTGAATGAATCAGGACTGGACAAATTCAAAGGGAATTTGATCTCTTTGAAAGATTCTTTTCTCGAATCTTTTTTAAGAAGCGGCAAGCTCTCCTCTGACAAATCACGGGCTGCCGTCATGTTTAACAACTTTTTCCTCCACATTCAGGGGGTCAAGACCCACCTCAACTCCCTGAGGCCGAACTATACCTTCGGTTTAGGGCTTGTTTCACTTTTTCTCCTTCTCATCGCCTTTGCTTCCGGTATCTTTCTGATGGTGTACTACAACCCATCCATCACCAATGCTTTCAACACGGTGAAGGATATCAATTTTGTGGTCAGCGGCGGCAGATTTATGCGCAATCTCCACAAGTGGGCCGGCGAGGCGATGATCATCTTTGTTTTTCTCCATATGGGCAGGGTCTTTTTCACCGGCTCTTACGCCAAGGGCCGGCAGTTCAACTGGGTGGTCGGTATCGGTCTGCTGGTACTCACCTGCGTTTTGAACCTGACCGGCTACATGCTGCCCTGGGATCAGCTTTCTTACTGGGCCATAGTGATTGTCTCCAATATCATGAATTCACCCAAGGAGATTACCGATATTCTGGGTATCACCCAATATTTTGATATTGGCGGTTTTCAGAAAGAGCTTTTTCTCGGCGGTCTCAATCCCGGTCAGGAATCGCTGACGCGTGTGTATCTTATGCATGTGATCGTGCTGCCGGCGGGCATCCTTGGGGTGCTGGGCGTACATTTCTGGAGGATTCGCAAAGATGGCGGCCTTACCCGGCCGGCAAATTTCAAGCCGCAGGAAAAGGATGCTTCCTATGCCATAGCCCCGGAAAAGAAGGGCGGTATTTTCCCGACCTATAAGACTTACGGCCTCATGGAGCTTGCCCGCGGCAAGACCCAGGCGGTGGACAACGATGTTGAAAACACCGTTTTGAGCTGGCCCAATCTGCTCATCGCCGAAGTGGCTGTCTTCATGCTGACCCTGGCGGGAATTATGCTCTATGCCTATTACGTGGATGCACCACTGAAGGAGTTGGCCAATGCAACCCTTCCGGAGAACCCGGCCAAGGCGCCTTGGTACTTTCTGGGCTTTCAGGAACTGGTTTCCTACTCCGCTTTTATGGGGGGCATCGTTCTGCCCAGCATGGGTGTGCTCGGCCTGGTGCTCATTCCCTACCTCGATCGTGAAGAAGACAATATGGGCGTCTGGTTCACCAACAGGCAGGGGGTTTGGGTCACGGCACAATCGGCTGTGCTGGCAACTGTCGGTTTGATCGGCGTTCTTGCTTTTTCAATCAATTTCGGCTGGTTCAGGAATTGGTGGCCGAATGTGCCCCAACTGCTGATCGTTTTGTTCAATCCCGGCAGCCTTTGGGTCGGCTTCCTCATGGCCTGGTCTCTGTTTACCATCAAGAGAACCGGCTCCACGAGAATGGGTGCCATTGCCCTGTTCACCATGGCGATGGTCACTTATATCATTCTCACTTATACGGGAACGGAATTGAGGGGGCCGAACTGGGACTTCTTCTGGTCGAAAAGCCAGTGGCCGGTGCATTAAACATCATTTTAGCTCGTGGAATTTGTTTATCCAACTAAGCAACTGAAATAGGTAGTAAAATATGCACAGCAGATTTTATTTGTCACTATTACTCATCTCGTCGCTGTTGGTCATTGGCTTTACAGGGCTGATCGTCAACCGCGAACTGTCCAACGAATGGCACCAGCATCAGGCCCGCTACAAAGAAATTATGATGCAAAATGCCAAGACCGACATCGCCCTCAAAAGAGCAGCCGGGATTGAAACCGGGTCTATTCGGCAAATCTTTCTACCGAGTCTGAACAAGGCGGATCGCTGCATGAGCTGTCACATGGGGCTGGAGAACCCGTTGATGGCGGAAGGCGAGCTGCCCTACAAAAAGCATAGCGGCAACTTTTTAGAGACCCATGCCGTTGCGAAGTTCGGCTGCACGGTTTGCCACTTCGGCCAGGGCCGGGCCACCAACATGAGAGAGGCCCACGGCCTGGGACATGGCACCTTCTGGGATTATCCCATTATCCCCCACGAGTATATCCAGTCTTCCTGTGCCATCTGCCATGATTACAAGATGCTGGAAGAGGAAGGCATGCTTACGGTGGTTAAGGGTGAGCGGCTTTTCCGGGAAAAGGGCTGCCTGGGCTGCCATAAGGTCAAGGGGGTCGGCGGAGATCTCGGCGCGGCCTTGGACGGTGTCGCCTCCAGACCCCTGCTCTACTTCCCCATGGCCCATGTGGTCGGTGAAAGGACCGCCTATAACTGGGTCAAGCAGCATTTTGAGGACCCGCGGGCCATCGTGCCCACCAGTGAAATGAAGGTGTCCCTCACAGAGGAGGAGGTCGAACAGCTGACCACATACACGTTCACCCTCAGGCGGCAGGAGATGCCGTCCAGTTATAAATTGATAAAAAATATCTCCACTCCGGTCAAAGACGGCGCCTCGCTCTTTGCAATGTATTGCGGCGGCTGCCACGGAACCGGAAAACAGTCCATCTACGATGAAGTTTTGGACCGCACCATCCCGGCCGTTACCAACCCCGGCTTTCTGGCGCTGATCGATAACCTTACGCTGAAATCCATTATTGATGAGGGACGTTCGGGCACCCAGATGACCGCATGGAAAACCAGTGTATCCGGTCTCCAGGAGGTGGATATGATTCGCGACTTTATCGCTGAGAGCCGGCCGCCGCAGATCGCCGGCCCGTTTGATTACGACGCTAAGGATCGTGATATCGCCCGTGGAAAGACCGTGTACGAGCAGCGCTGCAACTTTTGCCATGGAGATGACGGCAGAGGCGGCGGCCGAAAGCTCGGCATCAACTTGAGGAACCCGACGGTGCAAAAGGTGGTCCCAACCGAGTTTCTGGCCCGTACGGTTCTGCACGGCAGAAAAGGAACGCCCATGCCGTCATTCGGGCCCGAGGGCGAAGGGTTGAGTAGCACGGAAATTGCCGATGTCATCGCCTATGTAAAGACAATCGGCCAGAAAAAGAAGCCATAAACCCAGCGCTTCGCGGATTCAGGGGGATGCACTGGTGAAGGTTTACAATAGATTAAATTCAGTTTTGGAGGAATATAAGTGAATCTGTTCAAACGACGGGCTTGGTTTCCGGCTCTCGCACTTCTTGCATTGCTAACGTCTCCTTTTGCTGCGGCACAGGCTGATGAAGATGCCGACTACGAAGCGATGTTAAAGCAGGGAAAGCAGTACTACGATATCAATTGCCGGATCTGTCATGGCGCCGAGGGTAACGGTAAGGGCTTTGTGGATGTCATCCGTTATGCTGAAAAAAACGGCAGGGTCATCGAGACCTTCCCTCGTGATTTAACCTTCGGCGTCTTTAAGTTCCGGAGCGCTTCAACGGGCTGTCTGCCGAGCCCGGAAGATCTGCAGCGCACTATTAAAAACGGTATTGACCGATCCTTTATGCCGCCTCAAGAAAATATCAGCGATGAGGACCTGAAGAGCGTCACCGAGTATGTGATGGCGTTTTCAGAGCGGTTTGAGGAAGAAGACCTGTGCGATGCCATCGCCGCTGTAAAACCCGATTATGTGGGCAGCGCCAAGTCCATTGAAAAGGGCAAAGAGGTGTACAAGCGCATGAAGTGCTTTGAATGCCATGGCAACGAGGGCAAGGGCGACGGACCCAAAGCCAATGAAATCGTAGATGATTGGGGAAAGAAGATTCTGCCTTTCAATTTCGTCACCGGCAACCTGAAAAGGGGCTCTTCGGCCGAAAATATCTATATGACCTTTACCACCGGCCTGGACGGCTCCGGAATGCCCTCATATGAAGATTCGCTGACCGAAGAAGAGCGTTGGAACATGGTCTCTTTCACAATGGAGCTGATGGGACTGGCCGGGGAGGAAAAAAAAGGTCACTAGTGTCGCGTGACGGATGAGACTACGCAGGCGTTTACTGGGTTTTGGAAAGTGGTATTATTCAAATCAAAGGAGGAGAACATGAAACGGTGGCTACTATTGGTTCTGATATTAACCCTTGTTTTGCCGGCAAGCGCATTTGCCAAGCGAAAGAAATACGAGGTTGTGGATGTGACAAACGGCGGTTCCATAGTGGGCACCATCAAGGCCGCTGAAATGGTCGCCGATCCGGTGGAAAAAATTGAGACGGAGGTCGCTGCGGAGACCCAATTGTGCGGCAGCGAGTTTAAGATGAACAAATATATCATTTCCGCCGACTTGGGAGTAAAAAATGTCATTGTGGCCCTTGAAAAGGTCGCCAAGGGCAAGGCCATGCCGAAACAGGATTTAACCCTCGATAACAAAAATTGCCAGTTTCTGCCGCTGGTGGGCATCGCCTACAAGGGATCGCAGTTTGTGATTCATAACAGCGATCCGATTTTTCACAACACCTCCCTGGGGCTGATGATGAGGGGCAAGCGCAGTACGGTCTACAATCTGGCGCTGCCCACCCAGAACGCGACCATTAAAAAGCCGGTCCGCCGCACCGGTTTGCACAGTGTCAAGTGCGACTCCCATAAATGGATGCGGTCCTACGTTTATGCCGCTAAAAATCCTTATGTGGCGCTGACCGATGCCAGCGGTAAATTTGAGATCACGGATATCCTTCCGGGCAAATACGAAGTGATGGTTTGGCATGAGGGTTTTGGCGAAGTTGCCAAAACGGTTGAGGTAAAACCGGGCCAGGCCACAACCATGAACCACACCTTTGCCAAACCGTAGAATAGACAGCCAAGAAAGGAGCGAATAATGAGATTCCAGAAGAAAAGGAAGGCGGTTTTCCGAGTGGGCCTGACTGCTGTGTTCCTGTCGTTTGGCGTTGCTGTGGTACCCATGCAGAGTGTAAATGCAGCCGAGGATCCCGGCAAATTATTATTTCAAGTCAACTGCGCCGATTGCCACGGCGAAAAGGGAGACGGCAAAGGACTGGTCTGCTTCAACACCAAAGTGGAAAAGAGCGGCCGGTCGATTGTCACCTATGCCAGGGACTTTACCTTCGGCCTGTTCAGGTTCCGGACCACTTCTACCGGCTGCCTGCCGGATCACCAGGATCTTGTGGATACGGTAACCAACGGTATCGCCCCCTCTTTTATGCCGTCCTTTCAAGACCTGTCCGCCCGGGAAAAAGATCAGGTGATCGCTCATGTCACCACCTTTTCGGAGCGCTGGGAAGAAGAGGACCCGTGCGATCCGATCCCCATCGAAAAACCGTACTGGGTGAACACGCCGGCGTCGGTTAAGCGGGGTGAAAAGGTCTATAAGGACATGAAGTGCTGGGAGTGCCACGGCGACACCGGCAAAGGCGACGGCACCAAGTCCAAAGATCTGAAGGATGATTGGGGCCGAACCATCGTTCCATTTGATTTCACCACCGGCGAGTTGAAAAGGGGCACCTCCCCGGAAGCGATCTACATCACCTTCACTTCCGGGTTGGACGGTACGGGTATGGCCTCTTTTGAAGACAGCCTGAGTGAGGAAGACAGGTGGCATCTGGTTTCGTACACGCTGAAACTGATGGGCCGGTAGATTCGAAGTGTCGAGGATATACAAAAAAGGAGAAATGAATATGAAGAAGCGGCGCTTGTTGAAGAGTTGGTTGAATTCGGCCGTGCTCTGCTTATCCGCATTTCTTGTTGTATCGGCTTTCCCGGGAGACGGCACGCTCTATGCTGCCGAAGTCGATGGACAAACCGTATACGAAATGCACTGTATTGGCTGTCATGGCGCTAAAGGCGACGGCAAAGGCGAGGTGGCCGAAGACTTTGTAGTGAAACCCCGAAATTTTACCCTGGGCATGTTCAAATTCAGCACCACTGAAAGAAACTCACTGCCCACCGATGATGATTTGAAAAATACAATTACCAACGGCCTGCCGACATCGGCCATGCCGAATTACCGGTTGCTTGACGAGACATCCAAGGCTGCGGTGGTCGGCTATCTTAAAACCTTTTCCGAAAGGTGGAGCGCGGAACAGGCCCAACAAAAATATAAACCGGCGACCGCCCCGGATTTTGTCGGCACGCCGGCATCCGTGGGCAAGGGCGAAACGCTTTTTGCCGCTAGGTGCCTGATGTGTCACGGCGCTAAAATGGAACAGCCGGATGTGGTCTTTTCCCTACAATGGCAAGGCGAGGAAGCGTGCAACGACCTTATTCGACCCGCGCTATTCAGTATCGGGACCATCAAGAGGGGGCCGAAAGTTGAGGATATTCATATGTCAATAACCGCCGGGGTCACGGGGACGCCGATGCTGGCATGGGGAGAGATCATGAACACCAAAGACAGGTGGCATCTTACCTCATATATCCTGGCAGATATGGGCAAGGTGGGAGGTGAAAAATGATGGAAAATGAAAACAACGGCCTCGTCAATTACGCTCTCGTGAAGTTTCATATTTTCTTCGCGGTGACGTATCTGGTCATCGTCATGCTGATGGGACTGATCTATTCCTTGCAGCTGATTCAGTGGAATCCACTGCCCGAATGGTTTTGGCTTTCACCCGGCAGGCTGCGCATGATTCATACCAATGGTGCCGTATATGGGTTTATCACCAACGGGTTTTTAGCCGGCCTCTACTGGGCGGTTCCCAGGCTATGCGGCTATAAGGTATTTAACGAAAAAATTGTGGGCTGGTTTTTGGCCATTGCTTTGCAGGTTGCGGTGCTGGGTACCGTGGTCATGATCATGTTCCTGGGTATGGCGCAAGCCATCGAATGGGGTGAAACCCCTGCACTGCTTGATCCCATTATCACCGCCTGGCTGGTGGTCTTGGCGATCCAGTTTATCCCGCCGATTTTCAAGGCCGGAAGGGACCGACCCTTATATGCCGCCAACTGGTATCTGATTATCGGGCTGGTCTGGGTGATCATGGTCTATTTTATGGGCAACTTCATACCGGAATACTTTATTCCCGGTGTTGCCGGTGCGGCGGTAACCGGTACCTGGATCCATGACGCGGTGGGGCTTTATGTTACCCCCATCGGCTGGGGCCTGATGTACTATTTCGTTCCGGTGATGCTGAGAAAACCGATCTGGAGCCATGCCCTATCACTGCTTGGTTTCTGGGGCCTGGCCTTTTTCTATCCGCTGCAGGGGGTGCATCACTACCTGTGGAGTCCGATTCCGATGTATGCCCAGTATGCCGCCGTCATCTGTACGGTTGTGCTTGAGCTGGCCGTTATCACGGTTATCGTCAACTTTCTGATGACCTTGCGCGGAGATGCCGATCAGCTGAAGAGTTCCATCGCCATTCGGTGGGTGTTTGTCGGCACCATCAACTATGCCATCACCTGTCTGCAGTGCGCTTTCCACGTGCTGCTGACCACCCAGAAGGTCATTCATTTTACCGATTGGGTACCGGGTCACGCCCACCTGATTATGTACGGAACCTTCGGATTCTGGCTTATGGGATTTTTCTCCTACTTGTGGCCCAAGGTCTTTGCCAAAGAATCTTATTCCAGGAAACTTGAAGAGTTCGCTTTCTGGTCAATTGCCCTCGGTCTGGCGGTTATGTGGGGTGATCTGCTGGCCGCCGGTCTGTTAGAGGGATTTAATTGGTGGGGTATGGTTCATTTTATGGACGTTGTCCGGAGTGCTACCCCCTTTTGGTTGATTCGAACCCTTACCGGTGTGTCGATCTTCAGCGGTGTTCTGGCTTTCAGCCTTAATATGATATTGACCATCACCAAGGGCAAAGGGGCCGCAATGAACGGAAAATTGCAGCCGGCAGGAGGTGTCGCATGAGCAACGGTAAAGGACCCATACATGAGCGGTTTGCCCTCATATTCTTGTTTGTCGGATTTGGCTTGTTCGCTTTTGGAACTTTCTGGCAGGCGGTATCTCCGTGGCTGTCCATGAGACATATCCCTTATGAGAAGATGGAGGATCTCGCCAAGAAGATTAATCCTGAATTTGCTATGCTGGCCCGGGATTTTCCCGTAGAATTTAAACAGCATTACGGTGAATATGGTGAGGCGTCCTTCATCGACGCCCTCGAGACCGGAAAAAAGGTTTACATGGCCGAAGCATGCTGGCATTGCCATTCTCAATATGTACGGCCGGTCTCCAAAGAGGAGGAGCGCTACGGCAAGGTCTCCTACCCCTCAGAGTACCAGAACGCGATGCATCTGCCACAGCTGTTGGGTACCCGGAGGGTCGGACTTGATCTTTCTAGGGAATCCGGGGTGCACTCCAACGATTGGCATGTCGCCCATTTTAGGAACGCAAGAGGTGTTACACCGGATACGGTTATGCCTAATTATCCGTGGTTTTTTGATGATCAGGGCAAATTGAATAAGAAAGGCCTGGGCGTGGTAGCTTATATGCAATGGATCGGCAGTTGGGCCAAGCCTGACGCCTATAAGCTAAGTGCCAGCAAATAGGAGTGTCTGATGACATTTAGAGACAAAATAATTACCCTTATCATGATATTTTTAGTCATTCTCCCCGGCGGTATCAGCTTCATCGCCAAGATGATTGCCTATAGCAAGGTTGAGCTGGCAGAAGATGGAATGACGGGGTTCGCCCTGCCGTTCATCAATTACATCTTTGTCGCCCTGGGATTTGTGGCGTTGTTTGTCTGGGCCTTTTTCATGGGCCATTTTCGGGACATTGAGCAGCCGTCCTTTGACATGCTCAATCGGGAAATGACCTTTGACGACTGTGACCCTGAACTCAAAGAAAAAGGAAAATTCGGATATGGAACAGCAACCAGTGTCTAAGTATCTTGATTATTCCGGAGGCAAGGGGTACCTGTGGGTTGCCTTTATCATTATCGTGGCGTTGGTCTTTATAGGAAGTTACTACATGAAGTATCATGTGCCCGATTATGCCCAGTGGAATGTAAAAAATCCCGACGCAGATAAAATTATATGGCAGACCGAACGGGAGATACATCCCGACATGAACCAATAGCCTGTTACCAATGCGGCTTACCGGTTACCAGAAGCAGTCGGTGTTATGAGATAGACGGTGTTAAAGCCGCCTTTTGTTGCACCGGCTGCTACCTCATTCAAAAAATTACCGGTACGAGTGGTGAGGAGGGCATCAGCCAGGTTTTGCTTGGCAAATTTGGTTTAGGTCTTGCGCTCTCAATGAATGTATTATTTATGAGCATGCCGCTTCATATTGAAGCGGCATACTCATCTACGATTTCCATTCCGGCGTCCTTTGCCGTCGGGCTGAAATATCTGCTGCTTTTTTTTTCAATTCCCGTCATGCTGGTTCTGGGCATACCCATAGCAAAATCATCCATCGAATCCCTTAGGGCCCGGGAAGTCGGCACCGAACTTCTAATTTTAATCGGCGCTACGGCCGCCTTTGCCATATCGGTAAAATCTACCCTTGCAGGTGTGGGTGAGGTCTATTTTGAGACCGCCACCATGATCCTGACCCTCTTTACCTTGGGTCGCTATATTGACTCCAAGGCAAAATGGCGCGCTTCAGAATCGATTAAGGGGTTATCTTCCCTGGTTCCCAGCCAGGTGATTCGGCTTTTGCCGGACAATGCCAAAGAAAATGTCAGCGCAGACGATATCACGATTGGCGATCAGGTCCTGCTGCGGCCGGGCGAGCGCATACCCCTCGACGGTGTGGTGGTCTCGGGGGAAGGCTCTGTGGACGAGTCGTTTCTAAGCGGCGAATCCAAACCGGTGCTGAAAAAAGAAACGATGGAGGTTTTTGCCGGTTCCATCAACCTGGATGGCACCTTTATCCTGGAAATCCGGAAACCGACCGAAGAGTTTCTGGTCAAGAAAATTGAAAGGTTGATGGAGAAAATCAGGTCCAATCCCTCGGCCATCAACCGGATCAGCGACCGTCTGGCGGCCATGTTTATTCCGGTGATCGTAACCATCGGCATGGCGGTTTTTTCCTACTGGGCCTACCAAGGTGAACCTTCCACCGGGATCATGCGTATGCTGGCCGTCTTGCTTATATCCTGCCCCTGCGCTTTCGGAATTGCCGCACCCATGGCCATTTGGCGCGGTCTAGGTGTGGCCGCCGCAAAGGGTGCCATCATCATGGGCGCAGATATCCTGGAAGGGCTTGCCAAAGTCAAAACCGTCTTTTTTGACAAGACCGGCACGTTGACCACCGACACCCCGGCCATCACCGCGATTATTAGCGGAGCAGGGCGCGCCGAAGATGAGCTGCTGGCCATTGCCGCGGCCCTTGATTCGCACTCCACTCATCCCTTGGCTAAATCCCTGGTGGAAGAGGCGGACAGACGAGGCATAAAGCCGTTGGAGGCGGTTGAAATAAAGAACTTGCCCGGCTTAGGCATCGAGGGTTTGGTAGACGGTAAACATTATTACCTGGGCTCAAGGCGCTGGATAACGTCTCTGGCGCAAGACAAGGACGGGGCGCTGCTGAAAAAAGAGGCCCCGGAGGGCGAAAGCTCCGGCATGGCCTTCCTGCTGGAAGAAGGTGAAGCAGTGGCCGGCGCTTTCATCTTCAGCCAAGCCATAAGAGAAGGCGCAGCCGAGGCGCTGGAAGCCCTTAAAACACTGGGTATCCGGACGGTGATCCTTACCGGGGACGATGAAAAGGGTGCACTCGGCATCACGAACAGGCTCAAGCCGGACCTGATCAAATGGCGGCTTTTTCCTGCAGACAAAGCCAAAGAGATACGTGCTGAAGAGAAAGATAAAATCACAGCCATGGTGGGTGACGGCGTTAATGATGCCCCGGCCCTGGAAGCGGCCCATATCGGCATCGCCATGGGTTGCGGCACAGAGCTCACCCGGGATTCGGCCAAGGTCAACCTGCTGGGTGACGACTTGAGGATGATTCCATTTCTGATCCATCTGTCAAGGAAGGTGCGGGCAAAAGTGGCGGTCAATTTTATATGGGCCTTCTCGTATAACTTGATCGGCATATGCCTGGCGGTGACCGGCTTCATTACACCACTTTTTGCGGTCATGGCCATGATCCTTTCCAGTCTGATGGTTATTGGAAACACCTTACGGGGGCTTTAATAGATGGAAAAGGTGAAGAAGAAGAAATCGAAATTAGAATACTTGATTGTATTTCTTTTGGCTCTCATTTTGATCGTTTTTGCTCTGCGGATTGCTCATATCCTTCAGGCTTCCTGCAGTGGTAAGGGTGGAAGTTGTCCGGTAACCGGCCTGGACGGTAAAGTGAAACCGGTGGAGAACCATAATGGCGCGACCGTTTAGGGTACTTGTAGTTTATGAAATAGTGTGTTATTTTTCTAAGTTATGCGCATAAGCGCATAACTAAATCGCAGTTAATTTAAAAACATCAGCAAAAGAAACAGCCATGACTTTCCAAACAGCGAGACGAACCACCCAGATCCTTAGCTTTGTTTTATTGTTCGCCATTCCTATCTTTGATATCTTCCGGTTCGATGTTAACAATTTAGAGCTATATCTTTTTCGGCAATTATGGTCATTTGCGCCCAGGGGCGATTATATCTCGGGTGCCGGCGGTGACGCCGTGAGCTTTGTTTTCAAGGCTGTGCTGCCGGCTTGGTTCCTGCTCCTTACCGTTCCGCTCTGGGGGCTCGTGCTGGGTCGATTGGCATGCGGCTGGGCCTGTCCTATGGGAATGATGTTGGAGGCGGGTGATTTTTTTGCGCGAAACATCAAACGCATCGTCAACGGGGGGTGGGACATAATCCGCGGCCTGCTTACGGTTCAGTTGCTTGTGGCCTGTCTGCTGACGATCGGCGTGTTTCTGTCGGCCTATTTTACCAGACCCGCGGACATTCTCCGGCAGGTGACCACGCTTAAATTCACGCCTTTTCTGATGACGGCGGCTTTAGCTAACGCCACCGTGATTTTTATCGCGTACACTTTCCTGCGGCGGCTTTTCTGCAGTTATATCTGTCTCGGTGCCATATTTCAGATGGTTCCCGCCGTGGCCAGCCCCTTTTCCTTCCGGGTCAGGTTTGACCGCAAACGGGCCAAGCTCTGTACGAACTGCAAAAGCTGCGAAACTGTCTGTTTTATGGGAATACGACCCCGGACCATGGTGAAAAAAGTAGACCCCAAATGTGTGGCTTGCGGCGAATGCATCACCGCCTGCACCCATGAGCTGGGTAAAAAGGACAAGTTGTTCAGTTATGGATTTGGGAAGCTTAAGTGATGGATAACGATAAAAAACAACGGGAAATGAAGCGGTTTAAAATCCTGATGCTCGTGGTGGCCGCCTTTGCCGCCATCTTTCCCATTTATCAATGCACCCAAGCAATAATGAGCTTTTAAATTTCGCTTATTCAGGTAGAAGCGGCATATAAAAGCGGAATAAAACCGTGACAATGATGGGCACAAAAGTAAGGCTCAATGAGATAACCCGGCTTGCCTTTGACTTGGCAAAAGCGAGATAATAGCGCATCCAGGGAGCCGTTACCGACAAAATCAATATACAAAAAACCTCAAAAGCAAAGTTGGTGGTGGAGACGCCCGGCCCCATCTTGAGCCACGAGAGGAGAAACCAGAGGAAAAACCAGAGCGGCATGCCGACAAAGGGATAGACATAGTCCCACCAAGTCACCCAATAGCGTGTTTTGGTGATAACCGGCGGCACCATCGACACGCCGGACAGCATCATGTAAAGGACGATGAAGGAGATCGTAAGCTCGTTAAGTGCGATGCTCATTTTGCTGACTCCATAGTGTTGATAACGTGCTTTTTTGTAACGAGGGTTACCCTAACAAGAATTAGGTAATGTTTCCAGAAAAATTTGTAATTTAAGCGAGGAAATTATCATGACCGTGCAAGAGCTCCTGAAAGTTGAAGAGATTATGAAGGTACCGGGATATATTGTTTTCATCCTGTCGATCATTGTTGTGTCCGCTGTAACGCCGCTGCTGTTCAGCAAAGGAAAAATTAAAATCACGTGGTGGGATTACGCATTTCCGATTCTTGGACCGCTGCTCTGGTTTGTTCTATCCTGGTTTCATGTGGGCAGTGATATCAGCAATAATAATTTTCTTCTGGAGATGTTCGGGGTGCTGATGGTTTCGATCACCGTTCCCTGGGCGCGCTTTGGAATCGTGTATATGAAATCAAAGATTGCGCCTATCCTTTCGTTTGCGCTGACCTTGGCGCCCATGGCGACGGCGCTCCTTTTACGGTTGACAACTTCCACTTTGCCGGATTAAATGTCCGCCAGTCTGCCTGTGTGAATACCAGGCAGCGGAATATCCGTGACAGAGGAGCCAAAAGTGTTTCTTTTTCAAAAAACCTTCGATATCATCGCCATTCTGACGGTGATTACGATCTCCATGATCCTGCCGATCATGTTCAGTCGCAAGAGAAGAAAGATTATCTGGTGGGATTACTGCTATCCTTATCTCGGCGTACCGCTTTGGTATCTGTTGCGTGAGTTTGGTGTCGGTGATGAAGTCAGCACTTCAAATTTCATGGTTGAGATGTTTTGCATCCTTATGTGTTCCGCCTCCGCCCCGTGGTTTCGGTTCGGCTTGACCTACGTTAAAGGCCGCCTGGTTTCATGGATTTCATTTATCTTGAGTTTTTTTCCTCTGGCAGTAGCCGTCGGTGTGCGTATGATCATGCCGGTATTGCCGGCATAAGGGTTACAATGGGTACAATGCGCCAACCTTTTTACTGCGCAGCACCATCGTGATTGCCGGGACGGGATTATCTTGAAAACGGGTCATGGCATGTCACAGTTTCTACTGATATTTTTTGCCCTTGCCACTGTGCTTTTATGCGCCCTGGTACTCCAGTCCGGTAGATTAACGACGCTTTTTGTCGCAGATCCGGCGCCGGTTGTGTCACCTGAGGATGATGTGGTGCCCACGCCGAATGACAGGGTCCGGTTTTCCATCACTCCCCAACCGGTGCGGGTGATGGAACTTCTCTCTTTTCGGGTTGAGCTGCAGGATTTTGGAGAGCCCCAGGCCGTTATTGTTGATTTGTCGATGCCCAATATGATTATGGGGTTTAATCAGGTCACCATGAAAAAAAGCAACCCCGGCGTCTATGAGGGGCAGAGCATCATTCCGACCTGTACCACCGGTCGGACATTGTGGCAAGCACGGGTTATCGTCGACAATCAGGTGGTAGGTAATTTTTTCTTTAATGTTCACTAGCCAATCGATCTATGTTCTGATGTTCACCTCCGGCCTTCTCGGCGGATTCGGTCACTGTATCGGCATGTGCGGCCCCATCGTTGCATCCTATTGTGTCGCCATTACAAACAGGGGGCTGCTGGCCCATTTTTTATTCAACTATGGTCGGGTCACCACATATACCGTTTTAGGCGGCATCATGGGGGTGAGCGGGTCATTTCTCACCACGGTGGCGTATATTGAGGATTTTCAAAAAGGCATCATGATTTTCGCCGGCATTGTCATCATCCTGATGGGGCTCGGACTGGCCGGATGGCTTCCTCTGGCATGGTTAACCAGGCGCACAGACCCAACGCTGTCGGCGCCCGCGACATTTTTTGTCAATAAAATGCGGAGTATTTTTAGCGGCAATCTGCCGAACGGCGCGTTCTATCCGATGGGTATGGCCACGGGCCTAATCCCCTGCGGACTCGTTTACACCGCCCTGATCACCACCGCGCGGGCGGCAATGGAGGCACAGAACCCTGTTATCGGCGGACTCAAAGGCATGCTGATGATGTTGCTGTTCGGTCTGGGCACCCTGCCGGCATTGGTGCTGTTCGGCAAGCTAGTGAATGTTATCGGCATAAAAATGAGGGCAAGGCTTTATAAGCTGTCGGCTCTGGTGATGATCGCGATGGGGGTCCTTTTTCTGGTGAGGGTGGGAAATTTATAAGGATGCGGCGTTCATATCTGCAATGCTCCTGGAAGAGACTTATTTGGAAATGGTACAGGGAATAAATTGTACCTATTTTCAGGCGCCGTTCCGGACGCGCAGGGCGCAGAATTTCTGGTAGTGTAACCATACGCTACTACAACCCCAAAGCATTGGGATGCGGCAATTTGCCACATTGACAACCCGCGGCCCTTTTGTTAGGGAAAAGCCGTTTTTATCGATTCTAAGTTAATGCGCAGCCTTTGCCCCACTCGATTGGCGACAACCCGCTTGGGCAGGAGGAATCCATGCAAAAGAAAATGTGCCAGCTAGTATTTGTTTTACTTCTCAGCGCCACTTTCCTGCCGGGAATGGCATCGGCAAATGAATTTGTCGCCCCGACCCCCAAAGACAAGTGTCCGGTATGCGGCATGTTTGTCTATAAATATCAGAAATGGGTTGCCGAGATCCTGTTTAAGGATGGCAGCTACGCCCTTTTTGACGGCTGCAAGGACATGTTCAAATACTACTTTAATATGGAGAAGTATACAAAGAGAAAGAGCCGGGACGACGTCGCCGAAATTTATGTGACCGAGTATTATACGCTGAAGGTAAAAAAAGCGGCGGATGTCTTGTTTATTGTCGGCAGTGATGTCCTGGGGCCTATGGGCCACGAGTTTATCCCCGTGGAAGGAGAGGAGGCGGCCAAGATATTCATGGTCGGTCACGGCGGTAAAAAGGTGTTTCGTTTTAATGAGATTCACGCGGCCGATATTCCCAAATGAAACATAAAATATTCGCAGGGTTTATCCTGCTGGAGATAGCGGTCTTCTCGATCCTGTTGCTGTCGGGACAGGTGGGCATCCGGGCGCAGCAACCCCAAAGGGCGGCCAGGCAAATGATGGTTGACCGGTTGATGCTGACCGATTTCGCTCTCTGGACCGAGGCGCGCTACACCCGAAATCCATCCCAGGCAGACCGGTTTACCCCGTTTCAGGATTTTCCTTCCGCCATCGAACACTTTCCGGCCGGTTCGATCCTGGCCCCGGCCAGGATAAAAGCCACCACGCGGCTTGAATTTAAGAAAAAGTAGTGAAATCGCATGCAACGCCACAGGAAAATACTTGAATACGCGCTCTCCTCCCTTTGGAGGAGAAAATACAAAAACCTGGCTTTGATCGCAGTCTTTAGTTTTGTCATTACCATTTTATCTTCTGTCTTGTTTCTGACCCATTCGTTGCAGACTGAAGCAATGGACGTCCTGGTCGAGGCGCCGCAGCTCATTGTCCAGAAGGTGGCGGGTGGGAGACATGACCTTATTCCCACCGAATACATAAAGATCATCAAGAAGATTCCCGGAATCGGCAAGGTCAATCCGCGATATTGGGGATACTATTACGATTCGCTGACCGGCGGGAACTATACCCTGATTGGGGTGGATCGAGAGATTGAAGGCCTCACCCTGCTCGAAGGAGATATGCCCATCGATACCGGGGAATGCGCCATCGGAAAAGGGGTGGCGATGGCCCGGATGACCGGGATTGGCCAGGATTTAGTCCTGACCGATGGTCAGGGGGCCTTCTCCATTTTTGAAGTCACCGGTGTGTTCAGCGCTGATTCGGAACTGCTGACCAACGACCTGGTCGTTCTTTTTCATGATGATATTATCAAGCTTTTTAATATGCCGGAGGGAAAGGCCACCGACATTATGGTGGAGGTCTTCAACGAGACGGAGACGCCGGTGGTCGCCCGTACGATTCAGCACTTGTTGCCCGATACCCGGCCGATAATGAAGAGCGAAATTATCCGGACGTATGACACCGTTTTTAATTGGCGCAGCGGCATGGTGCTGACCATGTTTCTCGGGGCGCTGGTGGCCTTTTGCATTCTGGCTTGGGACAAGGCCACCGGGTTGAGCGCCGAGGAGCGGCAGGAGATCGGCATTCTCAAAGCCATCGGCTGGGAAACGGGGAACATCCTTGAACTGAAATTCTGGGAGGGGGCGGTGATTTCGCTGACATCCTATTTGACCGGAATCATTTTCGCCTATCTGCATATCTTTTATTTCGGGGGATCCTTTCTGGCGCCGGCCCTGAAAGGGTGGTCGGTGGTATTTCCGACTTTCAGACTGATGCCCCATGTCAATATGCAGCAGATATTCATCCTGCTGTTTCTAACGGTTCTACCCTATGTGGCCAGTACGATCATACCCTCATGGAAGGCGGCAATTACAGACCCCGATGCCGTGATGAGGGGATAGGGAATCGATGACGATGCAAGCGGTTATTAAAACGAACCAGGTCTCCAAGGTGTTTAATCCCGGAAGGGCCGACGAGATCAAGGCCGTCACGGATGTGACCCTGACCATTAACCGGGCCGAGGTTGCCGTGCTCAAAGGCCCCAGCGGCTCCGGCAAGACCACGCTGTTGAGCCTTCTCGGGTGCATGTCCCGGCCCACGGTGGGAAGCATCACCCTCAACGACAAGGATGTCGCCAAGCTGCCTGAACGATTTTTAGCGCAAATCCGGCGCAAGACCTTCGGCTTTATCTTTCAGCAATTTAACCTGATCAAGGGGATCAGCGCCATTGAGAATGTGATGTTGCCCCTTTTCCCGTTGGATACCGGTGTGCGCGAGATAAAATTGCGTGCAGAGCGCCTCCTGGATGATCTCAATATATTAAATAAAAAGAACGTCAAAATCCAGCGCCTTTCGGGCGGCGAACAGCAGCGGGTGGCTATCGCCAGGGCCCTGATCAACCAGCCGGAGATCATTCTGGCCGATGAACCCACCGCCCATCTCGACACCAAACTCTCCGAGGAGCTGTTGGAGATCCTGCAAAAGATGAACGCCGAAGGCAAGGTGGTCATCATCGGCACCCATGATCCTCTGGTTTATGAAAGTTCATTTGTCCACAGAATCATCGAGATGCGCGACGGAATGGTTCAGCAGACAAGGGAGCCGGCGCGATGATTCTCCATCCCGGCGTGTTGGCGCTCGTCATGGGGGCTGTGGGGGTCGTGGCGATGATGCTTTATGCCTCCGTGCTCGGTATAAAGATCGTGAGAAGATGGGATATCCGCTCCAGCTCCCCGGAGCAGCTCAGACTTGAAAGAAAAACATACCTGATCTCGACGATCATGAACTATGTGTTGGGATTTGAGATCCTTTCGGCTTTACTTTTCGTCTATACCGTCGACGATATCCACCCGATTTTCATCGGCGCCATGTGCGCCACCGGCTCTCTCAATGCAAATCCTGTGGGCTGGTATGTATTGTATGCCAAGATTGTTTCCTTTTTTTTGGGGGCCGTCTGGATCGCCGTTAATATCGTTGACCAGCGGGCGGAGGATTACCCGTTGGTGCGCATGAAATATTACATGCTGTTGGCGATAGCGCCCTTCATCGCCATGGATGCCTATCTTAGCTGGGAGTATTTTGTCGATCTCGAACCGAATGTGATTACTTCCTGTTGCGGCGCCCTGTTCAGCGCAGAGGGCAGCGGGGTGGCGAGCGGTTTGTCGACCCTGCCGCTCAAGCCGACGATGGTCTTTTTTTACGCATCGATGGGCCTGTTTTTGATCAATGGCGTGGCGGTTGTGCGTACGGGCAGGAGTTTTTTCCGCTATGCGATGGGATGCATGGCGGCGCTTTTTTTCGTTGTGGCCATCGCATCCATCATCGCTTTTATTTCGTTATATTTTTATGAGATTCCCACCCACCACTGCCCATTTGATATGCTCCAGAGAGGGTATCACTTTATCGGCTACCCGCTCTATATTTGTTTGTTCAGCGGGGTATTGTCAGGGCTGTTGGTGGGAATTTTTGAACCACTTAAAAAAATCGCCTCCCTGACTCAGATCATCGCCAAGGCGCAGCGAAGATGGGCGATCATTTCAATGGTGCTGATCACCATATTTACAGTGATCAGCTCCTGGCCCATCGTTTTTTCAAGCTTTACCATGGCAGAATATTTCTAGAATTCCGGAGGACTCCAGATCCGTCGTTGCCAAGGGTTTGGTGAACGGTGGCACCCTGGACCGCGTTTTTATCCCGCTGGTTCGCAGCGGGAGGCTCTGAAGTCCTCCGGCCGGAGGTGGTTGCTGGTTGCCAACAATGGGGTTTACTGATTGGCCACCATCTGCGGCGCCAGTTCATTATAACGGACAATTTTCCCGCCCTGTTTTGAAACCAGATCTTCGGCGGCAATTTTCGAGCGGAATGGAATGGCCTCTCTTCCCATGGGGCCGTGAAGTTTTGATCCCACCACATAATACAGGCCGATGGCGCTTTCGTAACCGCCGTTCGGATAGACTTTGGCCCAGGTCATTTTTGACGGTATCGGCTGCTTCACATATTGGGCCGGGTCCGCGTTATAATTGATCAGGCATTGGGTGGAACAGAAATGGATGGAACTGTTGTCTTTTCTTAAAATTTGACAATCGTGCGCAGGATATTCGGCCACTTTCATATTGCACACCACACATCGGGTATCGCCGGTTACCGATTTGATCTTGCCGGTTCGCTTGCGCTTTTTATCGATCATCGGTGCCGATTTGGGCAACTCCATGGCGGCCGCCTTCAAGGCACCCGCATAATCGGTCACTTCACCGCCATGGGTGGCTGCAAACTGTTCGGCTTTTTCTTTGCTTTCGAACGCGATTTTGGAGCGCATGGTCATCGTCCCTTTGGCGCTTGATCCAAGGACGTAGGCGGCCTTGTCGGCTGGGATTAACTTTTCCGGATGCATGTAGAGGGCGACTTGTACGTCTGTGGCCGGTTGCCCGCTGTTTTTTTCTATGTCGGCCACGCAGCGAATGGAGCATGAAGTAAAATCACCCTCCGGATGTTTGCACACATGCCGTGTTCTGGCCCACATATTGATCATCATGCCGCAGTTGCTGCATAGTTTCACTTTGGAGTACATCTTCGGGTTTTTCATGGGATGTTCGACTGCCGCCGTTTTGCCCTTGGCTGCCTGGTGCTTGTGTGCATCCGCCTGTGCAAATACGCCTACGGCGCAAAGCGCCAGGATTACAATCACGAAAATAGAACTTATGGCGAGCAGCCGGGTTGTTCGGCCAATGTTTTTTTCAAACATAACTTTCCCCCCTGGAGCGTTGATTTGAAATGAATGCGTAAGATTTTTTGACTGAGTTAGAATCAATTTAAACGAGTTTACTTTATCAGGATAAACACCCTTTGGCAATGCGGCAAATTGTCGCACTTAAGTACTGCAAATTTTTTTTTACTCTCTTCTCTTGTCTACTATCTGTAACGTCAGCCAGTTGCTATTTTGACGGGCGCATTTTCATCTACGTGCGACAAATTGCCACATTCCAATGCATGGGTGAGTGTGGTAGGGTTCCCGGACTGTTGCGGTATGGCGATTAAGATAATTGGCTATAGACTGGAAGAAAACTTAAAAGGAAGCAGAGAATGAAATTGTTCTATATACTGTGCGGGTTGCTGATGGTGTTGCCGGTGAAAGTTATGGCGGAGGAGAAGGTGACGGGAGAACTGGATGAAGTCAGTGTGACTGCAACCAGAATAGAAAGAAAAACAGCGGAAGTTCCGGCCAGCATTGCTGTGATTTCCGAGGAACAAATTGACGATACCAAGATGTTTAACGTCAAAGAGGCGCTTGCCGGGACCCCGGGCGTACTGGTTGAATCCACCAACCAGGGGTACGACTCGAGGTTAATCATCCGCGGTGCCGGGCTCAAGGCCCCCTACGGTGTCCGGGAGATCATGGTGCTGCGCGACGGCATACCGGTGACCGATCCTGACGGTTTCACCCGGCTGGATATGATCGATACGCAGCAGATCGAGCGAATTGAAGTGGTGAAAGGTCCCAACTCCACCCTGTGGGGCGCAAATGCCGCAGGCGGTGTGATCAACATCATTTCCAAGAATCCGTTGGAGCAAAGCGGCGGCACCCTGAAGCTCGGGGCAGGGGAACAGGGTGTTTACAATTTTCATCTCTCCTATGCCGACAGTGTTGCCGAAAAAGTATACTACACCGGCAGCGCATCCAGGCGGCAGAGTGAAAATTCGTGGCGGCGCCGGAATGAATTCGAGACCACCCAGGTGAGTCTCAAGCCTTATGTCGTTTTGAATGACGGGACCGCCTGGGAGAATCATTTCAGCTATTCCAAGGCCGACCTGCAACTGCCCGGAAACCTGGACGAGACCATGTTCCAGGAATATCTGGATAGCGGAAAGGCCGAAGAGACCGCCGGTCCCTGGCAATATTCAGGGCGCTACTCGGATTCGTATTTTTTCAGCACCAAAATTACCAAAGAGCTCGGCAATTTAGAATTCATCCCCCTGGCCTATGTCAATTATTGGGAACACCACCATCCGGTGACCGGCAGGATCAACGATGCCGAAACCTGGATAATGGGTGCGGATCTTCAACTCAACTACAAACACACGCTTTTCGGAAATCAAGCCACCCTGACCACAGGTGCGACGGCCCGTTTGGATGACCAGAAGACGGACTATTACAAATATGCCGACCTTGCCACCACAACCATAGATCCTCCGGGACCGCGGCCGCCGTATGATAGAATTGACGAGGTGTTGTCCGATGCGGTGGGCGATCATATGGAAACCCAGACACGGGAAGCCTTGCTCTATGGCGTCTACGCACAAGAATCATTCCGGCCCACCGCCAAGACCATGGTGGATATCGGTGCCCGGGTGGATATCATCGATTTCAAGATCAAAAGCGACTGGATATCCGAGTACAGCTGGTCCACGGGCGGTTATGTGGATACCGCCGGCGCCAGTGACGTCAGCAAGAGCTATTCTGCCTTCAGTCCCAGGATCGGAGTCAACTATGAACTGACCCCGGGACTGCATATGTTTGCTTCGGCCTCTACCGGTGTTCACTCGCCCAGCGAGGGTGAGATCAACGACAATCCGGACCTGGAGTTGGTTGAAACCACCAGTTATGAGATCGGTTTTAAAGGCAGAGGTGAAAAATGGTCTTTTGATACATCGTATTATTACTCCCCGGTGAAAAACGAAGTCATTAAAATTTTAAATGAAAATCAGACCGAATATGCCAATGCCGGGGAAACCACAAAGCAGGGCCTGGAGTTCTCGGGCACCTTCACCCTGGGGCAAGGTTTTGACATCGGCGCGTCCTATGCGTATTCGGACTATAAATTTGAAGAATTTTCAGAGACGGTTCGGTCCGGCGCAATTGTCAACGAGATCGACAGAAGCGGCAACCGGCTGCCCTATGTGCCCGAACACCAATACTCCCTGTCGGCTTCATACCGCCATGCTTCCGGATTCAAGTCGCGCATCCAGACGTTTACCTGGGGCGCCTATTACATGGACAATGCCAATACCGAGAAATACGAAGGGTATGAATTTGTAACGAATTTCATGCTTGGTTTTGAAAAAGGCAAATATGACTTCAGCCTGCTCGTGGACAACCTCTTTGATAAACGATACGCCGTGGAGGTCACCAAGGATACCAGCGGTGAAAAAGATTTTACCCCTGCCGCACCCCGGTCTGTGATGGCACGGTTTACCTATTCGTTTTAACGGTTTTTAAATGATGGGAAATCGAATGAAGAAGCAGATACTTTTTTGCCTTGCATGGGCGGTTCTGCCGGTGGCTGCGGCGACGCTCCAGGCGGATCAAGGCAGTGCACCTGCGGACATGGATGCACTCTGGTTTTCCACGGCCCCGCGAATGTCGCACATGGGAATGTCGCACCAACCTGCCGGCAAGCCCGGTGGTAAAAATCGTTTAACCGGGTCAGGCAACAGCCATCATGCCGGTGCACATGGCGGCCATGAATCGGAGCATCGACCCAAACCGGTGCGGACCTACTGGCTCAATACTTGCGGCATCACTGAAAACGCCGAGGCCTTTGTCATGCGGCCCGAGGGTGAATACGAGCGCGTCGCTATTGATCGAAAGGGTCATGACGTCAGTGTTTCCATCAAGACACCGCTCGGTGAGGGGCCGGCCCACGGCGCGAACTATGTCTACCTGATCGATCGGTATATCGAACAAAAGAATCTGGTCCTGAAAACGGCGAAGTGGCTGACCATTCATCACAACTGCGGCTGGGGGCATGATCACCGATTCAATCCCGCCCGGTTGCAGTCCAATAAGTTGAATCAGGCACCGCTGGAAATTGTGGTTGACCATCTCTGGGATAAGAATTTTCACTCCAGCGTGATGTCCGGGGACACAATCACTTTCAGGGTTTTCTCCTTCGGAAAACCTGCCGGTGGCGCTTCCGTATGGGTGGCGTCGGAAAAAGGCTGGCAGAAAAAACTCATCACCAATGAGGAAGGCATCGGGGCCTTCCAGTTGGTTAGGGACTACTATCCGGTGTCATGGCATGCATTCAATCGCTCCAAGCGCGGCAGGTTCAAATTGACGGCCCGTTACGAAACCGAAGCATCCGGCCGGTTCGAAGGAGAAAATTACGACGGTGTCCGTATGAGCACCACTTTTGCATGGCGCTATTATCCGGCCCGGCAGGAGTATGTATCCTATCGAAACGGGCTCATCATCGCTTTTATTGCATCAGTTTTCAGCGGATTAGGCGTCTTCTATTTTCGTGAACGGCGCAAAAAGCCTTATCAAAGGGTTGAGTTTGATGAAAAGAATCAGAAACTGGATTGACGCTGCGGATATCGACCGCTTTCGATTCTGGTTCCAGATCGGCGCATTTCTGCTGCTCATATATGGTGGCTGGTTTGCCATTAATATCGGGGACCGGCTGCCGACCTTCGCCTGCGTTTTCAACAGGACCAACGGCGGCTCCTGCTACCTGATGGGATTTCAGCATCAGGTCCACATGCCGCTTAAACAGCTGATCACCGGCAGGGGGATCGGTCTGCTCATGGGCCTGCTCACCTTTGTCGGCTTTTTTCTTCTGTTCAATAAGGCCTGGTGCGGATTCGCCTGCCCTTTGGGAACGTTGCAGGACTGGATCACCAAACTCAGAAAAAAGATCAGAATCCGGTACAGCGAGTATTCAGCCGTGTCCTTCAAAAAACTGAACAAGATCAAATATGTCCTGCTGGCACTGATGATCCTTATCCCGCTGGGCATGAGCAATTCCGTCTTCGGCCTGCCCAGGCTCAACCATGATTTTTCAGTACCGTTTTGCATGATCTGTCCCGGCCGGACCCTGCTGCCGGTTTTTTCCGGAGATTTTTCTCAACTGGTGATTGATTTCAGTTCTAAAACCAAACTTGTTTTCACGGCCCTGGGCATGGCCATCACCGGAGTATTTATTACGGGCGCTTTTTTCAAAAAGCGATTTTTCTGCCTGTTCTGCCCCATGAGCGCATTTCATTATATCTTTCACAAGGCGGCCCTGTTGAGACTGAGCAAGAAGGGAGAGAGCTGTACGCGCTGCGGAAACTGCTATCGTGTTTGCGATGTGGGTATCCGTGAAATTGCCGATGATACCGAGAGCAAAAATATTGTCCAGGACGACTGTATGATGTGCCTGAAATGCGTTTCAGCCTGCCCTGAAGACAAATGCCTGAGTCTGAAGTTCGTCGGCATCCCGGTGTTCGAGTCGACCGCCGACGGTTTTTTCAAGCGAATGGAGAATAAAGACCCAAATGATATCAACCCAGATGACATTAAATAGAGAAGAAAAAGTTCAGAAAATAATCGACCTTCATTTGGCCAGGGAAGTGAAAAATGTGCTTAAGCATTTTCCGTTGGGCACCCATAACCGACCTGCCGCCATGGGCTATTTTACGGATGCTTTGAAAACCTTTTATCAGGAAGGGTTTCAGGCCAAATTCGATAAACCGATTATCGGCACCCTGTGCGTTATGGTACCCGATGAACTGATTTATGCCGTCGGCGGCGTTCCCATGCGACTGTGTTGCGGCGCTTCTTCCTGTGATCAGGCCGGCGCCGAGTTTATGCCGGCAAAGTCGTGTCCCGTGGTCAAGGCCACCATGGGCCTGCTATCCGCCAATCGCGCTCTCCTTCAAAAAAAAATAAGCGCCATTGTGATGCCATCGACCTGCGATCAGAAAAAGAAATCTTCAGAAATGCTCCAATCCATGGGCTATGAAGTAATCCTACTGGAATTGCCCTCGAACGTTCATTCGGAACATGGCCGCCACTATTGGCATGAATCGGTAAATCATTTCGCCCGCTCTTTGGAAAAAATATCAGGCACACGGATCACCGTCTCCCGTCTGTTGCAGGCCATTGCAAAGGTTGGCGCCGCTTCAAAACAATTCAGGGAACTGGACAAGTTGAGACAACACACCCCCCCGGTCATATCCGGCTCGGAAGTGCTGTTGGTGAATAACACGTACTTTATCGATAAGATCGAGGATTGGACGAAAGCGGTCAAAGCCCTGAATGATGAACTTGGCACGCAATCACATCGTGCAATAGGTGTGGGGTCTTCCAAGGCGCCTCGGATTTTGCTAACCGGATCGCCCCCCATTTTTCCGAACCTCAAGGTTCCTTTGTTGGTGGAGGAATCCGGAGCCCCAATCGTTGCCGACGAGGTGTGTTCATCCACAAGACTTTTGTACGATGCGGTGACCTATGATGAACCGGCGCTGTATGACATGATTCCGGCGGTGGCAGACCGATATCTGAAAGCCAGCACATGCCCCTGCTTTACACCCAATACCAATCGGCAGCGCAAACTTATGGACATGGTGGCGCATGCGCAGATTGACGGTGTCGTCTATCAGGCCTATTCCGGGTGTATGCCCTATGAAATGGAACACAAAGCCATTGCCGATGCGTTGATGGAAAAAGGAGTATCCATGCTCTACGTGGAGACCGATTACAGTCCTGAAGATACCGGGCAGTTGTCCACAAGGGTTGAAGCCTTTATTGAGTCTATCCGGACAAAAAAGAGAAAAAGCAGAGGAAACTGACCCCGTCAGCATAGACGAAAGGAAACGGTATGGTATATTTTGCCGGAGTTGACATCGGCTCGACTGCCATCAAGATCGCAATTATTAACAGCAAAGGGCAGGTCGTTGCACACAAAATCACCCCCACGGGAAGCCTGTTTCACCAGAACGCGGTACAGGCTTTTGATGAGCTGCTGGAAGAACAGCATATTCATCGAAACGAAATAAGTTATGTGGTGTCCACGGGTTACGGACGAAAACTTTATCGTGATGCCGATGAATGTATCAGTGAAATTACCGCCAATGCTGTTGGTGCCGGAAAATATAGGAAAAGCAACGGGACGGTCAGAACCATCATCAATATCGGCGGTCAGGACCTTAAAGTCATCCAGCTGGATGAACAAGGGCTTGTGGTGAATTTTGCCATGAATGACAAGTGTGCTGCCGGTACCGGTCGCTTTCTTGAAATGGCCGCCCGGAACCTTGAAGTGGAAGTCGATGTGCTGGGAGCGTACCACGCGCGTTTGCAGGGCACCGCCAGCACCATCAACAGTACGTGCACGGTGTTTGCCGAATCCGAAATCGTAGGGCTTCTGGCAAAGGGCGAATCCAGGGAGGAAATTATAGCCGGCATCCATTTTTCAATCGCCAGGCGGGTCGCCCGCCTGGTCCGCCGCCTGGGGCTCGCGGAGGTTGTCTTTTTTGATGGCGGTCCGGCATTGAACAAGGGATTGGTGGCCGCCATCGAAGATGAATTGATGTGTGAGCTTTGCGTACCTGACCTTCCCCAATTGACAGTGGCTTATGGCGCGGCTCTCCTTGCCGGCGAAGCATTTGATGATAGAGGGGACCAAGAAAATGTGGCATGAGTTCTCCAGGCTTTTTTTGCTGGGCCTGGTCAGCGGCGCGGGCATTTGCAGCCTCTCCTGCCTTCATTATCTCGGCCCGTACCTTGTGGGAACCGGACAGGGTTTTCGCGACGGTGTGCTGGCTTCCTCGCTTTTTGTTTGCGGAAAGATTGCCAGTTACACTATTTTGTGCGGCTGCGCAGCCGCCTTCGGCAAGGTTTTTATGTCGGACGCTTTAAGACCGGGGGGGGTATGGCCCGGCCTGATACTTGTCGCCGCTGCGCTCGGCATTCCCTTTTCGCGCCGCCTGGGCTGCGGCACATCCGGCTGCGCAACCATTAGAAAGGTGTCCCTGTTTGGGCTTGGCATCAGCAGCAGTCTGCTGCCCTGCCCCACCCTTGCAGCCGTTTTTCTGCTGGCGGCGGATAAAGGCACCGTCATTGCCGGCATGGGGTATGGTGCGATGTTTGGCCTTGGGCTTGCCCTTTCGCCACTTTTAATCATCGGCGGCGGGCTATCGATGATTGCTGATCGTCTGCGCCTGGAGACCGGAAGTCTGATGCCGGCTGTCAGAATCTTATCGGTAATTATCATGACCGGCATGGGAATACAGCTCATGCTGATGGAGAGATAGAGATGAACATTATCAAATATTCAATTGATTACGGCATCATCGGCCTGCTGGTTTGTATGAGTTTCGCTGCGGTGGCCATTGCGGTGGAGCGCTACCTGACCTATCGAAAAGTCGAGGTCGGGAATTTTTCAGAGCGAAAGGAGCTGGAACTCCTGTTGTCCGGCCGTCTCCATCTGGTGGCCACCATCGGCAGCAATGCCCCTTACATCGGCCTGCTGGGTACGGTAATGGGGATCATGCTGACCTTCTATACCATGGGGAGAACGGGCTTTATGGATACTGGAAAAATCATGGTGGGACTTGCCCTGGCCCTGAAAGTTACCGCAGCCGGACTGCTGGTGGCCATCCCTACCATCGTGATCTATAACCTGCTTCAGAGAAAAGCGAAAGTGCTGCTCATGCAATGGGAGATCGAACATGGACAACGACGGGTTTGATTCCATCAATGTGATTCCGTTGGTGGATGTGATGCTGGTGCTCTTGACTATCGTGCTGACCACGTCCACCTTCATTGCGGTGGGGGCCATTCCGGTTGAATTGCCCAAAGCTTTATCGGCACCGGCCGAACAGTGTAAAAGCACGACCATCTCCATTGACAAGCATGGGCAGATTTTTCTGGATTTAAAACCGGAATCCCTCGAAAGTTTGCGGACACAGTTGGGTTCCAAGGACAGAGGCCTGCCTGTGGTGGTCAGAGCGGACCGGACCATCGCGCTGCAGATCTTTGTGGATGTGATGGATGTGGTCAAAATCCTCGGCTTTGAAAAAGTCAGTCTGCAGACGGAGAGTGGTTAGAAGATAACCCAATGAAACAAAACCATACTTTTTCAGGATTCACTTTTTCTTTTGTCCTTCATGCCGCGCTGCTATCCTTGGCGCTGGCCTTGGCAAGGCTTGTCCCGGAGTCTGAAATTCCTATCGTGATTGATTTCAGTATCACCCATGCAGCGCCCAAAGCCGCTTCCATGGTTTCAAAAAATGCCGTCAACCGCATGGTCGCACGGAAGCCCCCTGTCCAGCCTCCCAAAAAGAGGCCCAGTAAGCCCATTCGGCCCAAAACGGCCAAAATAAAAAAGAAAAAAACGCTGAAACCGGCAAAACCCGCACCGGAAGAAATCAAGGCGATTAAAAAGGAGACCGCCGAGCCCCCCCAAAAGATTGCGGCTGAGGTAAAGGAGGAACCTGACCCATCGCTGCCAGAACCCATGTCTGCCGATTCTCAAATGGATGACCGGAGTCCGGAAGCACAGGCGGCTGCCGATGGTCCGGAACCGATGGCCGGGGAGGCCGGACCCGCCGCCGGCGGCCCCATGGACCCCCGGGCCCGGTATATCAGGGCTCATTTTGAATATATCAAGAACACGATTCAGAAAAAGATCATTTATCCTGTTGTTGCCCGGAAAAAAGGCTGGCAGGGCAAAGTGGTCGTCTCTTTCGTGGTGGATAAAGAGGGGAACATCATGGACATCCAAATACGGGAAAGTTCCGGCTTTTTCCTGCTTGATCGCAATGCGGTCCAGACCATTAAAAAACTCGGGCCATTTCCACCACCGCCTATCCGGGCGGAGCTTATCGTGCCGATCAATTACAGTTTGGTGTGATTGGCATTCCGGGAACATTAATAATTTTTGCGTATTTACAACGGGTTGTTATATCATGTCATTTAAAAAGATCCCGGTTGAGGTTCCGTGTGACGGGACGGGCACAGATCGGCTGTATGCCCAATGGTTGCACTTGCCGGTTGGGTTCAATATTGATAAAAGGGATACATTGTTTCGAACTGTTTTGGCCAAAAAGAATTGTGATATCAAACCGGATAAAATCGTTTTTCATCTCTGACAAGAATGAGGAGGCCAATGTCGCCCTCTCCTGGTTTCTTGTTCTCCGGTGGGGGGAGGTAATGTGCCAGACGATTCTGGTTATTGTTGTCTCTCTCTATATCGACATTGACTTTCCGCTGGGTTTTCTCGGCCTGATTATCTCCACTGAAGTGATCTCCAACTGTTTTCTGCATTACCATTACAGGCTTGGGCTATCGGTTTCTTCAAAGATCATTTTTATTATCTTCATTCTCGACAACCTGTTGCTGACGGGGCTCCTCCATCTGACCGGCGGGGCCATGAACCCCTTTACTTTTCTCTATCTTGTGCATATCGTTATTGCGGCCGTTATCCTGTCGCCCAATTGGTCGTGGTCGGTCACCATCCATGCCCTGGCGTGCTATAGCCTGCTTTTTCTGCCGCCCCCCGTCACCCGTGATATTTCAGGAGCCCTTGTGCCTGCGTCCGCCCCCATCTGCCACATGCCCGGTGAGGCATCGGGGGCCTTGCTCCTTCATCTCAAAGGTATGTGGGTCGCCTGTGCCATAACAAGTTTCTTTATTGTTTTTTTCGTCTCCAGAATCCGGAAAAGCCTGGCCATCCATAATCAAACACTGCTCTCACTTAAAGAGACCCGCTTGCGCAATGAGCGGCTCGCCTCTTTGACCGGACTGGCCGCCGGGGCCGCCCATGAACTCTCCACCCCGCTTTGCACCGCCGCCGTCGCAGCCGGGGAAATGATTCATGATCTGCAGCGTCAGAAAGCCGACCGTGACCTTATTGATGATGCGCGGTTGATTAAAAAACAGGTGGCCGATTGCAAGGAGATTCTCTACCAGATGTCGGCTGGGGCCGGAGAACTGCGTGGTGAGGAGCAGCGAAGCTTTACCATAGGCGAAGCCGTTGCACAGATTTTGAGGGAACTGGCGCCGGAGGAGCGAAAACGGATCGAGGCTGAAATTTTCTGCAACCGACCACACCTGCGCATGGGATTCAGAACGTTGTGCCGTACACTCAAGGGTTTATTGAAAAACGCTCTCGAGGCTTCAACGGCGGCTGACCCGGTGCGTATGAAATGGTTTGAAAAAGGTGATCAGTTGGTCATTGAGATCATGGACCACGGCCAGGGGATGAGTCCGCAAGTCTTGCAGCAAGCCATGGAGCCGTTTTTCAGTACCAAACCGACAGGGATGGGGCTGGGCTTGTTTCTGGCAAAGACCATGGCCGAGCAGTTCGGAGGTGATGTGAGGATCGACGTGACTTCCGGAAAAGGGACCACCGCCACCGTCTCTTTGGCCATAAACCGAATAACCTGATGGCGGGTCAACACCATTGGGGTGGGTTACCCCTAACCCAGGAAAGCGCAGGTGAAAATGAGCACCATTTTGCTTGTAGATGATGAAGATGCCTTTCGTGAGCGGATGTCCAGAGCCTTTCAAAGACGAGGCTACACTGTATACGATGCACCCGCTTATGATGATGCCATGGGGATTATCCGGAGCCGTGAAATCGATATGGCGATCTTCGATCTGAAAATGGAAGGGAAAAACGGGCTCCTGCTGGTACGCGACAGCCTGAAAATTCAACCGGCTTTGCGCATTGTGGTCCTTACCGGTTACGGCGCCATTTCCACAGCCACCGAAGCCATCAAACTCGGGGCGGTCTCTTATCTGGCCAAACCGGCCGATATCGATGAAATCCTGCTG
This sequence comes from Desulfobacteraceae bacterium, assembly GCA_050291605.1. Classification (GTDB taxonomy): domain Bacteria; phylum Desulfobacterota; class Desulfobacteria; order Desulfobacterales; family Desulfosarcinaceae; genus JARRKU01. The sequence goes on along the minus strand of JBNKKB010000090.1, from coordinate 61,504 downwards.
GCCTTCGAAAAAGAGCCCAGCGCGGATCGTAACCTGGAGGAGCACAAAATTAAGCCGCCCTCCCTTGCCCGTGTGGAGTGGGAGCATATCCAGCGGGTGCTCTCGGACTGCAACGGCAACATTTCGGCCGCAGCAAAAAAGCTTAAAATTCACCGAAGAACCCTGCAGCGCAAGCTTTTTAAGTACGCCCCCAAATAGCCCCCTGCCGGCGCCAAGGCCTAATCCGGGATACCGGATAGGGAGGTGGGCGGCAGTTGTTGTTTCCGCTTTTTGGAAAATCTTCAGTGATCGCAAGATTTATCATAGCGGCCTCTTTTCCCATATTTTGAGGCTGTTATAACATGGCCCTGTGACAGATGCGATCACACTGGCTGCTGACTTAAGCTGTATAGCGTACCGCGACAATTCGCCCAAGCCCAAAGGCACAACTTATGCTGTTGACTATGCTATCAGGTAACAGCTGCTTAAGTGTTCCGCAAAAGCGAGTCCATCTGCCTATTTTTTTGCATTTTTATTGGTTCTATATTAAAATAGGTTTACCATCAGTAATATGGTGGAAATGGGACATGATTTAAGTTATACTAATTTCGTTCGATTAAAATCAGCATGGCCTCCGGGTGGGGGGCTTTGCTGGTCGGTTCGCAAATTCCAGATGGTTTCGAGATGGAAAAACTGCATCCGGTTGTGCATGATTTTATATGATCCTGTCGCTGTTCTTCAACTAAACCGCACTGATTCAAAAAACCGACACATATGATGGCACTGGCATCGGGTTGGCGAGTATGCGCCGCCTAGTCGTACGGCGGGCGACCGAACCTGGACCGAAGGAAAACCTGATCAAGGGACAGCCCGGCTCTGACCTGTTTGATCTCAAGATGCCCTGGATGGATGACATGCAGGCCCTGAGGCAGATCAAAGTGGGTGAGCGCCTGCGCCTGAATCCTGTGTCCTGACCGCGCCGCGTGAATCGTCGGACCTGGAAGCGTGCCACTGGCTTGGCGTCGATGCCTTAAAACAAACCGGCGTGTTTTGGGCGATGGTCAACCAGGTGTCGCCGAATAGTGCACAGGGGCAATCGTGTCAGTGGATGTTTGTCCGTATACGGAAGGATAGAAGATGACGTCTTTAATCCACATCCTGCACTTGGAAGATGACACCATGGATGCGGAACTCATTCAAACCCGCTTAGAGGAGGCCGACCTGGCATGCCGGATCACCCGGGTCCAGACACGCGATGAATTCGAGCATGCCCTGCAGCAGGACAAGCTCGATATCATCCTGGCGGATTACCGGCTGCCGACATACGACGGTATGTCGGCAATGCGGCTGGCCCTGGAGCGGCGTCCCGATGTTCCCTATATCTTCGTCTCCGGAACCCTGGGCGAAGAGGCGGCCATCAAGGCATTGACGCAAGGCGCGACGGATTATGTGCTCAAGGGGGAGCTGGCGCGTCTGGGATCGGCCGTCAAGCGAGCTTTGCAGGAGGCGCATAACCGCAAAGAACACCTGCAGGCCGAGAAGGCCCTGGCTGAGAGCGAAGCATGGATGCGCAACATTCTGGACTCGGTGGATGAGGGGTTCCTTGTCGTCGACCGGAAGTACCGCATCCTGTCGGCGAACAGGGCATTCGGCAACATGGTTGAATTGCCGGAGGAGCAGGTGGTCGGCAAGGCGTGCCATGGGGTTTGGCGCGGTGCGGCGCGGCCTTGTGTCGAATCGGGTGAAAACTGCCCAGTCCGGCGTACCTTCGAAACCGGAACCGTCCATTTCGATGTTCAGACCCACACAGCAGCGTCCGGCGCCAAACACCTTTACGAACTGAAATCCTATCCCGTTGTCGATGCTTGCGGTTCGGTGGACCGCGTTATCGTGACTTACAACGACATAACCGAAAAAAGAAAACTGGAAGAGCAGCTGATCCAGTCTCAGAAGATGGAGTCCATCGGCCGCCTGGCCGGTGGCGTGGCTCATGATTTCAACAACATGCTGGGCGTGATCATCGGCCACACGGAGTTGGCCCTGGACCAAATGGACGTTTCACAGCAACTTTATGACGAACTGCGGGAAATCCGGAGCGCCGCCGTGCGCTCCGCCAACCTGACCAGCCAGCTACTGGCCTTTGCCCGCAGGCAGCCGGTGGTTCCCCGGAGGCTTGACCTGAACGAAACCGTGGCAGGCATGCTCAAGATGCTGAGGACCATGATCGGCGAGCAGATCGATCTGATTTGGCTGCCGGGGGAAGGTGTGTGGCCGGTCAAGATAGACCCAACCCAGATTGACCAGATCCTGGTCAACTTGTGCGCCAATGCCCGCGACGCCATTGGGGGTATCGGCAGGATCACCATTGAGACAGGCATGACGATTTTCGATTCAGCCTATTGCGCGCATCACCCGGGATTTGCCCCCGGCGAGTTTGTGCGGCTGGCGGTGAGCGATGACGGCTGCGGTATGGACAAGGAGACCCGGGACAATCTGTTTGAACCGTTTTTCACCACCAAAGAGAGAAGCAAAGGCACTGGTCTGGGACTGGCGACGGTCTACGGTATCGTCAAGCAGAACGAAGGCTTTATCAATCTTTACAGTGAGCCGGGCTACGGCTCGGTCTTTAAAATATTCCTGCCCAGGCATGCCATTGAGCCCCTGCAGCAACCCAAAATAAGCCCTGCGGCTTCAGTTCCGCAAGGCCATGAAACCATCCTGGTGGCGGAAGATGAGCCCGCGATTCTGGAAATGAGCAAACTGATTCTGGAGAAATTCGGTTATCGGGTGTTGGTGGCCGCAACACCGGGAGAAGCCGTCAATGTGGCCAAGGCGCATGACGGCCGGATTGATCTGCTCTTAACCGATGTCGTTATGCCCGGGATGAACGGCCAGGACTTGGCCAAGCAGCTGATCACGCTTCACCCGGAATCCGTGTGCTTGTTCATGTCCGGATATTCAGACGATGTCATCGCGCACCGTGGCATGCTGGACGAGCACGTCAATTTTATTCAAAAGCCGTTTACGATGCAGGCTTTGACGGCCAAGGTGCGGGAAGCGCTGGATAGCCAATAATTTTTATGCGCACCCTTAGTTAAGGAATGCTGATGGATGGAACCCCTGGTCCGCATTTTACACCTGGAAGATGATCAGGTCGACGCGGAACTGATTCAGGCCAAGATTAGAGAGGTGGACTTGCCCTGTCAGGTCACCCTTGTCCGGGATCAGGATGAATACAGGCGCGCCCTGCAAAAAAACAAGTTTGACATCATCCTGGCGGATTTCAAACTGCCCACGTACGACGGCCTATCTGCACTGCGGCTGGCAAAAGAGTTGCAGCCCGATGTTCCGCTTGTCTTTGTCTCCGGCACCATGGGCGAGGAGGCGGCCATTGAAGGGTTGACCCAGGGTGCCACCGATTATGTGCTCAAGCATAATTTGTCTCGTCTTGCCCCGGCCGTCCAAAGGGCGTTTAGAGAGGCGCGCAACCGGAGTCGGCGCCGGCAGGCGGAGAGGGCCCTGGTGAAAACCAACGAAATGCTTCGGGCGATCATCGAAGCAGCGCCTGTGGCCATCATCGGTATGGACTTGGACGGGCATGTGCATTCGGTTTGGAATCCGGCAGCCGAGAAGATGCTCGGCTGGAGCGCACAAGAGGTGATGGGCCGCCCTTTTCCCACTGTGCCCAAAGAAAAACAAGAGGAGTTCGAAGGTATTCAGGAACAGATCCGTAAGGGAAGAACCCTGGACGGCTTGGAAGTGCGCCGGCAGCGGCGAGACGGTACGCCCATCGATTACAGTATCTATGCCTCTGCCTTGCACGATGCAGACGGCCGTATCAGCGGTAATATCTCCGTGCTGGTGGATATCACCGAGCGCAAAAGAGCGGACATCCGGTTGAATGAACAACTCTATTTTCTCCAGCAATTGATCGATTCCATACCCGTTCCCGTCTATTATAAAGACCTGGAAGGTTTGTATCTCAGCTGCAATGCTGCTTTCGAGACATTCACCGGCTTGCCGAGAAAAGATATTGTGGGCAAAACCGTGTACCAAGTGGCTTCGAAGAAGCGCGCCGACAAACACCATGAAATGGATTTGGCGTTGCTTCGCCAACCGGGTGTGCAGACCTATGAAGTCAACGGTCGTTACAAAGACGGTAAACACCACGATGTGATTTTCAACAAAGCGACATTTGTTGACGCCAACGGCCGGGTGGCCGGCACTGTCGGCACCCTGTTGGACATCACAGAGCTCAAACGGGCGCAGCATGAACGGTTGGCCAACCTCAAGTTTTTTGAAAGCATGGACACGGTCAACCAGGCCATACACGGTGCCGATGATCTTGAAGAGATGATGAAGGATCTGCTCGACGTGGTACTGTCCACTTTTGATTGTGATCGGGCCTTTCTGATGTATCCCTGCGACCCTGAGTCGCCAACGTGGTCCTGCCCCATGGAGCGTAGCAAGCCGGAATATCCCGGTGTCTGGCATTCGAAGCTGGAGACGCAGATGGACTCGCAGGTTGCCGGGACAATGCGCATTCTGCTTGCTGCGGATGGTCCGGTATCCTTCGGACCGGGTACGCCGCATGCGCTGCCCGAGGATATGTCGCAAAAGTTCGGCTTTAAGTGTTTCATGTCGATGGCCATTTACCCCAAAGCCGGCAGGCCGTGGCAATTCGGCATCCATCAATGCGCCTCGGCCCGTGTCTGGACCGTGCAGGAAAAGAGGTTGTTTGAAGCCATTGGCAGGCGTTTGGCCGATGGTCTGAGCAGTCTGTTGAGCTATCGCGATTCGCACAAGAACGAAGAGTTCCTCAATAACGTCGTGGAACACATACCCGACATGATCTTCGTAAAGGACGCGCAAACATTAAAATTCGTGAGGTTCAACAGGGCCGGCGAACAGCTTGTGGGGTATTCGCGCAAAGAGTTGCTGGGAAAAACCGATCACGATATTTTCCCCCGGGAGGAGGCGGATATCTTTATGGCCAAAGACCGGGTGGTCTTAAATACCAAGGCGCTTGTGAATATCTCCGAGGAGACCATTCGGAACCGGTATGGTGAAGAGCGGGTTCTGAATACCAAAAAATTGCCGATCCTGGACGAATCGGGAAACCCGAGATACCTGCTGGGCATATCCCAGGATATCACCGAGCGTAAGAAAGCCGAAGCGTCCATCCGCAAGCTTTCCCTGGCCATTGAGCAAAGTCCGGTGTCCATCGTGATCACCGATGTTTCAGGCAAGATCGAGTTCGTCAATGCAGAGTTCACAAAGATCACCGGCTATTCTTTCGCCGAAGCTCTGGGCCAAAATCCCAGAATCCTTCAATCCGGTGAAACGCCGGTAGGGGAGTACCGCCGGCTTTGGAAGACCATCAGCACGGGCGGAGTTTGGCAGGGACAATTCCAGAATCGCAAAAAAAATGGAGAGTTGTTCTGGGAGCAGGCCACCATTGCCCCGCTCAGGGATGGGGACGATATTATCTCACATTATGTGGCCGTCAAAGAGGATATCACCGAGCGAAAAAAGCTCGAAGATCAATTGCGTCAGGTTCAGAAAATGGAAGCGATCGGGCAGTTGGCCGGCGGCATCGCCCATGATTTCAACAATATCCTCTCGGCCATTACCGGTTACACGGAATTATCGCAATCCATTCTTGATCCGCAATCGCCGGTCTCCGGCTATTTGGGTCAGGTCATGGAAGCCGGAAGCCGGGCCAAGGAGCTGATCCATCAGATTCTGATGTTCAGCCGGGAGACAGATCAGGAACTCAGGCCGATCCGGGTCTCTCTGCCGGTCAAAGAGGCACTCAAGCTGATCAGGGCGTCAATACCGGCCTCTGTCGAGATTCGCTCCAAAATTCTGTCAGAGGCATCCGCCCTGGCGGACCCCACCCAGCTTCATCAGATCGTGATGAATCTTTGCACCAATGCCGCCCAGGCCATGCGCGAGAAAGGCGGACTTCTCGAGGTGATGTTAACGGATATCACCATCGAATATCCAGGTGATCGCAAAAACTATCCGGATATCAATCCTGGCAACTATATCCGGTTGACGGTTTCAGATCAGGGGCACGGCATCGATGCACATTTCATCCACAGGATATTTGATCCCTTTTTCACCACCAAAAAAATTGGAGAAGGCACCGGCATGGGGCTTTCGGTGGTCCATGGTATTGTCAAGAGCTACGGCGGCTCCATCTACGCTCACAGTCAAATAGGTGAGGGAAGCACATTTGAAATACTGATTCCGGCCCAGGAGCTTGAAACGAGCTACGACGCGATCCTCGACCAGCCGATTCCGACGGGAAACGAGTCCATTCTGTTTGTCGACGACGAAAACATGATTGTGGATATCGTGGAAAAAATGCTAAAATCGCTGGGATACCATGTCGTGGCCAGAACCAGCGCAATCGAGGCCTTGGAAGCCTTTCAAAACAACCCGGACAAATTTGACCTGGTGGTCACCGATATGGCCATGCCCAAAATGTCCGGCCTGGATCTGACTGAAAAGATCTTACAAATAAGGCCGGGCTTTCCCATTGTGCTGTGTACGGGCTTCGATGAAAATATGAATGAAGTCAAGATCGCCCGGCACGGTCTGAGCGACATTATCCACAAACCCATTCTAAGACGCGATATGGCCATCGCGGTTCGGAAAACCCTGGACCATCGCTGATCGATGAGGGGCGACGAATGGTTGCCCAATTGACAACCGGATACAGGGGCTTTAGGTTACTAAATAGATGATGATCAAGCATGCCTTCATAAACTTCAAGATATTTAGAATTTTATCGACCTAATTCAACTCACCCATATCAATATTTTTAATTTCCGCCTCCAATTCTTCCGGGGGAATTTCAGGAACCTCTTTTCGGTCCGGGCGTAAATGTTGGGCACCTTTTAAATAAACGTGCACGATTTCTTTGGCTGACCGAACAGTGTTCCAGTGGACCAGTACCCGAATACACTTTGACAATCCGTCCGGCACTTGCATCTCGTGGCCGCACAACAACGCTGCATCGTACCATCCCAATTGCCGCGCTGCGATAGCAGGGTAGGTGGCATCCAGGTCAGCGGTGGTGGTGAAAAATGCACTGGCCACATCATCCGCGTGTACGTCGTTGGCGCGCACGATGAGATAGAGCATTTCTCGTGTTGCATCAAGAATGGCTTGTTTAGAATTTACGCTGACTGTTGTGGCGCCTCGTATACCGCGGCAAACAATCGGTGCGGTGGTCTGTTTTGTGTCCTGTGCGTGTATGCTCATGCGGGCTCCTGGATCATGTGTGCGATTTCAATTAGACGCATTGTAAATTGCCGCCGGTCCATCAAGTAACTGCGGCAAAATGGGCATGTTTCAAGATTAAATAATAAATCGGCATCAATAGGCAACCCATTTTGTAGGTCACATTTTGATTCTTGCTGAAGGAAAATAGAAGAGGGGAATTTAAATATGGATTATTGGCCCGCAAATCCATGCCGTTCCATAATACACCGGGGTGTGCCATTGCGGCGCACCCCGGCAATATGTAGGCGGCTGATGTTCCACTATCTGAGCATGTTCATCAGAACGAGGATTTCATGGGTCATCCAGTAGACTTGTTTTTGGGCCATGCAATCGGCGATCCAGTCGTTGGAATCCGGTTTGTCCCCGAGTATGCAGCCATCGACCCGTCTTAATATTTGCCATTCCAGAATTTTGCGGGCCGGGCGATGGGCACCCCAGGCTATCAGGTGTTTGGCCAGGCAGAGCCGCCACAGCATAGCTCGGCGGCTGAAGCGATGGGTGAAGCTTTGTGGGTCCATGGTTTGAATATTGATAATCAGGGCATTCATCTTTTCTACGATGGTGGGCAGCGGATCTATGGCGCCGTAAACCACGATTTTATTTTCATCCACATATTCCCATCCGGCTTCGGCGGTGTCGATGTCTGTGGTACCTTCAGGCAGGGGGTTGACCTTGATGATGGTCGCCGACCGGGTGGCAAAACCGGCATTGTGGTCTGCATCTTCGTCAAAGGGCCACAGGTAATCATCCGGCTCGGCCTTTGAACTCTGGTCCGGCGGACCGGGAGATTTTTGGGGTGGTACCACACGGAAGGGTCCTTCACCGTCCAGTTTGTTGTCCAAGTTCAAAACCCCATCGGTCAAGTAGCTGCCGTCGCGGGTCAATGCCAGCAACATCTGCAGGCCACCCGCCACTTCGATTTCATCGCCGTGGCTGTAAAGGGTGCAGGACGGGGCGCTGTAATCGCACCAACCGGTACTGCTGATCGCGGCGTCGGCCTCCTCGTCATAGTAGAACGTGGCTTCCGGATAGGGGCCGTAGACATGGTAGAACAGCGGGTCCGCATCTGGATCCAGGGGGTGGTATTGGGACCATCCATCCGGTGCGAACACTTGGATACTTTCAGCATCGGGCCTTATCCCGGCATCTTCCAGCAGGTCGACCATGGCCACGCCGCCATATCGGGCATAAAAATCACCTGACTTGTGCGTATTCATCAGCATAAACTGGGTGTGTTGGGGCATGGCTTCCAGCTCCTGACGGGAATAGACGCGATAGGGGGCCGGCACCTTGCTGGGATCGTCATCCGCATTACCCGGAAAGCGGTTGGCAACGATTTCATCCACATTGCTGTAAAGGTCGTTGTCGGAATCGAAGTTTTCAATGGCTTGCAGGGCCGCCGCATCTTTGCCGTTTTCTCGATAGTCGCGTCCGTAGGGGTTCAAGGTGGCGTCAAAATCAGCATTTTCGTCGTAACCGGTGATGTAGTGGCACCATTGACAACTGCCCAGGGTGACCCATTTGCCGGGTTTTTTCTCATATTCACCGCCGGTGTGGCACAGGGCGCAACTGTCGAGTTTGGTTTCCACCTTCTCGGGATAGACGGAGGCGAACAGATCCGAATCCGTATCTCCCCCGTGATGGTAGGCACCCCAAGCTCCCGTGGCAAACAGCAGGATCGTGAGAAACACGGGTAGTATCTTCGACATTTTTGGTATCATCGCCCATCTCCTTTTTGCTTTTCGGTCTTTTTTTGGGGATTCCATTGCAGCCTATGCTTTGGCACCCGAATAAGAGCTTTTCCGGTATGTAGGGGCGGAGCGGGCGAGGTGTCAATGTTATTGTTTGTCATTACAAATAATTACCGAAGATTACCATCGGTGACCGGAAAATATGGGGAGGCGGGCGTCAGGTATTGTCGAAATATTGCCCGGGTAATGATAGGTGGATGGCCTTGCGCTTTGACAAGTTTTTGTATCGGCGATAAACTATAATCAGTTAGGCTTGTCCGGTCGACCCCAAAACCATGAAATAAGCTTTCGGCGTCGCGCCTGGTGTTGATTTGTGTTGGGCAACAGGGTCATGTGCCTGATTGCCGTGCGTACCACCTGCAGTTGTATCCCCTACCGCGTTCTGTGGCTGGGTCGAAGCTGTTCGGACTCTATTTATTCCTGAATGAACCGGATTTTCCTGTCAAAGCCGGCTCAATAAACTTGGCCCAAGGAGGCACGGCATGAGTCTCCCCAATTCTGATAATCCCTATTCCTTCGACGCCTTGGTACAGACTTCTCAAAGCATCGACTTTTATGCAGACGATCCGTTTCTGCAAAAAACCATTGCCCATTATGCCCAAGAGCCCTTCGAACGACTGGACCGCAGATTGCGGGCGTTTTCGCCAAAGGTCTCCTACCGGTGGCGGCCCTTGAGCGATGCCGGTGGTCATCCCAAAAAGTCGCCGTACATAGAGCACTACGATGCTTACAACCGGCAAGTGGATCGTATCGTGCGCGGGGCTGAGACCGTACAACTGGAGAAGGAAATTTTCGCCGAAGGCTTGTTCTCCTCAAAGGTCACAGCATGGGAAAGCATGCTAAAGCGTTACCTGTTGCATCAGTTGGGTGAATACGGCGTGATGTGTCCCATGGCCTGTACGGAGGGGTTGATCGCACTGGTTAAAAGGTTTCCCGATGACCAGGGGCCGGAGGTGAAAGCCATCTTGCACCATTGCACCGAGGGCGTGGACGGCGATTTTGGCATTGGCGCGCAATTTGTCACCGAGATTCAGGGGGGCTCGGACATTCCCTCCAATCTGCTTGAAGCGGTGCCGGATGGTGATGGTTATCGACTTTACGGCGCTAAATTTTTTACTTCGGCGATCCATGCCGATTACGCTGTGGTGACGGCCAAAGTGTCCGGCAGCGAGGAGGTGGGCACCTTTGTGGTGCCCTCCTGGATGCCGGGAAACAAGGCCAGGGAAATCCGAAACGGATTTCGTATCAACCGCATCAAATGGAAAATGGGCACGGTGGAGGTGCCAACGGCCGAGATCAACTATGATGGTGCACAGTGCTATGCGGTGGGCCCCACCCATCGCGGCGTCGCCAACGTGGTGGGTATTGTATTGACCTTGTCGCGGCTTACGGTGGGTATCGCCGCTGTTGCGCATATGATGCGGGCCGCCCGAGAAGCCCAGCTCTATGCAGAGTTCCGGGATGTATTCGGCATTAAAATCGCAGCGTGGGCTCTGGCCAACCAGCAGGTTCGCGATTTGGTCCACCAGGCGCAACGCAGTTTAGCGGGTGCTTGCAAGGTATTCGCCCTGTATCAGGACCTGGGCGGTGAGCTGCATCCCGGCATGCCCGCGCAAGCATCCTTGGAGATGCGGCGCAAGCATTTTTTGCTTCGGGAGTTGATCATAATCCAGAAGCTGGTCGCGGCCTATGATGCCGTGGACGCCTTGCGCAAAGCCATCAGCATTTTTGGTGGGCACGGGGTGATTGAAGATTTCTCCTCCTTGCCGCGGATGTATCGTGATGCCGCTGTCAATGAATTGTGGGAAGGGCCCCGCAATGTGCTCTTGATGCAGGTCTATCGGGACTTGGGCCGCGCCGCGGAATTCTACCCTTTCGACCGGTTCGTGGCGGACCTGTTGGCAGGTGCCCCCGAAGCCGAATTAACGGATTTAAACCGTCGTATGGCCCGATACACCGTTGACCCACCGTTCCAAAAGCTGGATCCGGCGTCACGCAGGCTTGCCGTTGGATGGGAAGCATTTATTGTGGACCTATTCCGTGCCTACCAGGAGTCGGCCCTGCGCGAGGTGGGGCCCGAACCGATTCTATCACCGGATAAACTTTCGCAACCGGAATTATGGAGGTAATTCAAATGCGAAGGGTCTCTAGAAATTCTTCGAAGGCAAGTACCTTCAAACCATGGCAGGCATCGCCACGATCATTGAAAGTGGTATTTGTGCCAAAGCAAAAGAGTGCCAAAAGGTTGATTGAAGGTTTACTCGCACAAGCCGATGTTCGCATTAACGGGCCAAGGCCGTGGGACATCCAAGTGGTCCATACCGAATTTTTCAATCGGGTTTCAACGGGCAATTCCCTTGACATCGGGGAAAGCTACATGGATGGCTGGTGGTATTGTGAGGCCCTGGATCAATTTTTCGAGCGTGTTTTACGTGCCGAACTGGACAAGAAGGTCGAAACAAAAGCGCGTGTTATCGGCACGGCCCTTAAAGGGCGCTTGATCAACGGCCAGCGCCGGTCAAAGGCATACGATATTGGAAAACGGCACTATGATATCGGTAACCGACTTTTCGAGTGTATGCTGGATCAAAGACTGAATTATTCCTGTGCGTATTGGAACCAAGCCAAGACCCTCGACGATGCTCAGGAAGAAAAATTGGACCTGATTTGCAGAAAGTTGGCCATCCAGCCGGGTATGACGGTGTTGGATATTGGATGCGGCTGGGGCGGTTTTGCCAAATGGGCGGCTGAAAAATACAAGGTTAGCGTACTCGGGATTACGGTGTCCCGCGAACAGGAGGCGTATGCGACACAATCATGCCGGGGGCTCGATGTGACCATAAAACTTCAGGACTATCGTGCACTCAAAGGCACCTTTGATCGCATTGTATCCATCGGCATGTTCGAGCACGTCGGATATAGATACTATCGGGAATTTGTGCGCGTGGTACACCGCTGTCTGAAAAAAGAGGGCCTGGCCCTGCTGCACACCATCGGTAGAAACACTACGGCCAAGAGTGCGGATCCGTGGATTGTGAAGTATATCTTTCCCAATTCAATGCTGCCGTCGGCGCGTCAGATCGCTGCTGCCGGCGAAGGCTTGTTGGTGCTCGAAGATTGGCACAGCTTCGGTCCCCATTACGATACCACTTTGATGGCGTGGCATCATAATTTCACCCAGAACTGGGATGAAATCAAGAACCTGTATGATGACCGCTTTTATCGGATGTGGACCTATTATCTGCTGTCCTGTGCGGGCAGTTTCAGATCGAGAAGAAACCAATTGTGGCAAATCGTGTTTTCCAAAAAGGGGTTCACAGGCGGCTATCAATCCAAGCGGTAAGGGCTCGCACCAAAGAGACTTCACCTTTTTACGCGCTGATGCATAGAAGGACCGGCAGCGGTTGAGCCAACGAGTTGACTTATTTCACGGACATGCCTTATTCTTAAAATTAGGGGTTGCTGATGTGGGTGCCGCAATTTATCTGGCGACTTATTTCGGCGCTCAACTGGATCATCACCTTCCTTCGACTCTGGTGGCTGAATTCGATTACGGCCTGTCGTGGGTACCGAATATACAACTTTGCGATGGAAAACGGTTCAACCCCAAACGATTCCGCTGTGAGGGGAACGTACAATGGAAAAATTTTGGGTCGTTTTAATCCTGCTGGCCATAGCATCTCCCGTGCTTGCCGACGATGTTATGAAATTTGCCTATGCGACCACCAGCAAGCCGTTTGCGTGGGACGAAGGTGGAAAAATGAAGGGTATTCTAATCGATATTGCCGATGAGGTCATACAGCGTCGGATGGGGATACCCATATCGCACCAGGGTCACCCCTGGAAACGATCCCAACACCTGGTTCAAATCGGAAAAGCCGATGCGCTTATTACCAACGGGCCCATGCGCAAAGCGTGGGCTCACCATAGCCGTGAAGTGGTGATCGCCCTGCAGCACATGCTATATGTCAAGGTTGGCGGCCCAAAATTTGATGGGCTAAAGAAAGTTCGCAACCTGGATGACTTAAAGCCGTTTACAATGGTTGATCATCTCGGCAGCGCTTGGGCACAGAAGCATTTAGCAGGAAGGGGAATCGATGTTCATTGGGTCGCGGATCATGATACCATGTTCCGGCTGGTGGCCAAAGGAAGAGTTGATGCCGTTGCCTACACTGATTTTATATCGAGATATCATATTAAAAATTTAGGGCTGCAGGATCAGCTCGTCGAACTACCCTTGCAGGTAAAAGCGGTTTCTTTTCATATTGTAATTGGCAAACAATCTCCATTTGTAAAGCTACTGCCGCAAATAGATGCAACGATCCGTCAAATGAAGCTGGATGGGGCCCTGCAACGGATTTATGATAATTACCGTTAAGTGTTTTTCCGTTTTTGCTTGAAAATCAGCAATGTCCAATCATCGTCAATCTTATTTCTTTTTCCCACATGCTGCCTAACGTCCTCAATTACGGCCCACCGTATCTCTTCCGCCGGCAGGTGCCAATGCCGACTGACCACATCACACAAGCGATCCAGGCCATAAAGATTTTCAACGGTAGGATCGGTTCCTCCTGGTCGCGATTCGATGATGCCGTCCGTGTAGAGAACCGCACCATCTCCAGGTTCGAGGACGGCTTCAACTTCGGAGATAAAGTCGCTGATGTCTTCCGTAATCCCCACGAAGGCGCCCAAGTCGATGGTGTCCAGCCGCTGTACCTCCCCATTGCGTCGCACCAGCAGGACCTCTTCGTGCTGGCCGCTGATGCGCATCCGGCCGTCGCAATAGTCGATAAGCGATAAGGTCATCATGCGGTCGAGCTGCATGCGCTGGATATTGTCGTAGATGGTACGGTTCAATACACTGAGGAATCGTTTGGGCTCGGTTTCGTTATGGGTAATCAAGGTGCGGATGGCGGTTTGGGCCATGAGCATTAAAACTCCGCTTTCCAGGCCATGGCCGGTCACATCGCCAATGCCGATTTTCAGACCGCCTTCATAAGGCAGGATATCGTAATAGTCGCCGCCGACTTCATCGGCCGGCTGCATGTGGCAGGCGATATCCAACTGTTTGATGCCGTCAAGCTCAAAGGGTTTGGGCAGCACCATTTGCTGCAGGCGGCGTGCAACGTCCAGCTCGGCACTCATGCGGGCGTTTTCCGCAATCAGGGTTTTGAGATTCAGATGGGTTTTTATACGTGCCAACAGCTCCTGCTTGGAGATGGGCTTGGTCAGGTAGTCGTTGGCACCTACATTGAGACCGGTCACCAGATCCTCGATCTGGTTCCTGGCACTGAGCATGATGATGGGCAGTTCATTGGACGGTAGCGTCTCGCGAATCTTTTCACAAACCTCATAACCCGACATCATGGGCATCATGACATCCAGCAAAACCAGGTCGAATTGTGGGTTGGCATCTATGGCGGCCAGAGCTTCTTTGCCGGAAAGGGCTTGGAATACAGCATAATCGCCCAACGTTAGCACGTTTTTCAATACCTGCTGATTGACGATATCATCATCCACAACCAGAACACGCCGTCCAGCTCGCGGCTGATTGTCCAGCGGGGCCGCGGCCTCTTGCGCCGGGTCTTGCGTATCCATGGTTAATGGTTCGGCACCCGAAATGGCTGAGACTTCCGTGGTGGTATCGATGGTGTCGGCGGTTTGGCATGAAAGGGGCAGACTGAAAGTGAAAGTGCTCCCTACGCCTTCCTGGGTTTGTATTTGCAGCGTACCGCCTTGGAGCTCCACCAATTGTTTGGAAATCGAAAGACCGATACCGGTCCCCCCATATTTGCGAGAGATGGATCCATGGGCTTGTTCGAACGGCACAAAGATGCGATCGAGTTTATCCTCAGGAATGCCGATACCGGTATCCGAAACTGAAATATGGGCCATGTCGCCCGATGATTCGGCAAAGATGGTTACTGTTCCGGAATGGGAAAATTTTATGGCATTGCCCACCAGGTTGTGCAGAATCTGCTGCAGGCGGTTTTCATCGGCATCCACAAAAGGAAAACCGTTGTCGATCGCGTTGATCAGCGTGAGCGTCTTACCACCGGTCAATGGTCTGCTCAACGTCAGTACGATATCGGCGATTACGCGTATATTGACAGGCGAAACTTGCAGATCCAGGGTATGGGTCTTGAGTTTGGAAAAATCGAGGATATCATTCACCAGATCGGATAGCCGTTTGCCTGAGGAAATTATCATCGCCAGGTTGGTTCGCATGGCATCGGTGGGGCTGCCGGCAGCACCGTCTTGCAGCGATTCAGCGATACCGATGATGCCGTTTAGAGGGGTGCGAAGTTCGTTGGAGGTGTTGGCCAGAAACTCGTCTTTGAGTTTATCCAGCCTTTCTAATTTTGCAATGAACTCGCGCAGGCTGCCCACCATGGCCTGTATTGATCCGCTGAGGTCCGATAACTCACCGAAATATAGAGCTTTGGGTAGCTCGGGCGTCATGTTGCCGGTGCTCACATCGGTTGCGAAGCGCCGAAGTTCACTGATGGGTGTGATGATGACAAACCGGAGGCAGAGAAAAAGAATGGCGATGACCATCAGGTTGATGAAAACCACACCGATTACAGTTTTGCGCATCAGACGAGCCAACTCTTCCATTAAAAAATGATCGGTCATAACAATACGCACATTGTTGATTGAACCGTCTTTAAGAATGAGTTTCTCGCTTGCCGTTAGATAGTCATTGGCATCGAGCTCCAAATCGATCTGCTGTTCGGTAAATTGCCAGTGCCTGTCCCTTGTGGCGGAATAAAAGAGTCTTTGTCCGAACTCGGTCAGCACCACAGCATAGAGATTTCGATTTTCCATTTCGCTTTGGATGATGGCCCGGACCTGCTGCATGTCCATGTCATAAAAGGGTGATGCCAGGTTGATTTGAAGGCGCCGGGTAATCCTATGGAGCGACTCGTTCAGCTCTTCGGTCAAGCTGTTTCGGGTATTGCGATAGTTTAAAATACCAAGCCCGGAGGTGATGACCGTCAGCGTGATAGAAAGGACCAAGGCCAATGCAATGGAAATGGAGAATTTGTCTTTTTTCATAATCTCATGCGTATGGTGTTTGGAGTGATGGGCATTCGTCTAAAAATCATACTTGACAATCCGGATGATTGCAAGCTACTCTATTTTAAGTAAGCATCTAATTTTATGGATATATTGATGCGCTCTGACAATACCGCGTATCAGAGTTGCTCCAACCGGCCCATGTACATGGCACCTGGTAAAACCCTGTCACGAGCCGGACAAATTGGATATATGATGGATTGGCCTGCAGTGTAAGGATGAAACTCGAAACATCTATCCATGGCGTTCGGTTTCATTGTTAGCGTCCCGTTTCCGCTGCAATATATAATCCTTATGAGAACCAACGATGGGCGATAAGTCAATTATTTACGGAGATTTTTCCGAGGCACCCAGCCGGAGCGAAGTACAAATTGTACGATTTACGGCGTTCGCCCAGGATTCCGACCAATTTTGGGAAAACGGATCGTTATCGGCCTTTTACATATCCAATTTCTGGGAAACCTATTTTCGCTCCCTAAAGCAATACACCCGAGCTGATATTCGCGATTCGGTACGCTATATTGCTGCCGAGCTTATTGGCAATGCTGTGAAATACAGTGCCATACCCGAGGTATCGATTAAGATCACCTTTAACCTGAATACCCCTGAATTTCGGATTTTTGCTATCAATAAAGTCGAATCGGCCAAAGCCGAGGCATATAAGAATTTTATCGAACGTTTGCTTACCGGCAATCCCGAGAAAATGTACATCGATCAGATGGAAAAAAATGCTGCCGATCGCAATTGGCAATCAAGCATCGGATTTTTAACGATCATGCTCGATTATGACTGCCAATTGGCTTGGAAATTCAAATCGGACGACGATGTGAACACGCTAACGACAACGACAATGGTGTGCTTACCTATTACAGGGAAATATTTATCCAACAGTGGGGAACCGGGTAATGGAAGTTGTTGGCAAAAAGTTTAGTGTTCGGTTTGATGTCCAAACCGCGACGATATCTTTCAACGGGATATTGGATGTTCGGGGCAAAGAGGGCTATCAGCCGATTGTGGCCTTGTTCGATGCAGTGGTCGAACGACAGCCCGAGCTTATTACGCTCGATGTCAGGCAATTGGAGTTCTTAAACAGTTCCGGCATCGCGACTATCGGATCGGGTCTGGTCATCAAGGTGCGAAACAATGGCCACATCCGACTGTCAATTTGCTGTTCCGATAAGTATCCATGGCAAAGACGGTCGATGAAAGGCATTTGCAAGCTGATGCCGGGAATTGAATTAAGGTTTGATTAGCTGACGATACAGGGTGACAAACCCCAACCGGGTGAATGGTGCCGATGCCATGAATGAGAAGACAATAGATGCCGTGCAGGTAGAGAACCGTCGGCTCCGGGATGAAGTCAGCGATTTAAAAATGCTACTGGAGACAACGGTCGGGCATTCCGATATTTTGGAGGCGGATTTACTCCAGAAAGTCGAAGATACCGTCAAAGAAAGTGAAAAGAAGTTTCGCTTGATCACCGAAACACTGCCAGTTGCGGTTCTGATAATCAATAAACCGGATGACGGAATTATTTACGCCAATAAAGCGGCCGCGAGCCTGTTTGGCCTTTCGGTTAAAGCGCTAAAAACACGCAAAGCCACGGAGTTTTTCAATCCCTCGGATCACCCTAAGATAGTTAACATCATCGACCGCAATGGACACTTGAAAAACAAGGAACTTAAAGGATTTAATGCCCAAGGCAAATCCTGGTGGGTGGAGCTGTCTGTCAAACCCATCGAGTTCGACGGCAAGGAATGCTTGTTGTCCATATTCCATGATATCACCAACCGCAGAATGCTGGAGATGCAGCTTCGCCAGGCTCAGAAAATGGAGGCGATCGGAACATTGGCCGGGGGGATTGCCCATGATTTTAATAACATTTTGCTGGCCATTTTCGGTTACGCGGAATTGGCTTTAATGCTTTTAGAAAAGGATTCTCCTCTGCATCGACATCTTCAGAATATCCTAATCGCCAGTGACCGGGCCAAAAACCTCGTGCACCAGATACTGGCCTTCAGCCGACAGGGCGAGCAGGAGTTTCGACCGATTCAGGTAAAAACGACCGTCAGGGAAGCATTAAAGTTGTTGCGCGCCTCCTTGCCCACAACAATCCATATCGGCAGTAATATTCAGAGCAATTCGGTTATTGCTGGTGATCCAACACAAATTCATCAGGTTTTGATGAATTTGTGTACCAATGCCGGACACGCCATGCATCAATCCGGAGGAGAATTATCGATAGACCTTTCCGAAGAGACGCTCGATGCAGAATTTACAGCCATTCATCAGGATGTTGCACCTGGACTCTACGTAAAATTAACAGTAAATGACACCGGTGAAGGAATACCTTCAGAAATTCTGCCTCGGATTTTCGAGCCGTTTTTTACGACCAAAGATAAGGGCAAAGGCAGCGGCTGGGGGCTTTCGGTGGTTCACGGTATCGTTAAAAAGCATGGCGGCACCGTTACTGTTGAAAGCGAACTCGGAAAGGGCAGTACCTTTACGGTATATTTGCCGGTAACCGAAAAGCAGGTGCCCGCTCCTCCCATTGTTTCACCGACCAACCACAGAGGTACCGAACATATTCTTTTTGTTGACGATGATCAAACCATCGTCACAATAGGTATCGAGATGCTGACGGCCAAAGGGTATCGTGTGACTTCGGCAAGCGGTAGCCGGGAAGCCCTTTCGATTTTTCAATCCAACCCGAAGCAGTTCGATCTGGTGATAACGGATATGACCATGCCCCACATGACCGGTGACCATTTGGCCGTGGAGATGATGTCGTTGAGACCGGACATTCCGGTGATCCTATGTTCAGGTGGAGATGCCATCATTCATAAAAAAGAACTTTTTGCCGCCGGCGTCAAAGCCATTGTCTCGAAGCCGTTTAGCATCGATTCCATCTGTCAAAGTATTCGGAAAGCACTGGATGCACCATCGGGATTTAGCCATTCATCGCAAAGCAGGCACTAAATCTACTGATGCAGAGGTCGGCGATTGTCCTTCTTTTGTCATTGACCATCCGAACGGTTTTATCCCATTCATGCTATTCATCCAATTTAGGACGGCTTGCATCGCAACCCGGCACGCCCGGTTACCGGGCGTGCCGTTGCGCAACAGGCGGGGCAGGTAACGCTCCTGAAGTGACAGCTATCGCCCCCTTTTAAAAATCCATGCTGGCCGGTTCGTAGTACTGTTTTGGGTGTTTACATGAAGGACATGTTTCCGGCGGCTCGGTGCCTTCGTGGACATACCCGCATACGCTGCATTTCCACTTGATGGCCTGTTCGCGTTTGTATACATTGCCGGATTCGACCAATTCCAATAATTTTTTATAACGCTCCCTGTGGTGGGCTTCAATTTTAGCCACCTGTTTGAATGCCATGGCCGCTTCGGTCTCTCCTTCTTCTTCGGCATCTTTGGCAAAGCCCGGGTACATGCTCTCGACTTCATAGTCTTCGCCACCCATGGCCGCTTTTAAATTGGCGAGGGTATCGCCGATCCCGTTGAGCAACTTGAGATGATCTTTGGCATGCTGTTTTTCATTTTCGGCTGTCTCTTCAAAGATTTTGGCAATGTAATGGTAACCTTCCTTTCTGGCGACTTTGGCAAAAAACGTATACTTGTTTCGGGCCTGGGATTCCCCGGCAAAAGCCGCCTGCAAATTTTCCGTGGTTTTACTCATTGTATCTCCTTTCGTTTGGTTTTGGGTTTAATGGTAAAAGGACGCTGTTAGGAAAGACACGCGTTGCAAATACCTCTAAGAACAATTCGTTTGCTTGTTACTTTGAAATTTTCGCGAATATCTACAGGCACATTTAAATCATCATAGGTCTGGTTCTCGAAATCTGTAATTTCACCACATTGCGTGCAATGTAAGTGATGATGGTTGGATACATTGGGGTCAAAGCGTTTTGCACCACCAAATATCTCGATGATCTCCACGATACCGATTTTGGCCAAGGTCAACAATGTGCGGTTTACCGTGTCAAAAGAGATATGAGGATATTGTTTTTTGACCATTTGATATATGGCATCAGCGGTGGGGTGGGTGCTGGAAAATCGGAGTGCTTGATAAATTGCAACGCGTTGGGGGGTGACTTTTAGCCGATGCTGCTGAAAAATATGCAAAATCGCTTGTGTTTCGTCTTTTTTGCGATCACATTTCATATTTATCCTAAATAATAATTATTCTTATTTGTCAAACACTTTTATCGATTCGTAAACAATGGGCGGCCATTTTTATTTTTGCTCAAGCATCCGTTTTTTAAACCGATGAATGAATTATGAATTTCCGTAGTTTTCACCACTTTGCTTTGAATCATACCGCCGCCCGCTGTTCGTGGGTCATGTGGATCATGATGGGACTGATTTGGGCATGCATATTATGCATCAGTATCCGGTCGGTCATGGCGCACCCTTTGTCAACCGAGTCCGGATTGCCCCTTCCCGCCTTCGAAGTGGATCAGGCCCGTTGCGATCCCCATCGCGCCGTGCGCAAGTCAAAGCGCGCCTACCGGGGGCCGCTGATCGATGTGCACGCCCACCTCTATCCACCCCTGAAAAGAGACGCCGGTATGGGGGATATTGACAGGCTCCAGTTGGAGCAGATCCTCGACATGCTGCAAGTATTAGAAGTGGAACGTATTTTTTTAATGCCCACGCCCAACGACGGTATACGGCGCAACCAGGAATTGGGCGGGGTGCGCCGCAGCATGATCCGCTCCATGAACCCGCAACGCGTCAGGCTGTTCGGCGGCAGTAACTATATCACCACCTGGCTGCACCGGGCTTTTCACGAGGGTTATACCTCTTCGGCACTCAGACGCAGGCTCGACATGCTTTCCCGTGAAATCGACAGCGGTGAAATTTCCGGGGTGGGGGAGTTGGCGATCTACCACTTTAACAAAGGGTATGGAAAGCAGCACGTATTGTCGTTCTCCCCGGATTTCAAGCCGTGGTTGGAAATTGTCGACTTGATCGCACGTCGCGGCATGTGGATGGACCTGCATGTTGAGCCGGTGGACCCGCAGGGAAAATCCTATGAACGCCAGGCATTCGGTGGCCTGGAGCTGCTCTACCGCCGCCATCCTGATTTAAAACTGATCTATTCCCATACCGCCATGACCTGTGCGGTCAATGTCCGGCGCATGCTGGCATGCTATCCCCAATTGGTAATGAGTATCAAAATTGAACCGAGGCACGACAAATGGCGCAACCTGGCGCCGGTGGTCAACACCCGTGGCGAAGTTTATCAAGACTGGGCCATGTTGTTTGAGGAGCAGCCCGAGAGATTTATGATCGGCACCGATTTCCACTTCGGCCGCAAGGGAGTGGATATACGCAAATACAAGCAACGAGTCAAAAAGGTGCGCCAAATCCTGGGGGCATTGAGACCGCAGGCGGCAGATCTTATCGCCTCCGGTAATGCCCGGCGCCTGTTTCCATAGAAAGTCCACAAACCGGTTTAAAGACGACAAATGGTGGATCGGGTATATAGGTCAGTTATAAACCGGTCCGGGGTCGTTGCTGCCTGCGCAGGCGTTTCTCAACCCCATGTCAATGCCCATCGCCTATTGTTGCCTTGGCGGCATCTCTGATTAAATAATAGAGATCCACGGGGCCGATTCCTTTATCAGCGGCTATTTCCTTCAGTGTTAGCGCCTCAGCGGCGTTGATATCCTGCTTTCTTAGCGCCCGCACTATGATTTTCATGTTCAGATGGTAGCGCGCACAAAAATCGGCCAGCGTCAGGTTCCCAGTACCCGGAGGGGGCGAATCCGGAATGGCCAAATCGACTGTTTCCGGTTGATTGCTTTTTGAAGAAGCTTTGACTGCATCCTTGATCGCCAAGTATATTTGCTGGGGCGGGACACCGTATTGCTGACCGAGGGCTGCAAGGGTGCTATCCTCACTTATGGCGCTAAAGCCGGCACGCTCAAGTTGCTCCATGCTTTTGTTAAGATCCAGATTCATTTTTTGGGCAAAGGTTTTCAGAGAAGATAATTCAGCGTGACCGTAAGGCGGTTCACCGTATTTTTCTGCACCGCGATCCTTAATGTTGCTTCCCAAATTAAGGACCCAGCTAAAGGGCGGCAGCATGAAATAAGTACCTAAAATAAATGCAAGGGTAATGATCAGGGCGGTATTGAAGTCGGGGGTAAATACCTTTAATTTTTTGGCCTTGTCCTTCAAGTATTGGGTGATGGGTTTCCAGTTGTAGTAGATGTGCAGAAAAAGAGAAATGAGAAATAAAAAGCCGAGATTAATATGAATATTTCCCCAATCAGTTTTGCTCAATCCCCACATGCGCCAATCGGCCCAGTATGCCACCCGCCCCTGGGGTACGATATAAAGGATGATACTGGTGAGGGCCATCATCAAAAAGGACAAACCTGCGGTCAAGGATGTGATTCTGCGGATATTCATGTCTTTCATACCTTTTTTTTATGGATCTGTTCTGGTTTTTGGCACGACGGGTTAACGCTTCACCGGTTCCCTTTTCTTTTTATTGAATGTTGTAGAGCGCCAACAGCCGTTTTGGTTACTTTTAAATGTTTACACCGCTACTCGGATGACTATTGTTTGAGTACCGTATTTTCAGGTTCGTATGGTATGCTCCTCCGACGGCCATTTGTTGCTGAGTGCTGGCCTTGAAATTAAATTTTTAAGCAGCTTCTGTCAATTTTATACACACACAATCTCCTCATTTAGTTGACAAAAAAGGAGAAATAAAATGAGAATATTTTCTATTATCATGGGTTTGATTTTAATTGCAGGCACGGCGAATGCAGCCGGAACGGCTGTTCCCTATAATGTTGATGGTTCACCCTATGAAGGCTACTATGTCTCTCCTAAAAAGGGTGCGCCCCTGGTTTTGCTGGTTCATGACTGGGATGGGCTCACCGATTATGAAATAAAACGCGCTCATATGCTGGCGGATTTGGGCTACGCTGTATTTGCAGCTGATTTGTTCGGTGCAGGTGTAAGACCCACTAAGGTTGAAGACAAGCGCCAACACACCGGTGCGCTTTACAAGGATCGCCGGAAAATGCGTACCTTGATACAAGCGGCCCTGGGCACGGCAAAATCCAAGGGAGCCAATACGGAAAACACAGTGGTGATGGGATATTGCTTTGGTGGCACAGCCGTGCTCGAGTTTGCCCGCTCAGGAGCAGATATGAAAGGATTCGCTACATTCCATGGCGGTTTGAGTATCCCTGAAGGGCAAAGCTATTCCCAAACCCGGGGCAGGGTGCTCATTTTGCATGGAACAGCCGACACCTCCGTAACCATGGATCAGTTCGCAAAACTTGCCAGTGCATTAGAAAAAAGTGGTGTCTCCCATGAGATGATTACCTACAGCGGTGCGCCGCATGCCTTCACGGTTTTTGGATCAGATCGCTACCGGGCAGATGCCGATAAAAAATCATGGAAGCGTTTTACTGGATTTTTATCCGAGACCCTGGTCAAATAAATTAACAACTGGATAGGTCCGATGCTCATGTTCGTGGCTTTGGGGGTGACTTCCGGTAGTCGATATACAGCACACCATCCAGATGATCGATCTCATGCGCCAATAATGCGGCAGCGCTTCCGTTGGCGATCAGCGTCGCCTTCGTGTTGTCCAGCCGCTGGTATTTTACTTTCAGATCATTGGGACGCGCTATGATCCGGCTGGCATATTCGGGTAGCGACAGGCAATATTCTTCACTGGCATAGGTCCCCTGCCTGCCGATGATTTCCGGGTTAATCAATACATGCATTCGGCCGTAGATGCCGCATACGATCAACCGGACGGCCTGGCCGACCTGAGGCGCAGCCAATCCTTTATATAAAGAGCCTCTTGAAAAAAATTCAATCAGCGCTTCAAACCTCAACGTGTCAATCATCAGTTGACTCAGGGTAACGATCCTGCCATCGATTCGAGGGATGGGCTTAGACACCGTACGCAGCAAGGGGCTGGGGTGCTTGACAATCTTCAGGACATGGTTGCGTTTGTAGTGATGCAAACCGGCATAGATTCCCGTTCCGGCCAAAAAACCAGCGGTGCACCATTTGATAAATGTTCGTCGGTTGTTCACATTATTGCTCATGCTTTAAACTGAATATAGCATGATCGGTAGTTGAATCAATGATGCAACACGGTTCCCGTCTGCCACGCCGGGTTAAAATGATAGTTCATCTCTGGCTTTTTGTTCCTGCGGCAGCAGGCTTTGGTAAATGAAGCGATTAATCGGTGTGGAGACATCCACCCGTTCGCCGGATCTGACCACCGCACCGGATTGCTCGTGAAGTTCAGATGGACGACCATCCATGATGTCGCGTTGCATGGAAGCTGTCGCCTCGGGTGGCAGCTGGTCAATGAAATCGAGGGTATTCGCGATGGCTTTTTCCCCCACCTCGATTCCCATCGTACCGGCCACCGCATAGACCTCATGGATCGCATCTATGAGCATTTGGCGGGTTTGGGGCAAGCTGCGGATGACGCCTACGGGTGATCGCGTTAGGGCACCGATACCGCCCCAGGGAGCGATGAGCATAAATTTTTCCCACAAAAGGGGGTAAATGTTTTGAGGGACATCTACGCGCATACCTTGGGATGGGTTAAATGCCCGGGCAATGGCTTCTGCACGCGGGCTGGCTTGACCGTCCATCTCTCCGAAAGCCAGGTAGGGGGCTGCACCGGCATGGCGGATGCTGCCTGGGGCAACCATCATACTGATCACCTTGCAAACGCCGGGAAAAACATGTCCGGCGCCTAAAGCATCGGACAAGCACGTATGGGCTTCGACGCCATTTTGGAGTGATATGACCACCGTCTCTTGCCCGATGAGCGGACGCATCGCTTCAGCGGCTGCAGAAACTTGCCAGGATTTGACACAGCATAAAACGACATCCACTTTGCCCACCTGCTCCGGTCGATCTGTTGCCGTTGCCGGGTGGATGGTAAAATCGCCATCGATGCTTTGAACTTTTAGACCGGTGGCCAAAATGGCGCCCAGGTGTTTGCCGCGCGCGATGAAGGTGACATCATGGCCGGCTTGCGCCAGTCGTCCGCCAAAATAGCCACCCACAGCGCCGGCTCCAAATATGCAAACTTTCATAATGCACCTCTGCTATGTTTTTGGATTCTTATAATTATCACTCAAGTTATAGCGGGAGTTAAAAGTGTCAATATTCTGGGAAACGGTATTGAAATTTAGTTTGATATTATTATTCCCATGGGCGAAATAATAATCGGTGTACTGAGTTTATCGTTCGAACAGCCAAAGAAGATCTGAACCATGCTTGATGATCCTCATCCTCTGCGGTTTGAGTCTCGAACCGTCACGGCAACCCTTAGAGATGCCCAGGGTAATAAAATGACGCGACCGGTTGAAGTGCGCCGCCATCCCATTACCGGCTATGAGGTGATGCTGGGGGACATGGCCACCTTTAATGCGCCGGAGCAGACTGCTGAGCTGGCGCGATCCTTCTGGTAGGCATACCAGGAAATGGGTGACCCAATGGCTTTCCCTCGGTGTCAATTGTATTTTCGACTCCGCATAAAAAATCACCCTTTTCCGCAAAGTCCTTGGTGTAGGCGTTTATTTTTATTATAGTCGGATTGACCCACTCACATATGTTAGGAGGTGTTGATGATCCAGATTCAGGGTTCAGCCAAATATGCCAGCTACCGTTGGGTCGTTTTCTGTCTCCTGGCCGTCGGCTATCTTCTGGTATATTTCCACCGGCTCTGTCCAGCAGTAGTGGCCTTGGAGATGCAGGCCGACCTTCAGACCGGCGGGGCGTTGCTAGGGCTTTTAGCCGCTGCCTATTTTTATCCTTATGCCTTGATGCAGCTTCCTTCAGGACTGCTTTCCGATTCCTGGGGCGCGCGCAAGACCATCACCGTTTTTTTTGCCCTGGCCGGAGTTGCTTCCGTCTTTCTGGGCATGGTTGACACTCCGGGATTTGCCATCCTGGCCCGGATACTGGTGGGGTTAGGCGTTGCGATGCTTTTTGTCCCTACCATGAAAGTGATGTCCCAGTGGTTCAAGACCGAAGAGTTTGCCAAAATGACCGGCATCCTGATGGCGGTGGGGGGGCTGGGCGCCTATACGGCCTCCCGTCCATTGGCTTGGCTGAGTGACAAAATCGGCTGGCGGGGCAGCTTTGTGACCATTGGTGCCGTCACTCTGGTTGTGGCGGCGGCCATAGGGTTGCTGGTGCGCAACACCCCACAAGAGATGGGGTTCGCCGCAATTAACCCGCCGGATCGGAACACGCCTGAAAATGCAAAGACCATCGGACTGGCCCAGGGTGTGAAGATAGTGCTTTCCTCGATACCTTTTTGGATCTTGGCGGCGTGGTTTTTCTTTTCCTTCAGTATATTTTTCAGCTTCGGCGGGCTGTGGGGGGGGCCTTATCTGATGCATCTTTACGGCCTGAGCAAAGCTGAGGCGGGGAACATACTCGGTATGCTGGCCTTGGCCATGGTGGTGGGGGGGCCTTTTTGCGGCTGGCTGTCGGACAAAGTGTTTCATTCACGAAAAAAGGTCATCGTCCTGGCCTCGATCATCACCTTGTGTCTCACTATCCCCCTGGCCTTCTTTCCCGACGGCATGAACCGGCCCGTGCTCTATCTGCTGTGCTTCTTGCTGGGGATGTTCAACAGCGCCATAGTGGTTGTGGCCTTCACCACAGTCAAGGAATTGTTTCCCACAGAGATTGCCGGCACCTCGGTGGGGTTGGTAAACTTTTTCCCCTTTTTGGGTGGGGCGGTGGCGCCGCCTATAGTGGGGGCTGTTTTAGAAGCCCAGGACAAAACCGCAACCGGATACTCGGCCGAGGCATATGCCAAGGCGTTTTTGATCTACTTTGTATTTGCCCTGATCGCTTTGGGTGCGGCCTGTTTTACCACCGAGACTCTGGAAAAAGCCACTGATCAGCAAAGGTGATAGGGTTACCCTAGGAAGATCCCATGGTGTCTGCTGAATTCGAAGAAAAACTAAAGCGCAAGGTTGCCGAAAACTTTGATCAAAGTTTTTCGATCTATCAGGCCTTTGAAGATAAATATCATCTGTTCGAAACCTTGACGCTGGCACTTGCAGCGTTTATCGAACTTCAGCATGGTTCGCAGGTTTTGGATGTCGGCTGCGGCAATGGGATATCGGCCCGCACGTTGAGTAACGCATACGACTGCAATGTGTTGGGTCTGGATCTGTCTGAGAAAATGGTTGCCGCCGGCAGGTCCCAGTGCGTATCTGAAAAAATTCTATTAATGGTGGGTGATGGTGAGCACCTTTCCGCCAGTGTCGGCCGGCGGATCTTCGACTGTGTTGTATATAATGCGTCGATCTTTATCTTCCCGGATGTGGATCGGTCGATCCGTGAAGCGGCGGCATGCCTTAAACCTGGCGGCACGATCGGCTTCTCTTTCTATCCGGACGTTCAGGACAGCAACGGCGACGATCTGCTGCCCTCTCTTTTTGACCGGATGGGTGAACCGCTCCCGAAATTTAAGGTTATTACCAGCTATCCCCGTGTTTGTCAGGCTTTGGAACGATATTGCGGGCCCGTCCGACACCATTGCTGGCAATGGCCTCTGGATGAGACGTTTTTGCGAGATTTCTTTTCGATCCCGGCCCAATCGGCATCGCTTTTCCCGGGCCGTGACCTGCGCGTGCGCCAAACTTTTGTAAATCGCCTATTTTCAGATATGAAAGCCATCGCCGAACAGGGACATATCGTGTGGCGTTTGGCCGGCGCCAAAAAGATATAGAAGCATGAGATCATGTTGTTAGTGGGTGATGCAAAAATCATTGATGATATAAAGATTGTTTACCGGGGGCCGGCCGGTCCCAATTTCGATTGGATGTGTTTGTCCTGCAATTTGACAGCGAGATGCCGTTTGCCCACACACTCGACATCGCTCAGGCTAAAAAAGGTTTCCAGTTGGTGGGCAAAAATTTCCAGCTCATTTCAGCCCGCAAACATCGCATCCATTTATGGCGCCATAAAAAACGCCCCTACTGATACCGGCATGGCGCTTCAATTCATATCATAAGATCTGGGAGCCGCGGTAAGATGCCCGCCCTTCGCTCTCTTTGGCAGGGGCATGCGGACGACTGCGGCCATGGTTTTTGGAAAATATCATGACCCTTAAAAAAACCCGCTTTACTGAAATGCTGATCGGTGCAAATGGCCTTGATCCGAAAGATTTCAAATATTGGGTTTTCTGCCAGGGCATGCGTTTTAACTCTCCCGACAAGTGGTGGGGCGATAGGGGGCGGCGTGATTTCCCCCACGAAGGTATCGATTTCTGCCTCTACGCGGATCGCGCCGGACAGGTTCGGCCTATCGGCGCCAAAACCTGTCTGCCCGTGATGCACGATGGTGTGGTCCGCGCTTTGTTTGCGGACTTTCTGGGTATGGCCATTATCATTGAACATGAAAGCGCTCAAGCGGCCGAAAAAACTTTTTTATCGGCCTATGCACACACAGAACCGCTGGGGGGGATACGACCCGGTGTCGGGGTGAAAAAAGGCGATATCATCGCAACCATCGCCGATACCCGTCGTTCCAAGGCGAGAATTCTTCCTCATCTGCACTTTTCCCTCGGACTGCCCGCCCCGGATCTTGTCTTTGAACGGTTTGTCTGGAATGATATGCGCAATCCCGGCTTGGTGACCCTGCTGGATCCTCAAAGCGTCCTCGATTGGCCCTGCCAGGCACGGGATTCGAAAGATCCCTGTTGTTTAAAGCTCTCTAAGTTTATCTAATGTTTTTTTCTTGCAGGCCTTTGGCGCAAAAGTGCGTAGGTGGCGCCGGCACCTCCGTCACAGGCCTTTGCGCTGGCCAGAGCCACCACATGGGCCTTGAGGGAACCTCTTGTGAGCCATTCGAAGACTTTGCCCTTGAGCACGGGTTTATACGGGGATCTTAAACCGCGTCCATGGATGATCAGCACGGCATGGCGACCCCGTTCGATGCTCTGTTTGATGAAGCGGTGCAGGACGGGTTCGGCCTCGTGTACAAACAACCCGTGTAAATCGATATGATCCTGGATGGCATAGCGACCCCGGTGCAGTCGCCGGGTGATGCGCGGATCCGCCCCCGGAGCGCACGCTTCCATGTACTCATCGGTTTGGGCCACATCAAAGCCTTGTCCGGTTTGAATCAGTTGTTGCAGGGCGATCACACTTTCTTCCTCTTCCCGGTTCATCGTGGACAGGATGGTCAGCGGCCCGCGCGGCAACTGCCAGTGCCGGTTGTGTTTTAAAGGGGTGACATCGCTCATGGCCCGGGTGAACAGGTCGTCCTCCTGTTGTTGGGTCAGTCTGGGTTGAGGCCTGATCCTGGATTCGGGCAGAGGCGCCAGATCCAACCTTTTTTGATCAACCAGGGCTTTGAGCCCCCAGAAAGGGCGGTGAAAGGCTTTTTTGCGGCTTGATTTCATGATGGATTCCGCAACTCTTATGATGGGGCTTAAACCGGCTGACAGGTTTTTGAATGGGCGGTGAAATGTCCCGTTGTATGGTGCCTCAATCTTAACCAATCATTTCTAATATTAACGATTGCGCCTCGTATGTCGAGAAAAAGAAGGTTTTGCCATTCTTGTTTACATATTTTTGGGTTTAGCGTTGAGTTTGCATTGCATGGTTGCATTAATCAGTTTACTCTTAACTCAAGAAGTGATGAACTCGTTAAGCGTCTGATTTTTACCGCGAAGAACACGTAGAGCACGAAAAAACATAAAATATGTAATATTTTCAGCTTCGTGTCCTTCGTAGCAGGATACAGTATCGATTCTTGGCGACTTTTTCGAGTTCATCAACATGTAAATTCTCTGCTTTTTGCCCGAAGAGGGGGAGGAGGGGGAATCCCATGGTCATCGATCGAGACATCTCATCCGCCCTGCGTATCGCACTGGATAGTGAACTTCCCGATATGCCGTTTTTTGAAAAGGGAATTCGCCGGGCGCCCGACAGGGGGTTCCGTTTGAGCAAGGCGCAAACGGCCGTGGCCCTGCGCAACGCCTTGCGCTATATTCCACAGCAACAGCACGACGTGCTCATACCGGAATTTTTGCAGGAGTTGCGCTCAAGGGGCCGGATTTACGGTTATCGTTTCCGTCCGCCGGAAGCCATTAAAGCCCGGCCTGTGGAGGCATACACAGGCAACTGCCTGGCCGGCAAGGCCTTCCAACTCATGATCGACAACAACCTTGATGTGGATGTGGCCCTCTATCCCTATGAACTGGTCACTTATGGCGAAACCGGCAGCGTTTGCCAGAACTGGATGCAGTATCGGCTGATCCGAAAATATTTACAAGCGCTGACCGAAGAACAGACCTTGGTCATGCAGTCGGGCCACCCCCTGGGATTGTTTAAATCCAGCTCCGGGGATCCGCGGGTCATTATTACCAACGGTCTGCTGGTGGGTCTGTATGACAATCCGGACGACTGGGAGATCGCCGCCCAGATGGGGGTCTCCTCCTATGGACAGATGACCGCCGGCGGCTGGATGTATATCGGTCCCCAAGGCATCGTCCACGGCACTTACAATACCCTGATCAACGCCGGTCGCAAAATGTGCAATGTGGCGCCCAAAGGCAATCTGGCCGGCCTGCTTTTCGTCTCATCGGGTCTGGGCGGCATGAGCGGCGCTCAGTCCAAGGCGGCCAAAATTGCAGGCGCCGTCTCCATTGTGGCCGAAGTCGATGCATCGCGCATCCAGACCCGGTATGCCCAGGGATGGGTGGACCAGGTCGCCGATGATTTTACCCCCATTTTTAAGGCCGTCCGCAAGGCCTTGGTTCAACGGCAGCCGCTGTCCATCGCCTATCACGGGAACATCGTGGACCTGCTGGGCTATATCGCCGAACAAAAAATCCATGTAGACCTGCTGTCCGATCAGACGTCGTGCCATGTGGCCTATGACGGCGGATACTGTCCCCAGGGGATCACATTTGAAGAGCGCACCCGGTTGCTGGCCACGGATCGCGAGCGTTTCCATGCCCTGGTGGATAAAAGCTTGCGGCGCCATTTTGAATTGATTCAAAGACTCTCTGCGCAGGGGGCATTTTTCTTCGATTACGGCAACGCTTTTCTTAAGGCGGTGTTTGACGCCGGCGTCATCGAAGTGGCCGGAAACGGTGTGGATGTCAAAGATGGATTTATCTTTCCCTCCTATTTTGAAGACATCATGGGTCCGATTTTCGATTACGGATACGGACCCTTTCGCTGGGTTTGCCTGAGCGGGAAAGCCGAGGATCTGGACAAAACCGACCGGGCCGCCATGGCGTGTATCGATCCCGAGCGCCGGCCGGAAGACTATGACAACTATGTCTGGATTCGTGATGCGAGACAGCATCGCCTGGTGGTGGGCAGCCAGGCCCGCATCCTGTACCAGGATGCAGCCGGCAGGATGGCCATCGCGCTGAAGTTCAATGCAATGGTGCGTAACGGCGAGGTCGGTCCCATCATGCTGGGCCGCGATCACCATGACCCCGGTGGTACGGATTCGCCCTTTCGGGAAACCGCAAATATTAAAGACGGCAGTAATGTTTGCGCCGATATGGCCACCCACTGCTTTGCCGGCAATGCCGCCCGGGGCATGTCCTTGGTGGCCTTACACAACGGCGGGGGTACCGGCATCGGCAAGGCCATCAACGGCGGGTACGGTCTGGTGCTGGACGGCAGCCCGCAGGTGGACACCATCATCCGGTCCGCCATATTGTGGGATGTCATGGGCGGCGTGGCACGCCGTTGTTGGGCCCGCAACCCCAACGCCATGCAGGTGGCCATGGCCTATAACCAAGAGAATTCCAACGGTGACCAAATCACAGTCCCTTTCCTGGCCGACCCACAGAAGATCGATCAGGCGGTGGACACCTTCTTTGCAGACAAACCGCGGTAGAGGAGCCGGGCCATGACCACCCATCTGTTTCGCGATGCCGCCATCTACACCCCCAGGGATTCGGGGCGTCCGGCCGCAGGGCCGGCGCAGGCCGATTTGGTGCACTATCCCCATGGTGCCTTGTTGGTACGCGACGGCATAATCGAAAAAATCGGCCCGCAGGACAGCTTGCTCAAAGCGCTCGGATCACAGCCCATTGATGGGCAGACCGGGTGCCGCGGCCGGTGCCTGATTCCGGGTTTTGTCGACCCCCATACCCATATCTGTTTTGCCCAACGGCGTGAGGCGGAGTTTGCCCAGCGCATCCAGGGGACGCCCTACCTGGAGATATTGAAACAGGGCGGCGGCATTCTTTCTTCGGTGCGCGCCGTTGCCCGCACCGAAGAAGCGCAGTTGCTGGAAACGACCCTTGCCCTTGCTTTGTCGGCGCTGCGCAATGGCACCACCACCATCGAGATCAAAAGCGGGTATGGCCTGGACACGGCCAACGAGCTTAAGATGCTGCGGGTGATCGATGAAATTTCGCGGCGGACCGCCCTGGATGTGGTGCCTACCTTTATGGGCGCCCATGCCGTTCCGCCAGACTATCAGCACGACCCCGACCGTTTTGTCCACAGGGTGGTCAACGAGATGTTGCCGGCCGTCAAAGACCAGGGCATCGCGCGTTATTGCGATGTCTTTTGCGAGGAAGGCGTCTTCACTCTGGCGCAAAGCCGGCGAATTTTAGAAGCCGCCAAGGGACTGGGCCTGGGCATCAAGATACACGCCGACGAAGTCCATGACATCGGTGGGGGAGGATTGGCCGCCGACCTGGAGGCGGTTTCCGCCGATCATCTGCTGGCGGTGAGCGATGCCAATATGGCCAAACTCGCCTCCAGCGGTGTGGTGGCCGTCCTGCTGCCGGCTACGGCCTATAGCCTGCGTAAACCCTTTGCCCGGGCGCGGGAGATGATTGCCGGCCGGTTGCCGGTGGCCCTGGCGACCGATTGCAATCCCGGTTCCAGCTATACCGAATCCATGCCCTTTGTTTTGGGTCTGGCCGTGATGATGATGGCACTCTCGCCGGCCGAAGCATTAACGGCAGCCACCCTCAACGCCGCTTATGCTATCGGAATGGCTCGCCAGGTGGGCAGTCTCGATGTGGGAAAACAGGCCGACTTCCTCCTGCTGGATGGTGAAACACCGGCCATGATCGCTTACCATGCCGGTGTTTCGCCGGTGGTGGCGGTGTATAAAAAAGGAGAGAAAGTGGGTTGATTATTTTGATTCAACTCTAAAGAGGATACGAGATGAAGAAAATCGTTGAGTGTGTACCCAACTTTTCCGAAGGCCGCGACCCGGCGGTGATCGATGCCATTGCCCAGGCTATTGACGACACAGCCGGTTGCATGCTGCTGGATGTCGATCCGGGTGCAGCCACCCATCGAACGGTGTACTCCTTCGTGGGAGACCCCGTGTCGGTGATCGAAGGTGCCCTGGCAGCGGCCCGCGTGGCCAAAGCGCGTATCGACATGCGCAAGCATAAAGGTGAACATCCCCGTTTGGGTGCTCTGGATGTTTGCCCGTTTGTTCCGGTGGCCAATGTCACCCTGACGGAGTGTGCTGACATTGCGCGGGCCTTCGGGCAACGCGCGGCCGAAGAGCTTTGCGTCCCTTTCTACCTCTACGAAGCGGCTGCAACCCGGGACCACCGGCGTACGCTGCCCGATATCCGCCGGGGGGAATACGAAGGGCTGCCGCAAAAATTAAAAGATCCGCTATGGCGGCCCGATTTCGGTCCCGCGACCTTTTTGCCCACTTGGGGTGCGTCGGTGACGGGAGCCCGTCATTTTTTGATCGCTTACAATGTCAATATTTTGGGTACAGCCAACCAGGCCCACCGCATCGCCTTGAACCTGCGCGAGGCCGGACGCGGAAAAGAACAACCCGGAAGGCTGCGGGCGGTCAAAGGCATGGGTTGGTATGTGGACGACTACAACCTGGCCCAGGTGACCGTCAACCTCACCGATTACAAGACCACCTCTTTGCATCAGCTGTACGAAGCGGTCAAGCAAGAGGCGGCTGCATTGAAGGTTGGGGTTGCCGGTTCGGAACTTGTGGGGTTGGTGCCCCTGGAGCCGATGCTGATGGCTGCCGATTACTACATCGAAAAGGAGAATCTTTTTGTCATCGAGGAAGATCAGAAAATTCGATTGGCTGTTGAACGGCTGGGCCTCGGTTCTGTGGCGCCTTTCGATCCGCAAAAGAAAATCGTCGACTACCGGGTGGCTGAGCCCTTGGACGAACCGCTGGCCGGACTGAGCCTGCGCCGGTTCATCGAAGCGGTGGGCTGCCGGTCGTCCGCCCCGGGCGGCGGGTCGGTCTCTGCTGCTGTTGCGGCCATGGGTATCGGATTAGGGGCGATGACGGCGAAGTTGACTTATGGCGTGCGCCAATTCGAAGAACTTGACAGCATGATGCGCGATATCATCCCCTCCCTGCACGGGTTGTCCAAGGAGCTGATCCCCATGGTCGATGCCGATACCCGGGCGTTCAACGAATACATGCAGGGGATCGGCATGCCCAAAGGCACCCCATCAGAAAAAGCGACCCGCTTGAAACAGATGCAACAGGGACTTAAAACCGCCATTGATGTCCCATTGAAGACCATGCAACTGGGCGACCAAGCCTGGGACGCCATGTGTCAGGCTGCCCGCCACGGCAATCCGGCCTGCAAATCGGATGTCCAGGTCGGTGCCCGGGCGTTGGAAGCCGGTATCTGGGGCGCATACCAAAATGTTTGCATCAACATGGACGGCATCCAGGACCCGGACTATAAGAAGCGCGTATTGAGCAAAGCAGCGGCCATGGCTGAACGGGCGCAACACAAGTGTGCCGAAGTGCTGCTAATTATCGAGGGCCGATAGAATAGACTTAACACGATTAGATAGGCCGGATGAGAATACAGGGCTTGGAGAAAGCCATGAAAAAGATCATGCTGGACAAAGCCAATCTTCAAATCGATGAGCTCGTTGAGATCGCCCGCAACCATCGACCGGTGGAGATCTCCTCAAAGGGTGAAGCACGGGTGGAAAAGGCCCGTCGACTCATTGCCCGCTGGATCAAAGAAAAACGGGTTATCTACGGCATCACCACCGGCTTTGGCGCCCTGTGCGATGTCGCCATCCCGGAAGAAGATACCCAACAGCTGCAGCAAAACATCCTGATGAGTCATGCCGCCGGTGTCGGCGCCCCCTTTCCCGAAGAGGTGGTGCGCGCCACCATGGCCTTGCGTGTCCATGATCTGGCCATGGGGTATTCCGGATGCCGTATCAAAACCCTGCGCTATCTGGTTGAATTTCTCAATGGCGGATTGACACCTGTGATTCCGGAAAAGGGATCGGTGGGCGCCAGCGGTGACCTGGCCCCCACGGCACACATGGGGTTGGTGCTGATCGGCAAGGGTGAAGCCTTTTATGGTCAGCAGCGCCTGTCCGGCATGCAGGCCTTGGCCAAACTCCATCTACCGCCTCTGGTACTGGAGGCCGGAGAGGGTCTGGCCCTGATCAACGGCACCCAGGTAATGACCGCCATCGGGGCCTTGGTGGTCCATGATGCGGTGCGTTTGTCGAAAATGGCCGACATTGCCTGCGCCATGAGTTTGGAGGTTTTAATGGGCAGCCAGTCCCAATTTGATCCGGACATTCACAAAATCCGGCCGCATCCGGGACAGCTCGTCACGGCCGAGAACATGCTGCGCTTGACCGAGGATTCGGGTATCGTGGCTTCCCATGATGGTTGCTCCCGGATCCAGGATGCCTACACCCTGCGCTGCGCCCCCCAGATCCACGGCGCCAGCAAGGACGCCGTGGCCCACGCCAAGCGGGTCGTCGACATTGAACTCAATGCGTCCACCACCAACCCCCTGGTGTTTGCGGAAAAAGACGATGTCCGTTTGGGCGGTAATTTTCACGGCCAACCTATCGCCATGGCCGCCGATTATCTCTCCATGGGGCTGGCGGAGTTCGGCAGCGTGTCCGAGCGGCGCATCGAACGCCTGGTCAACCCGCAACTCAGCGGCCTGCCCCCATTCCTGGTGAAAAACGGCGGGCTCAACTCCGGGTACATGATCGGTCAGTACGTTGCTGCCGCCCTGGTTTCGGAGAACAAGACCCTGGCCCATCCCGCCTGCGTGGATTCGATTCCCACTTCGGCCAACAAGGAGGACCACGTCAGCATGGGCACCATTGCCATTCGTCAGACCCGGGAGATCCTGGACAATGTGGAGAAGATCATTGCCATTGAACTGCTGTGCGCCACCCAGGCCTGTGACCTGATCAACGAAGAACGTACGCTAACCGGCGGCAAAGGCACCCGGGTGGCTTATGACCTGATCCGCGATCACATCCCCCATCTGGAGAACGACCGTGAGCTGTACAAGGAGATTGAAACCATGGGGCAGGTTATGCGTTCGGGTGAATTGGTGGCGGCGGTGGAGTCCGCTATCGGTAAGATCAAAGGATACGCTAACCGGTAGTCAATCCCACCGTTGCATAAAAAAGATGGCATACATTAGGCCCGATCCTCAAGTTCACCATGGGTTTATTGCTCGGATGCATCTATGAGAGGCAGCTCATTTAATGCTCGTAAAAGTTTTCAGCC
The DNA here is from genome assembly GCA_050291605.1 of Desulfobacteraceae bacterium. Taxonomy (GTDB): domain Bacteria; phylum Desulfobacterota; class Desulfobacteria; order Desulfobacterales; family Desulfosarcinaceae; genus JARRKU01. The sequence goes on along the minus strand of JBNKKB010000090.1, from coordinate 24,845 downwards.
TTTGTTGCCATTTTTTTATGCGACGGTTGGGTAAAAACAAAGCAGGGTACCCACGGGTGAACAGGTTGCTTAACCCGTGTCACCCTTTTTGCCCCCATAGTAGCGTAAAAACTGAGTCCGCTCGTAAACCGAGGGATCCACACTATTATCCTGGCTTAACTTTCCTTTAAAGTGGGTGATGCTTTTAAAGCGATGCTGCGACATCCAATCTTCAAGACGCGCCAGCATGGCACCCAGATGTTTTACACCGTTTTGATAGAGGCATGAGGCCACCTGCACCGCGTCGGCCCCCGCCAACAACTGCTTGATGACCGCTTCCCCATTGTGGATTCCGGTCGATGCTGCGAGATCGCAGTCCACTTTTTCTGCCATAATGGCAATCCAGCGCAGGGAGATGGCAAGGTCGGATGGAGTGCTGAAAACAAAAGAGTTGGTGATTTTGAATTTATCGATATCAATATCGGGACTGAAATAGCGGTTGAACAAGACCATGCCGCCGATGCCTGTGGTTGACAATCTATGGATCATCGGCCCAAGATTGGTGAAATAGTGACTGATTTTCAGGGCCGTGGGGATGGTCAATTTGTCTGTTACCGCCTGGGTGATTTTGAAGTAAACATTTTCCTTGTCCGTCCGTTTTTGATTGAAATCGGTAGGTGGGAAAAACATGTTGAGTTCAAGGGCGTCAGCACCCGCTGATGCCAACTGCTTGGCATAGGCGATCCACTCGATGGACTGTGAAAAGCAGTTGATACTGGCGATCACCGGAATGGAAACTGCTTTTTTGCATTCCTCAACCAGGTTGATGTAATTCTTTAATTTTTCTTCTCGGGCAATATAAGGATAGTACTCGATTGGGTTAATGCGCCCATCGTATTCAAAGTATTTGCCGTTACCGGACACGGCTGCGCCTGACTTTTTAAAGTTCTCGAATTCGAGTGCCACCTCTTCTTCGAAGATGGATTTTAATACCACGGCGGCAGCACCGCATTTTTCCGCGTGCTTGACCTTTTCCATCGAACTCGTTAGACCTGAGCTTCCAACGATGATAGGATTTTTCAACTCCAATCCTAAGTATTGTGTGGTTAGATCCATGTCCCCTCCTGAACGAAGTTTTTGATTTGAACTTTTAAGGCTTAAGTTGATGTTTTAATATTGAAAGCGAAAAGGGCTATCCGGGCTCATGAAGTTTATCCAATACGTTTCGAATGATCTCTGCCAAAGTATTTTTGTCAACGGGTTTGTGGACAAATGCGTCCAGACCCAATTCGTCGGCATTGTCTTCATTGATTAAAGTGCTGTGCCCTGTACAAAGGATAACCGGAATGTCCCGGCGCAAGCGTTTAACCTGATGCGATAATTCAACACCTGTCATCTGGGGCATGGCCATATCCGTGATGACCAGGTCAAAATAATTCGGCTCGCTTTCAAATCGTTTCAGCGCTTCAACCGGATTACAATGCGTCTCGACTGAATAGCCGAGACGTTCCAAGGTTTTCCGGGTTAGCTGGGCGATGGATGCCTCATCATCCACAAAAAGAATGGACTCCTTGCCGCCCAATGTTTTGGCGCTGGATATGGCGCATATCGTCTCTGGCCGACTACTGTGGATAGGTAGGAATATTTCAAATTTGGTCCCGGTGCCTAGTCGGCTTTCGACTTTAATTGCGCCTTGGTGGATGGATATAATGCCATGCACCACCGCCAAGCCCATGCCTGACCCTTTGCCGATCTCTTTGGTCGTGAAATAGGGATCAAAAATTCGATTGATCATTTCAGGTGCGATGCCGGGTCCGGAATCCTCAATGGACAGGCGCAAATAATCTCCCATTGGCAGACCCATGCGGTCCTTTTCGGCACTATTTTCAATGGCCTTTTTTCCCACTGAGATGGAAAGCTGGCCACCTGTCATTTCCATTGCTTGGTAGGCATTTGTACAAATGTTCATCAGGGTCTGATTGATTTGGATTGGATCGGCATGAATTGTGATATCTGTCGCGTCAAAATGTGTTTTGATTTCAATGTTTGCGGGGATGGTTGATCTCAAAAATTGGAGTGCGTCTTGGACGACGGCGACCGCATCGATGGGTCGAAGATCAGGTTCTGATGTACGGCTAAAGTTAAGCAATTGTTTGACGACGCCTGTCGCCCTCAGTCCTGCGGATTGAATGCCTTGGAGAGCGGTAAATACAGGATCTTCTTTCGATATATCATCCAATGCCAGTTCGGCGTTGCCCAGAATCACAGCGAGCAGGTTGTTAAAATCATGGGCCACTCCTCCTGCCAGTGTTCCTATGGATTCCATTTTTTGAGCTTGGTGGAGTTGCCCTTCCAGTGTCGCTCGCTCATCTTCCAGCTGTTTGCGCTCGGATATATCACTCAATATGCCTGTTAAGCCACAAACCTGGTTATCGGAGTAAATTGCACGACTTGAAGCCCTCACCCATCGGTAGTCATCCCATTTTGACTTGAAACGGTATTCTGTTTCGACGACCTTTCCGTCAAGCACTTTAATGAAACGTTCCAATACTTTTGGAAGATCATCAGGGTGGATATACTTGGAAAAATTATTGTCGATGATCTCGGAGGGGGTATAGCCGAAAAGCGCCGCGATTACAGGACTGATATAGGAGACGGTGCCTTTCAAATCGACGGTGAAGATGACATCATTAATATTTTCAACCAACTCCTTGTACTTTTGCTGGCTCTCCTTCAGCGCCGTTGTCCGTTCCTGAACGATTTGTTCAATTTCGATTTTTTGTTGCTTCAGTTTCGTTTCCGCTTCTTTACGAGTTTGAACCTCGGTTTCAAGATCGGATATTAGATCGATGTTGGTGTATTTTAATTTAAATGTATTCAAATGATCGTTTTGTATCTTCTTTGTGGTCATCAGCATGATCAACCAGAATAAGGTGAGCATAAATCCCATCGCCAGATGTACCGGATCAGGCAGTAAAAAAAACATAACGGTCAGCGGCAACAGGGCGGGGACGCTGAAGCAAAGAAATGCGATGGGCATGACCGAAAAAACCGCCACTGATCCGGCAACCATGCCCCCGAGAACAAAGGCGATGAAAGATTGGTGGGCCATAGAATGGGCAGGAAAAAGTGCAAAACCTGCTGAGCCCCAAACGATGCCGGAAGCAGCCAGCGTGGCGAGAAAATAATATCTCCATTTGTTCAATAAATGGTTGCTGGATGAATATTTGTTAAATGCTTTTTGCACGACCATGCGCGAAATACTGATCAACACAATGCCGGCGTACCAGGTGATTAAGCGTCTTTTGTCTGTAACTCCCCATAAGACCAAAGCAAGAACGGAAGCGTTGATCAAAGAACCCAACCAGCCAAAAATGGTGTGCTCTGAGAGTTTTTTAACTCGATCGGCAAAAATCTTTTCTTCGACAGTCTGCGTGCCCGTGGGATCTTGATTATCCGGTGCTTGGTTGGATCTGTTATCTTGTTCAAAGCGTTCTTCCAATTGATGCGATTCGTTTGATTGGATTGCCGCGCTGATTTTTGGGTCCTTGATCTCTACAAGCACAATTTTCCAGGAATTTTCCGTATCGGCGGGATCCTGATTCGTTTCGATGTCCGCCCTAACCCATAGATGTTGACCGCCGGCTCTTTTAAGCGGGAATTCGATGCTTTGTTTTTGACCGGTATCTTTTGCTTTTTGCAGGGCATTTAAAAAAGGGTCTTCCCATCCGGGGGCGATAAATTGTGTGAGCCCTAAACGTGTCAGAAGTTTTCTTTCTGCACCGAACAGCTCAACGCTTTTATGATTAGCGCGAGCAATGATGCCTTTAGCATCAAGCGTTACATACCCACACGGCGCAAATTCATATAGTTCTTTAAATTCCCGCTGCAATATAGACAGTTCTTGTTGCGTCTGTTGGAGTTCTTCATTTTGAATTTCCAACTCCGCTTGATGGGTTTTTAATTCCTGGATTAATGCAAGCATGTTGGTGGGGTCTTCCGTGACCTTGGCTGGCCACGCCTGTATGAGCCGTTTGGCCTGCTCCCGCAGTTGATCGAACTTAAACCATGGGTTTTGAGTGCCTGGCATTTTCCAATCCTTTTCCACAGGATGACTAAATTCTGCACAATTGGCCTTGAATGACGGTCCCTTCATAGATGATAGGGGCCTTGATGTCTGGACTGTACACTAAATTGTAACTATGTTTACCTATACCGTGCAATAAAAAAAAGCAGGGGCGAGGTGGGCTGTGATTTTTATATATTTTTACATCCTCAGGTGATAAATCCCTCAGAAAGGCCACTTTCAATGACGGATCGCTCATTGCTTGACCCGTTACCATCGACGGATAGACATTTACACAACAAAACCCACCGGCAGGCCCACCTCTGGATGGTCCTTTACTCCTTCATTATTGCCGGATCATTTCCAGTGGTTGCCGCCATAACACCCGGACAAGATTCTACAACATTAACCTTTTGGCGGTTTTTAACCGCAACGGCGATTTTTGGACTGATGCTTCCCTTTGTAAAGGGCTTCCGGTTTCCAGGATGGAAAGATTTGAGCCGTTATGGTGTAGTGGGTGGAAGCTATGGCTTCTTTTTTATTCTTATGTTCCAGTCACTTAAAGAGACCTCAGCGCTGAATACCAGCACCATCTATACCCTCTTGCCACTGATAACCGTGCTGCTGGGCCGGTTGGTAGGTGAACCGCTGCGATTCAGGCAACTATGGGTATTGGCTCTGTCCATGGTGGCCACACTCTGGGTAATTTTTAGAGGAGATATCGGGCAGTTGATTGAATTCCAGATTTCCCGGGGGGATTGGATTTTCTTTGGGGGTACGTGCTGTTTGGCTGTCTATTTGCTGTCGATGAAAAAATTGCAGCGCGATGAGTCCAGGGTCTGTTTTACATTTTTCAGTCTGCTGATGGCCACTGCGGCTTTATGGGTAGCTGCCATATGGCGCACAGGTGGGCTCCAGTTCCCCGATGCGGGCGTATGGCTGGGAATTGCCTATTTGGCGGGCCCCTCTACGGCAGTCACTTTCTGGATACTGCAACTTGTCACACCTCGCATAGGGCCCACCCGTGTGGTCGCTTATACGTTTTTGACCCCATCTGCTGTGGCAGCCATCGACTGGGGGCTGGGGCTTTCAGCTCCACTATGGGTGGTTATACCGGGAATTGGGTTGACGCTGATAGCGGTGTGGCTGCTGCAACTGGACGCTGTGTCCGGTCCATGAAAAATATTGCTGTTTAATTCTTTGATCTGTTTGATAAGGATTTATTATTTTTTGATTTAGGATCGAAAATAAAAACTGCATTATTTTCGCAATAATACTTGTCATCGTCCAGTTGTTGTCGCCGTTAGATTTTACGACCGCTGGGATCATAGTAGTCCAGATTGCCATTAGCTGTTATTTTAAGCACCTTTTTTGGATGGAATAATATTTTTAAATATAGCTTTTGCCCAATCTTTTTTAGCCATTGCCTGCTGGACTAATACTGAATATACTCCTTTAATGCACCTTTCTGAAGCGCAGAATGAGCAAATCGTACAACAACTCCAAAGACTGGAACGTCGAACGGGTGTTGAATTCCTATCCGCCATCGTGGGCAAATGCGACGCCTATCCGGAAATTCCATGGAAAGCGTTTGCTATGGGCGCCGTTTTAAGCGCCCTGTTATTGGCGGCCGGGGCTATTTTTGACCCTCAATGGACACTGGCTGGATCCGTTTTGATCCCTCTGGTGTGGGTCCTGGGGACAGGCGCGCTGGCCGCTGTGCTCACGCCATTTTGGACAGCTTTTGCGCGTCTTTTTCTGGACGCTGAGCGAGCTGCGGCTGAAGCGCGTCAGTATGCCCAAGGTTTGTTTCTGGAACATGTAAGCTTAAGAACGGACCATCGAAGAGCGATCCTGCTGGTTGTGGGTGTGTTTGAGCGTCAGGTGATTGTTTTACCCGACAAAGGTGTGGCCGACCACCTCCCGCCAGAGGGCTTTAAAGTCGCCATTGACCAAATGGTGCCCCATTTACGCCGAGGCAATCATTTCAAGGCCGTGGCTCAAGGCATCACCTGCATTGAGGCGGTACTTGTCCAAGCGGGTTTTAACGGATCGTCTGACACTTCCAATCAGATACCCGATGGCTTGATGCAGGAAGAGGGGGACGCATGATGCGGTCCGCCTGTCGTTTGTGGATGTTGCTGGTTGCCGCCGGTTTGTTATTCAGTGGCCTTGTCGCAGGGGCGATGGATATTCCTTATCTTCAGGGCCGGATTACAGATGATGCGGAAATATTGTCTCAGGGAGCTATCCAGCGGATCGGCGCCAAACTTCAAGCCCACGAGGAGAAAACTTCCAACCAGGTGGCAGTTCTTACGGTAGCCACATTGGCCGGCGAGAGCATCGAGGGTTTTGCCATCCGTGTATTTGAAGCGTGGCAGCTGGGGCAGCGGGGGCGGGACAACGGTATTTTGCTAATTGTCGTGCCTGAGGACCGGCGTATGCGTATTGAAGTGGGTTACGGCTTGGAGGGCTTGCTGACGGATTTGGAGGCCGGTCGCATTATCCGTGATATCATGGCGCCACGCTTTAAAGCCAAGGACTATGACAGAGGCATTGAGCAAGGTGTGACCACCATCCTTGCCCAGCTATCCGGAGATGATTCGCTTCCCCCCCAACAGCGTGTCGGAAAGACCAAGGAACCCTTTATCAATGGCCCCGATTTGTCCCTGGTGGAGCGTTTACTGTTTGGGGCATTTATTTTCGGCATTATCGGCTTATTTACCGTGCTGGGAGTGTTGACACCGGGCGTGGGATGGTTTCTCTATTTTTTTCTGATTCCTTTTTGGGCCATTTTCCCCATTATTATTGTGGGTACCACAGGCGCCATGACATTGCTCTGCATCTACTTGATCGCATATCCGACGGCTAAAATTATAATAGGCCGCAGCGACTGGTATCAAAAGGCCAAGCGCCAACTCAAGTCTAAAGGCACCGCCCGCATCGGTGGTTTTACCATTGCTTCAGGCCGGGGCACATCAGGTGGGTGGCATTCGTCCGGCAGCTCGGGCGGTTTCTCCGGCGGCGGTGGAAGCTCAGGTGGCGGTGGGGCATCGGGTAGCTGGTAACCTTCACCTGTCTCGGCGGTTGTCAAGGCCAACCTTCGCTAAAGCACAGTTTTGTTATGAGGATTTGCACGGAATGCGGTTCGCCCCCTGGTGAAGCAAACCCGCATTATTGAATTTGCCCATACATATTACAGTTGGCACTTAAGTGCTGCTGCAATGATCTGGGCTTTACATAACCTGCTGATCTTTTTCCCATTTGACATACTTGCGCCATACTTTGAACCAAATCCTGGCAATGGAGTCGATGGCATCTGCAAGCGCCGTTATCGATAGATCCCGAAAAGATACATTTCCCAGACTATCCCAATTGGCAGCCGTGACATGGGTGTGATTGAATTGGGGCGGTATAAATTCATAGGAGAGCAGATAGTTGTGCTGGCATAGGGCAGTCATAAAATCCCAGACATTTTTATTGCTGCCGCCCCACGAGATGCGAAAGGGTCTTCTGGATACTGTGTCTTCCACAGCGCTTAAAAATGAGTTTTCATAGGCGGCATCGGATTGTGAATGGCGAAGGGGGTATCCTTTGGCATTATAAAAGAAGCGCTGATTGGGCGGGTCCAGTTGATAGTGACGGCGTATCTCATCATCCCACTGCTTTTCAATACGGGCATGAATGTGGTTTCCGGCGGAAAATCGGCGGCTGTCACAGTGCATCGGCATATGGGCATCGGCCACATAGTGGCTGAGCATAAAAAGCAGTTGGGCGATATGGTTGTCCGTGCCGGACACCGGCGATCCTTTGTCCTCCCGGTATTGGATTTTCAGATTGTCGATGACGGAGTGGGCCAGGGACTCGCAGCGGTCCGGCAGGTTGTCATTGCGGTCGATCTCATAGGGTTGGTTGTAGAGCGCAGATGTGGTGCTATAATTGAGCACCCGGTATGTGCTGGGTAACGTCTTGAAGCGGGAATCTCCTGATGCGGCGGGTGTGAATTTGAGCACATGGCTGTTGGCCATGTCCTTGATGACCGAATCCGGATACCAGGAGCCGCGGATAACGCCATCTTTATGATTCATAAACCAGCGGATCAATTTGTCCGCATAAACTCGGTTTTTGTCACTTAAATAGGCGTCTTCAAGTCTTTTGATGGCCATAAAGGCCAACCAGGCGTGAGAATACTGTTTCACTGGATCCCCTTTGCGGTGAAATTTCAATGGTGAACATCAACATTTACGGCCAATGACGCATAGTTTGATGAACTTTTTCTCCGCCTGCCGGTAATCCTTTTCAGAGTAGAAGTCGGTATTTTCTGAAATATTAAAGGCATCCTTGCCTTGCTCAATCAACCGCAGCAACCCCTCATTTCGATGAGCTTTTTGAGTCATTAAAAACTCCTTTCATTGATTAGTTGTGTCGGTCAACGGATTTCTAACGAGCTATGGTTCGTTTGGGTCTGGGCATAACATCCCTCATTTAAGATAAGTCTAAGCAAAAACTGTGCAAGATTTTGGTATGAATTATTTCAGAAGGTTACATGGACCCATCGCTAAAGAGGGGGGAAAATGAGAACTCTTTTTCATATTTTATGGGTAAACGCGCAGGAATCGTTACGCTGTACCACCTACCAAGTGCCCGAGAAAGTCGGCTAGAGCCGCCACCTCATTCTTCGAGGCCAACACCCGTCGGATGTTGGTAATATCTTTAAGCTCTTTTTTGGACAACAGCAGATGCTCTTTGCGCGTGCCCGAGTCTTTGATGTTGATGGCGGGCCACAAGCGCTGTTCGGCGCATTCGCGACTCAGCACCAGATCCATATTGCCGGTGCCCTTAAATTCCTGAAAGATGATGTCGTCCATGCGGCTACCGGTATCAACCAGAATCGTGGCAATGACGGTCAGCGAGCCACCTCCTTCGATGTTTCGGGCTGCGCCGAATATCCGGCGGGGGATCTGCAGAGCGTCGGCGGCCAACCCGCCACTCATGGTGCGGCCGTGGCTGTGGGTCTCCGAATTGAAGGCCCGCGACATTCGGGTCAAAGAATCGATGAAGACCACTATATCTTGCCCTATTTCAGCACAGCGGATGGCGGCGTTCATGGTCAGACGGGTCATGCGCAGGTGTTGCGCCACGCTCTGGTCGGCTGAAGAGTGCAGCACGTGACCGGCGTTGATGCCCCGTTTAAAATCGGTCACCTCTTCGGGTCGCTCATCGACCAGCAGCACAAATACGTCTGAATCCGGATGATTGGCGATGATGGCATTGGTCATGTGCTTTAAGATGGTGGTTTTACCCGATTTGGGAGGTGAAATGATCAGCCCGCGCTGGCCTTTACCGATGGGGACAATCATGTCCAGCGCCCGTCCCATGTGATCGTCAGGGCCGTGGCTGATGGTAAACCGCTCGGTGGGGCTGATGCTGGTCTGTTCTTGCAGCGGCACCACCTGGGTATAATCCGCCAAAGGGACCTGGTTGACGGTATCGACCTGGACCAGTTTAAGGTTCTGGTTTTTGCCATCGCCTTTTTTACCCTGACCTTCAATGTAGACACCCTCGCCCAGGCGGCAACGATGCATCAACGGCGCGGGTACAAAAGTATCTTGGGCAGTGGGTTTAAAGTTATTGGCGAGGTTTCTTAAAAAACCGAACCCCTGATCCAGTATTTCCAAATGGCCATTTACAGGCTGCAATGTTTGACTCCTTAATAAGGGATTGAGAACCCGCATTTCATACTACAAATAAAAGGCAAAGCCAATGATACGTTTATTAATGTGGTGCCGATGCCGGATGAGGCGTTGGTGCCATCGTGATCGGCGGTTGTTATTTCTGGGTCCGGGCGGGAAACAACACCTTAAATCGCCTGACCGTTGACTCACCCGCTGTGTTTCTATATATTCAAGCCGACCAATGGCGAACCCATTTCTAACCGGCAGCTAAGCCTGTCTGGTTATTTCAGATATTGGACGAGAGAGCAGGGCTATGAATTTAGATGACATTCGTATCAGAATTGACAAAATTGATCGCGAATTGCTGGTGCTTTTACAAGAACGCATGGGAATGGCCATTCAAGCTAAGAAGTTTAAAAGCAATGTGGCGGATCCCAAACGTGAAGAGATGGTATTGGCACGGGCGCAACGCATGAACTTGGCACTGGTGGAAAGCTCGTTTGCCAGGCAACTGCTGCGTACCATTATTGAAGAGAGCAAGCGGTTGCAAAATCAGGATCGTGAGCTAGTGGCGTTCCAAGGCGAGCATGGGGCTTATGGAGAAGTGGCTTCGCGGCGACTGGTGCCCGGTGGTGCATTTATCCCCTGCCTGGAGTTCGTGGATGTGTTTCAAGGGGTTCAGGAAGGTCACTTTGATCTCGGCGTCGTACCGGTGGAAAATTCATTGGAAGGCGCCGTCACCCAGGTGAACGATTTGCTCACCACTACCGATCTGAAAGTAATCGGCGAAGTCAAGGTTCCGGTTAAACACTGTCTGCTCGCTCCCCGGGAAACACAGCTCAGCGAAGTTCGGGTGGTATATTCACATCCACAGGCTCTGGCCCAATGTAATCAGTTTTTACTACAAAACAGGATGGAAGCGCGTCCCTATTACGATACGGCGGGTGCGGCCAAGATGCTGGCCAGGGAGAACCCAAGGGCGGCCGCGGCCATTGCCAGTGCCCTGTGCTCCGAACTTTATGATCTTGAAATTATCAAGCAGGGGATTGAAGATGGTGCCGCCAACCACACCCGTTTTTTGCTTCTGTCAAGGGAAGCCTTTGTTGGAAAAGGTCAGAAGACTTCCATTATCTTCGCCACTGCCCATGAGGCCGGACAACTGTTTAATGTGCTGCGTCTATTTGCTGAAGCCAAGATCAACTTGACCCGCATCGCTTCTATGCCTTTGCGATCAGATCCGGGTAATTATTGTTTTTTTCTAGATTTCGAAGGCGCTATGGATGATGCGCTGATTGTCGATGTGCTGGCGCAGGTAGAAAAAAGCACCGGCTCATATCGTTGTTTGGGCAGCTATCCGGTGGATCAGCCGATCAAATAGAAGTGTTTTCTAAACCGCCCCGAGGGGCTCAATCCGCAGATGATATCCATCACATTTCAATGTCTCTGATCAGGAGCCGGATGCCGGGGTGTTCGCGATGAGCTTTTCGCAGGCCGTAATGTACGACAAGGCTTTATAGTGGATACCCATGTCCGGGTACTTGGTGATCACGGCTAAAAAGCGCTGCAGAGCCGCCTTGTATTGCCTGGATTTGAAATAAAACTTCCCCACATAATAGTCATGGCCTGCTAGGCTTTGCAGGCATTTGATGATTTGCACATTCGCTTGTCGGGCGAAAGGATCGTCAGGGAATTGTTTGACAAGTCTTTTGAATTCGCTCAGCGCCTTTTGGGCGGAGGTTTGATCTCGGTCAACGGTATCGATTTGCTCATAATAGCATTGGCCGGTTTGGTGGATAATATAGGGTATGGCTTCGTTACGGGGATGCAACTGTTCAAACGACTTGTAAGCGGCGATCGCTTCCGGGTATTGCCCCAAATGGTAATGGGCGTCCGCAATTTTTAATTCGGCCAGAATGGCATAGCGGCTAAAGGGATACCAATCTCTGAGCTGTTCAAAATTCTTGATGGCCGATGTATATTTCCCATCATCGTAAGCATCGATGCCATCTTGAATCAGTTCTTGGGCCGGTTTCTCTTTCAACTCCTGGTTGAACCAGGAGCAGCCGGGGAAAATTAACATTGTAATGCCGATGAGTGCGGTCGATATATATTTCATGCCCTATCGCCTGTTGGCGGCGGATCTCGTACCGTCCGGGGTTAGATGTACGGATTTGCATACCTTTAAAGTTATGTGCCTTAAAGGGCAATCATCACAGATCAAAGTGAATTGAGCGAGTCTTCCAATTTCGATTTGGCAACCATGCCGGTGATTTGGTCAACTACTTTGCCTTCTTTGAAAAAGATTAAGGTGGGGATTGCCTTGATCCCAAATTTTCCCGGCGTTACAGGATTATCATCCACGTTGCACTTGGCGAATTTGACCTTTTCGCCATAGCTGCCGGCCAATTCCTCCATCACAGGCCCAATGGCTTTGCATGGGCCACACCAAGGTGCCCAAAAATCGACTACAGCCGGCTTGTCAGACTGCATAATTTCAGTATCAAAACTGCTGTCATCAATATCAATTATCCCTTGTGCCATAATAGGTAGTTCCTTTCAAAAGAGGCGTTTAAATCGTCTGAACAAAATAATATGAACCCCTGCACTTGTCAACCATGGCAAGTGGCGGTAAAATTTATTTTTACCTAATCGTCTTTAGAGAAGGTGTTACTCCACTGACAGGCTTCACGATACAATTGAGGTAACTTTTCTTCAGGTATCTTCATAACTTGGGTGGTTTTGGCCATTGAACCCCACATGCCCCGCTCATAAGTTTCAGCCAGCAGCAGATAGCCGATCAAGCGCCCCTTGCGCGAAATCAATGCCTGTTTAATATCTTCGGACAGAGGCAACTCTTTCATGATGCGTTCCATAGGTTGATCCAATATGGCATCAAGGAGCGAAAACATCCCCAGTGTGAACAACTCCGGAGCAGATACTTTATCGGGTGCAAGCGGGGCCATCAACTCGCAAAACTTGCCGCGGATGCAGGCAGCGCGAATCAGTTCGCCGGGTTTGCCTTTGCCCAAGTTCGACAGGGCGATTAGGGAAACAAAGCGGCGGATTTCCGCCTCTCCCATATAAACCAAAGCTTGCTGAATGGAAGCGATAGGCTGCGCTTTGGCAAAAAATGCAGAATTGATATAGCGTAGCATTTTATAGGATAGGCTGACGTCCGGCGTAATGAGGTTCTCGATTTTTTGAATGTCAAATTCAGGTTGATTGACCTCTGCCATGATTCGAAGAAGGGTCAATTGCGAACCGGGAATTTCTCTGCCGCTGATGATTTCAGGCTTGCAGAAAAAGAAGCCTTGAAAAAATTCGAATCCCATTTGGGTGGCGGCTTTGAATTCATCGTATGTTTCTATTTTTTCGGCCAACATTTTGATGTTGTTTTTTTGGGGGATCTGTTTCAGATAGGATTGGATTTGATCCAGGGAGCTGAGCCTAAAATCGAATTTGATTATCTGGGCCAGCTCGATAAGGGGGTCCAACTGTGGCGTATAGGTAAAGTCATCCAGTGCGAGGATGTAGCCCTGCAGGGTCATCTCCCGGCAGGCGGCAATCAGATCCGGCACAGGTTCGACATCTTCCAGGATCTCAATCACCGTGGACTCTTTCGGCAAGAGCATGGGCACTTTCTGAACCAGCAAACTCTGGGTAAAATTGATAAACGATTTTTTCCCGCCCAACAATTCATCCATACCGATATTAAAATAGGAGTTGGCCAGTACGGTTGATGTGGCAACATCCCCTTCGATGGAAGGGTTATATTTTTGAGTTTGATCACGAAAAAGGAGTTCATAGCCCGAAATTTTTTTTCGGCGGGTGAAGATGGGTTGTCGGGCGACATAAGCGTCCATAAAAGGTTCCCGTGTCTATCACGTTTTTTGGACAAAATAATCGTGCAGTGTTCCAAGTACCTATCGGTCATATCTGCCCATACTTGAGCGCTGACGTTCATGATCGGCTTTTTTGACAGCACGCTTGAAGTCTGATAGCCAAGAAAAATATATTGAAAAAAGGAGCAGCTATGGCATCCAAGATCCGTATCGGTGCGCTGATTTCAGGAGGTGGCACCAACCTGCAAGCCATAATCGATGCTTGCGAGGCAGGCCAAATAGACGGTGAGGTGGTATTTGTCGGCTCAGACGTGGACGGCGTGGGGGGTTTAGAGCGGGCGCGGCGTCATCAAATTGAGACTTTTGTGGTGGATTATGCCGATATTATTCGCCAATACAGGGAAAAACCAAACCAAATCGTACCACCGACTGATTTCAATCTGGACGAAATGTGGCTTAAACAATGCTTTTTTAAACCCCATTCACCTTCAACAAAGGTGGAATTTTTCCTAACCACGCGGGCAGTGGCTGAAACCCGGCTTTTGGAAAAGATCTCACCCTATTCAGTGGATTTATTGGTTTTGGCAGGCTTTATGCGGAATTTAACCCCCTATTTCATCGATCGATTTAATATTGATCCGGCACGTCCGCGCATCATGAATATTCACCCTGCACTGCTCCCGGCGTTCCCGGGAGTAGATGGCTATGGTGATACCTATCGGTATGGTTGCAAGGTTGGGGGGTGCACGGTACACTTCATCGATTACGGTGAGGATTCAGGGCCCATTATTGACCAGAAAAGTTTCCCCATCAGCGATGAAGACACCTTAGACGATATTAAAAAGAAAGGTTTGGCGTTGGAGTGGCAGCTTTATCCAGCCTGCATTCAGCTATTTGCCCAGGGGCGCCTGGAAGTGGTTAAAATGACACATACTTTAGAGAATAAACAGACAGTCCAATGCAATGTGGTGCGGACGCTTCGAAAAGCGTAGTTTAAAGTTGGAAGTTGGAAGTTTAACAGATTTAATACCAATCGATTTTACAACACCCGCATCATCATGGGCAGGGCCACAAACGTTCCTACCATGCTTCCCAGGTTGGTGAAGAGCACGACCAGCAGAATGCGTGTCACCTTGTTCCGCCAAAAGCCTTTGATGGAAAGAATGTCGTTTTGAAGGCGTTCAAAGTCACGCACTTTGGGTTTGCGCGAAATGGCCTCCACCAGGCCGGAGACCCATCCGGCGGCGATCATGGGATTCAGAGACGTTAGCGGCGCGGCCATGACCGATGAGAGGATGGTCAACGGATGGGCCAGAGCGATGGCTGCCCCCAAACCTGCCAGGATGCCATTGGCAAGCACCCACCAGATCAGCATATCGGTACCGGCTTTGGCGCCGCCCACAAAAAATCCGTAAATCAGCAAAATTAAAATGGCCGCGGGGATGACCCATTTGGCGACGCTGCCAAACCGGCTTTTCGGGGGCATGGTCTCTAAAGGCGCTAAGGCCAAAGGTTTGTTCCAATATGTTTTAATGCCGGGTACATGACCGGCGCCTACCACCGCCACGATTTTTTGACCAGGAGCGCTGCGGATTTTGGCCGCCAGGTATTGATCACGCTCATCAATGAGGGTTCGGCGAATGGATGGCATGGACCGGCCCACTTCATCCAGGACGGCTTCAAGGACATCTTGCTGTTTTATGCGTTCCACATCTTCGGGTTTGATATCCTCCGCTTCGCCAAAAGAGAGGATCAGCTCAAAGATCAACTTGATGCGTGCCCACCAGCCCATTTGGTGCCAGGTGCGCGCTAAGGTAATACGCACATCACGGTCCGCCAGATGGACATGGGCGTCAACGTGCTTGGCCGATTCAATGGCCTGAATCATTTCCTGACCGGGTTTGATGTCGAGTTTGGCCGCCATGCGTTTTTGAAAAGCCGCTAAAATGAGATTGGAAAGCAGCAAGAAGGCCTTTTTTTCTTTAATCACACTGACGATGTCCATATTTTGCCACTGATCTTTCTGGCTCAAGGTCTGGAATCGGCTGGGGCACAACTCAACACAAACCGTATCAGGTTTTTCATTCTCAATGATTTTTTTAACCAGTTCAACACTTTGTTGGGATACATGTGCCGTGCCGATCAATTGGATATCTTTACTTTCATAAGAGAGCGTGTGCACAGGACCGTTGTTTTTCAATTCCATTGATAAATATCCGTCCTTTATTGTAAGAACATCTGAATGCGCTAATGCCCAAAAACCTGAGCAACTATATATGCTTTGATGGGGTTGTCAAATCATATCCAAAATTAGAATTGGCTTTAGGAGATAGATTGACTATGTCAAAAATGAATGCCTCACCCTATACCATTGAGACGGAACCTTTCTATGTGAGCAGCGGTAATGAGACCCTGCTTTTTGAGTCGGCCTGGCAGGCGAAACTGCCCGTGATGCTCAAAGGGCCAACGGGATGCGGCAAGACCCGTTTCGTGCAGCACATGGCCTGGCGCTTGAAACGTCCTTTGATTACGGTGGCCTGTCATGAGGATCTGTTTGCCTCGGATTTGCTGGGTCGCTATTTGCTCAAACAGGAGGAGACCGTTTGGGTGGATGGGCCCTTAACCAAGGCCGTTCGCATGGGGGCCATCTGTTATTTGGATGAGATCGTTGAAGCACGCAAGGACACAACCGTTGTGATCCACCCGCTGACCGATGACCGGCGCATGTTAAGTATCGACAAGAAGGGGGATGTGATTGCGGCTCACCCGGATTTCATGCTGGTGATCTCTTATAACCCGGGATATCAGTCAGTGCTCAAAGATTTAAAACAGAGTACCCGGCAGCGTTTTGTGAGTATGCAGTTCGACTATCCCGCACCCGAGCAGGAGGCACAAATCGTAGCAAGCGAGGGCGGTGTCGCCATGTCGGTGGCAGAGCAGCTGGTCATCCTGGCGGGCAAGATTAGAAACATTCGAGAGCAGGGGCTTATCGAAGGCGCCAGCACCCGCTTGTTGATTTACGCCGCCCAACTGATTTGCAATGGCATCGCCGTCAAGGAGGCCTGCCGCACAGCCGTCTGCCTCCCTTTGACCGACGACGATAGTCTACAGGAGACGATGGAAGACCTGATGGCGGACCTTTTTTGATTACCATAATAGCCTTTTTTTTACTGCCCTATAGGGTAAAACAGCCTGCTGAGCATGCCATCAGAGTTTAAAGTTTAAAGGGAAAAGTTTGAAGTTGAGGATTGGAATCGATTTTAAAAAACAGTGAATACATTTTCAATCGGTATCACCAGGGCATTGTGCGCAGGTCCAAGCATTTATGAATAGGCAGAATACATTAACTTTAACCTTTCCACTTTACACTTTAAACTGCGTAATAGACCCCAAAGGCAAGACACTGCTCCTAAGTTTAACATAATGACGCATACAGATTTATCACCCTTAGAACCCTTGCGCCTCGCCGACCCGGATACCTATGCGTGGGTGCGGGGTCGGCTGGTCTTGCTTGACAAAGCCTTTGATTCTAAAATGTTAACGCTCCTAGCCCATGAGACCATTTGGGGGT
This sequence comes from Desulfobacteraceae bacterium, assembly GCA_050291605.1. Classification (GTDB taxonomy): domain Bacteria; phylum Desulfobacterota; class Desulfobacteria; order Desulfobacterales; family Desulfosarcinaceae; genus JARRKU01. The sequence goes on along the minus strand of JBNKKB010000090.1, from coordinate 7,712 downwards.
TGTCTCTGGAGACCGGACTGGGGCAAGCGCTGGCCAAAGGGTTGCTGCGTTTAATGGTTGAGGCCGGTCCAACCCTCGTCAGTGCTTATGTGCAGCAAGTGCACCGGGCTGCAAAAACAGGTGCCACCCTGGCACGTATAGTGGCCAATTTCAGGGTGCCCGTGTTATTGGTTGGCGACAATATGGCGGCTGCTTTTGACGAAGCATTGGCTGTGATGCTGAGCAAGGGCACCTATACCCTCACGGCGCCTTTGGAAGTGTTGTCGGAAATGCTCGATGCGCGTGAGCATGCAGCCGCGCTTGCCTATCTTGACCTGCTGAATGTCATCTTCCGTCAAAGTATGAGCTACAACCAAAGCCTGGGTCTGGTCTACCTGCTCCCCAAAGCCGTCCGATCTTTTGTGCCCCAGCGGCGCAAAGCACAGATTGAACAATTCATCCGCGTGGCACAGGTCGATCTGCAGCTGGTGGCGCCATTCATCGATGGGTTGGACAAAGGATCCGGCTTGCTGGATCCTGCGGCTTTGGAAGCTTTCATAACACTGGCCCTGGATCGATACGATTGCCAGGCTGAGACAGGCCTTAAGTTTTTAAGCCTTAACTCAAAAGCGGGCCAGGAGGCCTGTGCGGATTTGCAGAAAGTCGTGCTGCTGTCCCGTGCGAACAGCCAGATTAATCGCTATTTGCAGGCCCGCACAGGGCGAGCCATGGCCGCCAAATCCCTGGATGATTGCCCTGACTGTGAAATAGCCTCGCCATGGGTGGCATCGGACGGCCGTTTTATCTATTTGCCGGCGGAGATCGCTTATTTCGAGGATCAGGAACAGAACCTGGCATTTTTTAAAGCCTTAAGCCGTCTGGAAGCAGGCTATTTCGAGTATGGCACCTATGATTTTGATTTGGAACGGGCGGCAGATGGTTATGCGGTTGTGGCCCGGTGGTTGGAGCGCCGGTCGATACTCGATCCCACGGATATCGCCTGTGACGGTGAGCGCTTTATTGGGTGTTTTGATCAAGTTCGCCTGTCGGCTGACCTCTTCACTTTATTTGAGCAGGCACGCATAAGGATTCAGATGGCGCAGAACTACCCTGGTTTGGTGCGACAGGTTTTGCCGCTGCTGCAGGATGAGTGCCTCCGCATGGCGCGGCAGGTAAAAAAACACCTGTTGTTCGCTGTTTATGCCGAATTGGTACTGGACATGACGCGTCCCCAATCCATACAAACCCCCTTTCCGGATCTGCAGGAACGCTTGACCGAGCTTTTTAAGGCCCGCGTGGATCACAATAGCCCTGTCGAAGCGACAGCTGAGATGGTAATTTTAGCTTATCAAGCCGTGGCGCAAACATTGGGAAAGGCGTTGCATCGCTATGCCCCGATGCCCTTGCCATTCGATCGCCGTATCCATTGGCAATTGGTCAGCAGGGCGTTTGCGACTCATGAGCGATCGGCGGTAAGGATCAAAATGCGCCTGGCTGAAAAGAATTTGTCGGTCTACCGATCTGATCTGCGCAATCGTTTGGTCGACCAGCAGGGCCAATTGTCTCCCAACGATATTGGGCAGATGGTGCTGTCGCGTGATCCGCATGCCGGTCGGATTGAAGCCGGGATGGATCTTGTCGCTTTAAATCTGGACGACTTGTTCAAAGGGACAGCATTGGAGGCTGAGAGGCCTGTGCAGCGGGATGAAGATGCCTTTATTTATCCGGAGTGGGATTGGCGGCTTCAAGATTACCTTCAGAACCATGCCTTTGTACGAGAGATAGAAGTGGCCGGCAGCCGGCAGGATCAATTTTATCGGCAGACATTAGCACGCCATCACGGTATGGTGGCACGCATGCGACGCGCATTTGAGTTGCTCAAGCCCGATGGCCTGGCCCTGCTTCGGCAATGGCCTGAAGGGGATGATTTTGATTACCGGGCGTTGATCGATTATGCCATAGATCGCCGGGCCGGCCGGGTTCCTTCGGATCGCCTTTTTATCCAGCGACTTAAGCAAGTCCGCGATGTGGCCGTGCTTGTGCTGGTGGACTTGTCGCGCTCCACGGCCAATCCCGTTGCCGAGCGTCACACCACCGTGTTGGAGGTGGCCAAAGAGGCTTTGGTTCTCTTTTGCGAAGCGTTGCAGGTGGTGGGTGACACCTATGCCATCGCGGGATTTTCCGGCACGGGACGCCATTCGGTGGAGTATTTTCGAATCAAAGATTTTCAGGAATCACTGACAGAAGATGTGCGTACCCGCCTTTCGGCATTGCGTTCACAGCGCAGTACCCGAATGGGGGCAGCGATCCGGCACGCCACGATGCAGTTGTCTGAAAATTTATCCCGGGTAAAGTTACTTATTGTGGTCAGTGACGGGTTTCCCAACGATTTGGGCTATAAGGCGGATTATGCCATTGCCGACACCCGTCACGCTGTCCTGGAGGCGCGGGCCGGAGGTTGCCACGTTAAGGCCATCACCGTAAATATAGGCAGCGATCCGCGACTGGACGAACTTTACGGGCGCTTTCATCACCACGTGATCGGTGATGTGGGCGAACTGCCGGACAAGTTGCTGCGCTTATATGGGACTTTGACGCGATTTTAGAATAATATATTGCGGTTATTCAGAAAGCTCAAGTACGACAAGAGGCGTTGGATCGCCAATCACCTCCAGTTTTCGCTTTGAACAGAAGAAACATCTGCTTGAGCTTTATAGATAAGCGCTTAATGTGTTATCGATGTGGCGATTGGCTGCGATAATACCGGTATCATGATTACAAAATGCGTGAACGCTTAGCGATCGGAGAGGGGCATGCTCATACACGATGATATTTTTACCTGGCAAGGCTTTGGGGGTATGCTGGATCTGGCCGCCGGGAAATGCCGTTTGCGAATTTTCGATTTAACCCGGGGACCTCAGCAAAAAGTAGCCCATATCAGACCCATGGTGGTGGTGGTCTCTGATCTGCCAAGCGAGAATGTTGATCTGAAAAGGGTATCGGTGCGCAGCTGTTCCAGTCATATTGCCACCCGGGTGGCGGCAGAATTTAATATCCCTAACCAACGGATGGTTTTTGTGGAGTACTGCCCTGCCTCAACGTATGGTGAACACAATGAATATCACATTCCCGCCAAATTTGATGCAGTGGAATTTGTATGGCACGATGACAAAGCCATGCATCCCAAATGGCGTGCGTTGGAATCCCCGCTGGTGGCGATACTCGAGCCACTGATCCATGAAGAACAACCGATGGATTAAAACTTGAGAAAAACCGTATGGACGGTATTCGTGTCGGTCTCTTTGAGTTGAAGGCGCAATTGCCTGGCCGAAGTCGCTTCGCCGGGAAAAAAAATAATCCCATGGGACAGATTGCCGGGTTTGATGGACTTATTTTCTAATGATTTATCCTGCAAATCCTTTACAATTATTCGACGGGCATCACCAGATGTGGCTGCACCCTGGGCACCCCCCATCACCGATCCGGCAGCAGCGCCCACAGCCGCGCCTTCCCCAATGGCGCGCCCCACATCATTTCCGGATACAATGCCTACGGCAGCGCCGATGATGGCACCGGCAGTGGCCCCTAAAAATCCGCTGTAGGCGCCTTCTTTAAAGATTTTTTTGGTTTGGGCATACTTCGTGGCCCGTTCATAGGCAAAGCGGTCGGTGAGAATGGGCCACAGATTGCCCTGGGCATCTTCTAAAAAGGTCTGCGCCGGATTGATTTCCAGGGCATGAGGGCTTTGGTTGTCAAAAACGACCTGCACCGGCAACATGCCGGCACCCCGAATATCAAACCCGAAAGCAGCGCGGGCGGCGGATGCATCCACATAAGCTTGGCCACCGATCTGGGCGCCATTGACAACCACCATGTTCTGGTAGGCTGATGGGGTTTTAAAAGGCAACGGTCGGGCTTTGTATGAGGTGCTGCATCCCATAAAAGCAGCCGGCGCCAATATGAACGACAAAATGAGTGCAAAACGTTTCATGGTCTCTAAACTCCCTGATTTGTGTTAATGTGCCGCAAACCGCATCGGAGAACCCCGTCCGGCAAACAACAAAGAAACTACCGGCCTGACGCCATGATGCCCCTAAAAATAATGAAAGTTGGGCCAAAGCGATAGGTGGTGGCCGCCGACAGGAATGGTTCACAAACAATTTAGCTGCTCTGGGACGATTGCACAAGGTGGTGATGAAAATAAAGGTGGAGCTATCCCTATAAGCCTACTGTATGCATGCCGTTATAGGGCCGTATTGTCAAGGCTTGATGGTTAGGGACTTACGGTGGACCAATCCATGTCGGTATAATATTTTACAAATGTCTCAACGGCTTGGGTAAGTTGGTCAAATGCTGCCGACACACGTTGCGAGGTGCCGCCCTTGCCAATTTGTTCCAGCTCTAAGGCACAAGCGGCAATAGTTTGTGCGCCCAGATTGGCGGCCGCGCCCTTGAATTGGTGGGCATCTTTGCCCAAAGCCTCCATGTCGGCCTGCTGGATGGCTTGGTTGATGCGGTTGATATAGTCCGGGAGCATGCTGATAAATTCTTCAAACATCATTTTGAGAAAATCGACGTCTCCCATGGCACGCTTGAGCGCATCATCGATATCGATAATCGGTGTTTCTTCCGGCATACGGCCTCCTTTGGCGTGTGACAAGAAGTTTTTGTTTGTTTGATCGTTAGATCCTTGGCATCATTTTCGGTCGTTTGATTCCAGAGTTAAGCCCAATTTTGGAAAATAGACTTGCTGCATTGCTGATTTCCATGCATGATGCGCATCAATTGAGATTGCTTCAATTGCCCTGAACTGGCTCAATCCCTGATAAGAGGTAACAGCATGCGGTTTCGTCCCTGCATCGATTTGCACGCAGGAAAAGTGAAACAGATTGTGGGCGGCAGCCTTTCGGATCGAAATATAGGGGTTTTAAAAACCAATTTTGAAGCCCTTCAACCGGCCGAGTGGTTTGCCCGGCGTTATCGCCAAGACAACCTGAGGGGCGGTCATGTGATTCAACTGGGGCCGGGAAATGAATCAGCTGCCCGTTCGGCACTGTCGACATGGCCGGGAGGTATGCAAATTGGCGGCGGGGTGACGGCCGACAATGCCGCGGCATGGCTGGATGCCGGTGCATCGGCGGTGATTGTGACCTCATGGGTGTTCCATGGCGGACAAGTAGACTATCATCGACTCAAACAATTGGTCCGCGCCATCGGGCGTGAGCACCTGGTGTTGGATCTGAGCTGCCGGCGCCGAGGCGATCGCTATTTTATTGTTACCGACCGTTGGCAAACATTTACCCGGGAAGTCATTAGTTTTAGTATATTGGATCAGCTTTCTATGTATTGTGCGGAGTACCTCGTCCACGCTGTGGACGTGGAAGGCAAGTGTCAGGGCATTGAAACCCCGCTGGTGGAACTGCTTGGCCAATGGGCAGGGTTGCCTGTCACTTATGCCGGCGGCATTCACAGTCATACCGATATCGAAACCATTGCCGCTTTGGGCAGAGATCAAATTGATTTCACAGTGGGAAGCGCCCTGGATATTTTTGGCGGCCAGGGACTGCGTTATGAGGCGCTGGCCGGGCGGTATGGCCGTTCCTAAGTCGGTCTCGTCCACAAATGGTATTCCCGAAAAGGACTCGAAATCTGCAACTTGCGGTCCGGCCCGGCGTTCTTGTGTTGGCACAATCATCGACGTAGCACGGCAACGCCTGCCGTTATTAAAACACTGAGGCCTTATTATCCCGACGGCACTTTGGCGGGAGATCTGAACCACAATCCGCCATTTCTGGATGGAAAATAACTATTAGATTTTACAAGTTTATTTAGTATTGGCACACCTTTTTAGTCATGGATTTTTCCTTTGATCGAATGCACTAGCTGCCTATTGGCCGCTGCTGAATTGGCGCTCAGCCGAATAAATCCATGATATTAATTGAATAAAATTTTTTTGTTGCACACTCAGAATGGTTAGTATACTAACTAATTATGTCTTGAAGCGGAAATGTTCCAACAGGGCGGAATATGAATGTTATTAATGGATGCTATAAAAGGTTTTGTTTTTTTGACACGTTTCTAACTGGGCTCGAGATGGGGTTTGGTCCAACCGATCCGTACCGAGTCGAGCCCCGACCTGATTAAAATAGAGACACCATTTTAGGCAAATGGCGATTTTTTATCATGCCACTGAAAAGGGAGGGAAAGTCATGAAAAAAGTGCTGGTGGTCATAGGAGCAATGGGGCTGTTGTGCATGATGGCATCACCATTGATGGCAGGCGGAATCATCAACAAATCAAATCTGAGTTCGGACTATTTTCGATCGTTGACCCGTAACGCGGCAACCGATGCCGCGGATATTGTGGCCTACAATCCGGCCGGGGTGATGAAGATGCCCAATGGGCTCTACATCAAAGGGGATGCGATGTATATCACCAAGGATTACGAGAACAAAGTACCGGATCAGACCGCATTTCCCACCAATTTTTTCTCGGGTGAAGATGGTGATTTTGAGAGCGATGTCCCCTCCATCGTGCCGGGATTTTTTTCCGTTTACAAGCAGGACAAATGGGCCGGTTTCTTTGCCGTCACCATACCCGGCGGCGGCGGGGAAGTGAAATGGGAGGACGGCAGCGCCTATACCTCTTTGCTGGCGATGGGCATATGGGGTGATGCCGGTGGTCCTTTAGGGCCATACAGCGGTTTGGACAGTGCCGAAATCGAGGCCAATAGTTTTGCGATTGGCTACACTTTGGGCGGCGCCTATGAAATCAACAATATGTTTTCGGTGGCCGGCGGTATCCGCTATGTGAACGCCAGGCAGGAGTTCAAAGGCCAGGTTGATTTGACTGAACCTGTTCCGACTCCATTTCCGGATGTATATGAAATTAAATTGGACCGAACCGCCACAGGTTTCAGCTACTTCCTGGGACTCAATGTGGCACCTACGGACAAGCTCAACATCGGGTTTCAATACATGTCCAATACCAATCTGGATTTTGAATCCAATGTGGACAAGGACACCACCGGCGGCTCGATTACCGATGATATCGGTTGGGCGGACGGCACCAGTCGTCGTGAAGACCTGCCCGGTGTTTTATTTTTAGGCGCCTCCTATCAATTTACGCCGAATGTCCGCGCGGAACTCAACTATACCCTCTATCTTGAAAGTGCCGCCGAGCTGGACTCCAAAGCAGGACGTTTTGACCATGCGGGCAACAGCTCGGATCTGGCCGCATCCATTGAATACATTTTCAACCCCCAATGGAAAGCCAGTCTGGGCTATATGATTACCAACATCGAAGGCATGGACCCTGAAGATCTGATTCCCCTGGCACCTGAGTTGGACGCCACCACCATCGGGGTGGGCGCTGTCTACGCGCCCAATACTCGCTGGCGCTTCAACTTGGGGTATACCGATGTGACCTACGATTCGAAGACCACCAGCGTAACGGGATCCAATTCACCGGCGGGTACGGAGTTAGGGAAACACTCCACTGCCATATCGGTCGGCGTCCAGTACCGTTTCTTTTAGTTTTATTTTAGTCTCATCGAATATTGAAAAAAACCCCCGGTGCAAAACCCCGGGGGTTTTTTTACGGACGAATAACCCATAATAAGGGTTTGGTGATCAAACCGGTCAGTGAACAAGCCGACCCGGCGCACACGCAAGGATGGCAAGCAACCGAAAGATGCGCTGCGGGCGGGCCCTATGAACTCGCGAACGCGCTCA
>JBNKKB010000089.1:0-6709 GCA_050291605.1 Desulfobacteraceae bacterium | reverse complement strand
AGCTTTCAAGCAGATTGTTTTTATTGCAGGAGGTTATACAGGGTGGGAAACGGGAATTTTAATTGTCGCTGAAGGAAAAATAAAATTGTCGTTGATCACCTGTGAAAAAGAAAAGGTTGATGCCTACGTACCCGATCAGCAGTTTCGTAAAAGAGATATTCGTTTTAAAGATGCTGATAGACATCGCCGCTCAACAGATAAACGTCATCTAAAGTATAAATCCCAAAAACGCTATTTTGATGTGAACGATTTCAAGTTGGATGATCGAACGGGTAAATTAATTTGTCCAGCCGGCCACGGCCTTTATGTGAAGAATCGTAATTTTATTACCGCTGACGGTTACAAAGCCATTGCTTATCAAGCGCCCAAAACAGCTTGCCGCGAATGCAAATTACGTTCTAAATGTTTAAGAAATCCCAATACGGTATCAAGACAAGTCCACATATTCCATGGTCAGCGCCCAGCCAGTGTCACAGATAAGATGAGAGCAAAGATCGATATGCCTGGGGGTCGCAAGATCTATGAAAAACGGATAGGAATTGTTGAACCAGTCTTTGGTAATATACGATCCTGCAAGAGAATGGATAGATTTACATTAAGAGGAAAAACCAAGGTGAATATCCAATGGAAGCTGTACTGCCTTGTGCATAATATTGAAAAGATCCTAAATTATGGAGAAAGCTTTGCGATCGCATAAAAGTGCAGGTGGAATGGAAGGAAAAACGGATCAAATGGACGAGATAGAGGGCCGATTAACCAAAACAACCCTATTGAAGTTAATGAAAGAAGAAAATTAGGTTGAAACTACCCCATCTAAAAAGCAAAGTGGGATAAAAACCTGTTTTTCGACAGGCTCGTTATGCATAAAATAAATTGAGGATATGAATTGAAAAATCGGCTTGTTTTAGACAGAACAATAATTATTGCAAGAATTCTATCGATATACCTTTTAATAACCGGTTTTGGATTTCTTGTTTCAGATAATTATTACAGCAAGATGATCACTCATTCAGGCTCAGATCCAGTTCTGATCAATTTATCTGGAATGGTTCATTTTTTCATCGGTGCTACTATCCTGACAGTTCATTTTCTTTGGAAAAAACCACTACAAATAATTGTTACATTGTTGGGTTTAATGTTTTTCCTCAAAGGGACTTTCTTGATTGTGATACCAGAACTTGCGTTACAGAGCGCCAACAACCCTGCGCAAATACCGAAGTTAACGGCGACGAGCTTTGTTTTGGTTGGAGCTGTCGTTGGCTATTTCGCTTATTTTAAATCGAACAAATCACATAAAAATATTCAGCCGACGCAAAAAACGCGCGGCGGATTTTGGCGTTAGAAGGTATACTATTGAGTAAAAAACAAAGACATTTTGAAACGATAGCTCAACACAAAGAACGATTTTCAGACCTCACTATTGAAAAGCTGAAGCAAAGGCTATCAAACGGTTCTTTGTACAAAGAGGCTGCAATAGCTATTCGTGAACTTATTGAAGAAAAGTCCTCTGAGAAACAAATGGAATATAAAATACCTCGTCAATATAGCTTGGTTACCTTCGATTTCAGTTCGATGCCGAGCGAATGGCATGAAAAATATCCCTTCAAGCCCGAAGGTGTATACGTTTATTTTGGTGAAATTCCGAACATGAAAGGGCATTGTGTAGTCGCTGATCATAAAACTGGTCAAATTTACTCAGGCTATCACATTGAAAACTTCGTTGAATTAGATGAAGATGAGGTTTGATTCACTATAAACCTTCTAGCATCAAGCTTGTGTGGGACTCGCACAGCTCGCCGCAAAGCCCTGCCGTTCGCTTCCAAAGTCACCCCATTCTAATGTTGCAATTTGCGACTATATGTTTTATATTTGCAACAAAACGTTGGAGGTGCAAATATGACAACAGCAGTTAGGGTGTCAGAGGATTTGGTCAAGCAGGCCAAAATTTATAGCAAAATCGACAAAAGATCAGTTACTGGCCAAATTGAATATTGGGCCATGATTGGAAAATGCGCCGAGGAAAATCCCGACCTTACATACAGCTTAATCAAGGAAATTTTCATAGGTCTCGCCGAATTAGAGCAGGGCGAATACTCCGAATACAAATTTGGGTAATGACGGATGAAAATTATTCAATCTCGATCTTTCGAACGAAGGGCTAAAAAGTTTAATCAGACTCAGAAGGCGATTCTTGATGAACAGGTAAAGTTACTACTAGAAAATCCAGATATCGGTGACGAAAAGAAAGGTGACTTGAGCGAAGTATATGTGCATAAATTTAAGATTAAGACCATTCAGTATCTTTTAGCTTACCGATTTAATGAAGAATTGCTCGAGTTGATAATGATAGGCCCACATCAAAATTATTACAGAGATTTAAAAAAATATCTAAAAAAGAAGTGAGCGAACAAGCGCATTGACAGTTGACGGGTAAAGCCTGGCGGCTTCACCCGCAAGTCATGCGCGGCGTTGGGCAAACCATTATTCTTGACACCACCACTCTATAGACGTACAATTGTACGTATGAAACTCATAGCTGATACAAATACATTCATTGCGGTTGCTCTAAATGAGCCGGAAAAAGATCATATCATTCAAATAACCGAAGGTTGTGATTTAGCTGCGCCGGATGTATTGCCATTCGAAATCGGTAATGCGCTGACAGCAATGATGATAAAAGGCACTTTGCACTCAGATGAAATACAAACATCTTGGGAAATTATTCAGCAGATACCTGTTGAATTGAGGCGCATTGATATTAAATCCGCATTAAATCTTGCCGCGGCATTTAACATTTATGCGTATGATGCGTATTTTTTGGAGTGCGCTGGCAGTTTAAAATGCCCATTAATTACCCTTGACCAAGGCATGCAAAGGATTGCCCGGGAAATGGGTATCTTAGTTTTGGAGCAGGCATTATGAAAGTTTATACATATTCTGAAGCAAGACAGCGGCTTTCCGAAGTTCTGAATATCGCAAGAACTGAAGAAGTTGTTATTAAACGAAGGGGTGGAGAATCTTTTTCTATCATCTTCAAGAAAAGCCAAAAATCACCTTTTGATGTTCCAGGTATTAAAACGGCAGCAACTACCAAAGACATTCTTGACGCGATCAAAGAGTCAAGATCAAGAAGTTGATTATGCCGAACCTCAATGCCTTACACTCGGATGGCAATTCCGCTGCGCTGCATTGCCACCGGTGAAGGCGTTATGCCTAAAATAATGAGAACACTATGAAGCCAAAAATTTTTCTATCACACTCGAAGGTCGATAAAACTATTATCGAGAAAATTGCGAACGACTTGCGAGTGGCGCGAGTCGATGTATGCTACGACGAATGGGAAATTCCACCAGGGGTTTCCTTTCGGAGTCAAATAACCAAAGGCATTGATGATTGTGATTTATTCTTTATTTACCTCACAGAAGGTTCAGCAAAATCTTATTGGGTTCAACATGAATTAGATACAGCCTTCATAAAACAGGCCTGATCAGGAAGATCAGTTTTAGCCCTATTCGTTAGTGCTGGGCGTGTGAGAAAAGAATTACCAACTGATATTCAAGCACTTAACTCGCCGGTATTTAATTCGGTGAAAGATCCAGAGGGGTCAGACCTACACATTTGATAAATAAGCATTTGTTTGGTAATTCGCTACGGGCATGTGATCGACCCATGAGCCAAAAAAAACGAAAAAGAATTAGCTGGAGTTTCGAATAGGCTATGTCCAGGCCGTTGCGAATTCAATACCCTGATGCATTCTATCACGTTACTTCCCGGGGAAATGAACGCCGTGCTGTTTTTGTAAGCCAACGTGACAGGGAGAAATTTTTATCCTATCTTGGCTCGGCCACTGAGCGATATAAAGCTATCATACATGTCTATTGCCTTATGGATAATCACTACCACCTGCTTTTAAAAACACCGGCAGGAAATTTGTCGCAGATCATGCATCATATCAACGGGGCATATACCACATACTTCAACACCAAACGGGTCAGATCCGGTCATTTGTTTCAAGGCCGGTATAAGGCGATATTGATTGAGGTCGACGAGTATGCAAAGGAGCTTTCCCGGTATATTCACTTGAATCCAGTCCGTGCCGGTATTGTTGGCAAGCCTGAGGAATATGAATGGTCGAGTTATCGATATTACACCGTCAAGAAAAAGGCGCCTGAATGGCTTGAGCGGAAGTTCATCCTCGGCTATTTTTAAAAAGAAGCAGGCCACGGCGATGAAGCGGTATCATGATTTTGTCAGCGTTTTAATCGATTAGGAATATAAGAATCCATTGGCAGATATTGCGAACCCGGTAATTTTAGGGAGCAAGGAGTTTGTAGCTGAAATCAAAGAGCGATTTATAGGGGATCAAAAGCCGGACAGGGACCTGCCGGCATTGAGGAGACTTTCAAGCAAGTTGTCGTTTGACCAGATTGAAGAAGCTGTCAATTCAGCCTTGCCGTTGGATGAAAAGCTGGCACGACAGGTCAAATTGTACATTTGTCACCGATACAGTGGTCGAAAATTAAGAGAAATCGGAAACCGATACTGCATAGGACTCTCCGGAGTCACCCAGGCAAGCAAGAGGATAGCCTTGAAAGCAGAAAGGGACAGAAAGTTCGGTAAAATCCTGAAAGAAATATAGGGAGATATTTAGGCCTGACCCCTATGTTATTCTATGTTATTTCAGATCACCTAATAATGAAATGAGATGTTATTGTATCAACTGATTGTTGAATCTTGGGGTCGCCACGCTAAGAACTAGACTTTGACCTTAAAACATTCTACAACACCCCATCAAAGAGACCTGAGGGGGTGTTATGGCACAATTTGAAACCCGGTTCCAGCAAGTCGATGTATTTCCAATGGTCAAGCATTTCATGGATGAACTTGACCTCTTCAATTTATTTACAAAGTATGTGCCGGCAGCAGCCGGAAGTCTCGCTGCTCATGCTGAAAGCCGATGCATATTAACGGCGAACATCATATGCGACAACAAGCCGCTATATAAGGTTCAAGAATGGTTGTCCAAATATTGTGATGGCTTTGTGCCAGATCCGGAGGCTGCAAGCCTTTTCAATGATGATCGACTCGCCAGGGCCTTATCGGCGCTTTTTCGTTCAGACCGCCATTCGTTAATGGCCGAAGTGTCTGGCAATGCGATTTGTGTTCATAAACTGCTTACGGATGAAATTCATAATGACAGCACAACGGTAACGTTCATTGGTAAATATGACACACCCGATTCGCAAGCGGTAAAGCCCAACTACGGCCACAACAAGGATTTTCGGCCCGACTGCAAGCAGATCGTTTTTGGTTTGAATATCACAGCAGATGGCCATGTTCCTGTGAGCTACAAGTTGTTTGACGGCAATACTAATGATGACGTCACACATATACCGAACTGGAACGGGCTTCGCACTTTATTGGAAAAAGAAGATTTTATTTACGTAGCCGATTGCAAGTTGTGCAGCCATAATAATTTAAGTCACATTTCAGAAAATGGCGGCCGTTTTATCACAATCGTGCCGAAGGATCGAAAGCGATACAAACAGTTCTTATCGTATCTGAAGACAAACGATGTATCATGGAAAGACGCCTTGAGCATTGAAAGCTCACGTAAAAAAGGCAAGATGAACATCTATAAGACATATGAGGGCAAACCAACGAAAGAAGGCTTTCGAATCATTTTTGTTCACAGCAGTTCAAAAAAAGAAGAAGATGAGGCCAGAAGACAAAAAAAGATAGACAAGGCAATTGGGAAATTAGAGGCGTTATCACCGAAACTAAATGCCTATCATTTAAAGACCAAAAAGCAGATCAAGACGGCCGTCGATAGCATTTGCAAAGACATTAAACAGTTTATCGACGTTAAGATATTAACCGAACGCAAGCAGGTTAAAGTGAAAATGTCGCCAGGCAGGACTTGTCTATCAAAAAGCGTCTTTAAAAATAAATGGCAATTTACGCACAGCCTTCAATGGCGATTAAACAAACAAGCCCTTGAACAGGCATCAAAAAACGACGGGATCTTTCCATTGATCACCAACACGGTGCTTAGCGCCAGTGAGGTTTTAAAAAAGTATAAAAGTCAGCCGTTCCTTGAAAAGCGTATGTATACTAAAAAAACGGTTCTTGAGGTGGCCCCTGTTTTTTTGAAGAAGACCAAACGTATCGAGGCCATGCTCTTTCTATATTTTGTGGCCTTGATGATCGTGTCTCTTATCGAACGAAAAACACGAATGAATATGGCAAGGCAAGACATTGAAAAGCTGCCAATTTTGCCTCAAGGGATGAATTCAAAAAAACCGACCTGGAACAATATCCGATACTTCTATCGCAATCTGCACTATGCACAAATAATCTGCGATGGGGTGTGCATACAAGCAGAGGTGAAAGGGCTCAGTACCTTGCATGAACAAGTCAATCGGCTATTGGAAATCCCCGACGCTGTGTATAAAAATCTTGGAGATAGCTGGTGGCAGTTTAGAGGAACCTAATGTGGTTCAATAAATCCGGACACCGAGTTAAGCACAAATTTTAACCGGCCAGAAAAGCATCGATATGAAATGATTTTTCCTGTAATTTAGCACGGCAACTAGCCCAAAACCTTATTTGTGAGAATGGACCATATTTGTACGTCGGAGCAAATAAGGTTTTGGGCGGGTTCAAATCTCCAATACGCTATTGCAGTGACGAAACGTTGCTTTGCGGC
>JBNKKB010000088.1:0-17620 GCA_050291605.1 Desulfobacteraceae bacterium | reverse complement strand
TACCAGGCAAACAAAGGCGACGTTGCCTTAGACGGCGCCTCGTTGCGGGGAAAACGCCCCTTCCAGATTCTCGCCAAGGGCATCGCCCGGACCTTTCAGAACATCCGCCTGTTTTCAAAAATGACGGCCCTGGAAAATGCCATGGTGGCGCGGCATAGCCGATCCAAAAAAGGCGTTGTCGGTGCGATATTGCGCACCGCGTCCCAGCACCGGGAAGAGCGCCACATCCGTGAAAAGGCTTTGGAAGCTTTGACGTTTATGGGGGTGGACCAGTATGCCGATACAGTGGCCTCCAATCTGCCATACGGCCTGCAGCGCCGCCTGGAGATCGCCAGGGCCCTTGCCTCGCAGCCCAAGGTTATTTTACTGGACGAACCTGCCGCCGGAATGAATCCTGCGGAAAGCTCCGAGTTGATGAAAGATATTTCGCGGATATCGGAGTTGGGGGTCGACGTGCTGCTGGTCGAGCATGACATGAAAGTCGTCATGGGTGTATGCAGCCGCATTGTGTGTGTTGATCACGGTGTGAAGATTGCCGAGGGAACGCCTGAACAAATTCAATCCAATCCCCAGGTGATCGAGGCATACCTGGGTCAGCCGGCAGACCAATAAAATTAATACAACAACAGAGGAGGAGCTTCAAATGAGGAAAAAACTATTATTCGTTTTGATAGTTGGACTGATGGTCATTCCGTTTGTCATGGGAACGGCAACGGCGAAGACCCTGAAAATTGGTTCCATGAGTCCGCTGACCGGCCCCTATGCGGCGGACGGCAACGACATTAAAAACGGCGTGCTGTGCGCCATCGACGTGATCAATGACCAGGGCGGCGTTCCGGGCTACGACAAGATCGAGCTGTTTGCCCAGGACACGGCCTGCGACCCCAAACAGGCCGTGGCGGCCGCCAACAAGCTGATCAACCTGGAAGTGGTCGGTGTCGTCGGCGCCTATTGCTCCTCTTCGACCATCCCGGCCTCCGAGACCCTGGCCGAGGAAGACATCATCATGATCACGCCTGCCTCTACCAATGAGAAGGTCACCGATCGTGGATTGCCCTATATGTTCCGCATGTGCGGCCGTGACGACGATCAAGCCCCGGCCGCCGTCAAATTCATGATAGGAGCTTTGGGCGCCAAAACCCTTTTCATCGTGGACGACAAGACCACCTACTCCCAGGGATTGGCCGACGGCGTAGACAAGAATGCCAAAAAGATGGGCATGAAGGTGCTGGGCCGCGACCATGTCAACCAGGGCGACAAGGATTTTTCCGCCATTCTGACCATGGTAAAAAAGTACAACCCCGACGTCTTCTACATGAGCCTGCAGAACCATGCTTCGGGCTCGCTGATGGCCATCCAGGCCAAACGTATGGGGCTTGATTCCAAGATCCTGTCCCAGGATGCCATGTTCCATCCCAACTTCATCAAGGTTGCCAAAGATGCCGCTGAAGGCATCTTTGTGACCTACGGCTACACCGACAAGTCCACCTCTGCCTACAAAGCCTATGAAGAGCGCTTCAGCACCTCTTACGGTGAAATCGGCGCATACGGAACCTATGCCTATGATGCCGGCATCTCCTTGCTGACCGCCATCAAAAAAGCCGGTTCCACCGATCCCAAAAAGGTCAAGGCCGAGCTGATGAAACTGGACTATCAAGGTGCTTCCAAGCATGTGAAGTTCAGGGCAAATGGAGACAGCGGCTCTTCCTACGTGGCCTTTAAAATCAGCGGAGGCGAATACAAACTGTACTGGACCCCCGAACAGGGTATCGTTAAATAAGCACCAATCGCATTGTGGCGGGGCCGGACACGGCGGCCCCGCCCGGTTTGCCAGACACCGGAACGACCCGCTAACCAATGAGGGTAAATTCGAGACGATATGGACTATTTTATTCAACAGCTGCTCAACGGCCTGACCCTGGGCGGGCTCTATGCACTCATCGCCCTTGGATACACCATGGTTTACGGCGTCATCCAACTGATCAACTTTGCCCACGGAGAATTTTTCGCGGCCGGCGGCTACATCGGGGTGATCATTCTCAATTATCTTGCCGGACGCGGGTTGATGGCGTCCAACCCCTGGCTGTGCCTCATGGGCTCATTTGCCCTCACCATGGCCTATTGTGCTTTTCTCGCCATGGCTGTGGAAAAGATAGCCTACAAGCCCCTGCGACGGGAGTCCCGCCTGGCGGCCCTGCTGTCGGCCCTGGGCATGTCCATCTTTCTTTCCAATGCCTTGATGCTGACCCAGGGCGTATTTGATGCACCCTATCCCGGAGAGAAGTTCTCCGGGGGCTTCGAATTTGGCAACATCAATATCAGTGTGCTGCAGATGATGATCGTGGGGATGACCATTTTGCTGCTGGTGGGGCTCAATCTGCTGGTTTACAAAACCCGCATCGGCATGGCCATGCGCGCCACGGCCCAGGATAAGATCATGAGTTCGCTGGTCTCGATCAGCAGCAACCGGATCATTTCATTGACCTTCGGCATCGGCGCCGGCCTGGCTGCGGCTGCCGGCATCATGGTGGGCCTTTACTACGGCTCGGTGCGCTACGACATGGGATTCGTACCGGGCATCAAGGCATTTGCCGCCGCCGTGCTCGGGGGCATCGGCAACATCACCGGTGCCATGCTGGGTGGGTTGATTATCGGAATGGTCGAAATCTTCGGTGCCGGGTACATCTCCGGTCAGTACAAGGACGTGTTTGCCTTCATTATACTGATCGCCGTTCTGTACTTTAAACCGACTGGAATCATGGGCGAGAACATCGATGATACAAGAGTTTAAAAAAGTCTGGAAAAGTTACGTCATCGGTCTGCTGTGGCTGATGGGAATCATCTGGCCGCTGCTGGGCATCCATGCCGACGGGACCCTTTCCTTTGGCAACGCCTTTACCGTATGGCTTTATATTGCCGCGGGCTCTTTCATCTGCCTGCTGATTTATCTCATGAACAAAAGCGGCAACCTTGCGCCGGTGACCGGGCCGCTTTGGGCGGCACGCGCAAAAGCGGCCGGTTTAACCGAGAAGGTGCCCACCAAGGCATGGATCGTAGTTTTGCTTGTTGGGGTATGCATCTATCCCCTGTTGACTGGGCGTTACGCGCAGGATGTGGCCATCAATGTGCTGATCTATATCTGCCTGGGATTGGGCCTGAACGTGGTGGTGGGTCTGGCCGGCATGCTCGATTTGGGCTACATCGCCTTTTACGGTGTCGGTGCCTATACTTACGCCTTGCTCAATATCCACTTCGGCATGTCGTTCTGGGTCTGCCTGCCGTTTGCCGGCGCTTTGGCCTGCATTGCCGGAGGCCTCATCGGTTACCCAACGCTGCGCATGCGCGGGGATTATCTGGCCATTGTGACCCTGGGGTTCGGAGAGATCGTGCGCCTGATTCTCAACAACTGGATGTCGCTGACCAACGGGCCCAACGGCATCCTTGGCGTGAAGGTTCCCAGCGTTTATATCCCCAGTTTCGAAGGCGGGTTCTTTCTGGAACTATTCTATCTTAAAAAACTGTACTTTCTCTACTATATTGCGCTGGGCCTGGCCATTTTCACCGTCATTGCGGTTCGGCATTTAAACTATTCCAGGATCGGACGGGCCTGGGAATCGATCCGCGAGGATGAAACGGCCGCCGAACTCATGGGGGTCAACACGTTCAAGCTCAAACTGCTGGCCTATGCCATGGGCGCCCTGTTCGCCGGATTGGCCGGCGCCTTTTTTTGCGCACGCATGCGCTTTGTCAGTCCGGAAAGCTTCACCTTTCTTGAATCGGCCATGGTCCTGTGCATGGTGGTGCTGGGCGGCATGGGATCCATCCCCGGCATTGTTCTGGGTGCCGCAGCGCTGATCGTGCTGCCGGAGGTCTTCCGTGAATTTGAATTGTACCGCATGCTGGCCTTCGGCGCGGCCATGGTGGTGATGATGCTGTTCAGGCCCGCCGGTCTGATCCCGGCCAAACGGATGGGTACGCGATCCGAAGAGATGGAGGGATAGATGGCCGATCAACCGATTCTTGAACTGAAGAACGTCTATTCCAGCTACGGCAACATCAAGGCCCTTAAAGGCGTATCTCTCAAAGTCTTTCCGGGAGAGATCGTGGCCATCATCGGCGCCAACGGCGCCGGCAAATCCACCACCTTGATGACCACCTGTTGCGTGGTTCCCATCGACCGGGGAGAGATCTGGTACAATGGGTGCCCGATTCATGGAACGGCTGCCGAAAAACTGCCGAAGGCCGGTTTATGTCAGGTCCCGGAAGGCCGGCGTATTTTTCCGCGCCTGACCGTGGACGAGAATTTGACTTTGGGCGCATTCTATCGCAAGGACAAAGAAGGCATCGAAGCCGACCGTGCACATGTGTTCGAGCTGTTCCCCATTCTCAAAGACCGGCGCAAACAGCATGGCGGCACCCTCTCAGGCGGGGAACAGCAGATGCTGGCCATCGCCCGGGCCTTGATGAGCCGCCCCAAAGTGCTGCTGCTGGATGAGCCTTCTTTGGGTCTGGCCCCGCTGATAGTCCAGAAGATATTCGATATCGTGCGCAACATCAGCCAACAAAATGGCACCACCATTTTGTTGGTGGAGCAGAATGCCAACATTGCCCTGCAGACCGCCAATCGAGGCTATGTCCTTGAAACCGGAAATATCACTATGCAAGACCGGGCGGATCAACTTCTGAACAATCCTGAGATTCGCAAAGCCTATTTGGGTGAAGTTTAATACCCAAAGCAAAAGACTATTCTGCATAAGGTCTGTATTGCATGCCAATGGCGTAACCATTGCCTCTGTAAGTACAGATCCTGGGCTATTTTAATGATGGGGTGGGAGGCGGCATGTCATTAACGTTTCGCAAGGCCAAACAAAGCCGCATTTTTCAGGATGTGGTAAACCAAATCCAAGGGGCGATTCTCGATGGACGAATCCGGCCGGGGGAAAAACTTCCCGCCGAGCGGGAACTCGGTGAAATGCTGGGCACCAGCAGAGGCACCCTGCGCGAGGCTTTGCGAGTTTTGGAACAAAAGGGATTGATCGAAATTAGGCTGGGGGTTGATGGCGGCGCCATTGTTAAAGATCCCGGCGGCAAACAGATCACCGAATCCTTAGCCATGCTGATTCGCAGCCAAAAAGTGTCGCTGCGTCATTTGGCTGAATTCAGAGAAGATGTTGAAGGTACAGTGGCCGGTCTGGCGGCCCGGCGCGCTGAAAAAGATGATATCCGCCGGTTACAGGATCTGATCCATGAAATGAAAGCATGCTGGGAAGCAGGCTTGGACCAGTGGTCCGAATTCATGAGGATCGATGAAAAAATCCATATGCTGATCGCCTGCATTTCAGGCAACCCGGTCTATGAAGTGATTGTAAAAACCATACATGATAATATTCATATGTACTATGATCGTTTTCTACCCGGTGGTGTCAATGAAATGAATGAGAATTACGAAGACATGTGCAAATTGGTGGATGCGATTGCCAAGGGGAAAGTAGAAATTTCCACTCAGCTGGCGCGTAACCATGTGCATCGTTTCAACCATTATATGCGGAATAAAAAAAGACAAATCAACCCAACGAGATGAACGAAATGGACAGACCGACGGAAGATAACATTATTCAGAAAGCCGTAGTGACCGCAAAGAAGTGGCAGAACAGGGCCAATGAACTGATTGCAGCCGAAGAAAAGGGGATACAGGAGCAGATGTTGCGGCTGTTGACCCATCCCAAAGATAAAGTGGTCCTGACAAAAATGATCGATCAAAGCTTTCGGTCAAATGACCACCGCCGGGTAGCCGATCAGGTCAATGCCATACTCACGGCTTATGGGGTTCCCGATTTCTTCTCCCGCGTGGAAAAACTGCTGGTTCAGATGTTTTTGGGGGTAGGGCGCCACATTCCCTCGCTGAGTGTTCCCAAGATGATCGAAAAGATGCGCCAGGACAGCAGTCGGGCCATCATTGCCGGTGAGGCGGAAGCCTTGCATGCCCATCTGCGCAAACGCCGTAAAGAGAACGTTCGCATGAACATCAATCATCTGGGCGAAGCCGTCTTGGGTGAAGAAGAAGCGCGAAGGCGACTGTCATCCTACCTGGAAGATTTGAAAGACCCGGACATTGAAGTCATATCAGTAAAAATTTCGACCATCTATTCCCAAATCAGTTCCCTGGCCATGGCGCACTCGGTTAAGATTTTGGTTGAGCGGCTGACCGCTTTATATCGCGAAGCACAATCCAATCTCTTTACGCGCGCCGACGGCACCCAAGTGCCCAAACTGGTCAATCTCGACATGGAGGAGTATCGCGACCTTGAAATTACTTACGCGGCCTTTATCCGAACTCTCGAGCAGGCTGAATTTAAGAACTACACGGCCGGTATTGTGCTGCAAGCCTACCTGCCGGATTCTTTTCCCAAACAACAGCAACTTACCCAATGGGCCCGCCGGCGCGTAGCGCAGGGCGGAAGCCCGGTGATGCTGCGCATCGTTAAAGGCGCCAACATGGAGATGGAACGGCTAGAAGCGACGCTGTTTAACTGGCCCCTTGCGCCTTATGATAACAAAAAAGACGTTGATGCCAATTACAAGCGCATGGTTCATTTCGGTATGATCCCGGAAAATGTCCGTGCCGTGCATCTGGGTATCGCTTCGCACAATCTTTTCGAACTGGCCTATGCTTATGAACTGGCCAAAGCCAATCAGGTTGAGGCGCATTATCATTTTGAGATGCTGGAGGGCATGGCCGACCACGTGCGCAGAGCCCTTAGCGAGTCTTCCGAAGAGATGCTGTTATATGCACCCGTGGCCGGGCGGCACGAATTTATCAATGCCATCGCTTACCTGGTGCGTCGACTGGATGAAAATACCGAGAAGGAGAATTTTCTGCGCTATGCCCCCCATCTCAAGGTGGATTCCAAAGCGTGGCAATTCCTTGAAATTCAATTCAAAACCGCCTGCGAGCATCGGGACAAGGCGGGTGTTGACCCCCATCGGGTTCAGGACCGCAACACGGAGCAGTTCACCGAACCCGCAGGCACCTATCACCAGGGCGAGTTTAACAACGAGCCGGATACCGATTGGAGTCTGCCAGCCAATCGACGCTGGGCCGAGGACCTTCGCGATAAGTGGATGAAGACCGGTGACCATGTGCCCATTCAGATCCCGCTAGTGGTGGCTGGAAAAGAGGTGCTCGATGACCGCGAAAAACATGATTGTATCGACCCTTCCCAACTTCCTAAAGCAGTGACCGTTGCCGCTTATCGTTTGGCTACCCTGGCAGACATTGAAGCGGCCGTCACCGTGGCCAAACAAGACCCGGACGGCTGGCGGGCATTGAGCATGGATAGCCGCCACCACATGCTTTCCAAAGTTGCCTCCCATCTGCGAATGGCCCGGGGCGATTTGATCGGCGCGGCGTCGGCCAACACGGGCAAGGTATTCAGCGAGGCGGATGTGGAAGTGTCTGAAGCCATCGATTTTGCAGAATACTACCCCTTTTCCGCCCGCAGTTTTGCGGATGTGGCGACCCTTGAGGTTCAAGGCAAAGGTGTCGGAGCTGTCATCTCACCCTGGAACTTTCCCATCGCCATTCCCTGCGGCGGCATTGTGGCTGCCTTGGCCGCGGGAAACACCGTCATCTTTAAGCCGTCCAGCGACGCCGTGCTGGTCGCTTGGGAGCTGTGCCGGTGTTTCTGGCAGGCCGGGATATCTAAAAATGTACTGCAATTTGTGCCTTGTTCCGGCGGGAGCGTGGGCGCCCATCTGGTGACGCACCCGGATGTAGACTTTGTGATCCTCACCGGTGGCACCGAAACCGGCATGACCATGCTCCAACAAAGACCCGACATGCAATTGTCCGCCGAGACCGGCGGCAAGAACGCTACCATTGTCACCTCCATGGCCGATCGGGACCAGGCCATCAAGAATGTCATTTACTCCGCTTTCGGCAACAGCGGCCAGAAATGCTCTGCTACATCCTTGCTCATCCTGGAAAGAGAGATCTACGAGGATGACAACTTTAAGCGGCAATTGGTGGATGCGGCCCAAAGCTTCAAAGTGGGGACATCCTGGGATTTTGCCAATAAGATGGGCGCCTTGATTCGTCCGCCGTCCGGCGACTTGGAGCGGGCCTTGACCACCCTTGCGCCAAAGGAGTCGTGGGCGTTGAAACCGGAGATGCTGAACGGCAACCCCCACATGTGGACCCCTGGTATCAAATATGGTGTCCAACCGGGCGGCATGACCCATATGACCGAGTTTTTCGGCCCCTTGCTGGGTGTCATGCCGGCCGACAACTTGGAGCATGCCATCAAATTGGTCAACCAGACCGGATTCGGTCTCACCTCCGGGCTGGAAAGCCTGGATGCCAGGGAACAGGAACAATGGAAAGGCGCCGTCAAAGCGGGTAATTTATACATTAATCGCGGTACCACCGGTGCTATTGTCTTGCGCCAACCCTTTGGCGGTGTGGGCAAGTCCGCGTTGGGTCCGGCGATCAAAGCCGGAGGTCCCAACTATGTTGCCCAATTCATGGACGCTACAGAGATGGCGCCACCCAAAATCGGGGTCATCCGGAAAGAGGATGCCCTGCTGAGAATGGCATTGGCCTGGCGCCGCAAAGTCATATGGGGTGGATTTAAAGCCCATGCCGATGATGTGCAAAAGACCATTCGCGCCATCAAGAGCTATCTCTATCACTGGGAGCAGGAGTTCTCACAGGAAAAAGATTACTTCCATTTGCGCGGCCAGGACAACATCCACCACTATCTGCCGCTGGGGGCCATCGGGATCCGACTGCATCCGGAAGACAGCTTGTTTGACACCCTTGCAAGAGTAGCCGCCGCGCGTATCACCGGCAACACGGCGGTGATCAGCATCCCTGAGGGATTGAACAGCCCGGTCACGGTGTTTTTGGACAGCGTTGAAGGCCGTGACCTGCTGGGACCATCGCCCATCCGCAGACAGTCCGATGAACAATTGATTGCATCGATGGCTGTATTGCCACGCATTCGCTATGCATCTTCCGATCGCGTGCCCCATGCCGTTCTCAAAGCCGCTGCTGAGAAAGGCTACTATATCGCCCGCCAGCCGGTGCTCATGGAGGGACGGCTTGAGCTGATCCACTATGTGCAAAATCAAAGCATTTGCGACAATTACCATCGCTATGGGAATTTGGGGGAAAGAGCCGAATTAGAATAAGCGCCAGTTATTCCGCCTTTTAACATCCCGGCGACTAGTTCAGCATAGTTTTACGACCTGTCGTATGTAGCTTTAGCGGAGCCAGAAGACTGAAGAAGTAAGCCGGTCAGCCGTGGTCCATGGGGTGCAGTGACACGCCAAACGGCCAAGTGCCGGTAAGGTATGCTGCGGGCGGCCTGCAAACTCGCAGCGCTCAAACAATGCAGGCCTCTGGTCCTTCGCATACCCAACCGGCACTAAGACCGATGGCTAACGTCACTACACCCCATGGACCACGGCTGACCTCTTATCGCAATTCTGGTAAATCTGCTTAGTTTTTGACAATTGCGCGAATTAGCAGTACATTTCTAAGCAGAATCCCTAAAAACATCTTAATCTGAAAATAAAAAAACAGACCTCTAACCCAAAACAAGGCTTATCGATGCAGATTATTTGCATCAGATACGGGAGGTCAGTGACCAAGCCGAGCCGCCGCATGTTGAGCAAGGGTGGCTTAGCAACCGTTAGATGCAGCGAAGGATCAGCGGGCCGCACGGTTTGAGCGCGTTCGCGAGTTCCTGGGGCACGCCCGCAGCGCATCTTACGGTTGATTGCCATCCTTGCGTGTGCGGCGGGTCGGCTTGCTCACTGGCCTGCTTGCTCACTAAACCCTTATTATGGGATAGGTCCGCAAAAAAAAATGAACTTTTTGGACGGTTCGGCCCATTTAGGCGACATTGAATGTTTATTATCTTTGCGGAGGAACCAATGAAATCAACAATTACGTCTGGTGTACTGATATGTTTTATTTTGCTGTGGAGCACCCTGGTTTTTGGGAAGGGCCAACCTGCGCATGATGGCCAAAAAACAGCAGCCGATGAAAAACAATTCAATCCCAAGAATGTTAAAGGCGCCAAAATCAAGCCCGGGCCGTTCAGAGTAAAAAATGTCTCTTTTAAAGAGATGGCCATTAACAATCAAAATCGGCTGGTTGTCGCAGTGGTATTTAATCGAAATTTGGATGCGTCTACGGTAAAGCCTAATATCAATATCAGGTTGCTCAGGAAAAATGAGAACCATTTCTGGGTCGATGCCTCAACCCAGAACAACAAGGTCAATATCAGGCCCAATTTTGTGACATGGGTATCGGGCGCCCCCCTTGAGGCAGGCATCTATATCATGCACCTCAGGGGCACCTTAAAAAGTTCCGATGGGATCTACCTTGACTGCAATGGTGATGGAAAGGGCGAAGGCGGTTCTCTGCCAGCCTACGAATCGAAGATGTATCAAGTTGCTGCTGAGCATCTGATTCCACTTGACAAAGAGCAGTTGGAAAAACTTAAGGATCGAATCAACAAATAGTGGTGATAATAAGATCTGGTTTCCAGAAAAAACACGGAAATGGGAGAATAGGAAAAGGAGGAAAATGTGCCGAAGTATACATTCTTGATCGGAATTCTACTTCTTGCTTTGTTGACCAACGGTTGTGGATCAATTCACCGCTCAGTCAAGTATCAGGACCTGGAAGGTGTCAAATACTATGTGCTAAGAGGCGATTTGAATAAAAAGGACAGGGACCACGGTTTGACGCCGTTGACGTTGGCCGCATATTATAACCATTATGATATTGCCGCTTACCTGTTGGGGAAGGGCGCCCGCGTGAACAAACGGGACAATAAGGGGCGTACCGCTCTAATCTATGCAGTAAGTTATAACTATTATGAGATGACCAAATTACTACTGGACCACAAGGCTTCAACGCTTATTGAAGACCATGAAGGTTTCAGTGCTCTGGATTTTGCCGAATTATATAACTATGATGAACTGCTTGCCCTTTTGAATCAATACCCGCAAAATAGCACAATCGATAAAAAAACTCGCAAGAATAGGAAAAAGCGGATGAAAGAAAAACTGAAAAAACTAAAAAAGAAAAAAAAGAATCGGATTCATCCTTGGTAATCTACAGGATCGTTTTTTCAGCATGCGGTTGGAATTTGGGAGGAATTAAGAGACAGTCGTCAATCACCCAAGGTGACCCACTCCCCTCTCATTGTAAAAATCTCAATACCCGTGACGCTCCGGGTAAGGCGCCGGGACACCTGGTCTCCTATCGCAGGGGTTGATATATCCCCATGATGAACAAGCTTGATTTTAGGGCAAAGCCTCATTAAGTTGCTATTGGACCTGAAATTTTTTGAGAAGGGAAATCCTATGATCGATTTCATCCAACAATACAATCCGGTTACCCAAGCGCTTTTCGCGACACTTTTTACCTGGGGCGTCACAGCTGCCGGCGCTGGCCTGGTTTTTTTCGTAAAAACGGTAAAACCGAAATTAATGGATTCTATGCTGGGTTTTGCCGCCGGCGTCATGATTGCGGCAAGTTTCTGGTCCCTGCTGGCACCGGGCATAGAAATGGCCGAGCAACTGGGACATATTCCCTGGTTGACGGCGGTCATCGGATTTTTGGGGGGCGGGATTTTTATGCGATTGACGGATCAATTACTGCCCCATCTGCATATCGGTTTAGATACAACGCAAAGTGAGGGCATAAAGACCTCATGGCAGCGCAGCACGCTGTTGGTGCTCGCCATCACACTCCATAATATCCCTGAGGGTCTGGCGGTGGGTGTTGCTTTCGGGGCAGTGGCAGCCGATTTATCTTCGGCGACGATCGGTGGCGCCATTGCGCTGGCCATCGGAATAGGTCTTCAAAATTTTCCGGAAGGTGCGGCTGTCTCTTTGCCATTGAGAAGAGAGGGCATGGGCCGGTCCAAGAGTTTTTTTATGGGGCAGGCATCCGGGTTTGTTGAACCCATTGCCGGTGTGATCGGAGCCGCCTTTGTCATGTATATGCAAAACATATTGCCTTATGCGCTCTGTTTTGCTGCGGGTGCGATGATTTTCGTTGTGGTGGAGGAATTGATACCGGAATCTCAGCGCAAAGAGGCCAATATAGATGTTGTGACGATGGCCACCATGGGTGGTTTTTCGGTGATGATGATCTTAGATGTGGCACTGGGTTGATGCGTGGGATAGGATGTTTATTGTCAGCAGGCCATAAGTATGGACAATTTATAGATTGGGGCCATGGCCCAGAATTATCGACATGAGGGGTGTACTCTCCTTCTGCTTGCGCAGGAAGAGAATCAACCATGCGAAGGTTGCACCTGCTACAATGCCGACTATTCCAACTTGATCGCTACAGTGGTTGGCTTGGGCTGCAAATAAAAGGCTAATGCAAAAGGAACCTGATGTGAAATTTAAATTGCGTTCATCCCAACGGGTGGTTGACGGCAACAATCGCATCATAATGGCTGAAGGCCGCATGGCGCTGCTGGAGGCGATTGTCGAGACAGGTTCCATCAATCGGGCAGCCAAGTCCATGGGCATGGCTTACAAGTCTGCCTGGAGCAAAATTCGCTCCACTGAAAAGCACTTACAGGTCAAAATCGTCCACAGCGATAAATCACAAGGCACCCGATTAACCCAAGCCGGCCGGGATTTGTTGCAAAGGTACCGGCAGGTCAAGGCACGATGTCTGGCGTCCGATGATATGATTTTTGAATCGGTGTTTGGTGCTGCCGGAGATGGTTCTGCCGCTTTCGACAAGGGTGTCCCACACGTCCCATTGATTATTTCCTTTGTAGGCCATTCCGGCTCCGGCAAGACCACCATCATTGAAAAACTGATCCGCTTGCTTGCCGGCGCCGGTCTCAAAGTGGGCATTATCAAACACGATGTGCACGGGTTTGAAATGGATAAGCCGGGCAAAGACACCTGGCGACATAAAAAGGCCGGTGCCGCAGCCACCATTATATCATCCGCCACCCAAATCGGTCTCGTCATGGATGCCGATCACGATCACCAGCCCGAAGAGTTGGCCCCGTTGCTGCGCTTTGCCGATTTGATCATCACCGAAGGATACAAGCGGGGCTCCCATTTTAAAATAGAAGTATTCAGGCCCGCGGCCACGGGAGATTCAAAGCCCCTGTGCCGAAACGATCCCCGTTTGTTGGCCATCATCAGCGACGAAAAAATAGTCACCGATCGACCTGTCTTCGGCACCCACGATGTCAAAGCCGTGGCTGATTTCTTAAAATCCCATATGGCGGCCATTTGACCCTGTCCGGAATACACCCTTCCGGAGATAGGCCGCCGACTCGGCAGGCGCCGCCCTGCGCCGGCCTCAGGAATTCTTGTTGACTCCTGTTTAAAGCCCATTGTACTGGTAAAAGAGCACTTCATTCCTATACCCTTGAGGGTCGGATTATCGCTGTGATGAAGTCATGGCAACGATATGTTTCTATCTTCGGTGCGCTGGTTTTTGGGTTCCTCTGGTTGGACAACGCATTGGCCGAAGTTCGCGCGCCGGTATGGGCCGGTAAGTTTTATCCTTCAGACGGCACGGCCTTGTTGCGTACCATCGAACAGCTGACCCGTCAAGCATACCGCAATATACCACGGCGGCCCGCAAACGGGACGGTAAGGGCATTGATTCTTCCCCATGCCGGCTATGTTTACTCCGGATTAACGGCAGCCCACGCGGTTTACGCACTCGATAACCGGAAGATTAAAAAGGTGGTTCTGATGGGGCCCGATCACCGCGTGGGGTTCAGCAATGGTGCCGTGAGCGCAGCGACGGCATGGGACACACCATTGGGGCGGGTGCGCTTGCATGCGGATGCTCAAAAGCTGAATCGACAAAGCGACCTGTTTCGACCAGTGCCGGCCTCGGATGATGCTGAACACAGCCTGGAGGTGATCCTTCCTTTTTTGCAGCGCTATTGTCCAGAGTTTGAATTGGTGCCGATTGTGCTTGGGCCCTGTGCGCCCCAATCGATTGCTAATGTACTGGACGGCGTGCTGGACAGACACACCTTACTCGTGGTCAGTGCGGATCTTTCCCATTATCTGCCATACGATGAAGCGGTTGCGCGGGATGAAAGCACCATTGATGCGGTCCTGGCACTCAATAGCCATCCACTTTTAAAAGATAGCAATCGATCTTGTGGTCGCTATCCCATTGCGGTATTATTACACTTGGCCCGCAAACACCATTGGCGGCCTGTTTTGCTTAATTATGCCAACAGCGGTGACACCGCAGGTGATCGTCGCAAGGTGGTGGGTTATGCGGCCATTGCTTTTTACGGAGAAGAATTCATGGCATCCTCGACCATCACCCCGGCGGCCTTGACCGCGTCCCAAGGCAAGGCCTTGGTTGCATTGGCACGGCAAACCCTGATGCAAAGGTTCGATCAGTCCATGGCTGAAAGTCAAAAGCAGCAATTGGATAACCAATTAAAAGATCCGGCTTTGCAATCTTCCAGCGGCACCTTTGTGACCCTAAAAATCGGCGAACACCTGCGCGGTTGTATCGGCAGTCTGGTCGGAAAAGAATCCTTGGTGGAAGGGGTGCGCAACAACGCTATTAACGCCGCATTCCACGACCCGCGCTTTGGCCCCCTAACGGCCAAAGAGTTGGCCCGTGTGAACATTGAAGTCAGCGTATTGACCGAACCCCAACCCTTGACCTATGCCGATGCGCATGATCTCGTGGCCAAGTTGAGGCCCCATGTGGATGGGGTGACCATAAGCAAAGGGCTATCCCAGGCCACCTTCCTACCCCAGGTGTGGGAGCAGTTGCCTGAAACTGAAGTGTTTCTCTCCCATTTGTGCAGGAAAGCCGGTTTGGCTGCGGATGTCTGGCGCCAGGGGGAATTGGATGTTGAGACCTACCAAGTGCAGTACTTTGAAGAGCACTACTGATCGACCTATCTTGTATCTGGTCATCACCACAGGCATTGCGTCGGTGGTGACCCAACTTTTTTTACTTCGTGAGTATTTATCCCAATTTCAAGGCAATGAGATTGTCATTGCCTTGGTGCTGTTCAATTGGCTGATTTTAGGGGGGCTGGGCACCCGGCTGGCTCACGGGACCCAACACCCATCCACCCATACGTTATCCATTCTTTCCCTGGTGCTGGCCGTTTTGGCTGTTGCCCAAGTGGTCTTAATTCGGTGGTTGCGTGTCCATGTTTTTACCACCGGCGTTTCGGTGGGTTTTTATCCCATTCTGGCATTTACGGCTTTGACCATGGCCCCCTATGCGCTTTTGGTCGGATATGTATTGCCCTATAGCCTCTATGTTATCCGGAATCAGCATGTCGCCTTTCCCGGAGTCTGGATTTATATGGCCGACAACCTGGGCGATGTTGGCGGTGGTGCCCTCTTTGCTTTTGTGCTGATTCAGTGGGCAAGTCCCATGCAATCTTTGGTTGCAGCTAATTTACCCCTGGTGGTCGCGGCCTTATGCGTTTCCAAATTGCGATGGTATCGCATAGCAGCCGCCATTGCCGTTGCGGCGATCATGCTGCTGGGTTTAGCGGTTGAGAACCGCACCTTGGTTCCCAGGATAGGGAAATTGCTCGACTACCGGGAATCACGTTTTGCCCGCTTGACCGTGCACCAGGATCAAGAGCAGACCACCGTATTTACTGACGGTCGCCCGATGTGCAGCACCCAAAACACGGCCTTGGCTGAGGAGGCAGTGCACTACCCGCTTTCCCAGCTCAACCAGCCCAAGCGTATCCTGCTCATTTCAGCCGTTGGGGGCATTATGGCTGAGCTGGCAAAATACCATCCGGATCGGGTGGACTATGTGGAGCTGGATCCTCTGGTCACGCAGTTGCTCCTTAAATATAAGCTCGTTGTTCCTATAAAAGCGCTGCATCCTATTTATGCGGATGCGCGAAAGTGGCTGCGGCTCAGCACGCTTACCTACCATGCGATATTAATAAATTTACCGGAGCCGGACACTTTCCAGCTCAATCGATTCTACACAGACGAATTTTTTGAATTGGCAAAAGCCCATCTGGCGGCGGATGGCATACTTTGCTTCGCGATACAAGGGTATGCCAATTACATGACCGACGCGCAAAAAAAGAAATGCGCTTCTTTACGGCTAACGGCCGGCCGGCATTTTGAACACGTGGCCATGTTGCCCGGGAAAAGGGTCGTTTTTCTGTGCCGTCAATCCCCCCTTGATTTGGACATCCCGGGCCGATTGGCATCTCTGGGTATCGCTACGAAGTATGTGGGTCCCTATTTTCACGGCAATGTAACGCCCCAACGCATCCAGGCCTTAGAGGCGGGCATGAACCTGAAGACACCCATCAACAGCGATACGCGGCCTTATGTAATGCAGACCGTATTTCAGCAGTGGTTTGTCAAATTCGGTACATCGCCACAGGTCTTTATGGCCGTTGTGGCAGCGCTGATAGGTCTATATTTGATGCGTTTAAAGCGTGAAGCTTTTGTACTTTTTGCCACCGGTTGGATGAGTATGGGCAGCGAAGTCTTGGTGATTTTTGCCTTTCAGATATTTCTGGGCTATATTTATGTGAAAATGGGCCTTGTGGTGACGGTTTTTCTGGCTGGTTTATTGCCCGGCGCCTGGTTGGGCCAAAAAGCCATCAAACGCTCTCTTGCTTTGCTGCTGGTCTCTGATGGGATACTGGTGCTCCTGCTTCTGCTGACAGTGCTTAGCCTGCACTTTTCAGGTGCTCAATTGCCACCCTTGTTCTATTATGGAATCGGATTGGCCATTTCGTTGATGTGCGGGTTTCAATTCCCGCTGGCGCTGGCACAAATGGGAGACAGCAATATCACGGTGACCCGGTTATTTTCCGTGGACTTGGTGGGTGCCGCCTGTGGCACATTGGTCACCAGCACCGTGCTGATTCCCTATATGGGCCTGGGGGGAGCATTCTGTGCCCTGATGGGCATAAAAATGCTCAGTCTGCTCATTTTGGGAGAAAAATATGCCTTCCGTCGATCGACGCGTTTTTCTAACAGCTAGTGCGACCTGGCTGGCTTGCACAACATCGGCTTATGCGTTCTGGCCTCTGAATGCCAAGGGCGCAGGGGACGATATTATTGGGCGCGTGTTTAAAGGTGCAGGCCCTGAACGCCCCTGGCGATGGTCCTGTGAAGCCCATCAGTACAAGAAAATGGGCTCCCAGCGGGTGGTCTGCCGGATTTGTCCCAACCGTTGCCTGTTGTCACCGGGCGACCGAAGTGTTTGCCGTTCTAAGGTCAACGTCGACGGGGTGCTTTACAGCTTGGCATACGGCAATCCGTGTGCGGTAAACATCGATCCGGTGGAGAAAAAACCGCTATACCATTTTATGCCGGGTAGCCGGGTCTATTCTCTGGCCGTGGCAGGGTGCAATTTTCGCTGTTTGAATTGTCAAAATTGGGAGATTTCCCAATTTTCACCGGAGCAGCTGCAGCACAGCACATTGTTTCCGGATCAAGCCGTGGTCGGCGCACAGCAGACATCTTGCCAGGCCATTGCCTATACCTATTCCGAACCCATCACCTTTTATGAATACATGTTGGCCATTGGCCGGCTGGCCAAGCCCGTTGGAATTCATAACTTATTGAT
>JBNKKB010000087.1:0-48937 GCA_050291605.1 Desulfobacteraceae bacterium | reverse complement strand
GTGATGGCGTGTCCGGAAACCCCACCTGACGACCCTCACCGGCGATCCAGCACCTCTTCTTGCATCTGGGCTTTATGGATAACCGCATTGCCGCCTCTCATTCGGTTTTGCTTTCGACCAGCGCCAAGACATGCGCCACCTGTTCGGCGACCTGACGCGTGGCATGAACAGGGTGTTGGGCAAGCGATTTTTTTACCTTTGCAAAAGCCCGGCGCTGGATGCGTCGGCCGCCGGCGGTGAGACGCACGACGATTTGGAAGAGAAAAAAGCTCAGCAGTAACAACAGGACGATGGTCAGCAGGGCATGCAGGAAAAAGTCTGAAGTCAAATATTGTCGATCTAAAAAGCGCGTCGCTGTCATCCACCCCACATAGCCCATCAAGGCCACTGCGGGTAGATTGAAAAACAGCTGAATCAGCAAATGGCTCAACCTTTTGGCCGCCTGTTGGATCTGTTGGTCCAATGCATCCGCCCATAGAACCTCCAGCGAGCGTCCCACCTGTTGTTCCTCTGATGGCTCCAAGCGCCGTACCGCCGGATCGAAACCCGCCTGAACCAGGGGTTCGGCAATCTCCGGCCATTTTGTGAGTACGGCTTTGCGAAAAACGGTCATGGCCGCGTTGACCTGGCTGGTGTCTTCCAGCCATGCCAGGGCGGAGCGGCTCTTTTTAAATCGTCGCCATGATGAAAACAGCCCCCACAATTGCCGAATCGGGTTGCCGAACCGAACCAGGGCACTTAACCCGCTGCCAAAGACAATCAACCGTGACCAGATGGCCACCAGCCAGCCCACCGGGCCCAGCCAGTGTTGGGCCAAGGCTTGGTAAAGACGCACTTGTACCCCCAACAATTGCTGCTGATCTTCCGAGCGCAACAACGTCAGGGCCTGGATCATGGCATGGTGTTCAACGGCCGTGATCTTTTCATCCGCTTGGGCGAGCACGTTTGCATGCGCTTTGGCGGCCTTAGCGACTTGGCCCACGATATAATCCCGAACCTGGCCGGCATTGGCCACGCGACGGTCGCGCCCGCCGCCGGGTTGATTTAACCTTTCAAACACCATCTGATGCAGCAAAGCGAACTGATCCAAGGGGTGTCTGGGTTCGGCCTGGGGATCCCAATGGGGTGCTTTTAAATTGCTGCGGGCCGACACCAGCAGCACCGCATCGGGAGGGTTTTGCCAGGCCTGCTCCAGGTAGCCTTCGATGGCCGGTCCGATCACTTCGGTCAGCTCCTGAGCGTCGAGGCGGTCGCACTTGTTCACGGCCGCCACCAATGAAGCCCCGTTGAAATATTGTACCAACGGTGCCATAAAATCAGCGTGGTCCCGGCGCTGGGGATTTTGGGCATCAAAAACGCACACCAGCACATCGGAACAGGCCACCACTTGACGTAACAAGTGATGATGATTTGGACTCTCCATGCTGTCGGTATCCGGAGTATCCACCAAAATAAGATGCTCGGGTGCTCCCACCGGCATCGCGATTTGATCATCGGTCAGCTCCCCCAGGGCCTGACGGGCAGCATGGGCATCATCGGTCAGCACCAGGATATCCCGGGTGGTCGGCCGGGTTCGGCCGACGGCGGACAATTCATCTAGGCCGGCCAGAGCATTGAACAGAGTTGATTTTCCAGCACCTGATGGGCCGATCAAGGTAACCACCAGGCGACCATCCATACGACTTTTCAGTGTGTCAATGAATCGCTCGGCTTCCTCGGCCTGTTTGGCCAACACGGCTGCAGGCCGCCACATGGGGACCTGTTTAAGTTGCCGTTGGATCTGGGCAATATCACGAATATGAGCTTCAATTTGCCCCATGGTTTCAAGGTCGGCAAGAAAATGTTTGGCCATCCATAACTCCTCTGGCTACAAGACAGGCACCGCTGACGTAGGCATCGAGGAAACCCGCGCCTTATTCCGATCCATTGGCCGATGCACCCTGCACCCCGCCCAAGGCGCTTTCGATGGCCTCAACCCGTGTTGCGCTGCGTTCCTGGTTTGTCCTGGCGGCTTGCAACACCTCTCCGGTGATGTAACGTTCAAAGAGTTGTTGGACCACTTTGTATTTATTGGCCAACCACGTGCGGGCCAAAGGCTGAAGCAGCATTTCCAGTTGGTGACGATCGGCGCTTGAGATGCCGGCTGTGGCTGGAACGGCCACCAGTGCATACAAATCGTGCAGTCCCAAAAAACCGGTGAGTTTGACTTTTATACCGGCCGCACCCACCGGATCACCGGTATGCAGTATATATGTAATCGCGGCCGTGGCCGGAATTACGTTCAATAGCGCGGCAAAGGTTTGGCGAACTTGATCAAACCAACCCATGCGCGCCCTCAAATCAACGGCCAGGTCCCTCAGGTCGGCATCCAGGGATTGGGACCAACTCAATACCTGCTGCTGATGGGACAACAGGTTTTCCAAAGCCATGGGCCACGATTTCCGGCTCAGCTGTTGCCGGATCGACTCGAGGGCCGGCGGCACCGGCACCGGCGTTCCCTCACGGGTCGCCAACTGACCGGCCATGCATTGCTGGTAAAGCTGGTTGGCCGCACCCAACAGATCGGATTCCACCTGACGGACCAGGCCGTTTCCTGTAGGGGTGGCAGGGGTGGACTCGTTCAGCTGGGCCATGCGGCGGATGGTCCGGGCAGCCGTCTTTATCGGCCAGCTGATAAGACGGCCGGAGGTGCGCATCCACTTGATGTGACGTGGGTCCGTCTGCATCCAGATCCGTGAAAAACGACGCAGCACGCGATCCGTGGGAAAATGCGACAGTACACGCTGCACGGCATGGGACTGAGCTGCCATGAGAGCCTCGGTGTAGCGGGTCAGATCATTGAGGGCGCTGCGCAAGACTTGGTGGGTCCGGCCGGCCTGGCGAAACACATCGGTGGCCATGGAGCTTAGCAATTCCGCGCGCAATGCCTGGATATCCAGACTCGCCAGGTGCGTCAGCAAGTCTGGATGGCCATCACCGACGGGTTTCATGGTGAGGGGCTGTTGTCCAGCCGCCACGGCATTGTCTTCGTCGGCCCGATAGAGCCCCATGACCTGTCGATTTCCATCCCGTCCATAAATATTCCCGGCCACCGTCCGGGCATGCGCACGGACCTGGGCATCGCTGAAGCTAGGATAAACCCGATAAACCAGAAAACAGGGCCGCGTACCCATTCCGGTCAACATTTCGGCGATAAAGTCGGTGTTGTCACGGTTATTGTAGGTGGCATTGGTAAAGACATAGATGAACAGATCCGCCGCCTGCAAGGCCTGACGGGCCACATCGCGGTTGGTGTATATGCTGCGGGCGCCGGTGTCGATATCGGGGGTGTCCAGCAGAATCACCTTGGACGGTAAATGGTTGCTGACACAATACAGCGGGTCACCGGGCTGCAATAGTTGATCCGGGTCCTTTAAGGGTTGGGGGCGGTGGTCAAATACAGCGTCCAGGTGCTTAAAATATCCGTCGGATTCCAACGGTGTTTCGCGGGTTGCCATCAGCACCCGTCGGTTAAGCCCGGCCTGGCCCCCCACCGGTGAAAGCGGTTGGCCCACCAAAGTGTTGAACAGGGTGGATTTACCTGCTGAACCGCCGCCACAAATGGCCACCGTTAGCGGACACGCTTTATCCAGTCGGGGCAACAATTTTTGATCTACGGTTTGAGTCCAGTGATGCAGCGCATCGCCCATATCCAAATCCAGGATCCGGGCGGCTTCAGGCAGCGCCTGTCGCAGGATTTGCAGGCTTTGAAACATGTTGGCATTCATTACTTCTTCTTTTTTAACTTTTTCATGTTCTGGAGAAAGTGGGCGATGTGATTGCGATACTGCATGGCCACATGGTGGTTGTAAACCACAAAAGTATCACCGTCTCTGGCGGTAATTTGCTTGTATTGGTTGCTAAACAAATCAAAGGTCCGGTTGATGATTTCGTCTGATGAGAATAGATGGTTGCGGTAATCCAGCACATAATGCAGGTCGGCGCGCCACCGCTTTTGCCCCCAGACCAAATGCCTCAAGTAATCACGAATGTCGTCGATGCGCTCTTTCATGTGAGCGACTGAAATCCGGCTTAAGCGTTCATCAAAAGCTGAAAAATAGATATTGGCCGGAAAAATGGGTTGCATGGCCAGGGTATGTTCAAAGGAGTTGGAAGCTATCTCTTGGGCTGCATTTTTGATCTTGCGACTTAAAAAAGGGTCTTTTAAATTAGCGGTGTCTATTTTTGAGGGTACGCCAAACTTGATGGAGAGCTCGCCTTTGCGCTTGTCCCGGCAAAACGTCCGGACGATATAACCCATATCTTTGAGGTAGATCTTATTCTTGCTGGCGCCACTTTCTTGTAGGCGCAGCAACTCCAGAAAGTTTTCATCTTCCAGGACCGGCGCATAAGCCAAATTGACGTCCACCACATATAAATCCACACTGCTGGCATGGGCGGCCTCAATATCCATCTGAAACGGCAGGTGATGAAATCCGTCAAACTTGCCGGTATAGCTGCGGCCGGTCTTGATCGTGTCTTTTTTTATAAAATCCAAAAAGCCTGTTTTGACGCTCGAATAACCCGGAAAGGTAACATACATCTCTTTTGCGCTGACCAGAGACAATCGATAGGCGCGACTGAGGGTTAGAATATCTTTTTTTCCGATGGTGACCTCCTCACCATCGGGCATTTGGCGGATCCCAGGTTCGCGAAACACCTTAAAGGCCCCACGGGTGGTCAGGTAATCCGCCAAGCTGGTCTTCAACGTTTCGGGCAACGTACCCTGAAATTGAGAATTGACAAACAAGGGCAATAGATCCTGAAATATGTCGATGTGATCGATGAACAGGTTGGCTCCGCCCTCGGTAACCACCCGCATTTCGTTTTCCCGGAACAATAGCGACAACAGCAGAAAATCTGCCTCGCTGAGATGGTTGGGCTTAA
Organism: Desulfobacteraceae bacterium; assembly: GCA_050291605.1. Lineage (GTDB taxonomy): Bacteria > Desulfobacterota > Desulfobacteria > Desulfobacterales > Desulfosarcinaceae > JARRKU01. The sequence continues at coordinate 44,011 of JBNKKB010000087.1, read as the reverse complement.
AGGTGATGGCACAATCCGGGTTGGCTTGACGAAAGCGTTTGATGGCCTCTAACCCCACCACGCGCATATTAAACGTATTTCCCCGGGCCAACTGGCAGATGGTGATTTCGGCTGGGCTGACCTCTTGATAGCGATGCTCTATCAGAGGAAATAGCTTTTCCATCTTTTTATAAAGTTCATTTTTCATGCGGGTCTCTTTTTGGATTCGCGCTCAATGTCATTTTCAGAAGGGCTGCATATGAAACATTTTTTTGAAAAACAAGTCATTAGAGTCAATAGTGTTGCATATGGATTTAAAAACTGTCAAGCCCCCATCGTTCAGGTGCCCTACAATATCGCATTAAGTCTATTTGACAAAAAAGGATCGCGATCTACCCTTGAAGTGTCGGCACCATTCATAGACGAAAGCATGCACGCCGATCGACGCGGTTTATCGGCTGTTGCGAAACATTTGACAATCAAAGGAAGGGTACGCATGGTTTGGCAAACGGTTCCGGGGGTTAAAGGTAAAGTCTATTGCCCTGAGGCTTCCGGGCAAAGCCAAAAACACGTATGTGCAGATTGTTTTGGCTGTCTGCATTGCAGTGAAGCACGCTGCCGTTTGTGCCGCTGTGAACAAGCCGTCCGGATCCATTCAAATCCTGAACAGACCATTGCCGGTCGCACTGCACCCAAAGAGAGATAGATAGCATCCACCCAAGATTGGCAACGCGTCACCCTGCTCAGCGTTCCACCGTATAAGCAATCCTATTTATATATTTATTTAAGTATGTTATAAGAATTTCCGTTTTCGCCAGGGACCCTCAGAATAACCCAAAAAGTGCTTGTTTTATATGGGTATAACAGCTATATTTAGCCACTTTTTGGATGTTGAATACAATATGTTGTTGTAGGGACGGATATGGGGCTCTTGTCGGCAAGCACATCACTGACACGATTTAAAGTGGATGGGAAAATTGAAGATCCTCTCCTGGATACCATTGCAGCAGGGTTAAAAAATAACACCATTGCCGATATCGATAACAACCCTTCTGAGCAGTCCATAGGTTGGGCCGGCTTCAAGGATCCATACCAAAGTAATTTCGAAGGTTCCAGCTTTATGCTGGGTACCTATATTGTTTTTGCCCTGCGCATCGATAAAAAGGCAATCCCTTCTAAAATGGTGCAGAAACATTTTGCATTGGCGTGCACGAGCAGACTCAAAGAGTTGGGTCGCGACTTTCTATCAGCCAATGAAAAACGGATCATCAAAGATCATGTGCTCAATATGTTAAATCTTAAAATGCCGTCCACTCCCAATGTTTACGATGTGGTCTGGCAATATGAAAAGGGCGAGTTGTGGTTTTTTTCCAACCTTAAAGGCGCCAATGAGGCTCTGGAAACTTTATTTCTGAGGTCCTTTGGCGTGAGCCTGGTCCGCTGCATCCCATATACAATGGCCGCCTTGGATAATAGGCTCTCAACCCGCCATTTGGATGCCTTGGCCAAATTAACTGCTGACCAACGAAACGCTTAAACGAATAGTATGCTTGATATCGCTGTCGCTTATAATAGTTATCGCTTTTTAGGAAATGAGTTTTTGACCTGGATCTGGTTTACCATTGAGAATGAGCCGTCCGCATTGCAGATTCTTGATGACGAGGCGGTTGAACTTTTTATCGGCAACCGTATGGTGCTCGAAAACCGATCGGGCAACAGCGTGGAAACCGTCACCATCAAAGGAGATGCCGCAGGCTTGGAAGAGGCACTGCTGGCTTTGAAAAAAGGTGCGGCTGTTGTTGATATTAACTTGATTTTCAAATGCGCTTCACTCGAATGGCAATTTTCCCTTAAAGGCGAAAGCCTAAATTTTTCAGGGCTTAAATTACCTGAAACGGGTGCATCGGAACAAACGGAGGATAATGAAAGTTTGGTTTTAGAAAAACTCTATCTTTTAGAAAAACCAATTGTTTTTTTAGATGGTTTATATCGCCACTTTGTTCTTTTGCGTTTGTCCGACCAATGGCCTGAAAAAAAATCAGCTCTCCAAAAGTGGGTCAACTCCAATTAAGGGAATCTTAATTTTTTATAAACAATTTTTTAAATTCGATATGGATAAGTGATTCAAACATTGTTGATAAGTTCTCACTTATCAACGTATATTTTAAGGCCATTTAAAAAATGCAGGTTTTAGAAAAATAATGAGTACACTTATCAACAACAAAATATACTTATTTATAATAAATATCAGGGAATTAATTTTTTTTTGAACATTTGGACAGCCTCTAATATTAATAATAAACCTACAATATTAAAATAAATAAGGAAGGAAAAATGAAGTTCACAATTCAAAAAAATGACCTCATTGATGTACTTTCTAAAATTCAAGGTTTAGCAGGTCGGCGCAGCAGTTTGGCCATTACGGAATGTATTTTAATCACCGCTTCTGACGGCACCCTAAATATTGTGGCTACGGATTTGGAAACCGCTTATGAAGGGCGTTTTCCCGCTAAAGTTGAGTCCTCGGGTATTATTGCTTTAAGTGCTCGTAAATTTTATGAAATTGTACGTGAATTTCCAAGTACTGAAATTGACATAAATGAGAGCGACAATCGACGCATCGATATTGGTAATCATAAAGTTCAATATCATTTAAAAGGCATGAATCCAGATGATTTTCCCCAAACACCGACCATTGAGTCGCTGGATTATTTCGATGTGGATGCTGCCGGCTTTAAAAAGATGATCGATAAAAGCATCACCATCAGTGGTATTGGAGAGGATAAAAAAGCGCATATTAATGGTGTTTATTTTGAAATGTTCGGCGACAAGGAACCGGCGGTTCTTCGGATGCTGTCTACCGACGGCAGCCGCCTTTCCAAATATGATTTAGTCCAACCCGAGGATGTAAAAATAGTTTCTACACCAGGGGTGTTGGTACCCAAAAAAGGGCTGCATGAAATCAGTAAATTTTTAGATGCCGGCGGCAGTGTACAAATTGGAATCCATGATAGCTATTTTGTGGTTAAAAACAGTACGGAAACCCTGTGTATCAGAATGTTGGAAGGCCAATTTCCGAAATATGAAGAAATAATTTTTCGAGAGGAAGGGCACCGTATCACCGTTGATAAAGAGATGTTTTTAAACATGGTTAAGCGCATGTCTATTTTATGCAATGACAGTTACCGGGCGGCCATGTTTACATTTGATGCCAATGAACTTACGATAGATGCCACAAATCCTGATCTGGGTGAGTCTAAGGAAGATATGGAAATTGAATACAAGGGGGGTAAATTAGAGGCCGCTTTCAATCCAAAATTTTTTATAGACAGCGTCAACAGCATAGATGATAAAAAAGTGGTTATCAATATCATCAGTGAAGAAAAACCGTGTCTGATTGAAGGCACTGATGATCAATCCTATTTAAGTGCAATAATGCCAATGAGAGTATGATGGAAACCAAATACGATGCCAGCAGTATTGATGTTTTAGAAGGGTTAGAACCTGTCCGTCTGCGCCCTTCCATGTACATTGGAAATGTAGACGTAGCCGGTTTACATCACCTTGTCTATGAGGTGGTGGACAATAGCATTGATGAATCCATGGCCGGTTACTGTGACCTGATCAAAGTAAAGGTTCACACTGATAATAGTGTGAGTGTAGAAGATAACGGCAGAGGTATTCCGGTTGATGTACATAAAACCGAGAAAGTGCCGGCAGTTGAAGTGGTTCTGACCAAACTTCATGCCGGTGGAAAATTCGATAACGACACATACAAAGTATCAGGCGGTCTTCACGGTGTTGGCGTCTCTGTGGTAAATGCACTTTCTTCACGATTGGAAGCTGAAATTTATCAAAAAGGAGAGATTTATTATCAAACCTTTGAAAAGGGCATCAAGACAAGTGAATTGACCATAATAGGCAAAACTAAAAAGAACGGCACCAAAATTCATTTTATACCTGATGAAACTATTTTTAATACCATAGAATTTAATTATGAAACACTTGTGCGAAGGCTGCGAGAACTCGCTTTTTTAAACAAAGGCATTCGCATTGTTTTTGAAGATGAACGTTCAGATAAAAATGAAGAATTTTACTATAAAGGCGGTATCGTATCGTTTGTCAAATATTTGAATCGTCGCCATGTTGTCATGCACAAACCCATATTTATTGATGGTGAGCGCAATGACGTGCAAATAGAAGTTGCAATTCAATATAACGATACGTACAAAGAAAAGTTGTTTACTTTTGCAAATAATATAAACACTATGGAAGGTGGTTTTCATCTTGTCGGCTTCAAAGCAGCGCTGACAAGAACGCTAAATCAATATGTTTCAAATGGAAAATTACCCAAAAATTTAATGTCCAAAATAAGCGGCGACGATGTGCGTGAAGGATTGACCGCCATTATAAGCGTTCGCATAAAATCACCTCAATTTGAAGGTCAAACCAAAACCAAGCTGGGTAACAGCGAAGTCAAGGGGCTGGTTGAGTCTTTAGTTAATGAAAAACTCAGTAGTTTTTTAGAAGAAAACCCGGCAATCGCCAAAAAAATCATTGGAAAAGCCGTGGATGCGGCCAGAGCGAGAGATGCAGCCAAACGCGCCAGGGATCTTGCGCGAAATACCGGTGCTCTGGTGGATGCGAGCTTACCGGGAAAATTAGCTGAGTGTCAAATATCGGATCCGGAGCAGCGGGAAATATTTATTGTGGAGGGTGATTCTGCAGGTGGTTCCGCTAAACAAGGAAGAGATAGAAAATTTCAAGCCATTCTGCCGCTTAAAGGGAAAATTTTAAATGTAGAAAAAGCGCGTTTTGATAAAATACTGCAAAGTGAAGAGATTAAAAATATCATAACTGCTTTGGGTACCGGCGTAGGCAAAGAAGAGTATGATATTGAAAAAATTAGATACAAAAAAGTTATTATCATGACGGATGCCGATGTTGACGGGTCTCATATTCGCACATTGTTATTAACTTTTTTCTTTCGTCAAATGCCGGAGATTATCGATTGCGGTTATTTGTATATTGCACAACCCCCACTGTTTAAGGTTGGCAAAGGCAAAAACGAAAAGTATATGAAAGATGAATTTGATTTAAATAATTTTATTCTTAAAAAAATGAGCGATAAAGTTAATGTCCAAGTTGGTACAGAAGGAAAAACATTAAACAACCATACTCTCTATTTATTTATATGTAATATGGAGGAATACTATGCTGTCCTTGATAAGCTCACGTATCAAGGATACCCGACTGGGATCATAGAAACGTTAGTGGAAGCAGGCGTTTCAGATAAAAAATTTCTTCAAGATGAAAATCAGATGAATACACTATGTCAGGTTTTGAAAGATAAAGGATATGATTGTCAAAATCCCGCATGGCATGATGAAAGAAGTGTATATGAGTTGGTTATTCATGAGTCAGACGATGTCGGCAACCATTTACGCAAACTTATAATCGGCCGGAGTTTGATATATTCTTCCAATTATCAGAAATGCGTGACCAGTGGAAAAAATATGCTTCCATTGAGTGAACCACCTTTCAAAGTGATAAATAAGGAGACGGAAGAAGAAATCTTTACAACACATAAAAGAAAAGCATTACTGCACTATATCGTCGAAGAAGGTAAAAAGGGAATTCAAATTCAGCGCTATAAGGGTTTAGGCGAGATGAATCCCGGACAGTTATGGGAGACGACAATGAATCCAGAAAAGCGCATTTTGCTGAAAGTCCAAGTAGAAGATCTTTTGGATTCAGACGAAATATTTACGGTGTTGATGGGGGATCAAGTCGAGCCGCGTCGTGAGTTTATTCAAAACAACGCACTTGAAGTAAGTACACTGGACATATAAATTGGGAATCAGTAAAAATATTTTAATACCACTTTAATAACAAATTCGTAAGCAGATAAAAAACCCCCGAAAGCTGCGGCCTGCCTTCGGGGGTTCTAAATTTGGGTGCGCTTTTTTTTACTCTGTTTTCCGCCTCAACCCAGTTGCCAAACCCGATTAGAATTTCAGAAATAGATCCACATGACCCCAAGAGAACATTTAAGCGCAGGCAACCTATCTCACAATCTAATTACGATTGTCAAGCATAAAATAAACGGCATTTAGTCAACACAATTGATAGAAAGGCAAAAGGGGTGTTAAACTGTCTGTTTAAGTAAGAATTGTTATACTAAAGCTTAAATTAAGGCACAGGAACATCTAAAATTGTTCTATAAAATACCACCGTTAATATAGGGCTGGTGCAGTAGATTTAAGGTGGATCAAAAGTTGTCAATTTTTAGCCGTTTATGGTAAAAAGAGGACCTAATTTTTATTCACAAACCGTAATAAAGGCAAACAAATGAAAATTCACCACATCAAGGCGCGCGATTTACCGGATCTATGGTTTCAAGCCGTTCACGACATCCTGGATCATGGCCGTCGCTTTACCATCGATCGAGGTTCCTATGCAGGGCAGACGCGGCTGGAGTATGATTATTTTGTCGGACAGGTGCATCATCCCGGCACCCAGCCCCTGATTCCCGATATTCCGCCCAGTTGCGGTATCCCCAACCCTGTGGAAGAGGGTTACATTTATGGGGGCGATGGCTACGAGCGCTCCTATATTGAATATTTAATGACCGGGCATAAGGAACCGGGTGAATCCTATACTTACGGTGAACGCCTCACCCGCGCACCTTTGGATGGTGATAAACTGGCCTGGTGGAAATCCAAGCATGCTGAAATCATTGATCATCGAGAGTTGGATGGTAAAGCCGTTTTTGAAGAAGGCGGGCTTGTCTACATCAACCAAATTGAATGGATTATTCAAACCTACAAAGATTTTGGCCACCGCAACAACCAAATGGTGCTTCAAGTGGCTCACCCCACGGATGTGACCCTGGTCGATCCGCCGTGTTTACGATCGATTGATACGCGAATTCAGGACGAGACGCTCCATTTTTGTGTCTACTTTCGCTCGTGGGATCTTTGGGGCGGTCTTCCAGCCAACCTGGCCGGTATTCAAAATCTGAAAGAATATATGGCCACTGAAATCGGCGTTAAGGATGGTGAATTGATTGTGGAGAGCAAGGGTTTGCATTTATATGGGTATGCAGAGGATCTTGCCAAACTGCGATGTTTGCGTATCTAAAACTCAATATTTTTTGGCGTTCGGGGAAAGGGGATCACGTCGCGGATGTTACGGATACCGGTGGCCAGCATGAGCAAGCGTTCGAAACCCAGTCCGAAGCCGGCGTGCGGTACGCTGCCGTAACGCCGGGATTCCAAATACCACCAATAAGTATCGGTGTCTAAGTCTTGTTGGGTCATGCGTTCGGCCAACACATCGGGGCGCTCCTCGCGTTGGCTGCCGCCGATGATTTCCCCGATGCCCGGCACCAAAACATCCAGTGCGGCCACGGTCTTTTGGTCGTCATTCAGGCGCATATAAAACGGCTTGATGGTTTTGGGAAAATCATAAACGATGACCGGTTTTTTAAAGTGCTGTTCGGTGAGGTAGCACTCATGTTCCGATTGGAGGTCCATGCCATATTCAACCGCAAATTCGAACTTTTGATCGGCCTGGTCTAATATGTCTATGGCCTTTTTGTAAGCCAGACGCTTAAATTGAGATCGGGATATATTTTCCAAGGTGGACAACAGGCTTTTATCGACAAAACGGGCAAACAGTTCAATATCCTGGGCACACGAGTCCAACACAAAACGGATCACATACTGGATCAGCTCTTGGGCCAGATCCATGCAACCCTCCAGGTCGCAGAAAGCCATTTCCGGTTCGACCATCCAAAATTCAGCGGCATGGCGACGGGTGTTTGAGTTCTCAGCACGAAAAGTTGGACCAAAGGTGTAGACATCCCCCAGGGCCAAGGCTAACATTTCAGCCTCCAATTGACCCGAAACGGTTAAATTGGCTTCCTGTCCAAAAAAGTCCCGCTCAACATCATCCACACCCGGCGGTTGAGTGGTGACCCGGAACATTTCACCGGCGCCTTCACAATCGGAGCCTGTTAAAATAGGTGTATGCACATGGCGGAAGCCACGCTCATGGAAAAAATGATGAATGGCAAAAGAGAGCTCGGATCGGATGCGAAAAGCAGCGCCATATTTATTGGTGCGCGGCCGTAGATGGGCAATGGTCCTTAAAAATTCGTCGCTGTGCCTTTTCTTTTGCAGGGGGTAACTCTCCGGCGCGATGTCGATAATGGTCACTGCTGTGGCGACAATCTCCCACTGTTGTCCCTTGCCCTTCGAAGGCACCACGCGACCCTGTACGGTTACCGCCGAGCCGGTGGTCAAGCGGCGAATCTCTGCATAGTTTTCCAAATCCTGGTCCGCCACGACTTGCATGTTGGTCAAACAGGAACCATCATTGATTTCCAGAAATGAAAAAGTTTTGGCGTCTCTTTTGGTGCGTACCCAACCCTTCAGGAGCACCATATCCAGGGGCGTACGGGCTGCAAGCAGCATGGCAATTTTAGTGCGGTTCATTTGGGGATCCTCCCAATGAAATGGATTGCAAGGTGAATGGGCTTTCCCTCCGGTTGTCATGCGTGACAAGACCCGGATTCGGCCCTATGATAGGCCTTGCTAAAAAGGCGCAAATTTGACAATGAAGCAATTTTTCTTTGTCAATTTTATATGGAATGCACACGTACAAGCAATAGGTAACATGCAAGCTAAGACCCATCAAGATATCTTGTCCCGAATCCAGAAACCCAGCCGCTATTTGGGCACGGAGATCAATTGCATTCGTAAAGACCCTGGTGCGGTAGATCTGAAAGTCGCATTGGCCTTCCCCGATCTTTATGACATCGGCACATCTCATTTCGGACTTCAGATACTTTACCATATACTGAATCAACACGATACGATAGCTGCGGAACGGGTTTTTGCGCCGGCCAAAGATATGGAGGCGCAGCTGCGCCAACATGGCCAACCCCTGGTTAGCCTGGAAAACCATCTGCCTGTGGCCGATTTTGATATCATCGGTTTCAGTTTACTTTATGAGCTGAATTACACCAATGTGCTCAACATGTTGGACCTGGCCGGGGTTCCCTTGAAATGGGACCAGCGCGATGATCGCCATCCGCCGGTGATTGCCGGCGGCCCCAGTGTCTGCAATCCTGAGCCCATGGCCGATTTTTTTGATGCCATGGTGTTTGGCGATGGGGAGCAGGTGGTGTTAGCGCTTGTGCACCAATGGTTGCGCCGGCACCGGGACGGCAAGTTGGACAAAACAATGTTGCTGCGGCAATGGGCTCAAATTCCCGGCGTATATGTGCCACGGTTTTACCGGGCGGTATATGATAAACAGGATCGCCAACGATTGGTTGCTGATCCTGGCGTTCCACGTACTATTACCCGGACGGTTGTAGCAGATTTGGACCAAGCAGATTTTCCGCAACGCCCCATCATTCCTTTTGGAAAACCGGTACATGACCGGCTGCGACTGGAAATTGCCCGTGGCTGCACCCGTGGCTGCCGCTTTTGCCAGGCAGGAATGATATACCGGCCGGTAAGAGAGCGCTCCCCGGAAAGGATTTTGAACCTGACGCAGCAAGCGTTAAGTGAAACCGGTTATGATGACCTGTCGCTGCTATCTTTGAGCACGGGCGACTATACCTGCCTGACGCCTTTGATGGAAGCGCTGATGCAACATTGCCAAAAAGACCGCGTGGCGGTTTCCCTGCCCTCATTGCGTGCCGGTACGTTGAGCCCTGCGTTGATGACCTTAATTCAATCGGTACGCAAAACCGGATTTACACTTGCCCCTGAGGCCGGCAGTCAACGGCTGCGCAACGTGATTAATAAAAACATCTGCTTTGAAGATGTTGCCGCCACCGTAAAAAACGCTTTTGCACTGGGCTGGCGGATAATCAAACTCTACTTTATGATCGGTTTGCCCACTGAGACCGATCAAGATTTGGAAGCGATCATCGATATGGTCCGGCGCTTGAAAAGCATCAAGAGTCCTTCCGGTCGACGGGGACAGATCAATGTCAGTGTCACTACCTTTATCCCCAAGGCACATACACCCTTTCAGTGGGCCGGCCAAATTTCATTAGACCAGTCGCGCAAAAAAATAAGCTTCATCAAATCCGAGTTGTCTCATATCCGTGGGGTCAAACTCAAATGGCAGGACCCGAACATGAGCCAACTTGAAGGCGTTCTGGCTCGTGGCGACCGGCGCCTGAGTTCGATCTTGATTGACGCTTGGAAAAGGGGATGCACCTTTGACGGCTGGACCGATGAATTTGATTTTGCGCTTTGGCGGAAAAGTTTTCAACACGGCGGCATTGATCCTGAAGCATATAACGCAAGACAACGCGACTTGAACGAGGCGCTGCCCTGGGGGCATTTGGATTCCGGTGTCGAGCCCAGTTTTTTCCAAACCCAATGGAAAGAGGCTTTGGCCGGATCCACGTTGGCGGATTGCCGCCACGGCCTATGCCAAGGTTGCGGAGTATGTGATTTTGACAATTTAAAACCGGTAGTGCATGATGTTTGCGACCTATCCGGACCCTTGGCCGAACCCCTTAGCGGAAAGGATGTACCCGAAGCGCTGCCGCAGGCCAGTACATACCAGATGGTCTACGAAAAGATGGGGCCTGCCCGATTTTTGGGCCACCTGGAACTGAACCATCTGTTCGGTCGGGCGATTCGAAGGGCCGGTATCCCCGTGGCATACTCCCAAGGGTTTCATCCCAAGCCTAAAATCTCCTTCGACGATCCCCTTCCATTGGGCATTGAAAGTGAAGGCGAGCTGATGCGCTTGAAGTTACAACGACCTCTGGATGGCCGGAAGCTGGTTGAGCGCCTCAATCCTTTTTTGCCTGATGGGATCAATGTGGTTCACTGCCGCTTGAAAGTGCCGGGTGAGGCTAAAATCGCGACCCCATTGGACCGCTACCGTGTTGTTTTTGATCAACCGGTGGTGGACTTGGACAAACTGGCCCTATTTTCTGCCAGTAATCGTTGGGACCATGAGCGTTTCAAACCCAAAGGTCGTACCCGCACCATCGATCTAAGGGCGGGTGTGGCTTCGATTATTTCCAATGACGGGCAAACTATTGATATGATATTACAAAATGTTGGGGTCCACACCCTAAGACCTCTGGACGTTCTCCAGGGAGTATTTGCACTTTCCCAGGAATTGATCCAAACGGCCAGGATTACCAAGCGCGCTGCGTGGAAAAGCGACACCAAGGTTGACAAGCCCGCACCTAGAGGGTAGTTTTCAAAAATAAATGTAAATTTGGTTGGTTATGGCAAACAAAAAGATTATTTGCAACGATATGGCCCACGAAACCCGGGTGGCTTTGGTTGAGGAGGGCAATATTGTCGAACTGTTCATCGAACGCGCCGGAGCGGCCGACAGCACCGGCAACATTTACAAAGGCCGCGTGCAACGTGTACTACCCGGCATGCAGGCGGCCTTTGTGGACATCGGATTGAATCAGGCCGCTTTTTTATATGTCAATGATATTAAAATTGACAACCACAAAGAGATGGAGGCCCTTTTTAGCGACGATGATGAAAACGACGAGGCCGATGAGCGCGCGGAGAGCAGGAAACTCGAGATACCGTCGTTGAACATTGTCGATCTGATTACCGAGGGCCAGGAGATGCTGGTACAGGTGGCCAAATCCCCCATCGGCACCAAAGGCGCCCGCATCACGTCGCATGTCTCACTACCGGGCCGATTTCTGGTTTTGATGCCCACTTCAAATCATATCGGTATCTCCCGACGTATCGAAGACGAAAACGAACGTCAGCGGCTCAAAGAGATGGTTATGGCTCTGCGCGATGACCAGCTCGGTTATATTGTGCGCACGGCTGCTGAAGGTGCAGAGGCTGATCACATCGCGCAAGAGATGGTGTTTCTTAAAAAGTTATGGAGCGGCATTCAGCGCAAGTTTCAAAAAGCGCCTACCCCGTCATTGATCCACCAGGAGTTGGATATTCGCTTGCGCGCCGTACGCGATTTGCTCTTACATGAGGCCGAAACTCTGGTTATCGACTCGCGCGGCGGGTATCAGGAAATACTCACTTTTCTCGATACTTTTATGCCCAACCTCAAAAGTTCGGTGGCGTTGTATGAAGAGCATGAACCCATCTTCGATGCTCATAATCTTGAAGGCGATATTTCGCGCGCTATCAAAAAGAAAGTCTGGCTTAAATCGGGAGGCTATATTGTCATCGAACACACTGAAGCGCTGGTGGCCATCGATGTCAATACCGGTCGCTACGTGGGCAAACACAATCTGGAGGAAACCATACTCAAGACCAATTTGGAAGCAGTCAAAGAGATTGCCTATCAAATTCGCCTGAGAGATATTGGTGGTATTATCATCATCGATTTTATCGATATGGAGAAAAGTTCCAACCGGGAGAAAGTGTATAACGCGCTGTGTAATGCCTTTGCCAAAGATCGCAGTAAAACTCACATATTACCCTTATCGGATATGGGCCTGGTTCAGATGACCCGCAAGCGTATACGCAAACCCTTATCGCGCCTGATGTGCGAGCCCTGCTTTTATTGTGAAGGCGAGGGCCATCTGCTCTCGGGCCAGACCCTGTGCTATAACATCCACCGGGAAATTTTAAGGCATGCCGGCGACATGATGGGCACGGGCCTTACCTTGAAAGTCAATCCCCAAATCGCCGACTTGCTGCACGGTGAGGAAAGCCATCTGATCAACTCCTTGGAAAACCGGTTGAACAAACAGGTGACGATTTATCCGGATCGACGCTTCCATTTAGAGGAATTCGATATCCTGGAAACCATGGGCGAAGTCTAGACCGACAGCTGCGGGTAGGGGCAGATTGTATATTGACAACCGTTAGGTATTATGGTTATTTTCACGGGTTCCACCGATGCGTGCGAATTTAAAAGATCATTGAGCATCCTTAAGCGTTTAACGCTTATATAAGGAATATCTGAGGATAAAGGAAAAGGAACATGAAAAGAACATTTCAACCGAGCAGAATTAAAAAGGCACGAACCCACGGGTTTCGCAAACGGATGTCTACCAAAGCAGGGCGTCGTTTGATTAACCGGCGACGCGCCAAAGGTCGCAAACGATTGGCCGTTTAGCGGGCATGGCAAACGGGTCGAAAGGCCCCTGCCACAACGACCGAAGGGCAAAATTACATTCAGTGGGATTGGAACAACCAGGTTCATCAACAAGAAACACCTTCACCAAGGGCGACAGACTGTTAAAGCGATACGATTTTCTCCGGCTGGCAAAAGAGGGAAAACGCTTTCAAAATCGACATTTTATCGCATATGCCCAAAAAAATGATCTTTTAAGCTGTCGCCTCGGCATGACGGTCACACGCAAGGTGGGAAACGCCGTAACACGCAATCGGCTTAAACGTCTCGCTCGGGAGTACTTTCGGAAGCATCGGCACCTATTCAGGGCGCATTGGGATATCAGCCTCATCGCCAAGAAACAGAGCGCCGATCAAGCCAACCAAGAAATATGTATCTCTCTGGAAAATATTTTTGAGCGCATCGCAACATACCAAAAAGACGCAACGCTTCGGCGTACGGATGGCGATGATTTTCATCCATAGCTATCAGCTTCTGGTATCGCCGTTTTTCGGTTCGGTTTGCCGATTTTATCCCTCCTGCTCCCATTATGCCTTGCAGGCCATAGATCGACATGGATTGATCAGAGGCACAGGTTTGGCGATTAAGCGATTGTTAAAATGTCATCCCTGGAACGCCGGCGGCTATGACCCCGTCCCGTAAGCGGGGTCCGGGGCGATCGTTATTTCACCTGCCTGGGTAAGGTTTTCCAATTTTTACCGCATTCCAATCCTTTGAAGAAACTGCAAAGCACACCGTTTCGCCACTTTAAGTTGGAGTTGAGGAGATTTTTATGGAACAAACACGCCTATTAATTGCCATTGCCATTTCATTCGCCGTGTTTTTCTTGTGGAGCATTTTCTTTGCGCCGCAACCCACCAAAGCGCCTCCGGACGACGCTAAGATAGAAAGTACGGATCCCGCTGTTGCCGAAAAACCATCCGGCCCTGAACCCGTGGCGCAGGCACCGATTGCCGAGGCGCCGGCTATGCCGGAGATTCCTGAAGCGGCCCCTGTGACCCCTACTGCGCCGGAGCGCGAGGTCACCGTGGAGACACCGCTTTACCGCATGATTTTTACCGATAAAGGGGCCGCTATAAAAAGCGTGGTCCTGAAAGACTATCGGGAAACCACAGCCAAAGATTCCCCCCTGAAAGAACTGATCTCCGACCGGTTGAAAAACGGCACCTTCCTGCTCAATGTATTGGGTAAAGTGGATTATGGAGTGGAAGGCGCGACCTATGTCACCGATCAGACAACTGATCTGCTCTCGGTAAACGCTCAACCGGCGACCTTGAAGTTTCGCCACCAAAGCGCCACCGGCCTGGTGATTGAAAAAGCGTTGACCTTTGCGCCGGACTCCTACCTGGTCGATGTGGAAATAACGCTTTACAATGGCAGTGATCATCCCATGGCCCCGCGTTTGGCGCTCGGATTGGGCAATTATTTAGAAAAAGGCTCAGGTGGTTATGGGTTCGCAGGTCCCAGTGGCCTGATCAATGGTGAATTGGACCAGGTCAAATTAAAGAAGATCGAAGATAAAAATCGCTATGAGGGAAAGGTGCGCTGGGTGGCCATCGAGGGCCGTTATTTTATGAGCAGCCTGATATTAAAAGAGGCGCTCGATGCAGACATGCTCCTGTCTTATGATGAAAATATAGTAAAAAATCAGATAGTTATACCGAGCGAAGAGCTTGCGCCGCATGAAACCAAGCATTTTAGTTTTAATCTGTTTACCGGTCCCAAGAGCTTGTCGTTGCTTAAAACTCTTAATGTTGATCTCGAGCGCGCCATCGATTTTGGATGGGTGGACTTTTTTGCCAAACCCTGTCTGTGGTTCATGAATTTCATTTATGGCTATATACCCAATTATGGTATTGCCATTATCATTTTAACCCTGGTGACGCGGGGTATGTTCTGGCCTCTGGCCAAAAAGAGCTATAAATCCATGGGTGAGATGCGTCGCATCCAACCCTTGATGCAAGAGATTCGAGAAAAGTACAAAGGCGACAAAGCCCGGATGAACCAGGAGATGATGACGCTGTATAAAACGTATAAAATTAATCCCCTGGGCGGTTGTCTTCCCATGGTCATCCAGTTGCCGGTCTTTTTTGCTCTTTATCGCATGCTCTACCAAGCCATTGAGCTGCGCCATGCTCCTTTTTTTGGGTGGATCTCCGATCTTTCAGCACCGGATCGGCTTTTCAGTTTCAGCTTTAAAATTCCTTTCATGGATCCGCCCTATGGCATTCCTGTGCTTACCCTTATCATGGGGGCCAGTATGCTTTTGCAGCAAAAGATGACTCCGGCACCCGGCGATCCGGCCCAAGCCAAAATGATGATGTTGATGCCTATTGTGTTCACCTTCATATTTATCAATTTTTCCTCTGGACTGGTGCTCTATTGGCTGGTGAGCAATATCTTTTCCATGGCGCAACAGTATTATACCCAGAAAAAGATGGTTTAATCTGTGGAGGATTCCAATGTCTCAGTATATCGAGTTTAAAGGCAAGAATGTCGATTTAGCCTTGAAGGCAGCGGCTGACCGAATGAACAAACCCATCGAAAAGATCCGTTATGAAGTCATCTCCTATGGCTCCTCAGGTATATTTGGATTGGTTGGCGCTAAAAAAGCCAAGATTCGCGTCAAGGCGGAAGAGGCCTTTGGTGCGGATAAAGATGCAAAAGCCCAGGCCATTGACTTGGTAAAAGCCGCATTTAAGATCGAAGATGAGGCCGCGCCGGCTCCCGTCAAACCTCAAAAAGATACGGCGGACGACGAGAGTGTCAAAAAAGCGATCACCATCGGAACTGAAGCGTTGCAACGGTTGGTTGATTTCATCAGCAGTGAGGCGGTTATTGAAGTGGAGGTTCGTGGCGAGCGCATCATATTCAAAGTGACAGGCGGCAACAGCGGGTTGCTTATCGGAAAGCGCGGACAGACCCTGGAGGCGATCCAGTACTTGGTTGAAAAGATAGTCAACAAGCAGGGCAAAGAACGTGTTCGGATATTGGTGGATGTTGAGGGCTATCTTCAGACGCGCAAAGCCAATTTGGAGAAGATGGCCACCAGCATGGCGGATAAAGCCGAAAAGACACAAAAACCGGTCACCATCGGACAGATGAATGCTTATGACCGGCGAACAGTACATGTTCATCTCAAGAGCAATGCCAAAGTTCGTACTCAAAGTGTCGGTGAAGGCTACTATCGTAAGTTGATTATCTTTCCCAAAAAGAGACGTCGCAGCAAACAACGCCAATAGAGAGAAGCGGTCGGCAAGCACCAAGCCGAAAGATCGATCGCGACCCCCAAAAGTGTAGCCATTATGGAAAAAGAGACCATCGCTGCCATTGCCACTCCTTTCGGCAGTGGCGGTATTGGTATTATCCGCATATCCGGAACCCAAGCCACCACCATAGCCGGGCGCTTGTTCAGACACACGCGCGCCCGGCCATCGCCGCAAGATGACAGTTCGATTGATGAGCTGGTCTCCCATCATTTGACGCATGGTTACATTGTAGATAACAAGCACATTGTCGATGAAGTGCTGCTGGCGGTGATGAAAGCGCCCCACTCTTATACCAAAGAAGATGTGGTCGAAATTCAATCTCATTCAGGTGTACTCATCCTTAGCCGTATTTTACAGCTTGTTCTTAACAAGGGGGCGCGTTTGGCAGAACCGGGTGAATTCACACGGCGCGCCTATTTGAATGGTCGCATTGATCTAAGCCAGGCCGAGGCTGTGGCCGATGTGATAGCTGCAAAAAGCGAGGCCTCGTTGCGCATCAGTACGACGCAACTGATGGGGGTCCTGAAACAGGAAGTCGAGTCTCTTATCACCCAAGTCAAAACTATATTGACACAACTGGAAGCCCAAATCGAGTTTGGTGATGAAATTGAGGCGACCATTGAACGCCAAAATATGGCGCGGAAGCTGAATGATGAGGTTTTAAAACCCACGCGATTATGGGTCTCACAATATGAAGAGGGGCATTTCTTTAGAGACGGCGTACGCATGGACATCGTGGGTCAACCCAACGTCGGAAAATCTAGTCTGCTCAATCGTCTTTTAAAAAAAGACAGGGCCATTGTTACGGAAATGCCGGGAACCACCCGGGACCTTATCGAAGACCATTTCAGCATTGCCGGCATTCCTATTTTGATCACCGATACCGCAGGCTTACATACCACCGATAACCCCGTCGAGAAGATCGGAATCCAAAAAACTCACCACAATATCGATCGATCCGATTTGGTGCTCTTTGTGGTTGATGGATCAAATACCATTGGCGATGCGGATTTAGAGATTTACCAAAAAATACGCGCGAAAAAAGTCGTGTTGGTCATCAATAAAATCGACTTGGTTGGAGCGGATGAAGAGGTGTCGATTCCCGGTGCATATCATGGTATAAACAGGGTGCTGGTCTCGGCTTTACACGGTGACGGCATTGAGGATTTAAAAAAAGCGGTGGTGCGAGTTTGTGCCGGAGGGATAGAGATCGATCCGGGTAGAACCATCATTCCTAATTTACGACAGAAAATCGCGCTCGATCTTGCTGCCGGATCTTTGGAGAATGCATTGGCCGGATTACACGGTAATTACGCTGAGGAGCTTATTGTCGATGATCTTAATTTAGCTTTGCGCGCACTCTACCAAATCATAGGACAGAAAGTCGAGAGTGATATCCTTGATGACATTTTCAATCAGTTCTGTATTGGCAAATAATAGATAACATCGATCGAATTGTTTCACGTGAAACATTCTAGTTTGTATTGATCAAATTGTTTCACGTGAAACATTAAGGAGAACGCCCCATGGAGATTGATCCAATTTTTCAAAAATATGAAGCTTTGGTACAGCAAGTGGATGCGGCATTTGAAAAAGTTCAGCAAGAGTATGGTGAGTGCGTGAGCTGTAAACTGGGATGTGCGGATTGCTGCCATGCATTGTTTGACCTGACCCTGGTCGAAGCGATTTACATTAAAAACAAATTTGACGAGAAATTCGCTGATAAAAATCGTCAAGCGATCATCCAAAGAGCTGAAAAGACGGACCGCAAAGTTTATAAACTCAAACGCCAAGCCCATAAAGATTATGAATCCGGTAAATCCGAGAACGAGATCCTTGAAGAGATGGCACAGGTCAAGATGCGCTGTCCTTTACTCGATGATGACGACCATTGTGCCATGTACGATGCACGTCCCATTACGTGCCGGCTGTATGGTGTGCCGACGGTCATCGGCGGCCAAGGGCACACCTGTGGTTTGAGCGGTTTTAAACAGGGGGAATCCTATCCAACGGCTAAAATGGATGCCATCCACAGCAAGTTACATGAAATATCGTTGGAGTTGGCCCGGAGCATCAAAAGTCGCTACCCTAAATTGGCGGAGATGTTGGTGCCGCTCTCCATGGCCCTTTTAACGGATTACACGGAAGAATACCTGGGTGCGCCCACGGACAACGAAAAAGAACAAAAAGAGGGGGATGAGGGTGAACGACAAAACAAATGAGGTGGAAGTGCGTAAGAAGGCTGTTTTTGACAGCATGTCTCCACGCCGCCAAAAACATATCGTTAAAAAGGGCTATGAGAAATGGGACCCTTTTGAAGAGCCCAAAGATCCCATTGACATCCGGCGGGATAAAACCAAACGAACGACCCAGCAATTGGTTCGGGAGTTTTTGCAAAACGGCAACCATGATAATTACAGCAATGCCTATGGCGGTGGTGTATTGGAAATGGCATTGGGTATCATAAACAATGATGATCGCTTTATCGGCATGTATGAATTTTCGATCTGGTACGAGCAGGAGTTGAAAAAAGTGGTAAGCTGATTCTTGATATAAAGCCCTCATCCATGACCGATCCGGTTAGAGAACATATCATCGCCTTACTAAGTACCCGGTATATCCGACTAACCCCGGCTGATCTGGAACGCACTTTAATTCGACGCATACCATCGATTCAGCGCAGGACGCTGCGCAGTACAATTAAAGGAATGGTGGCGGAAGGCGTACTCGCCTACACCAACCATTTTTCCACCACCCACCTTGAACTGAATTTTAATCGACCGTACAGGGTTGCCCATCGCATTTGGCTCGGACCTTCCAATTGTGCGTTTCCGCACCATGAAAATGGGGTCTCGATCAAGCTCAATGATGGAACGGCATTTGGTGCTGGTGATCACCCCACCACGCGCCTGTGCCTTCAAGGATTGGAATATGCGCTGGATAATTTGACCCGGATCGCTGCTGCGGTCCCCTTGAAAGAGATGACGGCGTTGGATATGGGTACGGGATCGGCTGTTTTGGCCATCGCAGCCGTAGGCTTGGGTTTGGGTCGTGCGGTGGGTGTGGATATTGATCCTCTGGCTTGCCGCGAAGCAAAAATCAATGTTGCCCTCAACCGTATGCAAGATCGGATTCAGATTGTTTGTCAACCCGTCAGCGAAGATGATCCAAACTCTTATCAAGTCGTGCTGGCCAATTTACGGCCCCCCACATTAAAATCCGTTTTGACTCCATTGGTTAAAATTTCCGATCCAAGGGCCTTTTGGGTGGTATCTGGATTTCGTCAAGAAGAGGAAAAAAGGATAAAGGCGCTCTTGGCGTCCTGGCCGGTCAAATTCATTTGGAGCGATCAATCGTGTGGCTGGGCTGCCCTGGTGGTGGCCTGGAAGGGCAATAAAAGGAGGAGATTAAGCACACGCGCAGGTTATAAAAATGCACCCTCTCCTATTATAACCCCTTTGATCGTGTGATATGCGAGCTCTCAGCGATTCTGTATATAACCACCTGAAATATTAGCTATTTATAGCTTTGACGCGTTAAAAACCAGTTTTCCTCCGTAAAACCCGGCTACCGCGGCTGCGATCAAGTCCGCCAGATTGAACAGTACAAAGAGGGCTAAATAGGAGTTGTTGGACAAATAGAGATCCGGAGAAGTCACCCACCACACCATAAGTATAAATGAAAGCAGTGTAACAATGGCGGCGCAAACCATTTTAATCCTGAAGACCAATGACATTTTGCCACTAAAGCGATTGTGCCAGTCAATGATACCGCTGATAATGACCGCCGGCATAGACAAAGCCACGGCAAACATGTTGATTTTAGCAGCAGTGGCCATTGCTTCGGACTTAAAAATCACCGCCAAAAAAAGAAAAAGAACAGTGAGCGGAAGAACCCCGTTGGGAATATGCACGGCGATGGGGTGCCCGTGAAGGCGGGAGAGCCATCTGAAGCGGGAGGCCATTTGTGATATGGCACTGGGTGCCAGTCTACCATCGGCTGAATCGGAATGTTGATCTGCAGCGGCTTTTAGAGCGGCCGGGGCACCTGAAACCTCTTCCAATAAAATAAATTTATCTCTATCGGCCCCGCAGACTGGACAGATTTCAGGGGGTGCGTCACCTTCATGAACATAGCCGCAGATCGTACATTTCCATTTTTTCATGGTCGAACCTGACGTATTTAAAAAGCTAGGTTAAGCTTGTTGGAGAATAACAATGCCGTTCAACGGCCATCATGTCAACAGGTTTGGTACAATAGGCCTAAGAGGCTTGCAGGGGGCTGCCGAGCAAAAACTCCTCATAATCCGTGGGGCGCTCCTGGTACACTTCGAGCATGGACTCAAATTTTTTTCGTCCGTCGCAGTCTCTCCAGCGCTGCCACGCCTCTGTGTCACGCCAGGTGGAAATCACCACCATGTTATTGGGAAAGCCCCTTTTAACCAAAGTCTCGCCGGACATATAACCGGGCTGATGCATGGCCAATGAACGAATTTCATTGAGCAAAGCTACGATTTGAGGGGTATGTCCCTCTTTGAAGCGACGCTTGATAAGGATTTTAACCGTCATATCGGCCTCCTTGGAATAAGGATGAAACGGTGAGTCATCGTCGCCGGCGGTAAACACAGTATATCAGATCCATGGAAAACCAGTCGTTAAATAAAGCAATGCGGTTAACGTCATACGCCGGTTTCTACCTCCTAACCAAATGATCTCACAAGCCCAATTGGCGGTCAAGCCCCATAAGAAGACAAATCCTTTTGATCAAGCGAAGAAAAGACAACACATAGGGATTAAAAGAAAAGACGATTAAACCAAAAAACTCCACAAAATACCGGCACAAATGGCGGATCCGATGACACCGGAGGCATTGCATGCCATGGCATGCATCAGCAGGTAGTTGGTCGGATCGGCTTTTTGGCCGACCAGATGCACTTCGCGGGCCGAACCCGGCACGGCGGATACGCCGGCTGCGCCAAGCAGCGGATTGATTTTTTCCTTTAAAAAGAGATTCATGATCTTAGCGGCGATCAATCCGGAAGCCGTGGCGATGGAGAAAGCAATGGAGCCCAGAATAAAGATGCCGATAGATTTACTACTGATAAAGACATCCGCTTGAGTACTGGCACCCACCGTAAAACCCAGGAAAATGGTGGCCGTATCGATAATGGAACTGGCGGCGGTTTTTGCCAGCCGATCCACGACCCCGGAGACCTTCATCAAATTGCCGAAAAAGAAAGGCCCCAACAACGGGATGGAAGCCGGCGCCAGCAAGCAGCAAAGTAAAACGCCGACGATAGGAAAAAAGAGCAACTCCTTGCGCGAGACCTCACGGGTGTCATCGGGCATGTGAATGCGGCGCTCGGCTTTGGTGGTCAACAACCGCATGATGGGCGGTTGAATAATAGGGATCAATGCCATGTAGGAATAGGCGGCGATGGCAATGGGGCCGATTAAATGGGGTGCCAGTTTGGCGGTTAAAAAGATTGAAGTGGGGCCGTCCGCCCCTCCAATGATAGCGATAGAGCCGGCCTCTTTGGCTGTGAAGACCATGCCGATGTTTTGAAAGAATGAAAAATCGCCAAGGGCCATGGCGCTGAGCAAGGTGAAATATATCCCCATCTGCGCGGCAGCACCCAATAACATCAGTTTGGGCCGCGCCAGCATGGATGAAAAATCCGTCATGGCCCCTAAACCCAGAAACACAATGGAAGGATAAAGGCCGGTGGTCACACCAAAATAGAGATAGTGCAATACGCTGTTATTTTCATAGATCCCGAGCCCAAAACCTTTAAAAAACGGTATGTTACCAACAATAATACCAAATCCGATAGGAAGCAGCAACAGGGGTTCGTACTCTTTGGCAATGGCAAGAAAACAGAATAGAATGCCAATGCCGATCATGATGACATATCGGATGTCCAGCATAGCCCATCCTGTATTTTGCAGAAAATCAATCAGCAAGTCCATAACAACTCTACCTTATTATATAGTGACAAGTTTGTGGACACCTAGGCGTTCTTCCACGAAAAGGTCCCTTTGCCGCTGGGGACGAGATAGCCGGCCGCCCTTAATTCACGAATGGTGATGTGGGGATGCGGTAATTTTTCAGCATTGAGGATCTTGTAAAGTTCGGTCAGCGGAAAGCTTTCGCCGGGAGCTACGGTGAGCGATTGGTAGATCCGGGCCAACGCCCCAAGATCATCCAGCAGGTCGACTTCACCGGAAAGGTCAACCGGCTGATCGGTATGGATTCGGTCCATATCTGTTTCTTCAGATTTTTTTTCCAACAGCGCGATCAATTTATGTAACTGAGAGATAACAATAGATAGTACCGTCAATCCACTAATGACAATAGTGGCGCCGACTGCGGCCATGGCCCAGCCGTTGTTTGCGGTAATTGCTGCTATGCCTTGCACTTGTGCACCTCCTCAAAAATATGACCCGATTTTCACGCAATTTTCGTTTGTCCCTGGATGGGGCACCCGTGTCTCCTCAAGACAGAATCATCGGCGAAAAAACTTTTCGATCATATTTACCCTTAAATGTCAATAAATATGGCTCCAAAATGTCCTTTCCAGAACCTTGTGGTTCTGAAACAGCATCCAACACATCAGGCGTTCCTGCATTGATATCCTATTTAAACTGGCATTATAAATGATTTTCGTTTACAAAAACAAACATAGCCTTAAAGTCAGGTTAGCGATAGGCGTCTATGCCGTAACATCGTCAGATCCGGCCGGTTCAGAGCCCGGCCCTGCGAAGATCATCTGCCTGGCCACTATCGATTCAGCGCAGAAGGGCCGGGCTCTACGCCGGCCTTTTGGAACGCAGAAGATCGGCAAACCGCCATCGCCATCGCCGGCAACGCGGCTAAAAGCAACCCCTTGGGGGGATAACTCATTGTCCGGCTCTCTGAGCCGGGATATTGACTTTTATTAATCTCCGGGAGACCACCATGTCCAAAGACACCGCCACCATATTGTCTTATTTTGAACAATTGAACGCCATACCTCGGTGTTCGCACAACGAAGAACGCGTTTGTAAATGGCTGCGAGCATGGGCCGAGCAGCAGCAGCTCAGCCACACCCGCGACAGCGCCGGCAACTTGGTCGTTCGGGTGCCGGCCAGTCCCGGATCAGAATCCGCTCCCGTTGTCGTGTTGCAAGGTCACATGGACATGGTGTGCGAAAAGACACCGGATTCTTCCCACGATTTTAATATCGACCCCATCGTGTCCCATAGGCAGGGCGATTGGCTCACAGCCGACGGCACCACTTTGGGCGCGGACAATGGCATCGCCATAGGTTATATGTTGGCCCTTGCCGAAGATCCCTCCCTTGACCACCCGCCACTGGAGCTGCTCTTTACGGTGGATGAAGAGACCGGCCTCAACGGTGCCAAGGCCCTGCAGCCGGATTTTATCCAAGGCCGTCGGCTGATCAACTTGGATTCGGAAGATGAAGGGATCTTCACCATCGGCTGCGCCGGTGGGGTTGACACGACGCTAAAGCTCGCGTTCGAAACTAAATCCATTGCTGCCACTGAATGGCAACCCCACCAGGTGGTGGTGGGCGGGTTAAAAGGCGGGCATTCGGGCATCGACATCCACAAGCAGCGCGGCAATGCCAATAAGATTCTGGCCCGTATCTTAAATCAGCTTGCCCAGGATGCGTCCATGGGGTTAATTTCCATGCAAGGGGGCAGCCGCAAAAATGCCATCCCCCGCGATGCCCGGGCCATTATTGGTGTGGATCCCGACGCCGTTGAACCGGCCCTGCAGGCAGTGGCGCGTTTGGAGCAAGAGATCAAGGCCGAGCTTGCCCAAAGCGATGCATCCCTTTTTATCAATATGCATCCGGCCCCTTCCGGCAAACCATTGGGAACCGCCTTGGGCCCAAAGGATGCACGAAAAGCTATTCAATTGTTGATGGCATTGCCCGATGGTGTGGCGGGTATGTCGTCGGCTGTGGATGGATTGGTGGAAACATCCAACAATTTGGCCACAGTTCAATTGGAAGCCGGCAAGCTCACGGTTTTATCCAGCCAGCGTAGCGCCGCCATGTCCCGAATGACGGAAATTACCGATCAGGTGCATGCTGTGGCCCGGCTCGCAGGTGCCGACATCGAAGACCATGACATGTATCCCGCCTGGCAGCCGGACATGGCCTCACTGCTGCTCAGCCAATCAAAGACCCTGTACAAAAATATGTTCGGCAGCGCACCGGTCATTCAGGTCATTCATGCGGGATTAGAGTGTGCCGTGATTGGCGATATCTACCCCGGCATGGATATGATATCCTTCGGACCCACTATTCGAAACCCCCATTCGCCGGATGAACGTCTTTTCGTGCCTTCGGTAGACAAGGTGTGGGATTTTCTTGTGGCGCTTCTGAAAGCCTTTACTGAAAGTAGCTGACGCATCTTCATATCAAAGCCCAGAACACCACCAGTCTAAAGTTTGGGTGATCGGTCCGTATTAATATTGCTTGACACCCGGCCCTCTCAGACTCACAATAAAAATATAGGGCTGCCGAAATTTCCGATCATTGGATGCGCTTGCAGCAAATGATTTGCTTCCGACCCACTGTTCCTTCTTAGATTATAGATTCGAACCTTTCACACACCAGGCCAATTTAGCCATTATTTAACCCGTTCATCTAAGCACCATAGCAGCAGCTGCAATTTACGAGCTGTTCAGGCAGCATCTTCTTTGTTTAACTTCAGACCCCAAGGAGGTGCACCATGAAAGCCGGGATATTTTTTACAGGGACGGGTCCCATCCTTCTGCTCACCAGCTATGAGGAACTCACAGATCCCAGATTTGTAGGGAAGCTGGCGACCAAGGGTATCAAAAAGTTTATTGCTTTTGAAATCAACACCAATAAAGTGATGCAACGCTACGGACAGCACTACCAGGTCATTTTAAATGATTTGCAACAGACAGACGATTTGCGGGTGCTCGACTATGACGGACATCACGTGTTTATTAATTTTTCGCTGAGCGAGCTGGGGGACCCCATTTACCATGACGGTAGTGAGTAAAATAGGGCACCAACAGGGGTTTGCCCAAGCCAACTGCTAATTAACACCATATATGGCAAGCTTGCGGCGAAGGGTGTTGAGCCCGATCCCCAGCGCCCTGGCGGATTGGGATTTGTTCTGATCGAGTCGATGGTAGGTTTGCAGAATGTGATTTTTTTCCACCTCGGCCAGCGGGACAATGGCGCCGTCGGGTTTAATGGCCGGGGGTTTTGGGACACGCGATTTGGCCATGTTGCGCAGGTGTTCGGGAAGATGATGGGAATCGATGCGCCGGCCCTGGGCCAGATTGACCGCCGATTGAATAATGGATTTTAATTCGCGGACATTACCGGGCCAACTATAGGCCATGAGCTTCTCCAGCGTTTCCGGGGCGATTCGCGGACCGCGGCGATACTCTTTATATTTTTTAAGAAACGCATTGAGCAACAAAGGAATGTCATTGACCCGTGCCCGCAACGGCGGCAGGTGGAGCCACCCACCGCGAATGCGGTAAAAAAGGTCTTTGCGAAAGGCCTTACGCGCCATCATGCGGTCCAGGTCTTCATTGGTGGCGGCAATAAAGCGCAAATCCACGCGCATGCGATCCGCCGTTCCCACTTTGGAAAACTCTCCCTCCTGCAATACCCGTAGCAGCTTGCCTTGCAGCTCCAAGGGCAAGTCACCGATCTCGTCCAAAAAAAGCGTACCGCGGTTGGTATGCTCCAAAAAACCGGTGCGCGCAGTATCGGCACCGGTAAAGGCCCCTTTGGTATGACCGAAAAATTCGGCTTCGAACAAGTTGGGAGAGATAGACGACATGTTGATGGGAGTAAAAGGAAAGTCTGACCGGGGGCTGGCGCTGTGGATGGCGCGGGCCAGCAACTCCTTGCCGGTGCCGGATTCACCGGTGATCAGGACGGGGACATTAGAGGCGGCATGCAATTCCGCCTCTTTGAGAATGCGCCGCAGCGTGGGATGTTGGGTGATAATGGGCCGAAACGGTTCAGGGTCGATCAGCTCAGGATGCGCCTGCCGCTTTTCCATGTCCAGGATGTCCAACAGGCGCTTGCGTTCAAAGGCGCGGGGCAAGGTCAACGCCAACACATCTTTAGCCACCGGCTTGACCAGATAGTCATAAGCCCCTTTTTTTAAACACTCCACCGCTGTACGCGCTTCGTTGATGGCCGTGACCATAATGACCTCGGTGCCCGGACTGTTATTTTTAATCAGATCCAGCATGGCCATACCATCCATCTCCGGCATGGTCATATCGATGAGCGCCACTTCAAATGACTCTCCCCTTTTAAAGGCCTCGGCAGCTTCCAAGGGGCTGTCCATCAAAGCGAGGTTGTTAAAGCCGATGGCTCTCAGTTTTCCGGCCAACAGCTCCATGTAATCGCGGTCATCATCCACCAATATGATGCGGTTGCCCATAACGTGCCTTTGCCAGATAGATCGCCAGTAAAGATGAGTCCAAATATATCCCATTTTGGCATAGTTGTCCATCTTGCAGCGGTCCATTTTGGCGCACGCGACGAATATCACCTCTTTTTTCTTGCTAAGGTGGTCAGCGCGATACCCGTGAAGATCAGTATCACACCGGTCAGATGGAACAGGCGGGGTTGCTCGTTCAGAAAAATAAACGCCAACAGGATAGAAAAAACCGGCATCAAATGGAAAAAGATGCCGGCGCGGTTGGCACCCACCATGGCGACGCCCCTGTTCCAGAATATGAAAGAGAGCACGGAGGGAAACACACACACATAAGCAATGCTACCCAAGGTGGTCTTGGATAAGTTGAAGCCACCATGGATTGAAAGCTCCCAAAAGTAAAAGGGTAACATCACCAAAAGACCCAAAGCGACAATGGCGGTCAAAAAGGCGATGGGGTCCATCTGGATGGGTCTTTTGCGCAGCATTACCGAATAAAAGGCCCATGCCATTCCAGCAGCCAAGGTCCATAGATCCCCGGAAGAAAACCCCAACCGTGCCAAGTTTCCCAGGTGGCCGCGGGATACAATGAACAGCAATCCGGCCAGAGAGATCATAACGCCGACGATCTGCTGCGGACCCATGGTTTCATTGTAGGCCAGCCATGACATCAAACCGATAAACACCGGGATCATGGCGTTAACCAAAACGGTATTGGTGGCTGTGGTGGTTTGCAGGGCCAGGTAGATAAATGCATTGAATATAGCGATAGCCGGCACACTCATCAGCGCCAAGTATTTCCAATGGTGCACCACCAGGGGCCATTGGCGTTGGATGCGAGGTACAGCCAATGGCAGCAGAATGATCAGCGCACCCACCCAGCGCCAAAAATTGAGGCTCACCGGTGGAATCAGGTCTCGAATACCGCGTCCCAGAACAAAATTGCCGGCCCAGAACAACACCGTCAGGGTCAACAGCATATAGGGCAGCCAACGATATTTAGGGTAACGGTTCAACATCCAACCCCTCAAAAGATATAGGCCTATCTACTCAAGATAAGCGGTTATTCGGCAAAACATCTATAGGCGATCTATAGAAAGATCAGCAGGCTTTATAAACTGTCAACTCCTGACGCAGGCGCCGTGCCGGTAATTTGCGCTGTCAGTCTCATCTCCAACTCATTTAAAGAAGCACCAAAAATGGTAATTACCATGCCACGCCCTGGATAAGAAAAATCTCGTCTGTGCCAATTTGGACTCCCTTAAAAAGCTATGCCATTATGGCACAATCCCCTTTTCAGCCGTATTCATTAGGTATCCGGTTCAAGTATGCCATTTTGGGACAGTTGAACGCACCTAGCGCCATGCAAGCGGCCTTTATCTTTGAAGGCAACCCCTTGTTAACATGCTATAATTGCAACAATAATTTGTAAATTGCCCAGTTGACCTATTTTGGCACATGCTTTGCTTTCTTATGTCGGTTCGATGCCCTTCGATGCGACCAACCCGCTTGACCACAAGCGGATCACACCGCCGGGTGCGATATCACAAATAATCGGCGTTTGAATGGCGTGTAACGCCGGCAGGCATTAATAACTTACAATATCAGAGGTTTTTTCATGGCGAAAGAGAACGAGAAAAACGATGTGGTTGGGTCGGTAATGGTTGTCGGCGGGGGTATTGCCGGAATACAGGCTTCCCTGGACCTTGCGGACTCCGGCTATCTGGTAAAAATGATCGAGGGCAAGTCGGCCATCGGCGGCGTCATGGCCCAGTTGGACAAAACCTTTCCCACCAACGACTGCGCCATGTGCGTTATCTCTCCCAAATTGGTTGAGGCGGGCCGCCATCTCAACATCGATCTTTTTACCACAACGGAAGTAGAGAAGATCGAAGGCGAGGCCGGCAATTTTAAAGTCACACTGCTCGAGCGTCCCCGCTATATCGATCTGGACAAATGCACGGCCTGCGGTGAGTGCGCCAAGGTGTGCCCCATCGACGTGCCCAATCAGTTCGATATGGATCTGCGCGATCGCAAGGCCGCCTTCAAGCTTTATCCCCAAGGCATGCCCAGCGCATTTGCCATTGATAAGCGCGGTACGGCCCCTTGCAAGGCCACTTGTCCGGCGCATGTGAGTATTCAGGGCTACATCGCCTTGATCAATGACGGCCGCTATAAAGAAGCGCTCAAGCTTTTCAAAGAGGAACACCCCTTTCCAGCGGTTTGCGGCCGGGTCTGTCACCACCCCTGTGAGGGCGAGTGTACCCGCAACGATGTGGACCAACCCCTGGCTATCCGCGAACTGCACCGCTTCCTGGCCGATTATGAGAAAGAGAGTGGCGAGGTCTATGTGCCGGAGATAACAGCCGAAAAGCGCGAAGAAAAAGTTGCCGTCATCGGATCCGGACCGGCAGGACTGACAGCGGCTTACTATTTGCTGCAGCAGGGCTATGGGGTCACGATTTTCGAAAAGTTGCCCGAACCCGGTGGCATGATGCGCGTCGGTATCCCCGAATACCGCTTACCCCGCGATATTCTGGCCGGCGAGATCGAGGTGATTCAACAGATGGGCGCCGAGATCCAATGCAACGTTGCTTTTGGCACGGACATCACACTGGAAAGCCTTAAGGCCGACGGCTTTGCTGCCTGCTTTATGGCCATCGGCCTGCATGGCGGCCGCAATCTGGGGATAGAGAACGAGGATGTCGCCGGTGTACTGCAAGGTGTTGATTTTCTACGAGATACCGCCATGGGGCAAGATGTCGAGATCGGTGATGACGTCATCGTGGTGGGCGGCGGGAACGTGGCCATCGACGTGGCCTTGACGGCCAAACGCAAAGGCGCCAAAAAAGTTACCCTGATCTGCCTGGAAAAGCGCGAAGAGATGCCGGCATGGGAGCACGAAATTGAAGAGGCCCTTGAGGGTGAGATCGAGATCGTCAACTCTTTCGGCCCCAAATCTTTTTTCATCGACAAGGGCAACAAAGTGTCGGGCATTGAATTCAAAACCTGTACAGCAGTGTTTGACGACAACGGCCGCTTCAATCCCCAATACGACGATAACGCGTGCCAGCCCTATTTTGGCGACACCGTGATTGTCTCCATCGGGCAAAGCACCAATCTGCATGGCATCAAGGAGCAAGGTATCGCCATCTCCGGTCCCGGCGGCCTGGAGGCCGACCCAGTCACTTTACAGACACCCATAGAGTGGGTCTTTGCCGGCGGGGATGCCTTCTATGGTCCCAAGTCCGTGGTGGACGCCGTATCGTGCGGCAAAGAGGCCGCAGAATCCATTCACCGTTTCATCAACGGTCTGGATCTAGCCGAAGGCCGTGAAAAGAGATGGGAATTCGTCAAACCCGATACTGCCGACGAACCGCAAAAGGCGCGCACCCGCGTGCGTTGCCTGGATCCGGAAGCCAGGGAGTGCAACTTTCTGGAAGTCTCTTTCGGCTACAACGAAGCCGAAGCCAAAACCGAAGCCGAACGCTGCTTGAAATGCGGCATCTGTTCGGAATGCTATCAATGCGTGGATGCTTGCCTGGCCAAGGCGGTCGATCACAACATGCAGCCCAAGCGTACCGAGATCGACGTCGGGTCGGTGATTTTGGCGCCGGGCTTTACGCCGTATGATCCCAGCAAGCACGCCTACTATGCTTATGCCAACCATGCTAATGTGGTGACCTCCCTAGAAATGGAGCGCTTGCTTTCGGCCTCCGGTCCCTACCAGGGTCATTTGATCCGGCCGTCGGACCACAAAGAGCCTGAAAAGATCGCCTGGCTGCAGTGCATCGGTTCGCGCGATATCAATCAGTGCGATCACGCTTATTGTTCGGGGGTTTGCTGCATGTATGCCGCCAAACAGACCGTGATTGCCAAAGAGCACAGCGATAAAGATCTGGACACGGCGGTCTTTTTTATGGACATGCGCACCTATGGCAAGGATTTTGAGCGCTATTACAATCGCTGCAAAGATGAGCACGGCGTTCGTTTCGTGCGCTCGCGGGTGCATACCATCGATCCGGTGGAAGACGACAACCTGCGCCTGCGTTATGTGAGCGAAGACGGCGACATTGTGGAAGAAGTTTTTGACATGGTGGTGCTTTCGGTGGGCTTGGCCCCCAACAGTCAAGCGATTCAACTGGCCGAGACCATGGGGGTTGAGCTCAACACGCACAAGTTTGCCCAGACCCGCGATCTGGCCCCCGTGGCCACCAACCGCGACGGCATCTATGTGTGCGGTGTCTTCCAGGGCCCTAAAGATATTCCCCAATCGGTCATGGAAGCTTCAGCCGCTTCAACGGCCGCGGCAAAGAACCTCTCCGCCGCCCGGGGCACCTTGACCCGTACCAAGCAACTGCCGCCCGAGCTGGATGTCTCCGGACAGGAGCCGCGGGTGGGGGTCTTTGTCTGCAATTGCGGCATTAACATCGGCGGTGTGGCCGACGTCCCCGCTGTGCGCGAATATGCCCGCAGCTTGCCCGGTGTGGTGCATGTGGAGGACAACCTGTTCACCTGTTCACAGGATACCCAGGACAAAATGAAAGGGGTGATCCAGGAGAACAATATCAACCGCGTGGTGGTGGCCTCGTGTTCGCCGCGCACCCATGAACCCTTGTTTCAGGAGACCATTCGGGAAGCCGGGCTGAACAAATACCTGTTCGAAATGGCCAATATCCGCGACCAAAACACCTGGGTGCACATGAACGACCCGCAAAAGGCCACGGAAAAAGCCAAAGACCTGGTGCGCATGGCTGTGGCCAAGGCCGCCTATATCGAGCCCCTGCACCAGGTAAGCCTGGATGTGACCCAGGCGGCGCTGGTGATCGGCGGCGGCGTGGCCGGCATGGAAGCGGCCCTGGGCATCGCCGATCAGGGATTTCAAGCGTATTTGGTGGAACGCTCCCAGCGGCTGGGCGGCAATGCCCTTTGGCTGCGCCACACCTGGCAGGGTGAAGCGGTCCCGCCCTATGTGACGGAATTGGTCGAGAAAGTGAACAGCCACGACAATATCCGTATTTTCATGGAGAGCGAGGTGATTGAAACCGGCGGCATATTGGGCAATTTCACCACCACCCTGGCTACCGGCGGCGAAACGTTGAGCACCCTGACGGTGGAGCATGGCGTGACCATTATCGCCACCGGCGGCAAGCAATACGAGCCAACAGAATTTCTCTATGGCCGGCATCCCGATGTGCTCAGCCACAAAGAGATGGACGAGGCCATGACCGCACAAGACCCGCGCATCGGCCAAGCCGACAGCGTCGTGTTCATTCAATGCGTGGGATCTCGCAACGAGGAATTTCCCTCTTGCAGCCGTATTTGCTGTACCCACAGCGTCAAATCGGCCATCGCCATGAAACAACAGAAACCGGAAATGAATGTCTACGTACTTTACCGGGACATCCGCACCTATGGCTTCCGCGAAGATCTCTACCGCAAGGCCCGGGAGTTGGGCGTCATCTTCATTCGCTTCAGCCAACAGGCACCGCCCCAGGTGATCAAGGGCGACGGCGATGAAATCAGCGTGACCGTTAAGGACCATATCTTGGGTCGTCCCATCGAGATCAACCCGGATCTGCTGATTCTGGCCACTGCCGTACGCCCCAACCCGAACAAGGACCTGTTCGAATTGTTCAAGGTTCCCATCAATGCCGAGGGCTTTCTGGTGGAAGCCCACGCCAAGTTGCGGCCCGTGGATTTCGGTTCCGAAGGTATCTTCATGGCGGGCCTGGCCCACGCTCCCAAATCCATCGATGAGACCATTGCCCAGGCCCAGGCCACCGTATCCAGAGCCGCGACCGTATTGAGCAAAGAGGCCATCTGGGTGGGCGGGGTGACCGCTGAAGTGGATCCGGACAAATGCGCGGTGTGCTGTACCTGTGTGCGCACATGTCCTTACAATGTGCCCATCATCGGCCAGGAGGGCCACGCGGTGATCGATGCCGCCGGATGCCAGGGCTGCGGCTGCTGCGTGGCTGAATGCCCGGGTAAGGCCATTACATTGAAACATTTTACCGACCAGCAATTGATCGCCAAGACCGTGGCCCTGTTTACCGAGTGCCTTACGGCTTAAACGTATTGAATTAAGGAAAGGAAGATGATGCCATGAGTGCAACTTTCGAACCCCAAATCGTCGCCTTCTGCTGTAAGTATTGCGCTTATGCAGCCGGCGACCTGGCCGGTTCCATGCGGTTAAACTATCCGTCCAATGTGAAAGTGGTACAGGTGCCATGTACCGGGCGGGTGGATATCATTCACCTGCTGCGCGCCATCGAAGAGGGTGCCGACGCCGTCTATGTGGCCGGCTGACTGGAGGGTGAATGCCATTTCCTGGAAGGAAATCTAAAAACCCGCCGCAAAGTTGAGTATGTTAAACGCACCTTAACCGACATCCACATGGAGCCTGAGCGCATTGAGATGTACAACCTGTCATCGGCCCAGGGGCCTCGCTTTGCCGAGATTGCCACTGAAATGACCGAAAAGGCCAAAGAACTGGGGCCAAGCCCCTTGAATCCATGTGCGTAGAAAATAATTGTTTCAATACCATTATGACGAGGTGAAAAATGATAATCGCCGACCGAAAGCCCCTGGAAGAAATTCAGGAGATGATCAAGGATTTTGACAACATCCTGCTGGTGGGCTGTAAAGGGTGCGTGACCGTCTGCAATGCGGGCGGTATGAAAGAGGTTGAGATTCTGGCCTCCACCCTGCGCATTGCCCGCAAAAAAGAGGGCCGTCCTGTCAAGATCGACGAACGCACCATCGAGCGCCAGTGCGACCCCGAGTATATCGAGCAGTTGCGCGACAGTTTTGATCAGTACGATGCCGTCTTGAGCATGGCGTGTGGCGTGGGACCCCAATTTCTATCTGAAGCTTACCCCAGCCAGCGCTTTTTTCCCACCGTCAATACCCGCTTTATGGGGGGGGCGGTGAGCCATGGCGTATGGGAAGAGCGTTGCGCCGGCTGCGGCACCTGCGTCATTCACTACTACGATGGCCTTTGCCCGATCGCCCGCTGTTCCAAGAGTTTGCTGCACGGTCCCTGCGGCGGCAGTGCCGATGGCCAATGCGAAGTCTCCAAAGATATCGAGTGCATTTGGGATACCATCGTTAAAAAGAAGATAGAGCAGGGTCGTTTGGAAGATTTGCGCATACAGCGCCCTAACAAGGACTGGCGCACAGCCCGTGACGGCGGACCGCGCAGAAGCACAAGGGAGGAGTTGGTGAAATGAGTGATAACGGCTATAAATCCGGAAGCAACCTGGAGAAAGTGCTCAAGGCCGGCCATTTTGCCTTTACCGGTGAGTGTGGCCCCCCCAAAGGCGCCAATGTTGAACACCTAAAAGAGAAAATGGAACCCCTCAAGGGTATGGTGGATGCCGTAAACGTGACGGACAACCAGACGGCCGTAGTGCGCATGTCCAGCAAGGCGGCCAGCGCCCTGATGGTGCAGGCCGGCTTGGAGCCCAATTTTCAAATGGTGTGCCGCGACCGCAACCGGATTGCCATGCAGAGCGACATTCTGGGCGCGTATGCTTTGGGTATCCGCAACATGCTCTGCCTGTCCGGCGACCATCAGAACTTTGGCAACCATCCCCAGTCCAAAAACGTCTATGACATCGATTCCATGCAGCTGATTGCCATGGTCAAAAAGATGCGCGACGAGGGCAAATTCGACAACGACGAAGAGATCGATGTGGCGCCCAGAATTTTTATCGGCGCTGCCGCTAATCCCTTTGCCGATCCGGTGGATTACCGCATCTACCGGTTGGCCAACAAAATCGATGCCGGCGCCGATTTCATCCAAACCCAATGTATTTACAACATGCCCCGTTTTCGTGAGTTCATGAAAAAGGCCGTCGATATGGGTTTGACTGAAAAATGTTACCTCCTGGCCGGTGTAACCCCCATGAAGTCGGCCGGTATGGCCAACTACATGGCCAAGTTCGTGCCCGGCATGGATGTGCCCCCGGAGCTGATCAAACGCATCAAAGACGCCGGCAAGGGCAAAATGGCCGAAGAGGGCATTAAATTCGCCATTGAGCAGATCGAAGAGTTCAAAGAGATGGAAGGTGTGGCGGGTGTGCATCTGATGGCCATCGAATGGGAGCACAAGGTGCCCGAGATTGCAGAGCGGGCCGGTGTGTTGCCCAGGCCTAAAGTGGAATAATTGGATACGGGCCCTTTGACGTAAAAACGACGCGGGAACCTACCACGTGGACGCGAAGCTGAATAACGAACAAATCTCTTTGTACCTTCGTACCCTTTGTGGTCACTATCTGCCTTTTTACGCGCCCATCAAATGGTGGATGCAGATTGATTTGAAATATTGACCGGTTGATCATTGACAGCGTGGATTGACTTGGCGGCACAAACCGTGTGCAGGGCGGCAAGCGACTGAAATCCGAATATCGGCCGGGCGCGGGCCCGGATCTACGAAGCCCCTGGCTACTGCGAACCGGTGCAAGCGTCGGGCCGGCCTCTGCGCCGGCCGGATCTGCAATTCCGACGCACATCAAAGCGGTAACCGTTATTTTCTTGCTCTTGTGCCCGAACCCTTTCGTCTGGCGGAGCCAGTAGATGACCGAGAAAAAGCGGATATTGATTGTAGACGACGAAGCCGATTTTTGTGCGGTCCTGAAATGCAACCTGGAAAAAGAGGGCTTTGAGGTGGATGTGGCTTACGATGGCATTGAAGGTTTGAGCAAAGTCAAAGCCAACCCGCCTGATGCCATTGTTCTGGACATCGTCATGCCGGAAAAAGACGGCTACGCCGTGTGCAAAGAGATCAAAGATGATGAGCGGTTGGCAGCCATTCCCATCGTGATGCTAACATCCGTGGCCACCCATGTGACCTCCACACGCTACTCTCATTTTGACGGTCCCAGCTTACAGGCCAATGATTATCTGCCCAAGCCGGCATCGGCCGAGGACATTGCCCAAAGCCTCAAAATCCTGCTGCGCATCTAGCGGCGGTCTATCTCAGCTTTAACGCTGGTGCCAATCCATCTGTAAACACACTAAAAACTTGCCCCCTGCGCCTTCTTTCTGATATTTTCTTTTTAAATTCCCATCGCCGTTCGGCGAGAGACATTGACCTGGGCCCCAACGCGAAGCGAGGCAGTTATGTCCCCACCCCATTCATTGCAAGAGACACCGCCCACACCCACAGAAGTCGGGATGCATGTGCTGCGCAAGCCGTTTTTGCGCAATATTTTTATTGCCTGCACGGTGGTTGCGCTGTTGTTTCCGTTGTACAATCGGCTCTTCCTAGCGCCGGCGTATCGCCATACGCTTTCTACCTTTAGCCAGGAAGATGCCCGGCGGGTGGCCAACCATTTGGTTCGCACGCTGCGATTGGGGGATCAACGCATTTCATCCCAAAGCGTGGGGCCGGCGATCCATCCGCTGGTGGATGAGTTAAAGACCGATTTTGAGATGGAGAAAATACGCCTGTTCGATCCAAAGGGAAAAATAGTTTATTCATCTGATGACCAAGAGGTAGGCCGGGTTAGCACCCATCGCTATTTTTTTCAAAAAGTGGCCAAAGGCGAAACCTACGCCCAGATTGTGGCTCAGGGCGATCCCACACGAGAGGGCCAACCCGCGATGCGCGATGTGGTGGAGGTCTATGTCCCCGTGATGAAAGCCCGCTCTTTTTTAGGGGCCTTTGAGATTTACCAAGATATTACCACCGGCAAACACCATCTGGATGGTTTGGCCCGCAAAAGCGACCTGACCCTGGGATTAATAGCCGTCTTGATGATGGTCATTGTGGGCGTGAGCCTGTTCAAAGCCGGGGGGGCCATGCTGATTCACCGCAAAATGGACGCGGCCCTTCAGCGTGCCCAAACCCAATTGGAAAAACGGGTCAAAGCGCGCACCCAAGAGCTGCTCAACAGCAACAAGGAGCTTGAACTGGAAATTTTGGAGCGTCTGCAGGTGGAAGCGGATTTACGGCAGAGTGAACAGCGCTTTCGCAACCTGATCGAGACCATTCCTTACGGCATTCAAGAGGTGGACACCCAGGGCATCATCCGGTTTGCCAATCCGGCCCACCTTGCCATCTATGGGTATACACCCGATGAACTGGTGGGTAAACCCATATACCAATTGGCCGCCGGCCAGGAAGAGGTCAGCCAGATAAAGGCCCACTTCAATTATCTGGTTGAACAGCATCCCAATCCCAGTCCCTGGTTCAGCAAAGACCGCACCAAAGGTGGCATTGATATCGACACGCAGGTGGACTGGAATTACCAGCGCGATTTCCAGGGCCATGTCACCGGATTTATCCTGGTGGTTTCCAATATCACCCACCGCAAAAAAGCGGAAAAAGCGTTGTTGGACAACCTTGAGTTTATGAACACCCTCATCGACACCATTCCCAATCCGGTTTTTTACAAAGACGCCCAGGGCAATTTTTTGGGATGTAACCTGGCCTATGCGGCCACCCTGGGTATGAACAAAACCCAAATCCTGGGCCGTAATTTGTCCGAGGTGCAATCGGTGCACTCCAGTGAAATGGCGCTTCACTACCACACCCAGGACGTTAAATTTATGCAAAAATCCGGCATCCAAAGCTATGAACAGCGCGTCCATTGCGCCGATGGCCAGGAGCGCGATTTTATTTTCTATAAGGCTACCTTTAAAGACGCCGACCATGAAGTGGCCGGTTTGGTGGGCCTCATGCTGGATATCTCCCAGCGTAAAAAGGTGGAAAAAGCGTTAAAAGAGAGCAAGGATCTGTTTGATGCCTTTATGCAGCATATGCCGGGGTTGGTCTTTATGAAGGATCACCAGGGGCGCTACATTTACGTCAATGATGCCTTTGCCCAATTTACGGCCACCCCGCCGAATGAGGCCCTTAACCGATACACCCATCAGATATGGGACCCCGAGTCGGCCCAGGAGCTGCAGGCCAACGATGAAAAAGTATATCAATCCCAATCCGCCCACTCCAACATGGAAAAAGTACACGCCTCAAGCGGTAAAGTGTGCCATCTGCTCACCTCGCGTTTTCCCATATTACAAGATGAGGCCCTCTTTGCTTTGGGCGGTATTTCCATCGATGTGACCGAGCGGACCCTGGCCGAGGAACAGAGTCAACAATTGGGGATACAACTGCAGCAGGCCCAGAAAATGGAAGCCTTGGGCACATTGGCCGGCGGCATTGCGCACGATTTCAACAACATTCTAGCCGCCATCATCGGCTATACGGAGATTGCGGTTGCAGATATCGACAAGGGCAGTACGGTTCACGACTACCTGAAACGGGTTCTTGAGGCCGGCGAGCGTGCACGCGACCTGGTCAAACAGATCCTGGCATTCAGCCGCCAGGGTGAAATGGAACCCAAACCCGTGCAGGTCAAGCACATCGTTAAGGAGGTGCTCAAACTGCTGCGTGCGTCTTTGCCGGCCACCGTCAAGATAGAACAGGCCATTGAAACCGATGCGGCCGTATTGGCCGATCCCATCCAGATCCACCAGGTCATGATGAATCTGAGCACCAATGCCGGTTACGCCATGGGCGAAACCGGGGGCACGCTGCACGTTACTTTGGCACAGGTCGATTTGGATGAGGAATTTTGCGGCCATCAGGTGGATATGCAGCCCGGTGCCTACTTGAAATTAACGGTCAGTGATACCGGAAAAGGCATCGCTGCGGAAAATCTGCCCAAAATCTTTGATCCGTTTTTTACCACCAAACCCAAAGGCGAAGGCACGGGCATGGGTCTGTCCGTCGTCCACGGTATCGTTAGCGCTTTAAAAGGGACCATCATGGTGGACTCCACGCCCGGCCAAGGCTCTTGCTTTGAGGTGTACCTGCCCGCACTGGAAACCCGGGCTATACCGGAGACACCGCCCCTAGAGGCACTGCCCACGGGTAAAGAACGCATTTTGTTTGTGGATGACGAGATATTTCAAACCGATATGCTCACACAAATGCTGAAGCTGCTGGGCTACAAGGTAACCCCTTTCAATACCAGCGTGGATGCCCTGGCGCACTTTCAATCGGATCCGGACGCCTACGATTTGGTAATCTCCGATGTGATCATGCCCGATATGACCGGCGATGAATTGGCCCACAAGATGCTGGCCATCCGACCCAATCTGCCCATCATCCTGGCCACCGGCTACAGCCAGAAGATCACCGATGCCAAAGCCAAGGCACTGGGGGTCAAGGCCCTGGTCTATAAGCCGTTGGTGATGGAGGAGTTGAGCCAGCTCATTCGTCGGGTTTTGAATGATTGATATTAAAAAGTATTTTTGGTAATTTGCGGGCTCGTTGAAAAAAGAAATTGGGCCCACGGGCGATATGACCAAAGCATCGTCAGCATTGGCCGGGACAGAGCCCGGCCTTACGCAGACCCGGATTGCGGAGAATGCTAGCGTAGGGCCGGCCTCTGCGCCGGCCTGTTGGAACACAATAAATCGACAATTTGCTACGGCTCAATCATTTCGTCACTCTCCGGCCTGCGCAGAGTGACAAGGTTCATGCATGACGGCAGGATCGTGCTCATGGATCCAGTATACAATTCAGGGGAGGAGTGAATGGGACAACACAATTGTGAGACTTGTAAATTCAGGGCCATGTATGATCGGAACCGAAAATCTTTTTTTGGGCGTCTTTGGCGCTGGCATGCGACGTGGTGCCCGGGTTGGAAGATGTATATGCTCTCCCTGGTCCCGGAGGAGAGAAAGCGACTGGCGCACAAATACAATCTGGCCAGATATAAATGATGCCCGAGTTCAGCCCCGGGCTAATTTTTTGTTTAATAATATCAAATGAGTTCATCGTATTGGAGATCCCATATGCCCATTGTAAACATTAAAATCGCCAAAGGACGGAACCTTGATCAGAAACGTGAGCTGGTCCGTTCGGTCACCGATGCCATTGTGGACACCTTGCATGTGCAAGGGCACAAGGTCTGGATTCACATTGATGAATTTGAAACCGAAAACTTTGCCACCGACGGTCAATTGTTGTCCGACAAAGCATGACCGCTGTTGAGAAAATCAAATCCAGTGTGGTCAGCGCCCTTGGACCGGCGCTAAAGACCGGCATCTGGATTATAAAAATCACGATACCGGTCTCTTTTGGGGTATTCCTGCTCAAAGTCTTCGGCCTGATGCCTGCCATCGCCGCATTTTTTGCACCCCTGTTCGCTTGGGTCGGGATGCCCGGCGAAGCGGCACTTGTCTTTGTAACCGCTTGTTTTGTCAATCTTTATGCCTGCATCGGCGTTATTGAAACCCTGAGTCTGAGCGGTAACACGGTCACCCTTCTGGCCTTGATGTGCCTGATTTCTCACAATCTGCCGGTGGAGAGCGCGGTCCAAAAAAAGACCGGCACACCGCTATGGCGGATCATCTGCATCCGGCTGGGGTGCAGCTTGGCGGGTGTTTTGGCGCTGACCTGGTTGCTGCCGCCGCAACCTTTCCCGCAAGTGATTTCAGCCACCGGCGCCGCCATGACCGTGACCGCTTGGGGTGCCGAATTCCAAACCTGGCTGATCACTATCTCCTGGCTGTGCGCCAAAATTCTGGTGTTGATCACCCTGTTGATGATCCTTCAACGCATACTTGAAGCTTTCGGTGTGATTCAATACCTTTCCAGAATGTTACAATACCCGCTAATGGCGATGGGGTTGCCGCGTCAGGCGGCCTTTTTGTGGATCGTGGCCAACACCTTGGGATTGGCCTACGGTGCCGGTGTGATCATCGATCATGTGGAGCGGGGGCGCTTGTCCCGCAAACACGCCGATATTCTCAACTATCACATTGCCGTGTCCCACTCCCTGCTGGAAGACACGTTGTTGTTCGTGGCCATCGGCGTATCTGCGGGTTGGATCACCTTTCCGCGGCTGATTTTGGCCACCGGCGTGGTCTGGCTTAAACGGCTGCTGGACCGATACCGCACAGATCGCCCTTCCCCGGCGGCCCCATGATGGGGAGGCCGGAGGCGCCGATGGTATGGACTTAAACTTGTTCCCCCTTGCCATGGATGATAAGGTGGCTTTGCTTGGCGCCTTCGTCCTGTTGCAGGCATCCCCTGCAGCCAAGCGGGCCAACCCACTCCAACCAAGGGTATGACAATGCGCGTATTGAATGTGATCGGTGTGGTTTTAACGCTTCTGCACACCGGGTGTGCGGGTGTCACTTCCATGCAGCGGCTGGATCTGTTTGAAAATGAGGAGCGGTCCTATCGATTGGCCTTGCGCGAATCGGATTTTAAAACGGCAAGTCACTTTTTGGATCCAACAGCCAAGGCCCAAGCCATCGATTTTGATCAATTCAAGATGGTCAAAGTGGCCCGCTACAAGACCCATCAAGTCGAGTTGTCTGATGATAAAATGGAGATCCGCCAGGAGGTGGAGATTCAATACTACTTCCAGACCCGTCCCGTGCTCAAGACCATGCAGGACCATCAGGTGTGGGTGTATCATCCGGATAAGCAGGGGTGGTTGCTAAGGAGCGGATTGCCGAAGTTCAAATAGTGTCCATCCAGAAACGGCAGATTGCGGCCCAGCCCTGCGTTCTCGCGTTTGCGTAATCCTCGACGTAGCCAGGCTACGCCTGCGGTTTCGAAAACACTACGGCCTTGGTTTGAACCACAATCTACCATTTCTGAATGGACACTGATAAAAGATAGTTTGTGTAATTAAGCTTTACGTTGTGGCATTCTGTCTATTTTCAGGGAGTTTGCCGGTTCAACTATTTGTGGAAGCGGCGTCCCGCCGCGACATGTTTTTCTATTCATTTTCTATCATATCACTAAGCAATGCAGGAGGTTTCGAAGATGCTTAAACGCTCAATCTTTGCCGTTATTGCCGTATTTGTGGTTTGGCAGATCTTGGATTTTGTGATTCATATGGTTTTGCTGCAAGGCCTGTATGCCCAAACCGCCGAACTTTGGCGGCCCATGGCCGAAATGAAGATGGGCTTGATGGTGGTGGTGGGATTGATCGCCAGCGTTTGTTTTGTGCTGGTGTACACGCTTCTGGTCAATCCGAAAAACATCATGGCCGGCTTGAAGTTTGGGGCCATCTTCGGATTCGGCACCGGCGTTTCCATGGGATATGGTTTCTATGCGTTTATGCCCATCCCCTATGCTTTGGCGTTCGCCTGGTTTTTGGCCACCTGGGTGGAAACCCTTGTGGCCGGCCTAATTGTGGGCGCTATGGTGAAGAAATAACAGGCCGAAATGCCAAAATAGGGGTTTGTGCCTGCGAATTTTAATTGTGTTCGGTTAAGGCG
The DNA here is from genome assembly GCA_050291605.1 of Desulfobacteraceae bacterium. Taxonomy (GTDB): domain Bacteria; phylum Desulfobacterota; class Desulfobacteria; order Desulfobacterales; family Desulfosarcinaceae; genus JARRKU01. Next base: position 1,920 of record JBNKKB010000087.1, on the reverse strand, counting down.
CCAAGTTTAAAGTGTAAAGGTTAAAGTTAATGTATTCTGCCTATTTATAATTGGTTTGATCAGCGCACTATGCCCGGGTGATACCCATTTAGAGTGTATTCACTGCTTTGCTTAAATCGATTCCAATCCACAACTTTAAACTTTGAGCTTTAATCTTTAAACTGATTGCGCAAAAACCCATTGCCGTTAACATACTGATGTTGGGTTGATAACCCCAGAGAATATCAATGCTAAATTTACACTTCCGAGCCGTGGGTGCGTGGTCCATGAACGCCTATGTGTTGACCTGTCCACAGACAAAACATAGCGTGCTCATCGATCCGGGCGCCGAGCCCGAAACCTTGGCCGAGATGCTGGCGGGTACTCAGCCCCAGGCCATTTGGGTCACCCATAGCCACCCGGACCATATCGGCGCCTTGACCGCCATGCGCAAACGTCTGAGCGTGCCGGTGATGGCCCACCCGGGCCTGGACCCTGACGCCAGCGCCATTGCCGCCGACCGCTGGTTGACCCATGGGGATGCTTTGCCGGTGGGGCGATTCCGGCTGAAGGTTTTCCATACTCCGGGCCACACCCCCGATCAGGTTTGCTTTGCCGTTCAAGATGACCATCGCATTATCGTGGGCGATACCCTCTTTGCCGGCGGACCGGGAAAAACCTGGTCTGCCCAAGGCTTTAGACAGACCCTGCACACCTTGCGCGATCAGGTGATGCCTTGGCCGGATGATACCCTTTGCTACCCGGGCCACGGGAGCAGCTTTCGCCTGGGGGATCAGCGCACGGCCATGGCCCGGTTTTTAAAAAAGAATCACGGCGATTTTTATGGGGATGCCACCTGGGATCGGTAAAAGCCATCTTAAAAGATGCAGCACCACCAGGTACAGGCCGGCCACGGGCCGGCCTGTCTCGATGCTTTCTCCGCAGCACTCCGGTTTGCCGGACGGGCTAGGCGGCTTCGAAGTTGGCGTTGACCTGATCCCAGTTGATGATCTGGAAAAAAGCCGCCACATAGTCGGGCCGACGGTTCTGATAGTTGAGATAATAGGCATGTTCCCAGACATCCAGTCCCAGGACGGGGGTCATGCCCATGCTCCAGGGGCTATCCTGGTTGGCCGTGGTGGTGATCTCCAATTGGTTGCCGTCCTTCACCAGCCAGGCCCAGCCGCTGCCGAACAGCAGGCTGGCCGCCGATGTAAAATCGGCTTTGAATTTATCAAAACTACCGAATGCCTGGTCGATCGCATGGGCGACGGAGCCTTTAAGCGCCACCTCTTTTTTCAGCAACGGCCAAAAAAAGCTGTGATTGGCATGGCCCCCGGCGTGATTGCGCACCGCCGTGCGGATCGGTGACGGCACCATCTCCAAATCCTTGACCAGGTCGACGGCCGAACGGGACTGCAGTCCCACATGCCCTTCCAAAGCGGCATTGAGTTTGTCGATATAGGTTTGATGATGCTTGGTGTGATGAATCTCCATGGTGCGGGAGTCAATAAACGGCTCTAAAGCATCGTAAGCGTACGGTAGGGGTTCCAAGGTGTGTGCCATGATCAACACCTCCTCATATATGAGAAACAGCCAAAGGGCTGTATCATTGGTTTTTCAGGTTAAAAAACGGGACACCGCAGCCCGGCATTTTCAGGCGGGCGCCCGGTACATTTGCCAACACCTGTAATAGTAGGAATGAATCCGGACAACTCAATACCCGCCCACCGGAAATCAACAGCGCCCAACCGGCACGGCCAATCGGGTCGGCCGGTCGCCTTTGACAAAAGCAGAATATTCACCACGAAGATAAAATGAGAAGGCTGGTCTCCAACGAGCTGTGATAGGATCACGCTCACAAATTAACCGCAGTCACCGCAAGGTGCTGCAAAAAAAGGAGACCAGCCATGAAAGACACTATCACAATTGGGATGGATT
>JBNKKB010000086.1:0-3672 GCA_050291605.1 Desulfobacteraceae bacterium | reverse complement strand
TAGACTTGACCCCCCACTTTCAGAATATTTGATATCCGATCCGTGTCCCCCTCAGCCTGTTTGAGAAGGGATTAACTTATCGGATGCACGATAACGGCCTAAGGCCGCATAGCAAAAATAAGCCACCAGTGCGCACTGGGTTATCCAGACGACGGGGTAGTAGGGGAAATGTTCATGCCCGCCCCAGATTATGATGACCTTGGCAAGGATATTAATGCCACTTGCAACTATGCCGATGACCAAGCCGGCTTTCAGATGCGCCATGCACAGAATAAAGGCAAGCATATAAATCGAAGCCAGGATATAATTCCCCATGACAGCGGGTGTGCCCGACGATTGCTGGACGAGTTGGGCGCACTCATGCTCGATGATCAGCAGGCAAAGAATACGCAGCAGAAGGTGGGCCAGCGCATTTCGGATTGGTAAGGGGTATGCTTGGATAGCGTTCATTGGTCATTCCTCCATTGTCAAAAATTCGGATAAGCATTTCATTTCACCCTTGTTGCCACAGCTTCCTATGCGGTTGGCAAGTTTTTTTAGCAGGTGTTCCAATCGTTTGAGGGCTGCAATCTTTTGCCCTACGGCGGACAGTTTTTGATCGATCATGCCCGACGCCGTGGCGCAATCCATCTCCTGGCCGTCCATCAAATCAAGGATGGCGCGGATTTCATTCAACGTAAATCCCAGGGACTGGTTGTTTCTAATGAAAACAATACGCTCCAGGGTTGTCTGCGGGTATTGTCGATAACCGCAATCCGGCTTGGAAGGCTGAACGATCAGCCCGCAGCGTTCGTAATAGCGGATGGTCTCCACGCCAACCTTGGCAGCCCTGGCCAAACGCCCAATAGTAAAATTACCCATATCCCATTCCCCCAAAGTAGGTTCCGTTGAAAGATACAATAGCGCCTGTACCATGGTACGGAGTCAAGCCCTTTTTTGATTACCAAATAACCTTGAGACAAAAAATAAGGCTTAGGAGCCTTCTCGGAGTTTGGCAACGGCAAGCACAAAAACAATAGGATGGCTCTAACCTTACATAAAAACACAAAAAAATCAGCAGGATTGGTACTCATCAATGTGCATGGATTCTTTACAAATGAGGATTCTGGTGGTCGGTGAGAAATAGCTATAAATTTTCTGCAAGCAGCCGATAGGGGGGGGGGTACGTTGTTGACTATTGCTACTTATAAGGTCCACTTTTAATGCAAGGAGTGGTGATTGGCTTTCCGATTGATTTGATGTAGCGCCTCTGCCCCCCTCTATTAAGTATCAATTGTTAACAACGTACCCCAAGTTTACCCGTTGCTTGCGTAAAATCGAACTGGACAGCGAAATCCCGTTCCGCAAGTCGATAGACGAGCTGATTTGTTTTAAGATTTGATCTTGCCTCGTTGATGGATCATATCTCTGATCAGATCATGGAGTACTTTTTTTGCAACAATATTTATCTCGATTATTTTAATGGCATAGAAAATAAAATATCCTGCCGATAGATAAATAATTGTCCTGTATGCCCAATTCAATTCTTTAATAGCGGGCACCATATAATGGCCCGTTACAGCCATTAAAAAAAATACAATGAGCTTCCCATAAAACAACAGGAAGTGGTAGCCTTTTTTGTATTCTTTTAATATGCGCTCTCTATCTTCGTCGGATAAGGAATTCAATTCTTCAAGATCGTTTGTTCTGCGCTTAATAGTCAATTTTAACCCTTAACCTCAGCAATAGCTCATTCTGGAGTGTGCTCTACCCCGCGACTATAATCCGCGATGACAGCAATTAGGATCAGCCCCAACCCCGCTATAAGAAATAAAAGGTTAGCGTATGACAAAAAGGAAACAGTATTTCCTCGTAGGTTTTGAAAGATATAATAGCCACATATCAAGACATTTGAAACTATTGATGCTTGAATCGCTAACCTGCCAAGTGGCATTTTCTTGTTTTTTACAATTTCAAAGTGCAATAATCCATATCGGATAGCGCAGATAAGCAAGATGGTTATGATGCACAAGCCACCATGTAAAATTATGTTAGCATTTTTAGCATAATCGTCCAACGAAAGTATAATCGGTTCATTTTCAATCCGATGCGAAGTTAGGTGCATTAGATGATCAACCAACTCACCGAAGAAGAACAGGCCTATCGATAAAACGGCGATTGCACCTATCAAGCAATAAATGCCCTTATGCCGGTTTGGCACTCGCATTGGGAGTCTTGGTTGTATCACTATCTTAATGCACCCTCATAAAATTTTCCCAGCCTTATCGGCTTGTTCACATCATGTTCCGGAGGAATAAACCCTTTTTTATAATCAGATAGATAATCTTCCATCGATTGAAAAGGGGGTATCATTACTTTCGGGTGTTCATATACAACTCTGCCCTCTATTAGGATGCGGTCTTTTCTAGTAAGTTCGACAAACTTTCTTTCAGAAGGACCGCTTTTTTTATATTTTACCCAGGGGATTTCCCAATACCCGGTTCTCAGGTTGTACCTTATTGAGAACATACCATACCACCTTCTGACATTAAGGGATTTCCCTTGGGCGATATACTGGCCTGTGGCCATATCGCTTTCCATGCCCAAAGCTGCCGCTGCTAATGCGGCATTTCCTAAGCCCATAAAATTGGCAATATTATAAGCTGCCAACCCTTTGAATGCCCCCCAAGCTCTAATTTCAAAAGGATCATCCCAAGCCTTCCACTCAGTCGAGTAGCTTTCAACTGATGATTGATCTATTATCCCTGGCACTGCCCCTGTAGTGTGTTCATCGATATGTATAGTTTTTTCTAGAATGTAGTAGTCAGCATTTACGATATTCGAAAAAGCTTTTTTGAGGTGGCGGGCCCGTTTTTTTGCAAAATCGAGAAAATCCATCAGTTCAGGCGCAGTCTTTACATTGCTTTTATTATTCGACTTAGTTTTGTGAGCCGCTTTTAACTGATCATTAATAAGGACTACGTTAGCCTCGCCCTTTTCTATTTGTGTATACAAGTAGTCAAGTGGGGGGATATCCTGTCCATGGCGTCTAAAATTAAGGGATCTACAACAGTACGACGGTGCAATATCCTTTGCAATCCGATGGATTGATTTGGAGTTGATCTGGCTTTTCATGGCTTTGTTGAAAAAGCTTTTTATTTGGTTCATATTTTCGAAACTGACAATAGCATCTTCAGGGGTAAACGGTTCGCTAATGGATTTAACACCAAACCGTTGTGAACATACCGAAAACCCATTAAGCATATGGATCTCCTTTCATCCCCCAACTTAAAAGAATGTCGTTCAATGTTTAATGCCGCCAGAGGTGCTATCTATCTCAGTTGGTAAGGCTTGCCTAGCCGGTAGTGCGGCTATTTTTTTGGTACGGTGTGTATTTTATTAAGGAATTTGTTACTGTAGTTTGGCAATATTGCAGAAAACACCATGCTGGTCAATCATTTATTATACACCTAAATCTGTAATAATAACAATGGCGGGGAATTCCGGGGACACCTGGAATTCCGGAATTCCCCGAATTCATAAAGTATGGTGCCCCCCGAATTACCCCGGAATTTAAAGTTGCAGTTTATTGTCCAATATTGGAACATCATCCTTTTACATGCCATCGAAATATTGATTATACTGAATCAATGATATCTGATTTTTTTACGACAATATAGGGGATCTGCACCG
>JBNKKB010000085.1:0-6430 GCA_050291605.1 Desulfobacteraceae bacterium | reverse complement strand
ATCTGGTGATTCATGACACCGGTGCACATGGCCATGCGATGGGATTCAATTACAATGGAAATCTGCGCCCCAAAGAGTTACTGATGCGCCCAAACGGACAGATAGAACTCATTCGGCGGGCGGAAACCACCGCCGACTATTTTGCCACGTTGGAATATCAACCACAGGTTATGGCATTGGCAATAAATTGATAAAGGCAGTTGACGTTTTTCCAAAAAGAGATTAACTTAATTTACATGTCCGGTTGTATGCTGGATCGTTCAAATGGGGTGGAGACGATCTGCAGCAAGCCTTCAGAAAGTTTTAAAAAACAGGCTATTTTCACATCGTTTCATAGAAGTGCGACCTTGTACACATGGATCGCAGAAATACATCAAGACGACAATTAAAGTATTCCACCAGACAACCGATAATTACGGCGTGCAAACGTCAGCTTCAATGCAATGCTACCGCCTCAATTTACATTGCGTGATCGCACGCTGCCCCGTTTCAATAGGGTTGTCTCACTCTGCCCGACAAAATACCCTTTGCTGGGAAAAGACCATTGGCGAGGTTGGTTGCACTGTTTATAGACTGAATCTGGAGAGGAGAATTTCCAATGGATGACTTTTTACATAATTTGCGCAGCGGCAAACTCAAACAAGCCGATCGTGGTAACCGTCCTTACAACGATCCTCAATATAAGAGCGGCCAACGTCGCAATGCGATGGACAGACGCAAAAGGGAAATGGAAACTTTTGAGCGTCTGAATGCGGTCAAAGAGGTCCTCGAAAGTATCTCGGAAACCCAAAAACGCATGGCAGTAGCCTATGAAGCCCGAACCAAAGCCGAAGAGCGCAAAGCAAAAGCGTTGGAAGTTCTGGCCAAAAACGTTTATCGCATGGCCAATCCAGACAAAAATGATATCGATACCTTATTTGCACCTGAACCGGCAGCCGAACTTGAATCACCCCCAGCAGTGGAGGCTCCTGATAGGCCAACTGAAATGTCAAGCAAATCAGCCGACCCCGACCCAAAACCCGCAAAGCTATCCGATCAAGACCGAGATGTCCTATATAGCCTAATCGTAGATATGCGCAATGAAGGCCACTCTTGGGAAAATATTGCACGACACATTGCCACCCAAGGATATCCCACCTCAACGGGAAGGGGTATTTGGCGAGGGATCACTGCAAAAAATCTTTACGAAAAAATGGCCGCTAATCATTAGGAACCCAAGCGCATCATCTCTATTTTTGTAAGGTCTTTCCAGAGCAACGCAAAAGATCCGACCCAACCTTAATATTAGCAGGCTATCCTACTGGCACGGCCTGGCTGATTTATACCATGCATACGTTTTTTTGAGCCCTTCACTTAAACCCATCATTGGCTTAAATCCGATTTTATCCTGTGCTTTTTGAATGTCGGAAAGTGAATGAACCACATCACCGGGACGTGCGCCGGCATGTTCCGCAATTGCTTTGCAATCAGCCATTTGGGCTATTTTGTCCCAAAGTGCGTTAATTTCAATTGAGTGGTTGGTACCGACATTAAACACCTGCCCCACAGCGTCTGGATGCGCAGCTGCAAGCAAATTCGCCTGGACCACATCCTGGACGAAGACAAAATCCCGTGTTTGGCGTCCATCCCCATAAATTATGGGGCCTTGGCCATCGGCAGCCCGAGACATAAAAATAGAAATAACGCCTGAATAGGGAGAGGAAGGATACTGGTGCGGCCCGTAGACGTTAAAATAGCGAAGGCAAACAGTGTTCAGCCCATATAGGCGATGATAGAGCATAGCGTAGTATTCATTGGTTAACTTTTGGACGGCATAGGGACTTAATGGCCTGGGCAGCATGGATTCGATTTTCGGTTGTTGGGGGTCATCGCCGTAAACAGCGCTTGAGCTGGCCAGTACCACACGCTGTACGCCGTTTTGACGCGCCGCCTCCAACACATTGATAGTCCCCATTTCATTGATGGCCACCGACGCCAGGGGTTGCTCAACGCTCTGTACCACAGAAACCATGGCCGCTTGATGAAACACGATCTGACAATCGACAATTGCATGGGCCAGGGTGTTGGGGTCCTGAATATCGCCCTTGATAAACCGAATCTTATGGTTGAGTTCGTCAAGATTCTTCATATCCCCGGTGGTGAGGTTGTCCAATACGGTCACCTGGCAACCCTGGTCTACCAGGGCATGTGTCAGGTGAGAGCCAATAAATCCCGCTCCACCGGTAACCAGAGCGCTACTTAAGGTCTGTGCCATCGCTTCTTCTCCTTGGGTGATCCAGATCAAACAGCAACCGGTCTAATCAGCGCCTGGATTGATCCCTTTCTAATTTCAATACCCCCACAGCACCTTGTTATCAAAGACAATCGATAACACACCCCCCAATGCGTTTTGATCAATCTGTAACCTGTCGCTTTTATATCATTTTCATGTATTTGGGCCTTTTTAAAAATACAGTTTTGAGTGTTAAGCTAAGGATTGTGACTGAGTTGTACTGTTGGGTTATTACACAAAAAATGGAGAAACCACCACCAAATAACGCTTTTTATGACCGGGGTCCTTGTGAGATGAATAAATATGTGCTCAATTAAAATCGAAAGAATCTTTCCTCTTAAAACTTAACGCATTTGTTCTGCTATGGACCGCATCAACTGCTTTAAATGTGTGCATTACTTTGTCACCTGGCAGCCTTCTCAACCCCATGGGTGCAAGTCCATGGGGTTCAAAAGCCATCAACTGCCCAGTACAGTTGTCTACCAAAGTTCGGGCAGCGCTTGTCGGTCCTACAAAGCTAAAAAGCCGACTCAAGCGCCTAAGAGGCCTTAGCGCCGTTAGACCCAACACTTTACCGCGGAGAACTCCATGACAACAGATGAATTGATCCCCAATATTCAACAGTTGGCATTATCCAAGCAAATGCCCAACGGCGCTTTGACGGCAGTGCTATCCTGTGTGACACCAACATAAGGTTTAAGACTTCGGCATATGTTTTTAATACGTTGGGCAATCATAATCACGCTTCTATTCGGTATGCCCCTGGTTGGCGTCATGTTTAGTGGTCGTCGTATAACCCCATTTCTCGAATTTCCACCATTAACGCGCTATGTGACCCATGCCCCCTTCAATTGGTGGGCATTCACCATTATAGCTGGACTTGATGTGCTGATGTTTACGGGTATGGCGATGCTTTTTATAAATTCGGGATGTAAACCGACCCAGACCATAAAAAATTGTCAACACCCTTTTCCTTTTTGGGGGTGGGTGGGCTGCGGCATCATGTTGTGCGGCTGGCTGCTTGCCTGGACGCGTCTGAGCTGGTTTGCCCCATTTCAACATCACACCTTTTGCCTGCCCTGGATCGGTTACGTGTTATTGACCAACGCGTGGTGTATGCGACGCAGCGGGACCAGTCTGCTGACTGAGGCCACTTGCCGATTTCTGCTATTGCTTCCCGTGAGTGCCCTATTTTGGTGGTTTTATGAATTTCTGAATCGAATGGTTCAAAACTGGTACTATATTGGCGTGCAATCCTTCAGCCCTACTGAATACACTTTTTTTGCCTCGTTGGCCTTTGCGACCGTTTTGCCGGCGGTGTTGAGCACCCATCGCCTGCTGCTAACGCTGCCCCTATTCGATCCCGGCCTGGAAAGCTCGCTACCCCTGCATATCCCCGATACGTCTATTGCTGCAATGGTGGTCCTTCTAATCAATGCTATGGGCCTGGCTTTGTTGAGCGTTTTTCCAGACCAGCTCTACGCGCTGCTATGGGCAGCTCCTTTGCTGGTCATTACGGCAGTGCAAACTTTGTTCGGGCAAACAACCATTTTTACGCCCATAAAACAAGGGGATTGGCGAGCTTTGTTGGCCGCTGCAACGGCCGCTCTGATATGTGGCTTCTTTTGGGAGATGTGGAACTATTACAGTCTGGCCCGCTGGGAATATGCAGTCCCATTTGTCAATCGCTACCACATCTTTGCGATGCCCATTCTGGGCTACGGGGGATATCTACCCTTTGGGTTAGCTTGCCTGGCCGTGGGCCGCATGGTCATGGGCGATCAGAAATTGGGCATAGTGTAGTGTCCCGGAAGTAACGTGCAAAATATATCACCTAGTTCTGGGACACCACACCAGATGGGCCATAAATCCTAAACCGACTAAAATCCACTCAGCTATAGCCTCCAACCCCAATACGCAAGGAATTGCTCAAATTTCCACATATTGGAGTCCTGCCGCCGCCAGGGTTTCAAACTGGTGTAAAAAGGATTTTCGGTATCCGCCGTGTCGGCATAGGCTTTGTCCGTGCCAATAAAAAAATCAAGGCTGATCAAGCTCATCAACAAAGACTCCCACGGTTTCACGGCGCCTTTGACAAATCCTTTCATGGTGCCGTCCTGGTGAAAGAAGCTGGTGCTATGGCCATCAAGGGGCAAATGATTGAGCGCGTCCATAGGATAAACCGACAAGGGAATGTTTTGAAAGCTTTCCGAATTCAGTTGACTTTCCTCCAGTATCTCCAAACGCATGACCCGGTGCACATCAGGACGAAAATGCACCACAATTTGTGGCTGTTGCAGCTGATCAACCGTCAAAACCGCCGGCAGTCGCTCACCATATTTTTGCTGGGGTTTTTCAAAGTCCCAATCCAGGGGGTAGGCTTCCCAAGGAAGATATTGAGTGGGCACAATCACCACATAGCAGCCGCAAGTGTGAACGGTGGTCACCAGCAAAGGTCGCCCGGCGTCATTCAGGGTGACCACAACAAGGACCCCCACATTTTTTCCGGCCGTGATATTGAACGGTATCAAACTGAAAGGTACATTGGGAAAGTGAATGCGATAAATCTTGTTGGTATAAGTGGCTGAAGGGGTGGTAAATGTCCGCTCCAACACATAGACGCTGGGGTGCTCCGGATCAACGAATATGTGCTCTTGACCGTTTTTATCCAATTCAGCGGTGGGGCGCCCAATGCGGTTGTGCGGCTGGCGGTGTCCATAGACCACAAAGGCCGGCGCCCATTCTCGAGGAGCGTCATTATCTCCACCTTTGACACGATAGATCCAGTGTTGTTGCTCTTGTGGCAACGGCACATGGTGGGCACACCCGAACAGCAGGAACAAGGCCGCTGCCAGCGCTCCCCAGAAGCCGAAATTGCATCTATTTCCATTGACACCCATGGGGCCACCTCACATGTTCGCAATCAGGATCAACTCAGAAACAACGCACTTAACATAAGGCCAAAAAGAGGTGCGCGCAACGCACTATATTTCTTATAGTTGGACGCAAATATAGCGAACCCATGGCGAAATGGAATCCACCGGCACCGGAAGAGCATTGGGTTCACCGATTGCCTTGAATCATGTCCTTAAGACGTGTACAATACCCAAAATGAAACTTGCACGAATAGGGGCTTTTCAACCCAATCCCGTGAGAGGTTTTCAAACTTGTCCCACACATCAGGATCGCTCGAAAATGAAACAAACTTTTAACATTGCTTACCAATTTAAATTACCCGATGGGCATGAGGAACGATTCACACTGGCTTTTGATGCCGAATCCATGGAATTGATAAACACCCCTAAATCGAATCCACCCTTTTGGACTGAACTGACTTACCATCAGTGCCCGCACTGCCCGCTGGAGACCCAAAAACATCCTCAATGCCCGGCGGCCCTTAATTTGGCTACCGCTATCTATCTGGTGGATCGCGTCATGTCTTTTGAACAAATCAAGGTCAAAGTCACCAGTGCTGAGCGCCACGTCGAACAAACCAGCTCCGCCCAGGAAGGTATTAGCTCATTGATGGGCCTGCTGATCGCCGGTAGCAGTTGTCCGCATACTCATTTTTTCAAGCCCATGGCGAGATTCCATCTGCCGTTTGCCAACAAGGACGAAACCCTTTGGCGGGCGGCTGCAACTTACTTGTTGGCTCGCTATTTTAGCAAGCAAGGCCTGCAAAATAGCGATATGGCTTTGGACGGGTTGGTTAAAATCTATGATGATATTGCACAATTAAACGATTATATGGTGGAGCGCCTGCGCGCAGCCACCTCTAAAGATTCAGCCGTCAATGCGCTGGTCCACTTGGATGTCTTTGCCAAGTTCCTGACACCACCATTGGAAGACACCCTCAATCAAATTCGCCCGATTTTTGCGCCTCTTTTATCTCGGCTGCCAATAGCATGAAAAATATCGGGCCTATCTACCAAACAAGGGTATGTTTGATGGCAGTTATTTTATGCCGTGCAAATCGCGCTTATGCGCAATCCGTACGTCCACAATAAGCACAACAAGTAAGGAGGAATGATAAAAAGTCTTCATAAGCTGTGAATTGATATATGCTGTGCCAAATAAAATAGTTTTGGACAGCAAGGCTACTGTTCGACATGTTTAATGGTCCGTGAGACCGCAAAGGAGATTGGAGAGCCGTAGCCG
>JBNKKB010000084.1:0-2412 GCA_050291605.1 Desulfobacteraceae bacterium | reverse complement strand
GGAAGCTCAACGCAAAGCGGATAGAAGGGCCGCCAACTACATGCTGACCTAAGGTCCGTTGTATGGCACGGTTTTTCTTGGGCTTCTAGGAGCAACTAAAGGTTAGTTTCTTTTTGGTGAACGCGCCAAACACACCGTCGGGTTTTAGTCGCTTTATCCTTTGCAGTGAAATAAGTTTGTTGTGAGTTCCTTTTCCAAATACACCATCGACTATTAATTTGTAGCCATAAAATAGCAGTACAAGTTGAAGCACTTCCACATCAAAACCACGATCTGACATTTTTAGTGTATTTTGGGTATTAAAAAAACCGCCTAGCGTTCTGCGGCCTACCAAGCCATCCGGCTTTAGCCTCCTCTTTTTTTGAAAAGCGACTACGCTATTGTATGTATTGATACCAAAGATACCATCATGCATGCAGGGGTGGCCGAGTTTCGATAGAATTTTTTGTAATGCTAATATATGGTAGCCTTGGTCGAGTCTCTGAAAACACTTGCCAGGTTCAGCTATTTTAGTCTCCGTATAAGCGGTTTTTTGTGGTTTTATAGCAGTTGGTGTGGTGTTTTTGTAATAGCCATTATTATCAAGGTTTAAAACTGATTTGTAATCGAATACTGGACATGATTTTGCGCTGACCTCTTTATGTCCTCTGATTCTTAATCCATTTTTATATTGATCTGTGATGGCCTTGCATAGTGACTTAACCGATTCCATCTGGGCATCTGTGAACTTGCTTGCTTTTAACCCGTGACAGCAGATTGCAATGGTGCCTTTATTATGATTCTTTTGAGCGGCCGGGCTTGATTCCAGGCTTCTTCCCTCTTGGATATTCCCATTCTTATTGATAAAAAAGTGGTATCCTATATCGGAGAAGCCTCTTTTTAGATGCCAGCTTTTTATGATCGATTGATCATCATCGACTAACCTGTCGCTGGCCGAACAGTGTAAGAAAATAGTGTGTATGTCTCGTTTGGGCTTCGTGAAATTAATTGCGACACCATGTTTCCATTTTGGGGTTGTTGTTCCCATCAATTAGTCCCTTATGTGTTATTTACAGCACCCACTTAATAACTGGCTATTTGAATCAATTACTTTAATGCTCAGTGGATAAACTCGATCAGCCATATCATCCGAGCATTCGCCAGTTTTCTCAATGATGATAGTTAAGTTATTACCGTCGAAATTTTTATCACTCATAGTCGCTGACCAAACATTATTTCGATTGATTCCAGCACGGATACCGGAATTAAGTAAATATTTATGTTTGTCGCCATATAATCCAAAAAACACATTCTGATCGAGTGATTGGAATTCCCAGTGTGGTTCACCCCCAAAGCAGGTTAGGTCTTTACCAAGGAATTGGCTAATCGTTTTGTGATTCGCCTCGGTAACAAAATTGGAATGCACCCAGCCAACGATCCCTTTATAGCTTACTTGAACCCATTTGCCTTGTTCGTCCAGTTTAACGATATTTTCCTCATCGTATTGTATCGAGGCCAGCTTTCGGGCATTCATACTTGCCTCTGAACGAAGGTTTAAGGAGTCGTCTTCAGCGACGTTGTTAACTTTAAGCCAATGTGATTTGTCTTCAGAGGTGATGTCACCACTGTTTGCACTTTGGCAGGATAAAGTACAGCACATGAAGAAAACGAGCAGTTGGCTATTAAGGATGCGCATTGAATTAACCCAATGGTTTGTATGTCTTTTTGCTAGGCTAAACTATCGGCACAACCATGTCTATGGGCTCGATCCCGGGGACAGTATACTGTTTTCACTGTTGGAAAACCCAGATCACAAGGCGATTTCTTCTGAGCAGCGATACTACCAGTATCAGAAGCTTTGCGTTGTAGGATATCTACTACATTCAGAGACCAAAACCTGCGGAGAGCTAGAAAGTACGCGCTCCCCACAGGCATTTTGTCGCATCAATGGCGGGTTGCGTTATCGCCAAGCTGGCGGGTGAGGCGGTGTACCTCATCCCACAGCTTCTCATTAGCTTCTTGCGCCTCCTGAATCAAATCCTGAAGCAGCATCGCGGTGATCCGGGTGGCGTGCTCCGGTGGATTCTCGGCGGTTTGCATCAGGTAGGTGAGTGCATCGGCGCGGACGAGGCGGTCGGTGATGAGGTCGTGCAGTTCGAGGAGTTTGCGGCTCAGCTTGCCGTAGTCGTCCTCATCCTCGCGGACCTGCCAGCGGGACGGGTCGCGGTCGGTGGATTGGGGATAGATGATGTTAGTGTTTGTCTGTGACATGGCTTCTTCCTTGTCTTGGTTCCTGTGCGGCTTGTTGCCAAACCGGCGGAATAGGGTGGGGCAGTCAGGCCGAACGGCCTGACTGCAAGGTTGGCCTTCCTGTCAGGGAAGGGCGATTAACTACCCAATCGCTTCTCGCGCTGCATATAGTCCCAGACTCTT
>JBNKKB010000083.1:0-2272 GCA_050291605.1 Desulfobacteraceae bacterium | reverse complement strand
TCTTGAATGTCCTAAGTTTACCGTCATCCAAGCTGCAGCAGGGTATGGTAAGACATGTTTGATGGAACAAGTCCATCAGGCAATTCTCAACGGCATAATAAATTGTGCTTTACCCCCTGTTTTCGTTTCACTAAGGGTTCGATCAAGAATTAATTCACATATTATAGGGCCAAAAGTATCATAACCAAAATGCTCTACCCGACCGTTTAGGACAGGATACGCAATAAATACAGGCATGGATTGCGAAGGTTTACCTTAGGCAGAAATGATATTATTAGCCTTGACAATTTTCTTATAGGGCCAATAATATCATTATGAGAACAGCCCAATATCAACTCGATGAACTCAAGGCAGTTTTTAAACAGCAGAAAATCGCTACTCTCGATCAGATTATGACTCTGATGAATAATCCAGCCCGAATGACGATTTTCAGAAAACTGGAGGAACTCAACTATCTGAGTAGCTACTCACACCGTGGCAAATACTACACATTGCGATCCATTGCGCGTTTCAACGCCGACGGTTTATGGAGTTGCCAAGATATTCGGTTCTCCAAGTTTGGAAATCTGTTGGATACCGCAGAAGCGCTGGTAGCTCAGTCGAGTGCTGGCTTTACTGCTTTAGAACTCAAATCCATCGTTCATGTAAAAACCAAGCATGTCCTTCTTGACTTGACGCATAGACAACGCGTACAGCGACAAAAGATCGATGGCACGTATGTGTATTTTAGCAACGATAGCACCATAGCCGGCAAGCAAAAGAAATCTCGAAAGGTGCAGCGGAACGCGACTTTTTCGGACATCACAATAATCAATCCCAATCTTGCCGTAGAAGAAGCCAAGGCCGCAATCTTACTTTTTTGCAGCATGCTTGACGAGAAGCAACGGCGTTTATACGCTGGACTGGAATCTTTAAAACTCGGACATGGAGGAGATGCCCATATCGCGGCGCTTCTGGGCATGGACCCTCACACGATTGCCCGTGGACGAAACGAATTGCTGCAAGGTGATATTGACCCCGAATCAATTCGGGATTCTGGCGGAGGGCGTCCTTCAACGGAAAAAAAACGCCAGAAATCTTAGACATAATAAACAAGATAATGGAGAAAGAAACAGCAGGTGATCCTGTCAGTGACTGCAGATGGACGCGCAAGACGACTGAAAAAATCGCCGAACAACTGAAGAAATCGAACATCGAAGTTTCTGCCAACACGGTGGCTCGATTACTGAAAAAGATGAACTATCATTTGCGTGTAAACCTCAAATGTATCGAATCCGGACTCAAGAATCCGCCAGATCCCTACGTGCGCAATCTGCAATATCAATACATTGTGAAACAGTGGAACGATTTTGAGTGCGCTGGGCTACCCGTGATCAGTGTGGATAGTAAAAGCCGCGAGCTGATTGGTCCTTTTTGTAGGCCCGGCAAAATTTGGAGCACTGAACCGATACGCGTCCTTGATCACGATTTCCCTTCAGATGCTGATGGCGTCGGCATTCCTTACGGCGTATACGATTGTATTCAAAACAGAGGATTCGTATCGCTCGGCACGACTTACGATACTGCAGAATTCTCTGTAAACGCCATACACAAATGGTGGACGAGACACGGACGAAAAACTTATTCGGAAGCGAACAAAATGCTTATCCTCGCGGATTGTGGAGGCTCAAATAGCTATCGCACCAGGCTATGGAAATACCAGATTCAAACCGCCCTTTGTAACCGGATTGGCCTGACGGTCAAAGTTTGCCACTATCCGCCGGGCTCCTCAAAGTGGAACCCTATTGAGCATCGCATGTTTTCGGTAATCTCAAATAACTGGAAAGGCACTCCGCTGCTCGATCATGAAACAATGCTAAAGTACATCCGAACGTCAAAAACAAAGACCGGCTTGCGGATTACAGCAGAGCTGGACACGCGGAAATACCGGAAAGGTATTAAAATTTCAAACGAACAAATGGCATCCATCAAGATCAAGACCTTCACGCAGAGAGAAAAATGGAACTATGCGATCTCTCCCAACAAAATGTGAAACTGTTTTTGAGTCAGACCTTAGTCGTTTGTCGCAACATCGCGTTGCTCTCGAAGGCTCAAATGAATGCCGTCCAGCTGAATGATCGGATGCTTTCTGCGAAGATAGTGGCCAATCTCCCGAAGTCGTTCGATTTCGCCGCGAATGTAGCTCTCACTTCCTAGAGCGATGCCGTCGACAAAATAGCCGAGACGCTTTCGATACACACCGTTGCTTTTGAATCCCCGAGCTTCCTCCTCG
>JBNKKB010000082.1:0-8821 GCA_050291605.1 Desulfobacteraceae bacterium | reverse complement strand
GTCATGTAGCCGCCGGTCAGGGATTTGCCGATTTGGCCCACAAACGGTCCAACTCATCCGAGCTTTAAATTTTAGTTTTTCTAAACCAAGCGGTGTTAGGATCATTTGCGTTATAAGTTTATCGCCTAGAAGGACAGGTTTCATTCGACGGTAAGCGTGATAAATGTTTTTCGAATGCCCATTGTGATAATCGCTGTGTACCGTGCCGCCACTATCAATCCAAAGCGCAATACCCGCCGCAAGCGTCCAGATAAAATGAAAACGTTGCACGATGCCGTCTCTGTCCGGTTTCGCAATAACTTGGCTTATGTACGGCTCGGTCAGATATTCAATCTCGTTCGATCGCATGATTGCAACCTTTGCCGGTGCCCAGGTCACGCCGTTATCGTAGGACTTGATGAATATCTGAGGTCTTAAAGCGACCCGGTAGGTTTCACCATCATACATAACGGATAACTCGCCACGTGCTCCCAGCACCATTCTCAAAAAAATACATGGAACCGTCGCGCGCCCCAAATGCTTTGGGATATCCCGGACGAATCAAATCCGTACCGTTGCGGCTGAACAACCCCCTGCCACCGTAGTGAAAAACTTCTGTGGTGAATTCAGATGCCACCGTACCCCGTTCGTTAAAACGAATGTGAACGTTGTTATGGCCACCACTCTGGTCGCAGAAGAAGATTCGGAAAAGACCATTAAGTTGCCCGCCAACATGCTGCGTTCATCTATGCATTGACACACAAGAGAGGACTTGGCATACTCAACCGTATAAAAAACAACTTCTTATTCTTATCCTTATTGTACAGACACCAAAGCGAAACGTGCGCAAAAAGGCAATTTCCGACCTGCGGTTCCCATTCTGAACCATTTGTGGTTCTGTTGACTTAGGTGAAAGACCGGCGTCCACAAGAGGTTGAAACCAATACCCATAGGCGCAGAAGCATGTTCGACGCAAACGAACTGCTCTAGCCGTATCATGAAAGGAGAAATTCCTATGGCAAACGGCGACTTTAAGCTCGATGGCTCCACGGCAATTGTTGAAGGTAATTGGCTCCACGTCAAATGTTTGGATCTCAAATTGGATTCTTCCGCCCGCCGAAGCAGCAACTCCGGCGAACGGCGTGCATTGGTTCATGGATTCAATGACGAGCTGGTGATCAACTACAATGGCGATTACCCGGGCGGTGTCACCATTCGGGGTGAGATCCACATCCCGGACAAGATCAAGCAGGGGCATCTTCGTTGTGAATCCCACGACCTGCATTTGGATCATCCCGACCGCAGAACGTCCACCAGCGGTTCGCGGCGCGCCATGGTCCACGGATTTGATGATGAGTTGGCTTTGAACTATAACAAGGATTATCCTGGTGGGACTGTGGTGCATGGCGATCTGGATGTGAAAAAAAACGGCACTTTTAAAATTATCAACTCCAGCAACGACACCATCGCCCAACTCGATCGGTGGGGTAATTTAGCACTGGGCGGCGGCAACCAGGACGGCGATATCATGCTGAAAGACGGCAACGGCGATGAACTCATCCGCATTGACACCCAAAACAACCGGCTCGATTTTAAGAACAGCGACGGCAGTGTCAAGGTCCGTATCCATAAGAACGATTTTACAGGATCTGCGTGGCCGACCCTTCCGGGCGAGAGCGCGCCGTCGCGTTTGGATCTGATAAAGGAAATCCGCCGCTTGAAAGAGGAGATCGTCACCCTGCGGTCCCAGGTGGATACGCTGATGGCAGGCGGATAAAGGCCGGTTGGGCAGCAGCAGCTCAACCATTCACCCCCAAATGAAAGGGAAGCATAATGCCGTTAAGCTTAAGAAGCATTGCCCAGAATTGTTATGGGAAGACGCCGCCATTATCCGCCCTCAACGATATCTTCGGTTACTTTATGCCGCCGGGTCAGGAGCTGTCCCTCAAACGGCAGCTTGAACTGTCCACCGGCGAGGCCTTGAATGTGAATGTGATTCTGGTGGCGGATGAGAATTTTACCTGGACGGATCTGGAAGAAACCCATTCCGCGATCCAATTTGCACGCGATGTCTACGAGCAAGTGGATATGGGCATCCGAAAAATCCGTTGGCAGGCCATCCATGCCGCCGATGCCGGCGGCTATGCCACCATCAACTCCAGCTCGGAGGCCCACGACCTGACCGACGACTGGAACGGACCAAATGGCGGCTATCTGGACGTCTTTATCGTCCGATCCATGACCCATGCCGATGGTGTTTCAGCCGTCGACGGTCCCTGCGACAAAGACGATAAAAATGAGATGACCGGCTCGGTGGTATCCCTCAATGGGTCGTACAGCAACTCCGGAAACACTTTTGCCCATGAAGTGGGGCACTACCTCGGCCTGTCGCATGTCGCCAGCAACACCAATTTTATCGGGGGCAATGGCGGCTCCAACTCGAATACCGGCATCACCAATTCCCAAGGCAACACCATGAAAAGCCACTGTTATGTCAAAGACACATGCTAAGGGGAGATTATCATGGCACAACAAAAAACCATTGCAGATGTCACCAACTCAGCATTGCTCATCGATATATTTGCTTCCAAACACCTGATCCCCATGAGGACCATCAAGCGCATGAGCCCTTATCAACGCAAGCGGGTGAGGCAAATCGCATCGGGGGAGATCCCGGGTATGGGCCAGGGAGAAAGGATCAAGGCCATGCGCTTGCTCTCCTTTCTCGGTAGTCATCACGATTGCGGCCGTCTGGGCAAAATTGTCAAAAGCAAAAAAGAAGACAGCGTTATCCGCGCCGCCGCAGCCACCTATCTCGGTAATTTTGCCCCCCAAACAGCAGAGCCAGAGCTCATCAACCAGCTCAAAGCAGGTGATGACCTCATCATTTCCAAAGTAGCCAAATCACTCGGCAATATTGGTGGGCCCACCGCTTACAGCGCATTAGCCCGCATCAAGGCCAAGCCCGGGAGTTATCTGGAAAAGCAGGTCACCTTTGCCAAGGCCCTGATCGCATACCGCTTGGACCTGGATGACGATCCCATGCCTTTTGTCAAAGGCATCAGCAGACGCCCGGACACCAAAGACAAGGCTCACACGCTGGCCATAAAGCGTGCTCAGGCCAGATCCATTCAAACCGCCCTGAAGAAGCTCGAAGGCGGTTTATACGGCATGGCACCTGCAACCCGTGTCGGTTTTGCGGTAAACGCCGGAAAAGCCTTATGGATGATGTTTGTTAACCGACACTCGGAAATACAAGGCATCAGCCAATCCATGCATAATCGCAAACTCATCCTGGGGGTTATGGCGCGATGGATAGAAGAGACCAAAACCTACGACGCCCAATATGCGATCCTGACCAAACCCTTGGGTAGCAAAGGGGCCCAAATTATGGTGATCCGTTCGGACGGTACCGTAATGTATTCAGGCAAAGCAACCGCCAAAGGCGAAAGCCTGTCATTTGCCGTTACCGACACCAAACGGCCCGGGACTTCAAAAACCAAGGTCAGTGGCGAGTTTACCCAAAAAGGCATCGATATTCAGACCGGCATCACCCTGTACCGGCGAGAGGGCAAACGCAACCCTACCCCTTTAAATATGAAAGATCTTGAGGCCCGGTTCGAACGGATGAAAAAGGTTGGTAGGCAGGGAAGCTCTTGAATAGTGTTTCTCCGAATATTTGACTGACGTCCACTATCGTCCGCGCCGGACGCCCCTATCGTCACCAGGCCTGCTACGCCTAAAAATGGTCTTTTTCGGCTAAACGAACAGGACCTAAGAAATCGGACGGCAATCCGGCGTTCGTGGACTGATTTCAAAGGGTGCCGTTTCTGTTCTAACGTTTTATGGTGGCCGTTACAATTCCGCAAACGGCAGCATCGAGCCTGTTTTCAGATAATGATTGAGCATCCTGGCGATTCTTTCCGCTTCTGGTTCAAAATCGTCGGCCATGGCGGCGATAACGCGATTGCCTTCCGGGCTCAATCCGGTATAGGTCTTTCGCCATAGCAGACGCGTTCCACCCGTGCGTGTGTTGTACAGGCGGATATCGAGCTTAATGACTTTTTCGTCGGGTGTAAAGCGCACGAATTCGATGCCGCCGTCTTTTTCATAGTGACTGACAATCCAGGTTTCGCGTCCGCCGTTGTGGGGAAAATCGGTTTCGAAAATGCAGTTGTTTTCAGCCACCCCGCTTTCGGAATAGAGCAACCGGCAGCGCCATGGTTCGATCCATTCATACTCCCGCACCGGACAGAGCATGGGAAAGACCTGCTGAGGGTCGGCCTCGATATTCAATTCGGTTTCCTTGGTGATCCGTTGGGGCAAAAACGCATTCATTGGCGGCACCTCCCTATTGTTCGCCCGGGTTAGAGTTGAGATCGATTGATTTTTGTAACCGGAGTATAAACTGTGAAGCTGCAGTCAGGTCAAGGGGTACTTTAAAGTACTCTGCCACAATTCAGTCAGCTTTCCGCCACCACTTTGCAGATGGCGGCGGTTAAACGCGTCAATTGGGATGGGCTGATGATAAAAGGCGGCATCAGATAGACCAGGCGGCCGAAGGGCCTGATCCAGACCCCTTGTTCGACAAATCGCCGCTGCACGTGTGCCATGTCAACGGGCTGGTGCAGCTCCACCACCCCGATGGCGCCCAACACACGCACCTCCTTTACTTGCGGCATGTCGCGGCACGGCTGCAGTTGTGCTTCGAGCTGGGCTTGAACGCGCTGAATCCGGGTTTGCCAGGGTGAGTTGAGCAGCAGATCGATGCTGGCATTGGCGACGGCGCAGGCCAGTGGGTTGCCCATATAGGTGGGACCATGCATGAGTACGCCGCTGCCGTCGGCGGCCAGGCCCAGGGCCACTTGGTCCGAGGTCAGGGTGGCGGCCAGGGTCATGTAACCGCCGGTCAGGGATTTGCCGATACACATGATGTCGGGTGCGATGCGGGTGTGATTTGCCGCAAATAGCTTGCCGGTGCGGCCGAAGCCGGTGGCGATTTCATCAAAGATCAGCAGCACACCGTACTGATCACATAGTCGGCGCGTCTGGTTGAGATACTCGGGTGCGTAAAAACGCATGCCGCCGGCGCCTTGCACCACCGGTTCCAGGATCACGGCGGCAATGGTGGCGTGATGATCCCGGAGCAGGTTTTCAAGACTGGCGATGTCCTGCGGATCCCAATGGGCATCAAAGCGGCATCGGGGTGCATCGGCAAAGTAGTGCCGGGGCAATACACCGGAGAACATATGGTGCATGCCGGTGATTGGATCGCATACCGCCATGGCGCCGAAGGTGTCGCCATGGTAGCCGGATCGCAGGGTGAGCAGTTGGGTTTTCTCGGACTTGCCCTGGGCATGCCAATATTGCAGCGCCATTTTAATGGCCACTTCCACCGAGACCGACCCTGAATCGCACAGAAAGACTTTATCCAGGCTTGGGGGCGTGATGGCCACCAGTTTCTCAGCCAATCGAATGGCCGGTCGGTGGGTCAGACCGCCGAACATCACGTGGGCCATCTGTTGGAGTTGGGTTTCAACGGCCGCATTCAGTTCCGGGACATTGTAACCGTGAATGGCCGCCCACCATGAGGACATTCCGTCTACCAGTTCGCGGCCATCTTCCAGATAGAGCAGGGCGCCGGACGCTTTTTGAACGGCATAGACCGGCAAAGGGTCGGCCATAGAGGTATAGGGGTGCCACAAATGGTGCTTGTCGAAGGCCAGTAAATCTGTTGTGGAACTGTTAGGGTCCATGGGGAGTAGTCTTTAGTGTTTGGTGTTATGCTCTTTTTTACCCTGATGCGTCTGACGGATGCTCCTCCTGGGATGGGCCGCCTAATTGTTCAACGAGCTTTGCCGCATCATCGGCTTTGGCCTGGTCCTTGGCGGTTTTGCGAAAGGCCTGATCGGCGTCTTGTTCCGCCTCCGCCAATTGCTTTTTTAATGCTTTGATGGTTTCAGGGGCAAAGGGACGTTGCCCCTGGGCCTCGGTCAATTGATTTTTGATGGCGTCAACCGCTTGTCTGGCGCTTTGCAGGTGTTGGGTTCGCCTGGCGACCCGCCGTTCAGCTTCCTGGAGCGCATCCAAAGCTTGTGCCAACTGTCCGGCGGCGCCCTCTTCAGGCTCGGCATCCAGGTCGATATCCTCCGCCGCCATGACCATTGCGGTTGGCGGCAGTTTGCCAAGCACCCGCGCCAGGCTGTATCCCTCTATATCGGTCAGCTTGAACTGCTGAATGCGAAACGGCAGAAAGACCCAACTGCTCTTGGCGGATTCGGCGACCACCGTGTCGTGGGAGAAGTTTTGGACTATATCTGCCTGGGCCTCGATGCGCACATCTTCCAGCTCTTGCTCCAAGTTCGTTTTTGCCGATGCAAGGCGCTGGCCGGTGCCCAGGGTCAAGACCCGAATGTGCGCTTTGTGCCAAACCTTGTGGCGCGTCATCAGGTAGGCCAGGAGCAACATCAGGCGGCTGGTGGCATCGGCGCGCCACCATACATCGATGCGCTGCCCATTGCCATCAACGGATGCACCTGGGGTCGTCCGGGTGGGGTCCTGGTGCAGCAGGACCAGATTGAAACCCAAACCAAATGCGGTTTTTAAGTTGCGCCCGAATTTAAGCGCCGGCAGGCCTGGGACACCGGTGCCGGATTGGCCGTACCAGTTGCTTAGCACCGTATTGGCGTGCAAGGGGCCCACACCGTAGCTTTGCAGCAGCATGGGCAGCGACGCGGCCGCATTCTCGGTACGTACCACCAGAGGAAAGATGTTCAACTGGCGATCGGCGATGTGGCGCTGCAGCTCGGCCCGGGCTTCACGCTGTGCTTTACGCGCCAAGGGTCCGGTGCCTTCAATGATGCGTACCGCAGAAATCAATCCGCTGTGGCCTTCAATCCACTGGGCAAAGGTCATCAAGGCGTCCCGGCGCTCGCTATCGTTGGTAAAGGCTAATATATGGGGTCGCCAGTTGCGGTCATGCTCGGGTGTCGGGGCCATGGCCAGCAGTTGATTGCGAATGACTTGAAAGGCGTGCGCGCTGCTGCTGTCGGCCCATCGGGCGGCGCCGGCGGTGCGTTTCAGGTAGTAATGGATGGCCAGCAGGATGGCCATGGCGATGAGGCCGTTTTGAATGTCCAACGCCAGAATGATGCCCAGACAGATCAGGCACCCCAGCAGGCTCAAATACTTGTTGAACCATCGAAAGCGGGGTCGAAAAGAGGGGCTTTCAGTGCGGGCCTCATAAAAGGTAGCATAGTTGAGCAGACCGTAAGATATCAGAAAGAACATGGAGACCACCCGCGCCACCAGGTTGAGTTGGCCCAGCCCGATGGTGGCCACGGCGATGACCAGGGTCAGGAGTGTGGCCCGCCGGGGGTTGGCTGTGGGACCCGCACCCTTGGCAAAGGGCGTTAAAAACGGAAAGATACGGTCGGCGGCCAGCGATTGCATGATGCGCGGTCCCCCCAGGAAAGAGGCCATGGCGGATGAAAGGGTGGCTGCAATTACGCCGGCGTCGATCAGTACCCCATAGCGGGCCACCTGTTTGATGGATTGATAGTCGGTCATCATCACCTGGTTGGGCAATACGCCGGCAAAGACAACGGCCACGCAAAAGTAGACCAGAATCGAGACGCCCACGGCCAGAAAAGTGCCCAGCGGCAGGCTTTTGCCCGGATCTTTGAGGTCGCCGGACATGCTGACCCCTTGGGTGAAGCCGGTGACTGCGGGAAAGAAGATACCAAAGACGATCCAGAAGGGCGGGGCATTGTCGGGCAGATCCCAGTTGGCTGAAAAAGTGGCCGACTCCCATTGGGGCAGGCCGCCGATGAAAAAGGAGAAAAGCGCCGCCGCCAGCAGTACCATGACGCCGTATTGGAATCGGGTGGCCCAGTCGGCACCCAGCCAGGCCAGGATAAAGAGCAGTCCCACGGCGGTGACGGCGATGATTTGGGGTGTCAGCCAGGGCAGGTCGGACAGCATGGCGCTGAGCGCTTCGGCAAAACCGATGCAATAAAAGGCAACCGATACCGATTGGGCCAGATATAGCACCATGCCGATGGCCCCGCCGAATTGGTGCCCCAAGGTGCGGGAGATTAAATAGTAGTCGCCACCGCCTTTGACTTTTAAATTTGTGGCAATGGCCGCCAGGGAGTGGCTGGTGAGAATGGAGATCAGGTTGGCGATGGCAATGATGATAAGGGCCCGCCCCATGCCGGCACTGCCGGTCACATAGCCCAGACGCAAAAAGAGAATGATGCCCAAAATGGTCAAAACACTGGGAGTGAATACCCCGGCAAAGGTGCCCAAAGTGCCTGTGGCTGCAGGGGTCGGTGTTTTTTCTGTGGGTGTCGCGCTAGCGTGGGGGGTGTCCGCTTGTTTCATCTTGCAAGTCGCAGTTTGTGTTTAATGGTCATTTTTTTTGCATTCCTGAGGATTTTTGCCCCAGGTGTGGCTTCCGGTTGAAGATTAGATAGCGATATCATTTCGCGGTTATGCAATTAGTTTAAAGATTAAAGTGTAAAGTTTAAAATGAAGGTATTGTGTCTATTAAAATTTCGTTTTGCTTACAATACCCAATGGCGCGCCGGCAGGCAACCTGTTTTGGAAATCCTCGGGAACTTGGGGTGTCAGGACAAAGACTACCATATAGGGTGGTTTGGCTGATGCCGGATATCCATATAGGGTGTTTTGTGCCGGGTTTGGTATAATTAATAACAGAGGATTCAGCGGTCCATGCGCAGATGTTTTGGTCAAAGGGATGTTCATGGCAATGGCTATCTTTTGTTTCGCCATGCAACTGTGGGAGCGGCGTCTCGCCGCGACATTTAAATGATATGGG
>JBNKKB010000081.1:0-14392 GCA_050291605.1 Desulfobacteraceae bacterium | reverse complement strand
GTTATCATCATGGTGTTTATCTTTATGGCGGTCCTGGGCCTGCCCATCATTGAACACGGGCAGTTTTTCCAGATACTCTGGGGGCCGTGGTCCCCGGATCACCACAGCTATGGCATTCGTCCCATGATCCTGGGGACCCTCTGCATTGCCCTGTTCGGGCTGCTGGCCGCCATACCCGTGAGCCTGGGCTGTGCCTTCTTTATTACCGTGACGGCACCTAAAGGACCGGCCCGCATCCTTCATCGGCTGGTGCAGTTCATGACCGGGATCCCTACGGTCATCTATGGATTTGTGGGCATTTTCCTGCTGGTGCCTTTGGTGCGGGAGGTTGCAGGCCAAGGTTCAGGATTCTGCATTCTTACGGCGGGGCTGCTGCTCGCTGTTTTGGTGTCCCCCACCATGATTCTCTTTTTTTCAGATGGGTTGGACAGGGTCCCCAGGGTCTACTGCCACGCTGTGGCTGCCCTGGGCGGCACACCGGTTCAGCGCCTGATCTATGTCATGCTTCCCCAGGCCTGGCGCAGTATTCTGGCCGGCCTGGTCCTGGGCTTCGGTCGGGCCGTGGGCGATACCATGATCGCCCTGATGCTGGCCGGCAATGCCGTGGCGGCGCCGGAATCGATGCTGGATGCCAGCCGGACCCTGACCGCCCATATCGCCCTGATCATCGCCGCCGATTTCGACAGCATAGAATTCCGCACCTTGTTTATCTGCGGCTTGACCCTTTACCTGGCCACAACCCTGGCGGTAGTAGTGATGCGCCGTCTGGGGACCCACCGCATGGAGATACGATGAATCCCACGGGCCACCGGCTGATTATCGTCTGGAGCTGGATCAGCAGCCTCGTGCTGGTGGGAGCTGTTGCAGTCATACTCTGCTTTTTGCTGTTGAAGGGACTACCTGTCTTAAACCTTCGGCTGATCTTCGGCGAGACTAAACCCTTGGCGGCCCTGCTGCTGCAAAAGCCGGTCTTCGACGGTATCCTGCCGGCCATTGTGGGCACCCTTGCCCTGGTGCTTACGGCTGTCAGCCTTGCCCTGCCGGTGGGGCTCGGCGCCGGTATCTACCTGGCCGAATACAGCCGCGGACGTGTAAAGGCGTTTCTCAGCTTTTTATTCGATATCCTGGCCGGCATCCCTTCCATTGTCGTGGGACTGTTCGGCTTTTCACTGACGGTATTTCTGCACCATCACCTGAGCGGCAGAATCTATCCCTGCCTTTTGATTTCAGCCATGGCATTGGCGTTTCTGGTCCTGCCCTATCTCATCCGCAGTACACAGGCCGCCCTGGAGGATCTGCCGGCCATGGACCGCATTACGGCTCCGTCGTTGGGGGCAAGCAAGTTGCAGAACATCTGCTTTGTGCTTCTACCCGGGGCCCTGGACGGTATCGTCAGCGGTGTGATCCTTTCCATTGGACGTTGTGCGGAAGATACGGCGGTGATTATGCTCACCGGCGCTGTGGCCACAGCCGGCATTCCGGATTCTTTGCTAACCACTTATGAAGCTTTGCCGTTTTACATCTACTACATTTCGTCCCAATATTTGGACCCGCAGGAGTTGCTCAGGGGGTATGGTGCGGCAATCGTCTTGCTGATGCTATGCAGTACTCTGTTTTTTATGAGTTTTGTTATAAAAAATTGCTTGGCCAAGCGCTTTCGTCTTCGGATATGAAAAATGGACATGGAGAATAACAAAATAGAGCTGACGGATCTGTCCTTCTGGTATGGCAACCGGTGTATTCTGGACCGCATCAGCGTGGGTTTTGCCGAGCGTTCCATCACCGCCATTGTCGGTCCATCGGGCCAGGGCAAGTCCACACTGCTCACCACGGTTAATCGCTTGTGGGAAGAGATCCCCGGAGCCAGAGTTGAGGGACGGGTCGATATCCTTTTCGACAACCAGCTGGTGAATATCAACAGTAAAGGCTATCCAATAAACCGGTTGCGTCGAAAAGTCGGCATGCTCTTTCAGGACCCCAATCCTTTGCCCATGAGTATTTTTAAAAATGTGGCTTTTCCATTAAAACTCGCCGGCGTAAAAGATAAACAAGAGATCGACAGCAGCGTCCATGCATCCCTTAGCCAGGCCTTTTTATGGGACGAAGTCAAAGACCGCCTGGCTGCCGACGCCCGTACCCTGTCGGGTGGACAGCAGCAGCGGCTGTGCATTGCACGGGCCATGATCCTAAAACCGGAAGTGCTGCTGCTGGACGAGCCCACCGCCTCTCTGGATATCAAGGCCGGTGGGATCATAGAGGATCTGCTGGTCATGCTCAAGTCTCACTGCACACTTCTAGTGGTGTCCCACTATATGGACCAGGTACGCCGTGTGGCTGATTGTGTGATGCAGCTTAAAAGTGGAAGGATAGAAAACAGTTAATGCTTCAATACCATTGTTCCGCGAGGAATTTAGTGTAACTTTTTCCAAAGCAGAAAATGGATTGAAGCCATGGAGCTCTCCTTCGTCTATTCCGGAAGTCATATTTCAACCCCATGCCTAAGGCGATTATCGAACCGTTTGTAAAGTGTGGAATGTTTGTGATAGCATGGTCCACTGGTGCAAAAAGGAGTGTGGCCATGACACCTTTGGACAATCCCCGTGTTTGGATCGAAGAACTCATCAACCATTATGTAGCCCAATCACCGCATAACCGCTTGGGGCCGGATATGGCCCGAAAGGCATTTGACGCTCCGTTGGTAGGGTTCAGCAGTGGCAGCGATGCCATTTATGATGAGTATGTCTCCCACATCGGTGAATTTTATCTGACACCGGTGCAAATCTATCGCCACGCTTTTGCCGGCGCCTCCATTGCCACGGGTGACGAACTCACAGTAATCAGCTGGATTTTACCCCAAACCGCGGAAACCTGCGCCGAACAGACCATGCAGACCAAACGGCCCTCCCATAGCTGGGCGCAAGTCCGGCTTCATGGAGAAGCCTTTAATAATGCCCTGCGCAAACATGTGGTTGAGTCTCTAAGCGTTAAGGGAGTTGATGCCGTAGCACCCATGCAGGCCGAATTTTGGAGCCGCTCAGATCAGGGGCCCTATGCGCCCTGCTCCAATTGGTCCGAACGGCACGCCGCCTATGCGTCCGGCCTGGGCACCTTCGGCCTGAGCGACGGACTGATCACGCCCAAAGGCAAGGCCATGCGAACCGGTTCCGTGGTGGCGCGCATCAGCATCCCTCCCACACCTCGGCCTTACAAAGATCATCACGCGTATTGCCTGTTTTTTTCTCACGGCACCTGTGGCAAATGCATCAAACGGTGCCCGATCCATGCCATTGATAACGACGGCCATGACAAGAAACGCTGCCAGCACTACACCGAGGTCAGCATGCCTAAAATCATGAAAGATAAATACGGCATAGAAGTGTCGGTCTGCGGTCTGTGCCAAGTGGACATTCCCTGCATGAAGGGTATCCCCGACCCAAAGGATGGTGCATAAATATGTAGTTTGGAGTATGGAGGCTTTAGGAAGGTGCCATTATCTAAATCGGACGGAGTTAGTGAAGGGGATCACATGCATGCGCTTTGGATTTATTCAAGAAGCCAGGATCGTGCTTGTTCTTTATTTTGAAATATGGAAATTTGGTATCCTTTATTGACGCACACCGTTTCGAAGAATCTAAAGTGGTCACGATGTTCCGGTTTAATGATCTCCGCCACCCTGATCTTTAACAACATGCCAATTATTGGAAATAGTTTCGGACGCTTATAGATATCCAAAGTATCTCCGGTAACGCCGGTCAAGTTGCGATGATCGATTAATACCTTAGTTATCCGATTGGTTCTCATTGCATGCGCTATTGCTTTTGCCATATTTAATGAGCCATCTTTATCAGCAATTCCGCTGGTAATGACTTCAACATATTGCTTATTGCCTTTTATTTCGATTTTCCACTCCATAATTAACCAGTGCAATATGGACGACGCTATTGTGCTCCCTGCTGCTCGCCGGTGCAAGAAAGAAGCCTCGGAAGCAGCCGCCTTTTCCAGAAATCCGCTACTATGGCCAGCTCGATAGCGTCCAAGTGAGCCGGATAAGCGTTTATATATAGCAGCAGTCGATTCGGGTTGCAAGTACACCAGCATTTTATTGCCGTGGGTGCACTTGCAACCCGTATCGACGATTTATTCTTTGCGTTTCTGAGCTCGTCAGGCCCACCACACCATAGTATTTAACTTGATGGTGGATTTTTAAAGATTGCCCGGTTTTGGGTTGCATACGGCTCGTCGCGTTTGTATACAAACCATATAGTTCGTATGCTAACCAAATAGACCCATATCATCAAAATATCAAATGGATCAAATTTCTACGCATTGCGCTAAATCCACCGATGCTTTCGAATGCAGGAGTGCCCTTGGATTAATGGGGAGCCTGTGGGATATGAGCGCTGTCCTGAATGGCATCATCATTTACCCAACAAAAGGGAGGATAAGATGAATCGACGGTTTTCAATGGTATGCATTGCAGATCGGTCTGATCACCATCGATCTGGGAGCCAACGATGTTCTGGGTTGCCTTCATGGCACTCAGATCGATCTGCAATGCATCAGTGAAACCATCCAACACCTGGCTGACAATCTTGCATACGCCCTGGCGACCCTGCGAGAAGCCGCAGGACCGGATGTCCCCATCGTGGGGATGAATTATTATAACCCCTTGCTGGTCTTTTGGTTCGACGATACAGGTACCGCTGCGCTGACGGCGACCCTGCAGGATCAGATCAATGGCGCTTTGGAAAGTGTTTATACCCAATTCGACATCCCGGTGGCAGACGTGGCCGAAGCATTCGGGGCCGGCGACCTGGTCACTGATGACAACCATAATGATATCCCGGACAGTGTGGACACCGTCTGTGCATGGACCTGGATGTGCAGCCACCAGAATATCCATCCCAATGAATACGGCTACCAGGCCATCGCCGATGCCTTCGCCCTGGAACTGCCGCCGCTCATCCCGGAGCATCGGATCCACCCGGTTTGCAGTTCGCGACACAGAAAGTAGCGTAGACGGATCATTTTGGATCTGCATAACCGTAAATGTGAATGGTGAATATCAAAGGCTTCTGTACCTCCAGGACACAGGGCTGTGGATCTTAAGACTCGCCTGAGGGCCGGAGCTTAATGATGCAGGAAAGCCCCTAATTGAATGACACCTAAAAATGCAAGTAAAGGTACGGGTGCAACAGCCAGAGCGACGGTTAGCAAAAACCATTTAAATGAGATGCTTCGACTGTTTCCGCAGGCGAAAGAAATCCCGCCTCCTCCACCGATGAGGTAAGTTCCAGGCATATTGAACAAAATGCCGATGACCAGATAGCGATAGTCTGAAAATAAAATGCTGAGCCACTTTTTGCTGCGGAAAAAGTGGCTCAGCATGAAAATAATCTCATCAGATGGATT
This sequence comes from Desulfobacteraceae bacterium, assembly GCA_050291605.1. GTDB lineage: Bacteria > Desulfobacterota > Desulfobacteria > Desulfobacterales > Desulfosarcinaceae > JARRKU01. The sequence continues at coordinate 8,980 of JBNKKB010000081.1, read as the reverse complement.
GTCGCCGGGTTGAGAAAATCCCAGCTTTTTTGACAGGGCGTTGATCCACTTTGCCGGAAGCATACGCCCCATCAAAAAAGCTATCACCAAACCGATAACGGTTGCGATATAGACAAAGAGGATGCCTTCCTTCCCAAAAATACACATCAGCAAAATGCCAAGTTCCACTCCCGGAACAAAAGGCATGCTCAATAGCAAAATATAAATCGACCCACCGGCTACCAAGATACCCATTCCTCTTTTGTCTCCTGCAATTTCTATTATTTTTTCCCCAACACCCAGTTCGCCTCGAATCCAATCATCCATCCATATCGCCACTATAAAAAATAGGGCCATGATAATAAAAAGCCGAAAAGAAAATGTTGCCTTCTTCATGTTTGGAGCAGCAGTTATCCTGTCCTTAAAACTTGCTGTGTTCATGAGATTATCCCCCGTGTTTCGCAATGTGAGGCGTTATCTGTTGGCGGTGTCATCATGCTGAGCTCCTTTGCACTCCATTTCGTGCATCGGTTAACCTTTGGGCGTAAAATTCGGCCTTACAACGTGAGGGACTTTTGAATGTGCTGTAAAGGTTCGCGCAACATGCTGTATTGATATAGATATTGACACAAATGGGTCATCTTGGCATATTCGGAGGCGCAAATAGCGATGGCTATGTTTGGGAGAACCGATCGGAGGCCTTGATGGGCAGATTGACTGGGGTCACCAGGTCTCGGACTTCTCTGACGTACGGGGCGCAGCCTTCACAACGTATTGTAACAACATGATTATTGACATACTACTTGCGCATAGGCATACTCAGGGGCATCAGCAACCACCTAACTTTCAAACCAACGGGTCATTATTCCGGCATTGGACACCATGGACCTTACCGGCAAACTGCTCAGCCACCGCCTGCGCGGATTTGGGACAATCGAACACTCGCCATCTGCCTTTGATAGGGCAACTGCTTCCCAGGTGCCCTACTTAGAAGTGGACACCCGCGTCAGTTCGGACGGCGCGATTTATCTGCACCATAATCACATTTTCAAAGGCCGAAAAACCAGATACCAAATTGCAACGACTGCATCTTCGGTTTTGAATCAGGTCCGCTATGCCAACGGAGAATCGCTGCTATCGTTAAAAGATGCCCTTGCCCGCTATGCCGCAAGACGGTACAAGGGCCAGAGACTCTGCATCGATATCAAAGACAACGGTTATGAAGCCCAGCATCTCGACCTTGTTCGGCGATATGCGCTTGAGGACAGCGTTTATTTCATCTCATGGATGCCGCAATCGATACTAAACTTGCACGCATTAGGGGCCGCTTGCCCCTTGTTTCTCTCCTATTGGAGCGTCTTCCGGCTGGGAAGTGCGGGCAGGATGATCAACTGGTTGTTGAAAGATTTGATTGTGCCCCTGAAGCCCTTCGCCATTTTGGGTCAGCGCCGAATCGCAAGTGACTTGGGCGCCCTCAAGCAGGGCTATCAGCACACCTTGATATCCCAGGAATTGCCGGAGGAATTGGCCCACGTTTTGGCTGCCACCCGGGGCGGCATCTGCCTGCATCACTCGATGATCCATGAGCGCCTGATCTCCTATTGCCGGCACCGCAAGCTGCAGCTATGGATCTTCAGTGTCGCTAATACGGCTGATTACCTGCGTTATGCAGAACGACCGGATATCGATGTCATATTCTGCGACAACGCGCCGTTGGTGATGAAGGAATTAACGTCAAAGGAATCCACAGGATGAACCCGGACCAAACCGATCTTGAATTGTCGTCGATCAGTCAAACGGAAATATGGACCAGCGATCCCATTTTAAATTTTATCTCTGCCCGGATCGGCCTGGACAGGCGTAAAAAAATCGCCCACCTGTTTTTATTGATCACAATCCCTTTTCTACTGACTGCCGCGGCCTCAATATCTGAAAACCGCTTTAAGCCGGGATCGGTAACCGCTAAAAAACAGATCGCCGTCCTGACACCAGATCAATACCATGAGCTTTCCGAGGCGTTCACCGCCGTCCGCCTGACGTCGCGCTCTTTTAGGGGCTTGCGGCGTATGAATGTTCCGGAAGATATCCTGACCCGCTTGCAGCCCATGAAAAGCGAAATCTTCTTGTCCGTCAAAGGATTGATGGATACCGTCGGAAAGCATATCGGAACCCGGGCCGCTGACCAGTATCGATCCGCAATTGTGGATCAACTGGAAAAAAAACACCTTTTAAAAAACGTAAAAACCGCCAATGTCGTTGATAGCGGTGCGCAATCTTCCCAGACGAACGGCGATCTTCAATACTACATCAACATGAGGGCACATTATCTCGACCGCCAACTGCTGCTTAAAGATCTGCCGGAAAACCGCGCGCAAGAGTTACGTGCCGCGGTCAACAAATATCTGCGCCACAGCCAGATGGTCCAAACCATGGAAGTCATCGGCATGAGCTTCATAGGGGATACGATGGTTTGGCCGTTTTTCATCCTTGTCCCCTGGGCCATATTGCTATTGGCCAAATCCGTCAGAAGAATGGAGCGGTTCTTTGACGGCATTCGCAGGTCCATCGATCTGAGCGTCAGCAACCAGCGATACGCGACCTATGAAAGTATTCTCGCGCGAACCAAAGAGAGCCTGGCGGGGAAAAACATTTGGCGATGGTGCAAATGGACAGGGTTCACGGCCGGACTTGTATTCATCGTCTGGAATACCATAATTTGTACGAATCCTCAATCTACACATATCTACAGCGCCGATCGGGTATTCGTGATCATGGATGGCGAGCGGCAAGAGATCGATCTGCTCAACGCCGTGGACCTGCCGAAGTGGGACACAGATTATCAGATGGGTCGCTATTCATGGGCGACGGCACGATTGTGGGTTATCTTCGGCTACGGTTTGGTACCCATTATTCTGGCCAAACTCATCAACCTGATTGGCAGCCTGTTCGGCTTTTGTAAAGGTATTGCCAGGCATGATCTTTTGCGGATCAAGCCATTGGCAACCGATAAGACCGGCGGTTTTTCGATTCTATCCGAGACGGCAATCTCATTTGTCTATGTCATGGTTCCATTTCTGGTAATGCTGCTGGCCTCCTTTTTCAAAGAAGCCACTCCTCCGTCGGGCCACAACTATCTGCTGATCATTCTTTTCCTGCCTGTCTTGTCTACGGTGTTTTTTCCGCCCATCATCTCATTTCGCCGCGCAGTAAAGATGGCTAAAAAATCGTATTTGCAAAAAATTGCGGACCAATACAATCGGCGCAATGAGGAATTGCTCAATGACTTAAACCAGGGCACCCAGGACCCCAAAGAGATCGAGGGGCAGTCGAAGCAACTGGATATCTTGAAAAATATGCACAAGCAAGTCAGCGGCATTCCTGAATGGCCAATGGAACTGGCAACGATGTACAGGTTCCTGGGAAGCTTCTCCTTACCGCCGGCTATCGGTGCTGTACTGAAATATCTTTCAAAATTCATGCGAACATAGCAAACCCTTTGGAACCGGACCGTGCAGTAAAACGGAGCCGGGAAAAAATTCTAACCGCTGCTGCAATTATCGATAATGAATTTATTCAAATCCTACTTATTGCCCATTGTGTGTGGGATGGCATTTTCCAGAGTACTGCAACCCATGCTCTTTCCCATTATCCTCGGTGATTTTTCAATCGATTTCGGCCATATTTGCCTGGCAGCAGTGACGCTTTACGCAACCTTGCTTTTTGCGGGTCGTCAAAGCGTATATTTCTGGTTTTTCCTGGGGGGCAGTTTTGACCAGATCGTTTCTATGGTCATTCGGCAATCCACCAGTGACTATTTCTATTCCACCGCCAGTATCGGCGGCAGTCTCACTTTTCTCTTGTCGGCGGTGATCGTTTTTGGAATGGTCAGTCTGAGACCGGGTCAAGCAGCCACTTCCCGTCCCCTCCCCGTGGGACTGAAGCATCCCATCAAGATTTTTAGCATTTTCCTGCTGCTGATCATCTTTGGATCCCGTATCCTGCAAGTCGTCGGGCTGATGCTGGAAATCGCCAATGAGCAACGTTCTTTCATGCTCGCAGGGTATGAAATTCATCATATCAATTACGGTTTGATCTTGATCTGTCTGGCCGGGCACCTCCTGTATTTCAACCGTTCAGCCCGGATTAACCGTATGGCCCTGATGCTATTGCCGCCGGGCATCGCCCTGATCGACGATCAGATCTCATACTATACCCTTCAACAGGTCACGGACGCAGCCTATTTGTCATGGGTGTCTTATGCCGGCGCGCTTACCATGATGGCCTTGCAATTTTGCCTGTTGATCTATCTGCACAAGGGCCGCCGGCAGGGGTAATTCGGGTCATTTAAATTAGCATATTATGAATTTTGGATCTTCCGATGGACCTGTAACATGAACCGCGGACCGTATCCATCCAGAAACCAAGTTTTGGAAATCCATTGCCAAACCCCGGCAACCAAAGATTTAATTGACCTTCATGGGTGGAGTCGCTAAATTAATCTTTACGATTTTGGCATCAAAACAATATCAAATCACCGGGCGATCTTTTGGCTGAATCACATGAGCGCCGGAGGGCACCGGGAAAAGAGATACGCATGCAAGCAAAACAGAGAATCCTGGTTGTGGGCGGCGTGGCCGGCGGCGCATCGTGCGCGGCCCGTACGCGGCGGATGTCCGAAGCCGCGGAAATCATCGTGTTCGACCGCGGACCCTACGTATCATTTGCCAATTGCGGCCTGCCATATCACGTCGGCGACGTTATCAAGAAGGAAGAGAACCTGCTCATTGCCACCCCCGAGCTGTTTCGCAAGCGGTTCAACATCGAGGTGCGCCTGCTCTCCGAAGTGATCGACATCGACAGCGGCGACCAAAGTATTCAAGTCAAGGACTTGAATACAGGCGAGCAGTACAGCGAGCCCTACGACGTGCTGGTTCTGTCTCCCGGAGCGGTTCCCATCCGTCCAAACTTGCCGGGCATTGATCTGGAAGGTATCTTTGCGCTGCGCACCATACCGGACAGCCGCCTGATTCGAGACTGGATCAGCCGCTATCAGGCCAAACACGCGCTGATTGTGGGCGGCGGCTATATCGGCATGGAAATGACTGAAAATTTGCGCAAACGGGGTCTGAAAGTCACCCTGGTGGAAAAGCAGGACCAGGTCATGCCGGTGGTGGATCCGGAAATGATGGCACCGATCCATCAAATGCTGATTAAAAGAGGCATCGATTTACGTTTGAATTGCGGCGTCACCCGTTTTGACAAAAACAACCAGGGACACACCCTGTTTGCAGAGTTGGATACGGGCGAGCGGGTCGAAGCGGACCTGGTGATCCTGTGCATCGGAGTACGCCCGCATATCGACCTGGCCATCAAAGCCGGCGTCCAGATCGGTAAGAGCGGCGGCATCCAGGTCAATACGCGCATGCAGACCAGCGACCCGCATATCATGGCCGTGGGTGATGCCGTGGAAGTCCGGGATGTGGTGACCGAGTCGCTCAGCGTGATACCCCTGGCCGGACCGGCCAACCGCCAGGGCCGAATCGCTGCGGATGTCATCATGGGCCGGGATGCCTCCTTTCGGGGGGTGCAGGGCACGTCGGTGGTCGGCGTCCTGGATCAGGTGGTGGCCTTCACCGGCTCAAGTGAAAAGCGGCTTCAAAGATTGGGGCTCTGGGACCAGATGGAAAAGGTTTACCTCTATCCCGGCCACCATGCCGGTTACTATCCGGGAGCCAGTCCCATCAGCTTGAAGCTGATCTTCCGCAAAAGGGACGGCCGGGTCATCGGCGGCCAGGCCGTGGGCGCCGGCGGCGTTGAAAAACGCATCGACGTGATCTCCATGGCCATCCAGATGAAGGCCACGGTATTCGATCTGGAAGAAGCCGAGCTTTGCTACGCGCCCCAATTCGGTTCGGCCAAGGACCCCGTCAATCTGGCCGGCATGATCGCAGCCAACGTCCTGCGCGGCGACATCGACCAAGTCCACTGGGAAGATCTGGACAACGGCGGCGCCCTGATCCTGGATGTGCGCGAACCCATGGAGTACAAACGCGACCATGTGGACGATGCACAGAACCTGCCCCTGGACGAAATCCGCGACCGGCTGGACGAACTGCCTAGTGATCGTCCCATTTGGACATATTGCTTCGTGGGGCAACGCTCCTATTATGCGGCTCGCGCGCTGTCCCAGTACGGTTTTCAGGTCAGAAATCTTAGCGGTGGGTTTAATACCTACCTGCAGCACGAGTCCAGCAAATATCTATAGCAAGGGAAAGATGAACCCCAATGTTTCGGTTTCTGAATCTTTTTGGAAGAACTATTTCGGCAAAGGGACGATTCTCCATCATCCATTCTGGTTTTCTTTTGTTGATATTGATGCTTGCAAGTTGCGGCGGGGGTGGTAATGGCGACGACCATGCCGATAACGGTTCCGAATTGCAGATGGGGCTTTTGCAGTTTAAAGTGCAACACAATCTTCAGGACGATACCTGCCTGCCGAATCAGTGTAATCTTTCGCTGGAGGAGGAAACCGCAACGGCGGTATGGCTGGACCGTATTGCGGCCCACTCAAATATGGCCGTGTTGCACTGGGACCGCTCCATCCCGTGGCTGGCTTTTGACGCAATCCCACCCCAGGGCGTCAGCCGGGTCGATTTTTTCGACGGGCGCATCGATGAGCGGCTGCGCAACTGGATCAATGCATTCGCAGCGCATTTCGACCGTATGCCCCGCGGTTATTTGGCCGTCGGGTTGTTGAACGGTCAGCGCAACGGAATACAACCCTATCGCGTGAATGAAACGCTGAACGTTGAGGTGACCGGCGCGTGTCCCGTGCTATCACCGGGGACGCAAATCCAATTCACCTATGATCCGGGCAGTGGACCGGTGTCCGCATCTTTCGATCTGGAGCGCAGCTACACCAACTTCGTGATGTATTTGTATGATAAGCTTCAACCGGACTATCTGGCCCTGATGGTGGAAGCCAATCTGTTCAAAGAGATGCCGGACCCATGTCCTGCAAATTGGGACGGCCTGGTCCAGCTCTACCGCCATGTCTTCGATACGGTGCGCCCCCTAGTGGGCGCACAGGTCAAAGTGTTTGCCACCTTGACCTTGCAGCAGCTCCTTGGCTATGACGCCGAGGTGTGCCATGGTCCACTGGCTTTTGAAGCCTGCACCGGCGATCCCACTCCACCGGCCTATGCCGCGCCGGTCCCTGCAACCTGTTACCCGCTGGATTTGAGCGCTGTCGGCGATCTGGACCAGGGAAACCGCCTGGAAATTCTGGCGCTTTCGTTCTATCCGGACAGTCTGTTGATGGACGTGGGCGATGACAATCTGATGCGTTTGTATCCCAATGATTGGGACGGCGTCGGGGATTGTCTATTGCGGGCGCCTCTCTATCCGTACCTCAATCCGGCAACAGCGCTGGATCGTTTCAATTGGACCAAGCCGATCGCCATTGCCGAGCTGGGTGCCCGATCGGATCCCACTATGATATTTATGGGAGGGTATCTTGTTCAGATCCCGGCAGACCTGACGAGCCAGGCTTTCTGGTTGGCGTCCTTTTTAAATACGGCCAAAGCGCAAAGCTTTGAATTTTACGTGCAATCGTTTTTAGATGATTATGAGGCCATCGGCTCATGGACAGTGCACGATGGCGTTTTGGATTCAGGCACCTATAACTTGTTAAACGGTTTTGCGTACATGGGGCTGTACGATGCACTGGGGGCGCCTAAAGCTGGGGTTACCGAGACCTGGATTGACGCTTTGCATGAATAAAATGATAAACAGAAACCAGTTTTCATTTAGCTGTCCTATGATCATATTTAGTGTAATTAGAAATTTAAGATTACAATCGTCATTTTCTGTGAATTACCAGGTTCGTGCACCCGCTGATTCGGAACGTTGTCCCAGGAAAAAGGAGATCCTAAGATGAAAAATTCAACGATGCTAAGATTGATCGGTGCCATAGTTATAGTTATCAACCTGTGGTTAATTGGCAAATACCACCTCATGGGCATACCCGCTTTCTTATTTATATTCGGATTTGCTGCGGGTTACGAGTTCTTAATTGTGCGCCCAACGCTAAAAAAGATTGATAAAACGCAATGAACCTGTCCAAGGCAGTGTTGAATCCTCATAAGAAAAACCTATGACCGAAATGCTTAAAAGGTGTTTCTCACTGCTGTGCCTGTACTTGATGAAGTTTATGCTGGAAATACTGCTGCCGGTATTTCGTCAACTATATGGAGGATTGATAAATGAAGCATTTATCTCAAATTCTATGCACCGTTCTTTTCTTTTTATCAGCCATTACGGCGTGCGTGACAACCCAGGTGGCCCCAAACGCAGCAAGCCTGCAGGTGAAATTCAAATGGACATCCGCCCATAAATGTTCGCCTGTCTCACCAGAAATTAGGGTGACAGGAATTCCATCGACCACAAAAAAGCTAAAGGTAATCATGATAGACTTAGATAAGCCGGACTTCAATCATGGTGGTGGCACCATTAAATATGATGGTTCGAAAGTTATCCGTGCAGGCGCGCTGAAACGCTACACAGGACCATGCCCTCCGTCTGGCCGGCACCGTTACTCAATTAAGGTAGATGCCATGGACGCATCAGGAGTAATCGTGGGTTCTGGGAAACAGACACAACTCTGTTGTCCCTGATCCTCTCTTAGGACGTTTTTGAACACCTCAACGCGTAGTTTAGAAAAATAAATGCTTGCATCTTAGGAATCACTTGTTAGATTTCTTTAGCGCCAGTTTAAAATTTTGGTATAAAGTTAAAAAGTTAGGGTATGCCAAAAGCCCCACAAAAGCCTGAAAGTTCCGGCAAAGTGCTATGATTCGAATTAAAGGAGGAATGATAAAAAGTCTTCATAAGCTGTGAATTGATATATGCTGTGCCAAATAAAATAGTTTTGGACAGCAAGGCTACTGTTCGACATGTTTAATGGTCCGTGAGACCGCAAAGGAGATTGGAGAGCCGTAGC
>JBNKKB010000080.1:0-97768 GCA_050291605.1 Desulfobacteraceae bacterium | reverse complement strand
CCCCGCAAACTCGCTGTGCTCAAACAGTGCGGGGCACTTTTCCTTCGCTGTGCCTAAGTGACACTAAAATTCGCTGCTGACATGACACAAACCACCCGCTGGCGGCGCCTATTGCAGAAAAGTGGCGAAAGCCGAAAGTTGAGTTAAAACCTAAAACTCCGGAGGCGCAGCCTCCGGGCCCACGCCTCCGGTCGCATACCATAAGGCCAAAGAGATCCCAGGTCAACCAATTGATTTGGTTAAAATTTCATGCAGCAAGGGGTCAATTGACATTCCGGAGGGGGGTTGTTAAAAAGGGCCATGGAATTGGGCAATGTGGTGGAATTCATCGACACCCAGAAGATCATCTGCGGTGTCGTCTTGGATAAAAAAAATTTGCGTCTGCGGCTGCTGACCGAGCACAATCGTGAAGTGATGATTTCACTGACCCGCCTGTGTTTGAAATCCGATCAATCCCTGGACATCAACATGGGGCGCGACAAGCTGGTGGCGGCCCTGAAAAAAATTGCGCTACATCGCCGAACGCTTAGCGAGCAGATTGACATCCAGTCTCTGTGGCAGATCCTTAACAGCGAGCAGGAGTGGATCGATCTGACCACCATGACCGCTTTTTGCTTTCCCGGCGCCACCAATAATGATCACGTTTCTGCCACACTGAGGGCCTTTTTCAACAATCGGTTGTACTTTAAATTCAAGCCGGATCGCTTTTTCCCCCACACCGTCACCCAAGTGGAACAGATTGCGGCGCAACTTGATCAAACCGCGCGTCAGGATCGCTTGATCCGTGATGGGGCGGCGTGGTTGCAAAATGCGACCAATAGTCGTCAGGTCTTCGCCCCAAAAGATGCGGATGCCATTGTGGAGATATTGTCATCCTACTTTCTTTTTGAAAAAGAGAGCCCGCACGCTGCAGTGGCCAAAGCCATTTACAAGAAAGCCGGGGTGGATTCGCCCATGGCCATCTTCAACTTCTTGGTGCATATCGGCATTTGGCAGCCCCACGAAAATCTTGACCTGCTGCGCTATAAAATTCCAATCGAGTTTCCTGAAGCGGTGGAGATCCAAGCCGGCAACCTATACCGCAGCAGTGCCACGGTCACCAATGGACGCCAGGATCTCCGCGATCTGGCCCTCATGACCATTGATGGTCCGTCCACCCAAGATTTTGACGATGCATTGAGCATCACCAAGGAAAAAGACGATCTGGTGTTGGGCATCCATATTGCCGATGTGGGTTACCATATTTCCAAAGCAGATCCCATTGACCAGGAAGCAATGGCCCGCGCCAGCTCTATCTATCTGCCCGATCAAAAAATCCCCATGTTGCCGCACCAACTCTCTGAAGACTTGTGCAGCCTTAAAGTCGATCGAGAGCGACCCGCCATCAGCACCTTGATTCGGATTACCCCCAACGCTAAAATCCTGGATTGCCGGATCGTGCCCAGCATTGTGAGTGTCAAGCAGCAACTCACTTTCCAGGAGGTGGACGCCATGGCTTCGGAAGAGGAAACCTTCAAGACGCTGAACGCTCTGGCGCAACAATACCGGGAGCAACGCATGGACAATGGGGCGCTGTCCATAGACCTGCCTGAAGTCAATGTCTGGCTGGACGGTAACGGGCGACCCCATCTGACAACGGTGAATCGCGTCGGCGTCGGTCGCATGATGGTGGCTGAGCTGATGATCCTGGCCAACGATATGGCTTCCCGTCATCTATCCCAAAGGAAGATACCGGCCATCTACCGTTCCCAGCCGGAGCCCAGGGAACGTCTTTTTTCACGCGACAAAGGCACCCTGTTCAAAAACTGGATGCAACGCAAACACATCAACCGCTTTAAGTTGGGCAGTGTTCCGGAACCCCACTCCGGGCTGGGACTGCCCGGCTATGTGACCGGCACATCACCCATCCGAAAGTACACCGACTTGATTACCCAGCGTCAGCTCAGAGCGTCCGTTGGTATCGAGGCACCCTACAGCCAGGAAGAGATCGACACCATTATCGCGGCTTTGGAAGCACCCATGGCGAAAGTCGGACGCACTCAATACGCCCGTCATCGCTATTGGATACTCAAATATTTGGAGGGCTGTATCGGTCAGAAAAAAGAAGCTCTGGTGCTATTCAAACGGCGCAACAGCTTTATCGTTTTGCTCCAAGAGTACTTGTTGGAGTGCACCCTTTCAGGCGCGCAAGGCATTCGTTTAAAACCTGAAGATCTGGTACACGTGACCATCCAGTACGTCAACGCCAGAAATGATACCATTGATGTATATTTCGGATAACACAACAGCGTATACGCCAAGTGAAAATCAATCGATCGGGCGTGCAAACTGCCGCTATCCAAAACGCAGGCAAGGGTTGTCGCAATAAGGCATCAGCACCGGGCATAATAAGTTTAAGTTTGGAATCGGCCCATCATATTGACAAACGCGCGCCAAATTGTCAGAACCTGACTTTTTAAAGTTTTCGACCGCAAACAATTAACAGGAGCTGATTACGTGCCCCGTTTTTTATCCTTACTTTCGGATATCAGCCACCAGCCCTTTAAATTCTTTTGGGCCCTATCGCGCACCCCCCACGGCCTGATCGATATGGCTGCCCCGCCGACCGCCGCCCTGCTCTGTTTGGGCCATTTCCCCCCGTTAGCAATCGCCATCGTTGGGTGTATCACCGTTTTTGCCGGCTATACGGCCGTATATGCTTTAAATGATGTGGTGGATCTTCGCAATGACTTTGAGAAAGTGGGCATTGGGGGATATGAGGATGGCGAAAACTATTTGGATGGCGTGTTAACCCGCCATCCTATGGCCAAAGGCGCTTTAAGCTTTTCCGCCGGCGTCGCCTGGACTGCCGTGTGGGGGCTTGTCGCTATGGTCGGGGCTTACTGGCTCAATCCCATCTGCCTCATCGTTTTTATGGGCGGGTGCATATTGGAAGCACTTTATTGCCTCTTATGGCGCATCACACCTCTGCGATCTTTGGTCAATGGCATCGTGAAAGCATTGGGGCCGGTAGCGGCGGTCTATGCGGTTAATCCAACACCGTCGGTCCTCTTTTTGGCCGTTCTTTTTCTGTGGATATTATCCTGGGAGATCGGCGGCCAAAACATACCGAATGACTGGACGGATATTGAAGAAGACCGTCATTTCAATGCCCAAACCATTCCCGTCAAATTAGGCCTTGAACGTGCCAGCCTGATCAGTGCCATTTCCTTGGTGGGCACCTTGTTCTTGCAACTGCTGCTGTTTTGGATCTCTCCTTTGCGCTTTGGTGTTTACGCCCTTCTGGCCCAGGTGGGAATCAATGTCGTGCTGCTTTTACTACCGGTACTTTCTCTGTTCCAAAACCCCGGTCGTCAACAAGCCATGACCCTTTTCAACAGGGCCAGCTACTATCCATTGGCAATGTTGGTCCTGGTGTTGGCGGGGTTGTGCTTTCAGTAAATCGCCATCAAATCCGAACCCCCACATGCGCCACAGCAATCCCATTGGTCATGGAACGGAAGCGTACCTGCTTGAAACCGATGTCGGTTAACATGGACGAAAGCTCACTGGGCAGCGGAAACATACGAATGGTCTCAGGCAGACAGGCGTAAGATTCGGCCGAGCCTGCGAGAAGTTGCCCCAGCAAAGGCATGATGTTGAAAGAATAGAAATCATAAAGCGTCCGAAAAAATGGATTGGCTGGGCGTGAAAATTCCAGACAGAGTAATTTGCCCCCGGGTTTGAGCACCCGGCGCATTTCCGCAAAGCCGCGCTTGAGGTGGGTGACATTTCGAATGCCAAAACCTACCATGGCCGCATCAAAGGTGGCATCCGGAAAACTGATCTGCTCGGCATCGCCTTGAACATAAGCGATGGGGTTCATTTCCGGGTCCGGATCAATTTTTGGACGGCCTGCGTGTATCATTGCCAGATTAATGTCGTATATCACCACCGTGCCGGACGGGCCGGTCCGCTGGGCCGCCAATATGGCCAGATCGCCGGTGCCGCCGCACACGTCCAACACGCTGCTTCCCGGCTGAATGCCCAGCATACGAATGGCGGCCCGCTTCCACGCGTGCTGTATGCCCATACTGAGCAACGAGTTCATAAAATCATATTTAGGCGCCACACGATTAAAATGACGCCTTACGGCACGGTGTTTTTCATTTTCCTGATAGGTCCGCAATCCAAATCGCGCTTCGCCGGTGGATTGGACATGTTCATCCAACTGTTCCACCCGCTTGCGCGCATCAAACCAACGTGGATTTTGCCATATCGTCATCGCTTGTTCCTTCTCGGCCGGTTGGATCGGCAGCTTTCCCCACTATCGCAAAGGCCGGAGGGCTCCAGAGCCAGGGCGGTAAGAGTGAAGCAGTAAATGCTAATCTTTTACTTCTTGAAATGTACCATATAATTCATCGCTTTGCTTTTGCACAATGCGGCATACCCAATAAACGGCAAATAGCGCATACCTGATATATTCTGCAGGGTCAATCCAGCGGCCGCACCCCATTGGATCAACTCCCGGGGACGCACAAATTTAGCATAGACATGCGTGCCGCGGCGCACAATACCCAGCACATACTCCGATACCCAAATAACCAGTAAACGGGCCAACACGGTTCGGTTCACCGTAGCAAAAAAAACATCGCCACCGGCACTCACCAGGTGAGCACAAGCCTGGACCAGGCGGGCCGGATCGGGCACATGCTCCACCAATTCCATACAAGTGACCGCGTCATATTGTCCGGCATGCCCCTCTGCCCAGGCTTCAGCGGTGGCGAGCTGATAATTGATACGGCGTCCACTTTTTTTGGCATGCAGTGCCGCAATTTTCAAAGAGGCGCCAACCATATCAATGCCGGTCACCATTGCACCCCGGGCAGCCATCGCTTCCGTCAGCAAGCCGCCGCCGCATCCTACATCGATCACTCGCTTGGCTTTAAGGTCGGCTTGGGTATCGATATAGGCCAAGCGCACCGGATTAATTTCATGCAGGGCCTTAAATTCACCTGTCTCATCCCACCACAGGTTCGCCTGGGCCGTGAATTTGGCGATCTCGACCCCATCAATGTTAGGCGTTTTCTGATCCATTTCATTCCCCATCCACCGGCATTATCATGCCCCTGTCTAAGCTGTTCATACCCTTTTTTCTTACCAGCAGCAAGGTATTGCCGATCACCGTCAGGCTGCTCATCAGCATGGCGATTACGGCCACAAGCGGGTTAAGCCAACCGCTCATGGCAACGGGAATACCGATCAAATTATAAACCCAGGCACAACCTAAATTTTGAGCGACTTTCCGGTTGACCTGCTTGGCCAAATTAAAAAAATCGATGAGCTGCGCCGGATCACTGCGCATGAGCGTCACACTGGCGGCTTGCTGGGCCAGGGCGGCATCACGGTGAAGGGCCACAGACAAATCAGCGCCGGCCAATGCCGGGGCATCATTGATACCGTCACCCACCATCGCCACCCGATGGCCATTGGCCTGTAGCCGGGCCACATAGGCGGATTTTTCATGGGGCAGCAACCCACCGGCCGCATGCATAATCCCTACACCATGGGCCACTTCCCGGGTGGTCGTATGTGCATCTCCCGAAATAAGATGCAAAGCCAACCCAGCTTCTGTCAAATACTGGATCAGAGCGGGGGCACGCGCATGCAACTGGTCCCCAAATCCCAAGGTCGCGCACACCTTTTGGTCAATACTCAGATAGACTTCAGACAAGGGCACCTTTGAAAGCGTTTCATTTTGCTTGGGCGGCGGATCAGGGGTCACAAATTGCCAGGTGCCGATTTTTACACGATGGCCCGCATAGCTGCCGCTGATGCCGTTGGCATGTTTTTGGATTTTTGTAACCTGTGCCGGGGCAATCTGCTGTTGTTGCGCCTGGGACAATACGGATCGGGCAACGGCGTGGTTCACCCCCTGCTCCAGACCGGCAGCAAGGGCCAGGGCCTGGTCCGCTGTCATTTGCCCGTAAGGTGCCAGTTGAGACAATAACCAGTGGCCCTGGGTCAGGGTGCCGGTTTTGTCCATCACAATACAGTCGATGGTGTTAACCCCCTCAAAGGCTTCAAAATCGCGCACCAGTATGCCGATACGCCCTGCTGCGGACATACCGCCAATCCGCGCCAGGGGAATTGCAATGCCCAGGGCGCAGGGGCAGGCAATCACCAATACGGTGAGACCCCGTTCAAAAGCCTCGGTCCATGACAATCCAAGACTGTGGCCGATCACCATGGTCGTCACGGCAAGCCCCACCATCAGAGGCACGAAAAGAGCCAACCAACGATCGGTCCGGCTCTCCAATCGTGTTTGCCGGGCCAGACCGGATTCAATTATCGCGATCATTTGACCCATCAAAGACGCGGGTCCCACCCGGCGCGCGGCGACCGTCACATCGCCTTCCAGCAAAAGGGTGCCGCTGGTTAGGCTATCGTCCGGCCCTACCGTTTTGACCTGTGATTCACCGGTCACGGCAGATTCATCCACCCACCCCTGACCGCCGAGAATACGGCCATCTGCCGGTATCATCTCATCGGCCTGCACCCGAAATCGATCCCCCGGGCGCAACTGTGCCAAAGCCACAAAACGACCTTGTGGGAAATCAGGGCTGCACAGGCGGACTTTATTGGGCTGGAGCGCCAGAAAACCTTCCAGGTCAAGGCGAACTTTGGCTTTGGCCTTTGCCTCGAGCAGTTTGCCCAGAAGCACAAGCGTGATCAGCATACTGGCCGTATCAAAATAAAGATGAAAACTGCCTATACTGAAATTATAGATACTGTAAAGGTAGGCGCTGCCTGCGCCGATGCAGATCAAAGTTTCCATACCCGGCGCTGAGGCCCGCAACCCCGCCCACGCCTTGCGAAACAAAGGCCCTCCGCCATAGATCATCACCAGGGTCGACATTACCAGCAAGGGCCAGGAGATATTGCGAATATCCGATGGACTCAATGAAGTAAAAAAACCGGAGTAAAGCGACCAAGAGAGCATCATGACGTTGATCGACAGCAACGCACAGATGATCAAGCGGACAAATTCACGTTGCCACAATCGCCGTTTGCGGCTGCTGTCTGTTTGAACCAGGGAATAACCCAAATTATGGACGACACCCATCAGGGTATCGGGATCCACTTGTATGGGATTGTAATGGCAACGCAAGCGGTCTGTGGCAAAATCACATACCGCTTCATGGACACCGCTCACCTTCTCAAGGGCGGATTGAATCACCCAGGCGCACGCCGGGCACCACATGCCGTCAACATGATAGCGCAGCGACAGCATCTCATCCTTTGGCACATCACGGTATTCTTTGGCCATAGATGGTGTTGGCGCATGGCTGATATCGGCCAAGTCCGTTTCATTTGCTGGAATCACGTTGGCGGCGACACAACGCCGATACAGTTCGCTCTGTTTAAATCGGACCGGGTCCGGTGCATCGCTGGCCTCCATCAGCATGGTATAGACCATCAAGCAGCCACTGCAGCAAAAAAGCAGTGTCTGATGACCAAAGGTTTTTTCGTGGTGGCCAAAGCGCAGCGGCAAGCCGCACAGGGCGCAGTTATCATTATGGGTGTCGGTCATCAATTTCCTCGGATCTAACCTCCATGGCATGAACGCATTAAAAATGAAATAACAGTTTTGGGAAAATGTATTATGGCCCAAGTTAAATGGCAAATAACGGATCATGCCAAACTCTGAAACAGGTACGGGCCCTGTTCCCCGTCAAGGTGCGCCCTCAGCGAAATATCCAGTGGAATGCATCGCCGTTTATCAACGGGTTGGTGATAAAACCGTCTCACTGCAGGTGACCCATGCAGAGCGAATAAAATAAAATCTCTTGCCATAGCATTTTATGCTTATGATCCAATTCCGTTACGGTAAAAAACCGGTCCCCCATATCAACAATGTGCTTTTTGACGCAAATCAAAGTATTTCATTGTGTCGGATTGTTCACAAATTGTTGATAACTATTATAAGTTATTGTAATATTTCTTTTTTTACGAATATAGATTTTTGGTTTATCTTGGCCGGGTTACAACGCTGACCTGATGAATTTTCCACAATATCCTAAACTTAATACCTGGATAGCCAGCCTCGGCGTCATCATGGCTAATGCCATCTAACCGGTTTTGACTGTGTGGGGGAATTGTATCAAGTATAAAGCCTGGCTTGAATCAAAATTGTAGCCATTTCAATTCTGCATCGGCGGGGTTTATTGTTGAAGTACTTTCTGTTGCCGGTATCTAAAACCTTGCCCATGGATTTGTTTTAAGCCTTACAGGGAACACACCCAACACCAAGCAATAGGTGACCTCAGTGGAACGCACACCGCTATTTCATCAACGCAAGAACAAGTGTAGCTACAAAGATCTTTTTCGCAATTATCGCTGCCCGGGCTACGACATATGCCTGGAACAAGCGGCTCACGACGACTTGTTTTTAGATTGCACTGCCTGCCTATTCAAAAATGATGAAGTTGACGACATTGCATTTTGCTTGCAGCCGCCCGGATAGCTTCTACAGCCGCATGGAATGAATATCTACCCCAGTTTCTTTGATAATTGTAATTGGATATCGAAAGGCAAATTCAAATTCTTGTGCATTATCTCTTTTTGAAAGCGACTGCCCGACAAGTGGAAATGCATTAATTCTACAAATGGTCGCTGGGGTTTTTCCCCTCATTTGCTATCCAGCACTTCTCGCACTTTGACTGCCAACGCTTGCTTCGAAAACGGTTTTTGAATAAAATTAAAACCCTCATCCAATAAACCATGTTGGGTAATAAAGTCGCCGGTGTAACCGGACATAAACAAACATTTAATGTCGGGAACAAGCGAGATCACTTTTTTCGCAAGGTCCTGACCGTTAATCTCGGGCATAATCATATCACTCAGCAGCAGGTGGATTCCGGTTTGTGCTTTGACCACAAGGAGCGCCTCACTCGGAGAAGATGCGACCAAAACCCGGTACCCGTAATCTTCAAGCACACACTTGACCATCTCCAGTTGCAAGGGTTCATCTTCCACGACCAGGACGGTTTCATGACCCTGTGCGGCTTTTGGCGCCAAGATAGCCTCCGGCTCATGGTCGATCTCGTCTTTATGGCGGGGCATGTATATTCTGAAGGTGGTGCCGTACCCCGGCTCGCTGTAAACATTGATAAAGCCGGCATTCTGCTTGATGATGCCGTAAACCGTGGCCAAACCTAAACCAGTGCCCTTTCCCACCCCCTTGGTGGTGAAAAAAGGCTCGAAGATTTTATCCAGGGTCTGTTTTTCCATACCGCGGCCATTGTCACTGACCGCGAGTTTTACATACTCGCCGGGAACAAAACCCTTGTGATCGGCACAGTAGGCGTCATCCAAAACGACTTTTTGTGTTTCGATAGTGACTTTGCCAACTCCGCCAATGGCATCTTTGGCATTGACACACAGGTTGACCAGGATCTGATCAATCTGGGATGGATCCATTTTGACTCGCCACAAATTGGTACCCGGAAGCCAAACCAGATCGATATCTTCGCCGATAAGCCGCCGGAGCAGTTTGAGCATTCCTTCAAGGGTATCGTTCAGATCGAGGATCTTGGGCACAATGGTTTGCTTACGGGCAAAGGCCAGCAATTGTCGTGTAATTTCGGCGGATCGAAAACTTGCCGCCAAAATTTCTTTAAGATGCTCGCGCAGTGAATCATCCGCAGTTGCGTTCTGCATGGCCAACTCCGTGTGGCCGATAATAACGCCAAGCATATTGTTGAAATCATGGGCCACACCACCGGCCAATTGCCCAACCGCTTCCATCTTCTGGGACTGATAGAGTTGCGCTTCCAGCTTTTTTCGCTCGGTGATATCCTCCTTCACCGCAACATAGTGCGAGATGACGTTGTCTGCATCTTTGACCGGAGCGATGGTCGCATGCTCCCAAAACAACTCTCCGTTTTTTTTTCGATTGTGGAATTCCCCCCGCCAGACGCCGCCCGAACTGATGGTTTCCCACAGTTGGCTGTATTGCTCTAGTGGCGTTTTACCCGATTTAAGTATTCTGGTATGCTTTCCCAAAGCTTCAGCGTATGTATACCCGGTGATCTGTGTGAATGTGGTATTGACGAACTCTATTCGCCCTGCAACATCGGTGATAACAATGGAGACCGGGCTTTGCTCGATGGCCTGGGACAAATTACGCAGGTTTTCCTCAGCACGCTTGCGCCCGGTGACATCGTGCCCAATGGCCAGGACACCGATAATTTCCCTCTGGTTGTTGCGTTCGGCCGCAAAGCGAATATGATGGGTGCGTATTTCACCCTTGGGGTTTTGCACCTCTATCTCAATTTCGTCGGGCTTGCCTGTTTCAATAACCTTTTTCAGCTTTGAGAGAAAACCTTTTGGTGGTTCAATATCTAGGTGTTTTACAGGTTTTTTGCCGATAAGCGAACGCAAATCTATTCCAACGGCCTGTTCCATATTGCGATTGATATAAATCAGGCGACCCTTTGCGTCATAGCGCATAATATTGTCGGGAGAGCTTTCCGCCAGTGAGCGGAATTTGCGTTCGCTTTCAATTAGCTGAAGTTCCGCCTGCTTGCGCTCGGTTATATCTCGTGTGATTGCCAGTATGCCGGTGGCCCTCGAATCCTTTCCTCTTATGATTGAAGCGGCAAGTTCGACCCAAATTTTATAACCCTCTTTGTGATACTCCTCAAGTTCAAGTATTTCGGAACGATCCGGGGCCGCTTTTGGATCTTTTTCAAGTTCCATGTGGTGTGCGAAAACCTGCTCTACCTTTTTTAGCGACTCCGGTGTTAAAACTTCGTTCAGCTGCTGATTCATGGCCTCCCGGGCGGTATACCCGCGCAGGCTTTTGACTGAAGGGCTGACATACATCGGCCTGAGATTTAAGTCCAATATAGTGATGACATCCGCCGTATTCTCGGCAATAAGGCGATATTTTTCTTCGCTTTCGCGAAGTATATAGTTGGATAGCAAGATAGATAAAGTATCAGTTAACCGCATGCCGATTTCCTTGAAGAGCCTTTCTTCTTCATCCGTCCAAACACGCGCATAAGCACACTGGTGGAGCCCGAACATATAGGGTTTATCAACCTTGGGATAAATAATCATCGACATCTGGGTTTGTACCTGAAACTGCTCAATCAAGGTTACAGGCAAAGGCGGGCTTGAGTCAGGATAGAGGAGAACAGGGCGGCTTGAAGATCTTGCCTTCTGAAAGACCTCCGCCAATTGATTATCGACAGGTATTTCCATCCCCCGTTCACAGGCACCGGGATACTCAGGAGTTGTCTTCTCATAGGGTACGCGGTATAAACGGGTATCCGGATCGCAGGGATAGAGAAACCATGCCCGGTCACAATCAAAGATAGACAGCACTGCATCAAGTAAATCGCCCATCATTTGTTCAAACTCAGGGGCACTCTGTATCACCTGGTTTATTTTTTCCATACTTTCTAAAAAGTAGAGATAGGCCTGATGTTCTTTTTCAATCCGCTTGCGCTCGGTGATATCAAAAGTTATGCCAACCATACGGACCGGTTCTCCTGAATTGTCGCAGTAAACCTGCCCGCGCGAGTTTGTCCAGTGTATGGATCCATCCGGCCAGACGGTACGTTTCGTAATTTTATAACTGCTACGCTCTTTAACCGCACGATTCAATGCGGCATCGACACGCTCCCGGTCATCCGGATGCAAAGCCTGTAAGAACAACTCATGGCTCATTGAAGTTTCTGGTGGATAGCCATAATGCGCCTTGCACTGATCGGACCATATCACCTCTCCGGTGATGATGTTCCAATCCCACAGGCCCATTTGTGCAGCTTCCGCCGCTAGCAGTAACCTTTTTTCACTGCTCTGCGATGCCTCGACCATCTGCTTTCGTTCAGTAATGTCCTCTGAAATTCCAAGCAGATATACCGGTTTGCCGGTTTTATCAAAGAGCGGTATCTTTTTCGTATGCAGCAAGCGTTCACCATATTTTGTATGGATGGTCTCTTCAGGAATATCCACCAGTTCTTTGCGGTCCAGAGCTTCACGATCTTTGGCTGTAAAAAAATCCGCCTCCGCTTTGGTAAAAAAATCATAATCATTTTTTCCGATCAGCTCTTGTTGTGAGAACCCCAAAAGTTTTTCACCGGCCTTATTCAAGCGCATATAGCGCAGATCCTTGGCATCCTTAACAAAGACCATGCTAGGGATATTCTCGAAAATGTTATCCAGGAAGGTACGGTTTTCCGAAACTGCCTTATAACTCAGCAATACGGAAAGGCCGTCAGCAATACGATGCCCGATGGCTTTGAAAAGTTCCTTGTCACTCGGGGTCCAACTCCGAGCGTGGGAGCATTGATGTAATCCAACCTGCCAAGGCGCACCAACCTTGGGATAGATGGCCATTGCGAGATGAGATTTGATATTAAACTGCTCATTCGTATCAGACGGCAACGCATACTCGGATTCCGGACCGAAATGGACGGGCCCTCTGGTTTCCAGCAGGAGACGGCGTACCTTGGCAACCTCTGCCGTCGTAGGTACCTCAAGACCGGCAGCATGAGCGCCAGGATATTCAGCCTTGGTGCGTTCCATGGGAATACGCCATGAGGAAGCTTCAGGATCGCAAGGGTAGAGCAAAAATGCACGATCGCAATCAAAGATGGATAATACGACATCCAGGACATTGTTCATCATCTGATGAAGGTCCGGGGTTCCCTGAATCGCCTGATTGACCTTGTCCAAGCTTTTCAGAAATTGGAGATGATCTTGGCGTTTTTTTGCCTCTTCATGCATTCTTTACCTCATGGCACTTCGCTTGTATGGCTCCTTGGCGTACTTCAGTCGGATAACGCTAAAGCTTGCTGGTTCCGTTCAAGCGCGGCATCGTAGCAACCCATGCGTAACCGTTTGTTTGCACTCAATGCACATATCTTGATTACATGGGATCAGCAATTGTAACACCTGCACGTATTTCTGCGATCAGACCCTCGCGATCAACCATTGCCCGGCGCAAAAAATCAGCGGGTGCGGCAGAATCCTCATACCGGGCGCCCCAGACAATCAAGTCAATCAACACCGGTATAAGGTCGCTCCCCTTTTGGGTCAGCCGATAGATAACCTGACGGGCATTGTTGGGGTCAGGAGTGCGAACGACAATACCCGCAGCTTGGAGCAACCGTAAACGATTGGCCAGAATGTTTGTGGCAATCTTCTCATCCGAAGAGAGAAAATCACGGAAGTGTCGTTTGTGCCAAAAAATGAGATCGCGAAGCACCAACAGTGTCCACTTGTCGCCCAGAACATCCAGGGAAAGGCTAATCGGACAACGGGAACGGGAATGGGGATGGGGATGGGGATGGGGATGGGAAGATGGTAGTTTCATAGAAAAATATTAACAAAAACACTTGCGTTTTAAAAGCATTAATGTTAAAAATACTTGCATAATGCAAGTATTTACAAAGGGGAAATAAATGAGCCGCGATGAAAAGCTGAATAAAAGAATTCGTACCATCCTATCCGGAAAACAAGCCATCGAGGAGCGAAACATGTTCGGTGGAACCTGCTTCCTCCACAACGGCAATATGATCTGTGGGGCGGACAGCAAGAACGGACTGATGATCAGGGTCGGTCCCGAACAATATGCCGATGCGCTACAACTGGAACACACCCGCGAAATGGACTTTACAGGAAGACCCATGAAAGGATTTATTTTTGTCGATGAACCGGGCTACCGCAATGACGCCCAACTGAACCACTGGATTGAAAGGGCAATGGCCTACACTAAAAAACTCCCCCATAAACGGAAAAAATAACTAAGGAAATCCGAAGGATTGAAGCATCCCTGCCTTCAGAGGAGGGCGCCAACGGCATTCGTACACCGATTATTGCCATGACCGCCAATACCATGAAAGGTGACCGTGAAATATGTCTCGCAGCCGGAATGGATGACTATTTGTCCAAACCCATCAATCCTGAAAGATTAGAGGCCAAATTGAATCTATGGTTCACAGCGATTAACCATTCCAAAGGGCACCATTCCCATCGTCGTCGGCTGTCCAGTGGCGCAGACAGTTAAAATAAAAACTTCCCACGAAGCTTATAAATAGGCGATTGGGGGTTCGGCTAAAAATGGCCTGAAATCGGGATGCACAAAGCGGGAATGCGTTTTTATAGGCGCCTTATCTGACACCCAAAGATTTGACATAGGCAATGATCTGCCAGCGTTGGCGTACAGCAATGGTACTGGCCAGGGCGGGTTGGCGGCCGCCGGGAACGCCATAGCTGATCTCTTGAAAGAGCTGACCGACGGGCATATCCTGGACTTTAACGCTGCGCAGATCCCCGGGCAGCGGTGCAAAACTTTGACCCACGGTACCTAAACCGTCATGGTACTTGCCATGGCATTGGATGCAAAAGCGTTGATAGCCAAGCTTGCCGGCATCAATATCAGCCGTGTGCTTCATATCAAAGGGTGCATTTAAGGTTAGCGGGTCGGCTTGCCGGTAGCCGGCCTCACCACCGGCAAAGGGGATGGCGTGGGCATCCATCAAAGGGATGGGGTGCTCGTGGGGTTTAATGGCCGGTGTTTCCCACATGCGACCCACTTTCAGGTTTGTATCATATAGCGTAATCAGACCCCAAACCATCAGGCCGACTGCGGCTACGATGGACAGGGCGCCGAAGATTCGCAGCATTTACTCCCCCTTTTCTCCGCGCACATGCTGCGGATAAGGCAGCAGCTGATATTTGGCATAAGCCGATGACGCCGGTACGTCACCGACCGGACGATAAGCCCAGGTGGGCTGGCCCATATCCGACACCACGAAAAAAGCCAATAAGCCCTTGAATAGAATGATGCTAAGCATCACGCCGATCCATATATAGGTCCTTAAAACCGATTCATGGGTATGACTCATTTTATATTTTCACTCCTAAAAGCCCATGCATGAGGATATAAAAAAACCCCCAAATAAATGCCCCCGCGATGATCAGCATCATCACCAATGGATAGGGGGCATTTCGATCTTCAATGCCGTCGGCAAAACGTCCCACAATTTTAGATTTGTGTTCCTCTGCGGCTTTACTGTGCAGATGCCCGAAAGCCAGCCCCACCCCGAAAACCACCATAAATATCAAGGTGGGAAAAATATAGGCCATGACATGTTGAAAGTTCAGTAATGCATAAAATCTCATGTATACCCCCGCTATCCCGGCAATTTGCTAAAATAGAGCGCATACAACAACACGGCCGCACTCGTGGATAATCCCGCCAGAGCCAAGATGAACAACCCGTATATTTCCCAGCGACGGATGCGCGAAACATGCGCCGGTGCTTGCTGCGGCTCGCCCCTCAAGGGCAGAAACCGGGCCCGCTGCTGGTCTTTGAACTGACCGTTTTTCAATGCCCAGAAAAACAGCAACATACTGATACTCAGACCGATGGTGATGTAGGCAATAAAGTATGGAAAATACATAGCTTATATTTCCTGGTGCCGCTTATCGGCCGCCGGGCGGTTCATATGCCGCATCTATGCCCCTCGGCTCCTGATTGGCATCGCTGTCGTTGATAAAATATACTGCCACGTAGTTGCCCACGTCCCAAATTTTTTCCGATTCCAGTTCGCGTTTGAAATAGGGCATCGCCGTACCGGTAATGCCATTCATGATTTGGTAGTAAAGAATACCGCCGCTGATTTCGCGACCCTTCAGGATGGTAAAATTCAAGGGCGGCGGATAGATCCAGGGCTGGGCCGGACCCATGCCATCGCCTACCGGTCCGTGGCAGCCGATGCAAAAATCCTGATAAATTTTATGGCCCCTGGCCAAACCGGCCGGAGTGGTGGGATAGGGATTGGGCACGTCCCGCCATCCTTGGGGAATATTGTCATTCAACCATTTTACATTGGCATCCGGTCCGGCCTCATAGGCCGCAATGGATTTGGCTTTCCACTTTTTCTGGCGCGCCATGCGCAGATCGGCGTGCTTCAGGCCGAGGCTTTGCACATATTGTGTCAGGATGCGAACGTTAGGGTCTCCCAGCCATTTGAAAGCCGGCATGATCGACAGCGGCCGGGTGTAGCGCGGGTTCATAAAGTGGGCGATATGCCAGTCGTCCGGGTGCTCGCCGCCATCCTGGGACAGGTCCGGCCCGGTACGCTGGGACCCCAATAAAATGGGATAATCAGCTACATAGTCACCTGCCTGGGCAACGCGCTCGGCACCCAAGCCCCAATCAATGCCCCGGATAGATTGGCTGTGACAATAGACACAACCATTGGCAAGGTAGAGTTTGCGACCGGCGGCTTCTACTTCCGAGCGCTGCCGAAAGATTTCCGACGGCACCGTTTGGCGGGTATGGACATAGGGCAACAACACCACCACAAAAACGATGGTGGCTAAAATCAACAGGCTGCCGGCAACGACGGCAAGCGGAGTCATTTTCATGCCGTCTCTCCTGTGTTTGTAAACATGGTGCGAACGATATTGTAAAAGCCCAGTACAGCGGAAGTGAAAATAATCAGACCCAAACCGGCACGCACCACATAGTAGACATGAATTTCAGGCAACACACGATAGATGGTCTCGCCGTTGATCCACGCATTGCCCTGAATCAAGCCGGCAATGGTGAGCACAACGGTAAATCCCACCACGCCGATGAGGATCATCCAGTATTGAAAATCGGCCAAAAAGCGACTGAAAAGCGGGCGCCCTGAAATTCTGGGCAATACGTAATAGAGCCCGCCCAGTGAAATCATGCCGGCAAAACCCAGCACACCGATGTGGGCGTGAGCGACCACCCAGTTGTTGAAATGGGTGACCCGCTGCACATCGGGCAAAGACATCATGGAGCCTTGGATGCTTACAAAAAAATACATGATGGTACCGGTGAAAACAAACTTGGCGCCCACGTCGGCATGGATCTCCCCCAGTTTGCCTTTGGCCGTGTACCAAATATTGATTAAAAAGGCCATTACCGGAATCACCATGGCGACGCTGTCCACGATGGCCACCACCTTCAGCCAGGTCGGCACCGGCACTTGCAGCAGGTGATGGGTGCCGATGTGGGTATATACCACAATCAGAGACCAGAATCCCAGAAGGGACAAGGTATGGCTGTACAACGGCGTACGCGTGGCCCGGGGAATGACGTAGTAGGAAACCGCTGCGGATAAGGGGGTTAACAGGAGCCCGAAGACGTTATGGCCGTAAAACCATAGCAGGATGGCATCCGGGATGCCCACCAGGGCGCCGGTGTCGGGACGCCATATGACATTGCCCAGGGCATAGGTACAAGCCGTCAATAGGGTCGCCGCCAATGCGTACCAGACCGACACATATAAAATGGGCTCACGGCGTTGTTTGACCGTCATGATGAAATTGAAAAAAATCAGAAGAAAAGCCGCCACTACAGCGATGTCGATGGGCCAGATCAGTTCGGCATACTCCCTTCCCTGGGTCAAGCCCATGGCTAGGGTGATCACCAAGGCGATCAGCGCCAGATTCCACGCCACAACGGTTATCACACCCAGTGTCTCGCTATACAGACGGGTTCCCAAAAGACGGGGAATAAAATAGAAGACCGCGCCCAGCAAGCCCGGTGTTACAAAACCGAACAGCACCAGATTTATGTGGGTGGGTCGCACCCGGCCGAAGACAATGGCGCCCATATTCTCCGTCAAATCAGGCGCCATCAGCTCCGTAGCTCCCAAAAGGCCATAAAAGGTCGCCACCATGATCCAGAATCCGGCAGTCAGGCAAAACCCTTTGGCCGTTGCATTGGTGGCCTGGGTATCTTGATAATCAGCTTCCAATATGTTTGATTCTCCCGATTTGAATTCTTATTTATGACCCTTATCGCAGAGGGTTAACTGTGGCACGCCAGCCAACAGTCCAAATTGGCCTTGTTCTGCTTATGGCATTCCACACAAAATCCCATTTTAAACCGATGGGCGTTGAGTCGGTCCATCTGTTTAACCTGCCCGTGGCATTTTTCACAGGCGATTTCTTTTTTAATGTGCCGCTGGTGATTGAACACCACATGTTCAGGCAGGTAGAAAACCTTGCGCCATGGGGTGGGAGTTAGGGTATTGTAAAAATTGTGCTCCTTGCGGATCTCCGGATGGTTGGCAATGATGTAGTTATGGCAGTGCAGACACTTTTCCACCGGCGGCAATCCGGGATGCAGGGAACGTTCGACATAGGAATGGCAATAGTAGCAGTCAATGGCTTTATGCCCGGCATGCAGGCGATGGCTGAAGGCAATCGGCTGGGCGGGCTGAATGCGCGTCGCCGGAGATGCATAAAAGAAGAAGAGAAAAGCCAGGACCAGAAGTATACAAATCGCCACCCAAAACAGCGGCGCCCGGTTGTGCCACAAGGAAGTCATCGTATCCCCGAATGCAGTGAAAAACCGCATCGGTCGGCCGCGGGTCGCCACCAGGACGGTAATCGCGGCCAGGGCCAAAAGGGTTGCCGTGCTGATCAATATCTCCATCAGCCGCCCTCCCCTGTCCGGGTGGACAACAATTCCGGAAACTGCTCAAAATAAGATGTCACGGCAGCCACCATAAGTCCCAAAAAACCCAAGGCCACGGCCCCGTCGACCCAACTCAACGGTAATGTCCGTGCATAGGGATAAAACGCCGGTGCCAGCAACAAGAAATGCTCCAGCCACATCCCGATGAGGGTCACCGAACAGATCACGACCATGGCCAGCGGAATCGTTTTAATCTTCTTGTTGATCAAGATCAGAAAGGGGCCGATGAAGCAGATCGCAAACACGGTCCATGCCAATCCGCGCCAGGGATCCGCCATGGTCCGGGTGATAATGTAGGCGGTCTCTTCAGAGATATTGCCGTACCAAATGACGACAAACTGCGCATAAAAAAAGTCGGCCCATACCAGACAGAAGGCAAAAAACAGCTTGCCCACATCATGAAAGTGCACGGCCTGAACACCCTGCCCATGGGTGCCGTACAGGTGCAGCACGGCCGCCAGAATAATCAGCGCGCCAAAGCCCACATACACCGCTTTGACAAAAGAGTAGGCCCCGAACAGGGTCGAGTACCAGTGGGGATCGGCGCTCATCACCAGATCATATCCCAGCAAGGAAAGCACCAGGGCAAAGGCCAGCAGGTATAAGAAGCTGAAAATCGTCATGCGCCCCTTGAAACGCACCTCATCCGGCGGCTTGGCTTGCCAGCGCCGCTGCAGCCGGCGCCCTAAAAAACCACTTGCGCCGCGTGCTTGCAGCTTAAAATAGAGGGCATGGTATAGATAACCGAACCCCAGGCCGTAGAGCAGTAGAAGCCCGCCCACATCACGCCAAAAAAGAAAGGGGATGTTCAGCCAAACCTCTTTGCCGTGCAGATCGGCATTTTGCCAGGGAAAGACATACGCTTTGCCCAAGAACAACATCAAAAAGAGCAAAAAGGAAATCGGGAAAAACGCACTAAAAGCTTCGGCCAAATCCGACAGCGGGCCGCTCCAGCGGGCCCGCACCGCATGCATCAACGCGGAAAACAGTACGGCCCCGTGGGCCATGGCTGAAAAAAGCAAAAAGTTGATGAGATAGGCCTGCCATGCTTTTCGCGGATCAACGCTGCCTGCCTGCCAGACGAATATGCCCAAGCCAAAGGCCATCGATGCGATGGTGGCGAAAGTGAGCCATCGCGGGATGGAAAACGATTTGTGGACAGCCTTGTCTTGCATGAGTTGACGAATCCTATCTTTGACCGTTTCCGGGATGCACCGTTTCCGATGGCATTTGGGTTTGAATTTCGCCGCCGTTGGCCTTTAACAGTTGTTGCACTTCAGCTTTTTCTTGGGAATCGCAAGCGACCAGCACACCGAAACGATCACCTGAAAACCGGGGATTATAATGCGTCGCCATTGAAAACCGCGGTAGGCGCGCCTGGGAAATCAGTCCCAGGACATTGCCGAATACCGCAAAAAGAATAGTGAATTCAAACCCGACAATGAAAAAGGGCACCAAGGCCACCACCGGTTTGCCGCTCACAATGAGGTTCCATCGGGTGGCAGTGAACGCGGCCAGCAAAAACCCCGCAAAAAAACCAATAATACCGCCGGCCAGGGTAAACCAACCCACCTTGCTTTTGGGCAACTTTAACGCATCGGCGATGGTATGACTGGGTATGGGGCTGTAAACCGTCTCAATAGCAAAGGCGGTATCGCCAAGCGCCCGGATGGTGGAGGCCGCCTGATCTTCGGTTTCAAACAATCCCAGGATAGAGATACGCTCAGTACTCATGGGCGCCTCCCGGATGCACGGTCTCTTTCATCTCGGTCATCGAAACCGATGGCATATGCTTAACGAACAACACGAACAAGAAGAAAAAGAGGCAAAAACTGCCCAACATGATGCCGAACTCAACCAGCGTGGGTCGATAAAGCCCCCATGCATAAGGCAGAAAATCATGGGCTACGCTGCCGATGATAATGACAAAGCGCTCGTACCACATGCCCACATTGACCAGCAAGGAGATCACCAGCAACCAGGGCAGGCGGGTGCGCACTTTCTTGAATATAAAGAACAGCGGTACGATCGTGTTGCAGCTCACCATGATCCAGTACTCTATCGCATAGTCGCCAAAAGCCCGCCAATAGAAGGTTTCCATCTCTATGATGTTGTGACTGTACCAGGCGATAAACACTTCCGTACCGTATGCGAACATGACAATCAGGCCGGTAAAGACAATGGTTTTAGCGACGCTCTCCAAGACCTTGATGGTAATGAGGTGTTCCAGCCGGAAAATTTTGCGCAAAGGAATCATCAAAGTCACTACCATGGCCAACCCGCTGTGAATGGCGCCGGCAACAAAATAAGGGGCAAAGATCGTAGTGTGCCAACCCGGCACGACCCCCAATGCAAAATCCCAGGAAACTACGCTATGGACCGAGATCACCAAAGGCGTAGCCAAGGCGGCGAAGAAGAGATAGCCCCGGGCATAATGGCGCCATTGCTCAAACTCACCGGTCCAGCCCAAGGCCAGCACGCTGAAAATTTTGCGGCGGGCCCCGATGGCACGGTCGCGGATAATGGCCAGATCAGGCAGCATTCCCGTATACCAGAACAGTGAACTCACCGTCAGATAAGTACTGATGGCCACCACATCAAACATGAGGGGCGACTGAAAATTGGGCCACAGCAGGCGTTGGTTGGGCACAGGCAGCATGTAGTAGACCATCCATACACGCCCCAAATGGATGAAGGGAAACAGACCGGCCGTGCAGACGGCAAAGACCGTCATGGTTTCAGCGGCCCGCGCAATAGGGTTACGCCAACCGGCGCGGAACAGATGCAAGATAGCTGAAATCAGGGTGCCGGAATGGGCGATTCCGACCCAGAAGACAAAATTGATCAGATAAGTCCCCCAGTGCACCGGGTTGTTTTGCCCACCCACGCCAATGCCTACAAATATCTGGTAAAGCCAGCAGGCCGCACCAATCAGGATCCCTAAAAAAAGCAGGCCGACCACAACCCAATAGCTCTGCCCCGGCGGACGCAAAGTGTCGAGTACGCTGTCGTCTATTTTTTGGTAGGTCAGAGCGCTCATATCATCCGGGTTACCTTCTTTAAATAAATCACCGCCGGCTTGGTATTCAAGTAGCCTAATATCTGGTAGGCCCTTGGATCGTCGGTTAATTGACGCACACGACTGCGGGGATCCATCAAGTTGCCAAAATAAATCGCATCGGTAGGACAGGTCTGCGCGCAAGCCGGCATCACCTCCCCGTCGCGGATATTTCGTTTTTCATCTTTGGCTACCCCATGGGCCGATTTGATACGCTGGATACAGAAAGAGCATTTTTCCATTATGCCCTTGCTGCGAACCGTCACATTGGGATTGAGCTGCATGGGTAATGGCTCAGGCCATTGCCAGTCAAACCAGTTGAAGCGCCGCACCTTGTAGGGGCAATTCTGCGCACAAAAACGGGTGCCGATGCAACGGTTGTAAACCTGATTGTTGAGTCCCTCTTTGGAGTGATGGGGCGCATAGACCGGGCAAACGGCTTCGCAGGGTGCATTGTCACAGTGCTGGCACATGACCGGCAAAAAGATTGATCGGCCCGGGCGCTTGGGATCCGCATAGCGTTCAATGCGCAGCCATGCCATCTCTCGCCCCTTGATGATTTGTTTCTGCCCGACCACGCCAATGTTGTTCTCAGCGTAGCAGGCCGCCACGCAGGCGCTGCAACCGATGCAGCGGTCCAGATCCACCACCATGCCCCAACGATAGGTCTCATGGTCGTGGGGCGGATAGATATCGCGATGGGTATTGTACCCCTCGGGCAGAGGCAATGTCAGGGGAAAATCATCCATGGTCAACCCGTGAGACTTTTTATCATGCACATGGGCCTTTTCAAAGGATACGCTCAAGGCGATTTTGCGACCATATTGGGACCGGCTGCCCGATATCCGGGCCAACCGTTCCATGCGACCCATGGCCTCCATCTTCGTCAATTCGACCATATGGTTGGGGGCACCGGCATTCTGATCGACTCCTGAATCCATCAGCTTGACTGGATTGGCACCCCGATCGCGGGCATAGCGACCATAGCCGACGTGGCCTAACCCCATGGGTATGACCATGGCTTGGGGGTGCAGGCCCTCGTACTCCAGAACCGGCACCAGGATCTCGCCCTTACCGCTGGCCAATCGAACCTGTTCACCATCGCGCCAGCCATTGGTCTGCATGGCTTCAGGGTGAACCCACGCCGTGGTTTGCCAGGCCACCTGGGTTATGGGATCCGGAATTTCCGACAACCAGGACCTGTTGGCACCCCTGCCGTCGAAATGGCGAACGGACGGCATCAAATAAAGGGGTTGTTTAATGGGCGGGCTTGACGCCACTTGCGCCACAACAGCACCTAAAGCTGCCACAGCGCGCTGGTAGTGCAGCTTCTCTGGCATACCGGTACCATTCGCAGATTCAAAATGCCCCCCTTTTTGGACCATTTTGAACCAAGGGCTCTCATCCGGGCCTGGTTCCGCCGGGCTCAATCGCCGCATGAGGTAATCCCGATAATTTGGAGCCGGTTGTTTTTCTTCAGGCAGCAAGTTCAAAAAAAGGTTGCCCGGATGGGGCGCCTCGCTAATTTTACCCACACAGGGTTGCAGGGTCGCTTTTAAACCCTGTTGGCTCTCATAGATGTCCCATGTCTCCAGCGGCAATTGAACGGGTATGATCAGGTCCGCCGCCTCCGCGGTTTCATCCATAAAATTAGATAGCGCTACCGTAAATAGGGAGTCCCCCAATATGGTTTTAGCTGCCCCAAAACCAGCGGGCAGGCTATGCAGCGGATTGACATTATTGAGCAGCAGCAGATCAACAGATTCACCACTAAGCTGCCGGAAAAATTGGCTAAGATCTTTGCGCGGGTTTGCAGTTTCCACACGGTGTCGATGGTCGAAATCGTAAAGGGAAAAAGTTGGGTCCAAAACCGCATTGAGCATCAAGGCCGCCAGGTCTACTGCCACGGCCGATGCACCGTCTGCAGCTGTTGAGGCACCCAAAATCAGGGGGCGCCGGGCGTTATTGATGCGGTCGCTCAACTTCACCAAATCGGATTTCTCAATGCCTGTGAGATTGGCCACCCTGGCCAGCGGATATTGATAGGTCAATCGGCCTAAACTTTTGAAAATGGCGTCAGGCAGTTGGCGGCCGCGTCCCTTTTGGATGGCCCGCTGAATCAATCCCAGCAGCAGCACCACCTCCCTGCCGGGCCGGCAGGCGAACCATTGGTCCGCGCTGATGGCGGTCACCGATTGGAAGGGGCTGATATGAAAAAAAGTGCCTTTACGTTTCCCTTGATAAAGATGCATGTCTGCAAACTTGCGGGCGTACTCAACAGGCGAGAGCCAGGTTTCTAAAAAATCAGCACCAAAGCTTACCAATACATCCGCTTGATCCATGTGGTAGCTAGGCAGGATCGGTTGACCGAAGAGACGCTGATGGGCATATTTGAGCGATTCAAACGCAAAGGGTTCATACACCACTGGCGGCATGCCATTGTAATGGGCCAGGGTCTCTTGAAATAAGGAGAGCAGGGCTTCGCCCACTACTTCGGTAAGCATGGCAATGCGGCTGGGCCCTTTGCCGGCCGCTTTGGAAACCCTTTTTAGGACCAAAGCTTGCGCTGCTTTAAAATCAATGGGCTGCCAGCCTTGACCGGTTTTTTGTAATGGGGTTTGGATGCGATCCGGATTGTAAAGCCCTTGCAGTGCGGCTTGGCCCCGTGCACACAACTTGCCCCGGTTGACCGGATGCAAAGGATTGCCTTCCAGTTTGATCACGCGGCCTTCACGATTCTTAGCCAGTACACCGCAGCCCGCCGGGCATTCCCGACACGTGGTGGCGTACCAGGTGGCGATGCCGGTGACCATATCGTCTGGTGCGTTGACCAAACTATAAAGCGTCTTTTCAGGATCCGATGTGCAACCGCCAGCAAACGCAACACTGCCCAGGCCGGTGATCTTGAGAAAGGTTCTTCTGTCCATGCGCTTCGCCTAATTCGACCCTATGGTATTGTAACCATCGCACCAAAACCACAACACTTCTCTTGGTGTAACCCGATATCAATCAGAAGTCGTTTGAGTCAAGCAAAACAGCACATTTAGATTTCCAAGAGCAGAAATTTGAATCAAACTACAATAGCTGTTGCGTGTTGTCAATCACCCCAAAGGGCATAAAAAAAATGATTCGATGATCGATCTGGACAGCAGGAAATCGTCTGATTTGATAGACAAGTGTGGTATAGTGGTGCTTATATTCAAAATCTTAAAACGTCTTATAAGTGATTAAAAAGGAGACTCATGAACACTTTGTTTGAAACCACCACCATCAGATCCATGACGTTGCGCAATCGTCTGGTGCGCTCCGCTACCTGGGAAGGCATGTGCAGCGATGACGGCGAGCCCACATCGAAATTAAAAAGTTATTATATCGACCTGGCCCAGGGAGGAGTGGGCTTGATCGTTTCAGGCTATACTTTTGTGCGACCCGAAGGCAAACAATTTATGGGTCAGATGGGTATATACACCGATGCGTTTGGATCGGCATACGAACGTTTGACCCAGGCCGTACATGACCATCACGGCGCCATTGCGATTCAGTTGGTTCATGCCGGCGGCCAGGCCAACCCGGACCACGCCGGCCGTCAACCCCTGGCCCCCTCCGCCCTTCAGTTGCCTCAATTCCCAGTTGTGCCGGAGGCGCTTGGCGTGGAAGAGATTGAAACGATTATCGAAGCCTTTGGCCAGGCAGCCCGCCGCGCCAAAGGCTGGGGGGCTGACGCAGTTCAGTTGCACGGCGCCCATGGCTATCTGATCAACCAGTTTATTTCCCCATTGACCAATCAGCGCACAGATGCTTACGGCGGCAGTTTGAAAAATCGCTGCCGTTTTCTGCGGCAAGTCTTTCAAGCCGTGCGCGATGCTGTGGGAAAGAACTATCCGGTAATGATCAAACTCAACGCCACGGACCATCTGGATGGCGGTCTGACCCTTGATGAGGCGCTTGATGTCGCCGCTCAGTTGGACGAGATGGGCATAGACGCCATCGAAGTCTCGTCCGGCACAGCAGCCTCCGGCAAACTTGGACCGGCGCGCAACAAAATCGATGCGCCGGAAAAAGAAGCCTATAACCTGGCGTTGGCCCGTCAAATTAAATCTGCGGTGGGCTGCCCGGTGATGGTGGTCGGCGGTTTTCGCACTTATGCAGTGGCCGAACAGGCCATCCGGGACAACGGCGTGGATTATGTGGCCCTCTCCCGGCCGCTGATACGCGAACCGGCGCTGCCCCATCGCTGGCAAACGGGCGACCTTGCCCCGGCGACCTGCACCTCTTGCAACAAATGCTTTGTGCCCGGTATGAAAGAGGGTGGAATTTATTGTATGGAAGAAAAAAAGTTGGCACGCAAGAAAGCCAAACGACCGGGACGGGATCACGTCGATCCTGAGCCGCGCTAATTCTCACCTTGATATGTCGTCCCTGCATCTGATGCGTGCAAGTTCGCTCTGCCGACGGCTTTGACACTGCAGGCATCGATACTGCAATTGATAAGATTCAGACTTTGCTCCAAACAGATGGTGCGCCATCTGCTCGAATCCGGGCAGAAACACTCCATCAATTTGCTTTTTACGCGCTCAAAGGTCAATGAACCCGGTTGCCCATAATGGTGGGCGCGGTTTTCCGCACACAGCGCTCCCAGGGTTCTTGTTTCAGGGTAGGTACCGAATTCGGCATTAAAATGGGTGAAATCGAGATCCGTCAGATGGTGGCGCAACCATCTACCGAGGGTACCACGGGATCGGTAGGACGTCCCCTTTTCATTGCGGGTCACTTCAACTCGGTCTTCGCCAAACTGCTTCTGACACCAAGTTAAATGCGCGGGTTCCGGTTTACCGGTCATCAACAATTTGTATGTTCCGAATTTACCCAAACCGGTGTGAAGATCGAGATGAATGGCTTGGGTCGCGCCGCCGAGCCAGCGCCTATAATTGGCTTGCATAATGCATGTAGACAGAGCCGCTGATTGGCCACCGAAAAAAATGCCTTGTGGATCATCGTATTGGCCAACCGCAATGGCGGTTTTCAGTGCCGGCAGCCCCAGACGCGTTTTAATCCATAGCGCTTTTAATTGAAAAGTGTCCATCAGTGGCGGCGGTGACTTCGGATTGATTAAATGATTCAGTTTGTCGTATCCATCCGGCCGGCCTTCATAGGGTTGACCCGGCAGCACGAAATTGCGGTTTAAATCCACATTGTCTTCGTTGACCCGGCGCACAAAATGAAATCCGTAGGGGTTGAGGGCATGGATAAAAACGATGCGACCCTGATCTTTTAAATCGGAGTGGTGCGCAAATTGAGTCAACCAGGCCAACTGAACGGCCGAGCCGAAAAAACCTTCAACACCGTGCAGGCCCGACGTAACCATCACCGTCCATTCGGGTCGATCACTGCCGATCCATGCCACATCAACACTTAGATCCGCGTCGGGACAGTGTTGGACACAGAGGGTATGGTGCTCTTGCTGGGCATTCAATCCTGCCGCAGCAACCCGAAAGCGATGACGAGCAGTTTGATAGTCGGGCGAGTAGTATTCAAATGGTGGCATTAAATCTGCTGACAAATGAGTCGCGAACCCCATGGATGCCCAATACCCATGATGGACATGACTAAGAGTCCGGACGATTGGCGAAAGTGGCACGTGACATTTTGCTGGTAAGCATCCTATGAGGGGCCTTATGGCCTGTCAAGCTAAAAAGCAAAACAGGATCAGTGCGTTGCATACGCCGCAGCTTGGGTTTGTGCTCCCCTCGGGCCCCCTCTTCCAATATGCCACTGAAAAAATATCAAGCAGCGGCAGCGTTAAAAACCGGCGGTTAATTATTTTCTATCATGAAGCATAGATGGAGCACTGCCGCACTTGCATAGCCGCCTCCTGCAGCGCCTCGGCAAAAGTGGGGTGGCCATGAATGGTGCGCGCGATATCTTCTGAACTGGCACCAAACTCCATGGCCAAAACACCTTCAGCTATCATGTCGGCCGCCCTGGGACCGATGATGTGCAGACCCAGTATCCGATCCGTTTTCGCATGCGCCAGCAGTTTAACAAACCCATCGGTCTCACCCATGCAGCGGGCTCGACCGGCACCGGTAAACGGATAGGTCCCTTTGCAATAAGGCACCTTCTGGGCTTTGAGTTGCGCTTCGGTCAATCCAACACTGGCCACCTCAGGCGCCGTATAAATTACCGAAGGCACCGCGTCGTAATTGACCTCACCGAATTGCCCCGCCATCGATTCAACTGCTGCAATTCCTTCGGCCGATGCTTTATGGGCCAGCATAGGACCGGGTACCAAGTCGCCAATGGCATATATGCCTGCCACATCGGTTTGATAGGATTCGTCCACAACGATGTGGCCGGTGTGGGCATCGGTGCGAATCCCCACTGTTTCCAGCCCAAGCCCTTGGGTCAAAGGTCGACGGCCGACGCAGACCAATAAGCGATCAAAGGTCAGCAGCGACTCTTCGTTTTGGCGGGTCACGGTGACTTCGACCCTGTTTTTTTTGACTTCGGCCGCTTGGACTTGGGTATCGAGTCGAAATTCGAATCCCTGTTTACGTAAAATCCGATCCAACGTGCGGGCCACCTGGCCATCCAAAGTCGTACCGATTTTGGGCAGCATCTCAATCACCGTGACCTTGGCACCCAGACGCAGCCACACCGATCCCAGCTCTAACCCGATGTAGCCGCCGCCCACGATACCCAGATGTTTCGGCACGGCATCAAAGCGCAGGGCCCCCGAAGAGTCGACTATCCGTTCCCCATCGAAAGCCATCGACGGAATATCCACAGAACCGGAGCCTGTGGCCAGCAAAATACGGGGGGCTTCCAACGTCTGGTCGCCGGCATCACCGTTCGTCAGAGTGACTTTACCCGGTGCTGCAATTTTAGCGGTTGCGTGCACAATTTCGATGTTGTGATGCTCAAGCAAACGGCGTACGTTGTGGGTCAAATCGGCTACGACTTTGTCTTTTCTGGCCATCATTGCTGCCAGATCTAACCCCACCTTGTCCACCGTGACCCCATGGTCTTTCAAATGGGTTTGGGCCAAGTGAAAATATTCACTGGAGTCCAGCAAGGCTTTGCTGGGGATACATCCGACATTGAGGCACACCCCGCCCAGCCGCACGTGTTTTTCGACACAGACCGTTTTAAAACCCAACTGGGCGGCACGCACTGCCGCCACATAACCCCCGGGACCCGAGCCGATAATGATCAAGTCGTAATCAGCCACGCTACACCTCCAATAGCAATCGTTCCGGGTTCTCAATCAACTCCTTGACCCGTTTTAAAAAGGTTACCGCTTCGCGACCGTCCACAATGCGGTGGTCATAGGAAAGGGCCACATACATCATGGGCCGAATGACAATCTCATCGTTCTGCACCACGGGCCGTTTTTCGATGCGGTGCATACCGAGAATACCGCTCTGGGGCATATTCAAAATCGGGGTCGAAAGCAGCGAACCGTATACACCTCCATTGGAGATGGTAAACGTACCGCCTTCCAAATCCGCCAGCTCGAGACGGTTGGCGTTAATTTTATCGACATAGCCGATGATGGTTTTCTCAATTTCGGCAAAACCCAGGGTTTCAGCGTGACGGATCACCGGTACCACCAGGCCGCGACCTGAGCCGATGGCCACACCGATATGCTGGTAATTGTGGTAGACAATCTCTTCGCCTTCTACAAAAGCATTGATTTCGGGTATCTCTTTAAGTGCGGCCACACACGCCTTTATAAAAAAGGACATAAAACCCAAAGAGACATCATGCTTTTCTTTGAAGCGCTCCTTATACTTGGCCCGCTCGGCCATCACCTGCCCCATGTCGATGTCGTTGAAAGTGGTCAACATGGCGCTATTTTGCTTGGCGGCCACCAGTCGCGCGGCAATGCGCTTGCGGATCGGTGTCATGGGCTTGCGCACTTCGGCCGGTAATGCATCTGACGCCGACTCCGCCGGTGGCGTGCAGGTTTCGGGCATGCAGGCCGGGGCCTGTTCTAAAAACAGAAGGATATCGCCTTTGGTGATCCGCCCACCCGGCCCCGTGCCTTTGATCCGGTCGGGGTCGAGTTGTTTTTCAGCAATCAGGCGTCGTACGGCCGGCGCATAATGAACTTTATCTGAAACAGGCGCGCCAGAAGCTTGAGGAGGCACCGCCTCAGGTTCGTCGGCTGAAACAGGTTGCGGAACCGGTTGGGCAGGGACTGTTGCTTCAACCTCGGACTTTGGTGATGCTGCGGCGGTGACCGCTTCAGTCGCTGGATCGATATGGGCCACCACAGCGCCCACGGCCACGGTTTCACCGGCGGCCATCAGGATCTTGAGCACACCGGCCACTTCGGCGGTGACTTCTAATGTTACTTTATCGGTTTCAATGACAAACAAGGCTTCATC
Organism: Desulfobacteraceae bacterium; assembly: GCA_050291605.1. Taxonomy (GTDB): domain Bacteria; phylum Desulfobacterota; class Desulfobacteria; order Desulfobacterales; family Desulfosarcinaceae; genus JARRKU01. Next base: position 67,794 of record JBNKKB010000080.1, on the reverse strand, counting down.
TGCGGCCACAAGCTCGCCATCTTGCTTGAACCACTCGGACAGAATGGCCTCCTGAACCGATTCGCCCACCTGTGGAATTTTAACCTCTACTGCCATAGAGCTATACTCCTAAATAATCATCTTGTGATGGTTAAAGAACGAATCTGCCGGTGAACTAAAAAAACCCGGTCGCTCACCCCCCAAAATTTTTCCCTCCGGTTAAAGGTCCCACCGCCTGGTCCAAAATTGCGTTTTGTTGGGCTTTATAAATATTGGGAAAACCTGTGGCGGGACTGGCAGCCGCGGGTCGCCCGATGTAGTCCAACTCCTGATCGATGAGGGCCTCAATGCGCGGTTTGACGAATTGCCAGGCGCCCATGTTGCGGGGTTCTTCCTGAACCCAAACCCAAGACTGGGCGCCGGCGTAAGCGGATAGCACCGTCTTCAAGGCTTCTCGGGGAAAAGGATAGAGCTGTTCTAACCGCAAAATGACGATCTCTTTGCAATGGGTCTCCAAACAGCGCCCCTGAAGTTGGTAGTAGATTTTACCACTGCACAGAAGTACTTTTTTGGCCTGGGGCGGCTGCGACGGATCATCCATCACCGGAAAAAATCTGCCCCGGCTCAAATCCGCGACAGCGGACACCGCCTGAGGGTGGCGCAGTAGGCTTTTGGGCGTCATCAGCACCAAAGGCTTACGAAATGCCGCTTTGGCTTGCCGGCGCAGCAGGTGGAAGTATTGCGCCGGTGTGGAGACATTGCAGACCTGCATATTGTCTCCCGCACACAATTGAAGAAACCGTTCCAAACGGGCACTGGAGTGTTCCGGGCCCAGTCCTTCCCACCCATGGGGCAGCAGCAGCGTCAAGCCGCACAAACGCTTCCATTTGGTTTGCCCGCTGGCGATGAACAGATCAATGATGCCCTGGGCGTTGTTGGCAAAATCGCCGAACTGGGCCTCCCACAGGACCAAACCGGCGGGTTGGGTAATGGCATAGCCATACTCGAAACCCAGCACACCCGCTTCGGCCAACAGGCTGTTGTACACCTGAAAGGTGGCCTGGGGATCACCAAGGGCGTTCAAAGGGCAATGGGTTTTCCCACTGTGGCGTTCATACAGCACGCTGTGGCGCTGGCTGAATGTTCCCCGGCCGCAATCTTGTCCGCTGAGCCGGATGGGGGCCCCCTCTTTGAGCAGGCTGGCAAAAGCCAGTGCTTCGGCATTTGACCAATCGATACCTTCGCCTTTTTCCACCGCCTGCAACCGGCGGCTCAGCAGCATCTTGATTTTATTGTGGGGTGTAAATCCATCCGGTACGGTATTGAGTTTCCCGGACAAGATCCGGATGGTTTCTTCTGATACAGCCGTATCCACGGGTGCATGGTTAAAGTCGCTGCGGATCGTATCCCACTCCTCAAAAAAAGCAGGCTCGGGAAAAGGACAGGCACTGTTGCGGATCTCATCATGCGCCGCGCTTAACCGACCGGTGATATCATTCTCCAATTGGGTTAATTCTTCATCCGAAACCATGCCGGACTGGCGCAGGCGCTTGCCGTAAAGACGATGGGGCGAGGGTCGGCCCTGAATCCGGTCATACATGACAGGCTGGGTAAAGTAGGGCTCATCCCCTTCATTGTGCCCGAAACGCCGGTAACATATCAGATCGATGACCACATCCTTGGCAAAGGTATGGCGATATTCGGCCGCTAAGCGTGCCACATGTACCAGGGCCTCAGGATCTTCGCCATGCACATGAAAAATAGGCACCGTGAGCATCTTGGCCACATCGGTGGAGTAACGCGTAGATCGCGCATCTTCAGGTAGGGTGGTGTAGCCGATCTGGTTGTTGATGACCACATGGATGGTGCCGCCGGTAGCGTATCCGTCCAATTGACTCATGTTTAGGGTTTCCGTCACCACACCTTGGCCAGCAAATGCCGCGTCGCCATGCAGCAGCAGGGGCACCACCCGGCGACGCTCATGATCGGCACCCAACTCCTGGCGCGCACGGGCAATCCCCTCGACCACCGGATTGACCGCCTCAAGGTGGCTGGGATTGTTCATCAGCAGAAGGCGCATGGATTTCCCCGAGTCTGTCTCTATTTCGCCAAAATAGCCGTTGTGATATTTTACATCACCGTCGCCAAGAAGTTGGCCCGGATCGTAGCAAGCTTCAAACTCGGCAAAAATCGCCTCGAAGGATTTGCCCAGAATATTGGCCTGGACGTTCAACCGACCGCGATGGGCCATGCCCAATATCACTTCGCGGGTACCCATTGTGGCCAACTGTTGCAGCAGGGCGTCCATCATGGGAATCAGTGCGTCGCCGCCCTCAAGGGAAAAGCGCGTCACGGCCTGGTAGCGTTTGTTTAGAAATTGCTCGAAAATGGCCGCCTGGGTCAATTTTTCCAGAATGCGGCGTTTGGCCGCTTCGTCCAGCTCCGCACGATTACGCTGGGGTTCCATTCGGGTCTGCAGCCAACTGCGTTCATCAGGGTCCTGCAAATGCATGTACTCCACGCCAATGGAACGACAATAGGTTTCTTTGAGAATCCGGACGATTTTCTTCAAAGGCGCCTGGGCTAGAAAGGAAAACTGGGGGGTGGAAAATTGACGCTCGAGATCGTCGTTGCGCAGCCCAAATTCGCTCAGCTCCAACAACGGATGGCTCGTCGGGCAAGCGCTCAGTGGGTCCATACAGGCAAGCAGATGCCCCAGGTCCCTGTACCGGTGGATCAACTCAACCACTTGGGCGCCGGCCGATCCTGAAGGAATCGCCTCCGATGGCGCACTTTGTTGCCGACCGATATCAAATCCATTAAAAAATACGCGCCACTCACGACCGACCGACTCGGGATCATCCTGGTAACGCTCGTACTGGGCATCCAAATAGTCGAGGTTGAGGGTCTCGGGAATCTTCATGGCCTCGCTTTTCTGTTGTTTGCCCACCGCAACGCGGTATATATTTTCAGGTGATAGATTATATTGTCGAATTCAATAGAATAACTTGTTCTTGGCCAAAATCATAAGTAATCGGGACCAGCGTGTCAATTGCAAATAACCCTTGAAGAGCTCAGAAAGACTCCGCTATAAGAAGAAAAGAGCGGTATACTGGCACCGGTACCATGGGATGGAGGCAATTGTTGCAAATACCCCCTAAAAATGAGTGCGTTAATATGTTGTGTCACATAGAGATGCCGACGCACATCCAGGCCCACTCCCAGCTGGTTTGCCGGGTCGCCCTGGTCCTTACCGACGGATTGATCGCCGCCGGCATCCCGATTAATCGCAAATTGGTTTGTGCCTCAGCCTTGCTGCACGACATCACTAAACCGCGCAGTTTTGAAACCGGCGAAAATCATGCCCAGACGGGGGGAGCGCATCTTACCGAACTGGGATTTCCCGAAGTGGGCAACATTGTTCGCCAACATGTGGTGCTGGACGACTACCCTGAGAGCAACCCTCCCACTGAGGCTGAAGTTGTCAATTATGCGGACAAACGCGTGCTCCACGACAAAGTGGTCTCCCTTGATGAACGGATGGGCTATATCCTGCAGCGCTACGCCAAGACCAAAGCCCACCAGGACTTGCTCAAAACCCTGTGGCGGCAAACCCAACAACTTGAAAAACGCCTTTTTTCTTACTTGGCTTTTACACCGGAGACACTGGCGGAGCAAATGCCGCCGAAATAGCCCACCGGCCCTGTCAGCGCAAAACCCCAAGCAAGGGAATGCGTTGCAAACCTTGTAAAAACATCTTTGCCAAGCGGGCATCGGTCTGGTGCGTATAAACACATCCTTGCGCATCCACTCCGCGAATCAGGCCATCTTTAAAAAAACCGGCCAACAGCATGCGTCCCAATGCATCCCGCGCAGTGTGAGCCGGGATGGACTTGGAAACCATCGCTGGTGCCGGCAAGGTTTCGCTTTGGTCTATGATGGCTTTCATAAAATTTAAAACGCGTCCCAAACGAAGCAGCGTGACGGTCTGCAAGCGATCCGTACGATGGGCCAGGGGCAAGGCAGTGGCCCGCATCAACCCAAAATTCGAAGGCAGCAATCGCATACGATCACACCAATCATAGTCATAACTTCCCGGAGCGGGATAAAAAACGGAAACCCCGGCCAAAACCCGCCGTTGGGCCAAATAGAGCAAATCCGCCACTGAAACTTCAGGGTCCTGATAAGGCCCCCCTACGATCAGATAAGCAACAGTACTCAATTTACGGTTTTGGGCCAAAGCCAGAACACGGTCCAAATGGGATTGGATCTCCGGACGTTTAAACCGTTTTAGCTGATTCGCGTCGGTGGTAATCAGGGCCAGGTTCAGGGTTCGAAAGCCGGCCCGCTGCATGGCGTCCACAACGGTCTCGTCCATGACCGGCGCATATAACCCATTCATCGCGCGCAGCTCCGGCTGCCAGCGCCCCAGGCGCTGGGTGATCGCCGCCATGAGTTCCAAAAACCAGGTTTTGTCGGCACACAAGTGCTCATCCTCAAAATCGATAAATCCAAGGGGCCGGCATTGTGCAGCAGCGTATAGCTCAGCCATGACGCGATCCACACTTCGCTTTCGAAACCCCTGGTAACCGGCTGCATTGACGGCACAATACGTACATTTCATCGGACACCCACGGCTGGCACTTATCGCAAGGCTGGCCTTGCCGGCACGTTGATAATGGGACCAGCGCACCAGATCAAAAGCCGGAACCGGCAACTGCCCCAAATCCTTTACCACCGCAGGTTCATTTATTGCCAAGGTGCCATCCTGCCGTCGCCGCACCAAACCCGGAACTTCAGACAGCGGCCGACCTTGACGCAAAGCCTTGGCAAGCTGGGGCAAGGCGTATTCACCATCACCGCGCAGCACGAAATCGACGGCTCCATGGGCCATAACCGACTCAGGCAAAGCCGTTGGATGGTGCCCCCCCAACACAACCGATGCCCGAGGGCATGCTTTTTTCACCGCCATCGCGGTTTTCAAAGCCATATCGTTATAAGCGCTGAACAAGGAAGAGATGCCGATTAAAAAGGCATCCGAGTGGCGTGCTTGATTGGCCAGATGCTGAAGGCTGTAACCGAAATGCCGAAACTGGTGAAAAATCCCAAAAGGTGACCGATCAGAACGCCCATAGAAAGGTTCCAGAAAATCAAAGTCCGCCGGCCATGGCCGCACACGGGATTTGGTCGTCGCCAACCCATCTAAGATTGCGACTGAAAATCCGGCTTGGCGCACCGCTGCCGCAATGCTGGTCAAGCCATAGGGCACGGTGCGTTTGGCGGTTAAATAGAAGTCCTCGATGGGAGGCTGTATAAGCAGGATCTCAGGCAAAGGACTGTTTTCGGTATTCGGTAATCGGTAATCGGTTTTCGGTGATTTGCAGCTCACTGGTTTTTAGAACTTACCGAATACCGTCACCTGGCAGTGAAAACCCAATCAGCTACGAATTGATCAGGTTAGCTTGGATATCTCACTAAAGGTCTGAATCTCGGCCGGCAGTTCCGCAGGCGTTATCACCTCCTCGACCCCCAGCGCCAATGCCCGCTCAATGACATTTTGCAGTTGGATCAAATTACCGGGCCAATGATAACGCATCAGAATATCAAGGGCGTCGGGTGTCAGGCTAATGACCTGTTTGTTTTGGCGGGAACAAATTTGATAGACAAAGTGATGAATCAGCAGGCAGATATCCTCACGACGCTCGCGTAGCGGCGGCATAGTGATCACAACCGCATTGAGCAGATCAAACAGCTCTTTTTTCAGCGCACCGCTGTCGATCACTTCCTTTAACTCTTTGGTGGTGGCCGCCACGACGCAGGCGCTCAACCCTTTTTTTTGCTGTTCTGTTTCAAGGGCCTGTAGAATACTGAGTCTCAATGCAGGCGCCAAATCGGCAATTTCGTCCAGGTAAATGGTGCCGCCATCCACTTTCTTCATCAATGCCGTTACATGGCCCACCATCTCTTTCTCCGGCACCCCATCTGTAATGCTGCCGCAATTAACCGGCACAAAGGGCATATCGCAACGATCGCTCTTGTAATGGATGGTGCGTGCTACCAATTCTTTTCCGGTGCCGCTTTCCCCTTGGATCAATACCATCAGGTTTTGGTGCACCACGGTGTCGATCAACTCATAGACCTGCTGCATGCGCGGACTGATGCCGACCAGACCCTCATATTTATAGCGGTCCTTGGCGCGTTTGCGCAGCAAATTGGCCTTACCTTCAACCTTTTTCTCCTCGATGATACGGTCGATGATCAACTTGAGGTGATCCAGCTTGAACGGTTTTTGCAAGTAGTCGTAGCTACCGAATTTCATGGCTTGGACGGCGGATTCCATCGAACCGTAACCGGTTACGATGATCACCTCAATGGTGGGTTTGTATTGCTTGACTGCTGCCAGCAACTCAAGCCCGTTGAATTCCGGCATCTTATAATCGGTAAAAATGATATGGACATCGCGTTCCTTCACGATATCCAAGGCTTTTAATCCGCTATTCACGGTGGTGATGTTATAGCCCTGCATCTGAAGGTATTGCTCTACCATCATCAGGATATCTTTATCATCATCCACAAAGAGAATTCGATATTCTTCCATGAGTCACCGCTATGACATTTGAATGTTTGGAAACGAAGCCCGGGCTGGTCGTGCCGGCTTTGTGCCGTGAATAGGGTCCATCCTATCACTCGGCAGCATCACCCGCCTCCTCTGCGGGGGAATGACCGGCAAAGCCAATAATGGCGGTTATAATGTAGCGCAATGAAAATATCAAGCACCGATCCGCCCTTGCCGCCTGCCGCGCCACGGATGATGCGGGTGGCATATAGGTTGCAGCATTGCTTCGTCAGCAGGGCAGCAAGTCTAAAAGGCCTTAAACATGCGACAATTGGCCATGAAAGGTGTTAACGAAAATAGCCGAGTGTATGATTTTCCATACAATATCGGCCCTCAAAAGACCTGTTTCAGCTGAGCAACAAGCATGACTTGAGCAATTTGAGATGGGCATTATAAAGGGACTCACCATGCCGGCAACGCCCCCACTATTTAATCCAACCGCCACTCCGCTGCGCGCCATGCTGGGGTTGAACCAGGGGAACACAACGCCTAACGCACAAGACAAGTTCTTTTTTGCCTCTCCTATACTGTCTCAGCGATTGGCAATTTTAGAAAATATGGTGAGCGGGCGCGCTTCGGTGGTCACAGTAGTGGGTGAACGCGGCAGCGGGAAAACCACATTGATGCACCGTTATATTGCCGGCGCAGGTCGCCGTTGGCATTCAGGCCGCATTCGACTGAAAACCAAATCGAGACGCCCTTACCAGGCATGGCGAAATCTCAACAACCGCATGGTCTTATTTTCTGAGAACAATAGCCGACCTTCGGTCATCATCGATGATGCGCACCAGTTAAGCCCGCAGGAGATCAAGATGCTGTTGCGCTGGGCTTTCCCTTCAAAGGGCGCCCACAAATTACATAGTATTGTGCTGCTGGCGGAACCGCAGCTGCGTGAACGCTATGCGGATATGGCGCGATGGCTGCCGCCCCGATCGGTCATCGATAAGATCCACATGACCCCCCTGACGGAAAGCCAGACCGCCGACTACCTGCAACACCGCATCAGAACAGCGGGTTACTCGAAACTCCCCTTTTCACAAGATGAAATTCGCACCATTTATAGACTCTCCAGTGGATTGCCCGGCTGGATCAACGGGGAAGCCTACATGCTGCTCAAAAAAATGAAGTGCCGTCTTCCCAATGCATCCAAGCTACGGCGCTGGACAATGAACTTTTCCTTGAAATTGAAATGGTTTAACAAATGGGCCCTTCTTTTGAAACATTAAACCCTTTGCCAACCCCGGCAGCCCCCATCAGGCATCGAAAGAATCGCCGTAAACCCCGGGGCTCCTCTTTTAACGCCGATTGAAATTGCAGCCGGCGCACAGTTTCCATCTCCAGACGGTTGAAATGGCGCCTCAACTCCCGGTGGGTCAGGTACATGGAGAGGCGCTGCTCTTGATCGGCAGCCGCATAATTATCCAGGATCGTTTGTATGGTTCTCATCTTGATCTCCTTTTCAGGCGGTTAGGGTTTGGATGATGGGCCGCTTTGCCTGATCCATATGTTCCAGGCAGGCCTGAACCACGGCCGGGTCGGTTAAAATTCTCCGGTGTCCCAGCCCCCGGGTGGCCAAAATATTTATGTGGCCGTGCATCTGGGCTTGGTAAATCGAGTCGCCAAAGGCGGCAGTGCGGTCTTGTTGATCATGAACAATCAAAACCGGTCCCTTCAGATCCCCTATTAAGAGATGGGGGTCGTCCGCCTCGAGATGGTATCCAAATCGCTGTTCAAATTTGCCGATCAGCCTCGCAACCAGTGTCTGAGGAATACCAAACCGCCTAAAGGAGTAAAGCAGCAAGTCCCGCAATTTTAATACCGGTGCAATGCATACGGCATTTACAAAGAGGCCCTCTTTGGCCAGTGCATTGATGGCGGCGGAAGCGCCAAAGGAATGGCCGATAATGCCCTGGATGTTGAAATCCAGGTCGGTCGTTAGAAAGGTCCGAATGGTATCGGTAAATTCAAAATAGCTGGTGATGCGTCCCGAAGAGGCCCCATGGGCCGGCCCGTCTATGGCGACGACGGTGTAGCCGGCCTGAACCAGCGGTGCCACAAAGCGGTGGAATTGAACACCGCGCCCACTCCATCCGTGAACCATTAAAATAGCCGGTCCCCGGCCCCATCGCCAGGCTTGCACTGTTTTATCGTGCACCTGAACTTGAAAAGGCCGCCCCTGTTTGAGGCAATCTTTCTCTTCGGTGTTGGCGCGATAAGCGGCGGGCGAAAAAAACAGACACAGGGTCAACCACCCGGTCAACCGCGGCGCTACAAATTCACAAAATTGAAGCACGGCATGAACCAGCCGCTGCCTGACCCTTAAAACACGAACGTTCGTGCTATCATGAAACCTGTTAAAATAATGGTCGTTCATATCAAACCCCTTATGCTTTTGGGTAATGCGAGTGACTGACCAAACTATTGGTAGCGATGAATCAATGTCTCCAGTGTTTTTTGCTGACGCGCTTGAATGTCCGGATTTTCCAACAGCTTATCATAAAGATGAAAACCGAGCAGCAGGGAGTATAGTTCAAAGGCAAATTGATCGCAGTCCATATCTTCCCGAAAATCGCCGACCTTTATCGCGGACTGGGCAATACGCCTCAAGCTGTCAATCCACGCCTCCTGCTGCAATAATAAAAAATCGCGCACTTTGCCCTGACGATCTTTAAAATCATTGCTGGCCTGAACAAAAATGCAGCCGCCGCTGAGTTTCGAAGTCCAGCGAATCCAATTTTCCACCAACGCTTTGATGCGCGGGATACCCGCCTTTGTCTTCAGTGCCGGCGCCACCACCCCTTTCGCAAACAGGTGGCCGGCGAAACGCAAAAGTTCCCTCTGCAGGTTTTCCTTAGATTGAAAATGGGCAAACAAGCCGCTTTTGGACATGCCCGCCGCTTTGGCCAGAGCACCAATGCTCACCGACTCCAGCCCCAGCCGGCTGGCCATGTCCAGGCCCACTTCCAAAATCATCAACTTGGTATCTTCGCCCTTGGTCATAATCCATAAATAGTACGATCGTTCGTACTTGTCAACTTATTTATCTCAACTACCTGATATTGACTTGCTTTTCAATCTTGGTATGATGCCACCATCCAGCCAACACTTGCCTCGGGCACGATTTCCGCTCTGCACCATTGCTTGGGCCTGGACGGTATATTTAGTAAAACTGATCGTGTACGCCCAACACTAACCGCGGACACCTTTCTTTGGGGCTCAAACCACAATCGACAACCCATGCTTGAGAAGATACTGTAAAAAATGCCGCTAATTGCGCCATCATCCTACCAGCCGCCGTTTTTTCTGCGAAGCGGACACCTGCAAACGATCTACCCGTCTCTTTTCAGGCGGATGGGGTTGAATCTCTACCATAGAGAAAGAATCACAACAGCAGACAACGATTTCTTGGATCTGGACTGGTCAACGGTGGGCAGTCGCCAACTGGGCATTCTGTGCCATGGTTTGGAAGGCAATTCCCAACGACCCTATATGGTCGGCATGGCCAAAAGGTTGAATCGACAGGGGTGGGATGTATTGGCATGGAACTATCGTTCATGTTCCGGACCAATCAATCGCCAACTGCGTTTTTACCACAATGGGTCGATCGACGACCTGGATACCGTCGTTCAGCATGCGCTCAAACGTCAGACCTACCAGCGCATCGTATTGATCGGGTTCAGCCTGGGGGGCAACCTGATCCTTGTCTATCTGGGGGACAGAGGCCAACGTGTTGACCGCCGCATTAGAAGTGCGGTCGTATTTTCCGTACCGTGCGATTTGGCAGCAGGTGCCCGGGCCCTCGCCCGACCCAGTTGTAAATTATACATGCAAAATTTTCTTACATCCTTGCATCAAAAAATTCGAGCCAAAATGCGAGTCATGCCGGGCTGTATTGATGATCACGATTTTCATCGCATCAAGACTTTTAAAGATTATGATAACAGGTATACGGCACCCCTGCACGGATTCAAAGATGCAGAAGACTACTGGCAAAAATGCAGCAGTTTGGCCTATATCCCTCAGGTGCGCGTGCCGACATTGATCATCAATGCGCTGGACGACCCTTTTCTGTCTGGCGATTGCTACCCTATCCTATCTTCATCAAAAAACGACTATGTATTTTTGGAAACACCTTCAAACGGCGGTCATGTCGGGTTTATCCAGTTCAATGGCGATAAAAGTTACTGGTCGGAAAACAGAGCAATCCAATTCATTCAGCAAAGGGTGAATGACAACTGAAGCAACTCGGTAAAATTACTGAGATGGCGCCGGGTAAGCGATTCGGTAAATCACACCGTTTTTGTCATCGGAGACCAGCAGACTGCCGTCGTCCATGACCTCCACATCCACCGGCCGCCCCCAGGCGATGCCACCCGTCAGCCAACCCTGGGCAAAAGGTTGATATTCAACGGTCCGGTCGTCCTTGAAGGTGACCATGGTGACCCGATACCCAACTTTCCGGCTGCGATTCCATGAGCCATGCTCGGCGATAAAAATCCGGTGCAGGTAAGACGCGGGAAACATCCGGCCTGTATAAAAACGCATACCCAAAGGTGCGACGTGGGCGGGTAGCTGAACGATGGGAGAGACAAACTGTCGGCACGCATCGGTGCCGCCAAATTGCGGATCTGCAATGACACCCCCATGACAATGGGGGAATCCGAAATGAAGGCCCTGAAGGTTGGCGCGGTTGAGTTCATCGGGTGGCTGGTCATCACCCAGATAATCCCGCCCATTGTCGGTGAACCACAACGCCTTGGTTAGCGGATGCCAGTCAAATCCCACACTGTTGCGAACACCGTTGGCAACAATTTCAAATCCACTGCCGTCCCGATTGATGCGCGTAATACTGGCATAAACGGGATTGTCTTTGCGACACACATTGCACGGCGCCCCCACCGGCACATAGAGCCGGCCATCCGGGCCAAAACGGATGAATTTCCAACCGTGGTGTCGATCCGTTGGAAATTGATCGTATACCACTTCGGGCGATAGCCTTTCCCCCAGGTGCGATTCAATCTGTGGATAACGTAGAATGCGATTGACCTCGGCCACATATAAATCACCTTTCCACAGCGCCACGCCGTTGGGCATCTTCAAACCTTCGGCGAGGGTGATCACACGATCGGCCTTGCGGTCTTTGTCCTGATCTATCACCGCATATACCCGCCCCTTGGTTCGCGTTCCCACGAATAGAATTCCGGAAGGACTCAAGGCCATGGAACGCGCTTCCGTCACATTTTCGGCATAAAGCTCCGCTTTGAATCCAGGGGGCAATTGAAGGGTGCTTAAAAGCAACTTGACTTTGATGCCGGCAGGGGACGGCACCGGCCAACCGGCCAGAAGCACGACCACGAAAACCAAAACACGCCCCGTTAGCCATGGATATCCAGACATTTATTTTCCTCCAACCCAAAAATTCAGCGATAGCAGAAAAGGCCCGATGGACCTTGACGGATGGATGCCATCAGCATAATGATCGTTGTTGAGCTTGTCAAAAATCAAATGATCCCCATGCGCCGGAGTACAGGGCACACCCCTTCGCCGGGTTGATGTTCGATGATCAGCGTGCATCGGAATTGCCCATAAATATTGACGAGGAGACGACGCCCGCCATGACACCGCAAGACAGCGCCACCATCGCAAAGTGGGGGGCCCAACAGCGTGCCCTGGCCATCACCCTGGCAACATCCGCACACAATATCGGCCGCAGGATGGACCGCTTTTGCGATCACCTCAAGGCACAAGCCACCACCCTTAAAGTAAAAAAAGAGAGCGACGAGACCGGCTTTATTGCACCGGCCATGATTGTGGGCCGGCACAAAAACATCGCCTTTCGTGTGCTCCCGGAAGGCAAGCTTTTAAAGATATTTTTAGAAACCATTGAGTTAACAACGGATGAATCGTTAAAAATAAGCGGCGGCACTGAGCAACTGTTGCAACAGATCGACCTGCCCGTTGCCCTTGAGTTATACGTGGCCCATCAATGCCCCAACTGCCCGGCAGTATTAAAACAGTTGTTGCCCATGGCGGATGCCAATCCCCATCTGCGCTTAACTGTCATGGATGCCCAACTCTTTGAAGAGACGGCCCTAGACAACCAGATCCGTAGTGTTCCCACCCTGGTATTGGATGACCAGTTCCGCTGGAGCGGCACCATGGACTTAAAAGAGATTCTCACCATTTGTCTCCAGAGAGACCCTGCCCAACTGTCGACCGACTCGTTGAGGCAACTCATTGAAGACGGCCAGGCCCAAAGGGTTGCAGCGATGATGACGAATGCCGATGCCATTTTTCCGGCGCTGATCGAACTGATCATCCACGAGCGTTGGTCGGTACGGCTGGGTGCCATGGTAACCGTAGAGTACCTGACCGACGATGCGCCTCATTTGACACTTCAACTGGCCATACGGCTATGGGAACGTTTCCCCCGGCTCTCGGACCCGGTAAAAGGTGACGTGCTGCAGGTGATCGGCCAAGCTAAATCTGATGTGACGCGGGGTTATTTGAACAGTGTGCTGTCCGGCGCTTACGACGAAACCGTTAAAGAGGCAGCGGCCGAAGCCCTGGAGGAGATGGAATAGCACCCATTTCAAGAATGCAAACGATCACACGATGCTTTTTCGTTTTCCGCCCTCATGGTTGGACTTTTGCACCGGCAAGATTATATTTATACCGATTTCAATTTTCAATTATGGGTGTGACATGACGACCTTGCCCACGAAAGGCCAAGGACGCCATGTGCCGGTTGCAAAATATAAAAGGACCAAAGGCCAGGGTATGAGCACAGATCACAAGGCCGCCTGTATCGCTGTATTGCCATTCGAAAATCTTTCAGGCAATGCGGATCCCGATTATTTTTCCAGCGGTTTCGTGGAGGATCTGATCATCGATCTTTCACGCTTTCATAGCCTGCAAATTATCTCCTCCTATACGTCCAAAAAAATGGGCGACCAATCCGATGATGTCCTGGCAGGCGCAAAGGCGCTGGCCATCGACTATTTGCTCAAAGGCAGCTTGCGCCGCAAAGCGGATCAGATACTGATCACCGCGCAGTTGATCGATGTCGCCAGCAGCGGCATTTCCTGGGCCGAACGCTACGATGCGCCCCTGGATACCATTTTCGAGATTCAAGATGATATTGTCGAGCGGGTGGCCGGCGCACTCTCCGCGCAGATCGACCAGGCGATTCTGACTGCCGCGCGCAATAAACCACTCACCAGTCTGGCAGCTTACGACTGCTGGCTGCGCGGCATGGATCAGCTTCGCCAGGGGACGCCCAAAGCGGATCGGAACGCCCGGGAAATATTCGAGCAAGCCCTGACCCTTGATCCCAACTACAGCCGGGCCTACGCCGGGCTATCGCTCTCCTACTTCAATGACTGGAGCTGCCAGCTATGGGAAAACTGGCATACCACTGAACAGCAAGCCTTCAAGCACGCCATGAAAGCCATCCAACTGGATGACACCGACCATGTGACCCAGATGATTTTGGGCCGCATTCTCCTCTACCGGCACCAGTTCGATATTGCCGAACAACACCTGGATCGATCACTGGCCCTGAACGCCAATGATGCCGACAACCTGATGCAAATCGCCATCAGTCAATCTTTTCTGGGAAATGGCGCAAAGGGAGAACAACTCTACTTAAAAGCGATGCGCTTAAATCCCTACCGCAATATCTGGTATTATACAGGTGGCGCCTTTACTTATTTTGTTCAGCGACAATTTGAGGTGTGTATCGAACTGGCCTTAAAAGGGCCGCTGACCGATGTGTGGATTGACCTGCCGGCCTTCATCGCGGCAGCCTATGCCCATACGGGCAACAAGAAGGCCGCCGCCGAATATCTGGACCGATTTCAAGAAAGCTTTCATAAAAAAATCATCACCGACCATACGCCCTCCCCCCGTGAAATGGTCACCTGGTTAAAGATGGCCAACCCCTTTAAGCACGAGACCGATACAGCCCTGCTGGTTGACGGGTTGGTCTTTGCGGGGCTCCCCTATGGGCCCGAAAAATCGAACCACACCCATTCGGATCCTTTGCCGGATCTTCCGCCCGCACAGCCCGACACTTTCAGAAAAAATTCCGGTCTGTGGCAAATATCATTTGAAGGCACTGCCATTCAGCTGCCCGAAGTCAAAGGCTTTTTTGATCTGGTGCGCCTGCTGGAAACGCCGGGAAAAGAGGTACACTGCACCGAAATGATGGGCACCCCGGACAGCTTGTCGGAAAATGACACATTAATGGATGAGAAGGCGCGTCAATCTTACGCCCAACGCATTCGCGACCTGCACGACGAAATTGCCGAAGCCGAAGAGATGAATGATCTGGGCCTTATGGAGAAGCTGTCGGCCGAGCTGGACCAGCTCACCGAGCACCTGTCCAAAGCACTGGGTCTGGGCAAAAGCGCCCGCCCGCTTAATGCCCCTTCCGAACGCGCGCGGGCAGCGGTCACCTGGCGTATCCGCAACGCCATCAAAAAAATCGGCGCCGCCCACGCCGCCTTGGGCCGCCATCTGACCCACTCGATCCGCACCGGTAACTTCTGCTCCTACTCCCCTGAAAAAACCCACATCTGGCACTTATAAAAAAACGGATCCATAACCCAAAATAAGGCTTATCAAAGCAGATTTTTTGGCCATACCCTTACAATGTAAGGCCCTTCTTTACGCCCATGGGTTAACCCAACAAACCCTGTATCCTAAAGGAGGCCCCAAGATGAGCAAATACAGAGACCAACTCCCCCAATTGTCCGAAAAACCTTTCATCACCGACGGCGGTTTGGAAACCACTCTCATTTTTCAGCACGGATTTGAACTGCCCGAATTTGCCGCCTTTGATCTGTTCAAACACGGCAACGGTTATGCCACCCTGCGCAACTATTTCCTTGAATACGTTGACATCGCCAAAGCCCACGAAACGGGCTTTATCCTGGAGAGCCCCACCTGGCGCGCCAGCCGGGATTGGGGCCAAAAAATCGGCTACAGCCCTAAGGAGATAAGAGAGATCAACCACACCGCCATCGCCCTGCTCGAGGATATCCGCACCCAGATGGAGACCGAGAAAACCCAAATAGTGATCAGCGGTTGCATCGGCCCGCAGGGGGACGGATATTCGGTTGCCGATAAAATGACCGTCCGCCAGGCGCAACAATACCATAGCGAACAGATCCGCACCCTCAGCGACAGCGGGGCGGATCTGGTGTCCGCTTTTACCATCAACTACACCGAAGAGGCCATCGGCATCACCCGCGCCGCTCAGGAATCCGGCCTGCCGGCGGTCATCGGCTTCACCGTTGAAACCGACGGACGACTGCCATCGGGCGAACCACTGGGTACGGCCATCACCACAGTCGACCAGGCCACCGATAATGGGCCGGCCTATTACATGATCAACTGCGCCCATCCCTCCCATTTCAAAGACGCACTGGCCGCCGACGCGCCCTGGTTGGATCGTATCCGCGCTGTGCGGGCCAACGCTTCGGTCAAAAGCCATGCCGAGCTGGATGAATCTGTGGAACTGGATGCGGGCGACCCTGATCAATTGGGAATTGATTATGCTGAACTGAAAGCGCGGCTGCCCCACCTGAATATATTTGGCGGATGCTGCGGTACCGACCCGCGCCATGTGAAAGCCATTTGCAGCACCGTGACCGCGCATACCCATTAACATGAGAAGATAATACCCAGGGCTTTAATGAAGGAGGCGACGATGAACTTCAATTCAACATATGGGAAGATTGGGCAACCCCCCGGCGTAAAAAGAAAGGCGGCCCAGACAGACATCCGCATCATCTACGATGTGGTCCAACCCAAGCATCGGCAGGGCGTACTGCAGGTACTGACTCAGGCCTTTGTCAACGAACCCTCCACTGCCGCTCAAACCATCGGCCGTCCAAGCTATGACCATTGGCACCGCTTCATCGAACTTTATATGGACGAGTGCACCACCAACCACCTATCCGTGGTGGCGCTGGATGGCCGGGACGGCCAGACCGTGGTCGGCGCTTTTATCAACCGGGACTTTCTCACGCCCACCGATCCGCGCGTCATCGATTTGATGCAAGCGCCGTCATCGTTGGCACCCATTGCCCAAGCCCTGGATATCATTGACGACGCCTGGTTCCAGAAACATCCTGAAATTCCGCGCAATGAATCGGGCCGGGTAGCCGAACTTTGGATGGTAGGTGTCCATCCCGTCTTTCGGGGGCGCCATATCGCAGCAACCCTATCCAAACGTGCTTTGGAACAGGTGGCCGGGGCCGGATTTGAATACGCCGTAGTTGAGTGTACCGGCGCTTTTTCCCAGCACGCCATGGAGGCTGCCGGCTGCACAGCTGTATATGCGTTGGATTATGGAGATTTTCTCTGGAACGGCGAGGCGATTTTTAAAGACGTTCCGGCGCCCCATAGCAAGTGGGTTATTTATGAAAAAAGGCTCAACCCGCGGCGATAATGCAGCGTGAATCGCGCTATTCAGCCGGATCGTCCTGAGCCGCCTCGATCAAATTTTGAGGCAGCTCTTTGCCGGCTTTAACCCCCAGTTTTTTCAGCTCCTGGGTGCGCCGTACCAGGTTGCCGCGCCCATTGGCCAAACGATCATGGGCGGTTTGGTAGGCGTTTTTGGCCCTGTCCAACTGCTGGCCGACCTCTTCCAAGGCCTCCACAAAGCCGACGAATTTATCATAGAGCCCGCCTGCTTTCTTTGCAATTTCTATTGCATAGCGGTTCTGATACTCGTTGCGCCATATATTTTCGATGGTCCGTAAAGTCACCAACAAGGTGGACGGGCTCACCACCATGATATTTTGTTCAAAGGCTTCACTGAACAATTCGCGATCCTTGTCCACGGCCGCCAAAAAGGCCGCCTCTATGGGAACGAACATAAGAACGAAATCGAGGGTCTGTACCCCCTCCAGATCTTCATAACTTTTGGCGGCCAAAGTGCGGATATGGATACGTATGGCCTCCACGTGGTTTTTCAGGGCCACCTCTTTCTCCGGGGCGTTGTCTGCGCTGTAATAAGTCTCATAATCCTTTAGGGAGACCTTGGCATCGATGATCACCTCCTTGCCCTGGGGCAGGTGCACGATGACATCGGGTTGATAGCGTTTGCCATCCACATCTTTTAGGCTCACCTGCACATCGTACTCACGCCCCTTTTGCAGGCCGGAGGCTTCCAGAACCCGCTCGAGAATCACCTCTCCCCAGTTGCCGCGCGCCTTGCTGTCGCCCTTGAGCGCCCGGGTCAAATTGAGGGCCTCTTTGCTGATACGCTGGTTGAGCTCTTTGAGATGGTTGATCTCGGCGTGCAGGTCCCTGCGATCACGGGCCTCTTTATCATAAACATCTTCCACACGTCGCTTGAACTCACCGAGCTGTTCGCGCAGGGGTGCGACCACTTGATCCATGTGGGTACGGTTTTGTTGGGTAAATTTCTGGCTCTTCTCTTCAAAAATCCGTTGGGCCAAATTTTCAAACTCACCCTTTAGCTGGTCCCGAGCCTCATTGAGTAAGGTGATTTTCTCATCCGCCTGCTTGCGCTCCTCGGCCAGCACCGTGCCCAACTCGACGATTTCCGACCTAAATTGGGACGCCTGATTTTGAAGCGCCAAAAGGCGTTCCTCCTGGCGATCTTTGTCCTTTGCCGCTTTATCAATTTGGGCTTTCATCTCAGCAATCTGAGCATCCCGCGCCGCTTTGGCTGCGTTCAGTTCAGCCGCAAGTGCCTGAGATTGATGGGCCTCTTTTTCAAAAAGCTTCAATTGCGTACGCAAATCATCCGCCATCAAGGACAAACTGCGATGCTTTTCGTCGAGGACCGCCATCTGGGACTCACACTGAGCCAGTTTGCGTTCATGGGCGGATTTTAAACGAAAAATGATTATGACGGCCGCCAAAACAAGCGCGATACTCAAACCGCCTGTGATACTGATCCAATAATAACCGCTTTCCATCATATTAGATTTCCAAAAGGTTTTTGATTCAGGATGCAAATGTCCTCATCAATCAGTTTATATCCACCTCCCATACCGATTCAGGCGACATAAAGCAATGTCGATATAAAACCATTTAATTTTTTTAGCTTTTCAACCCAGTCTAAAATCGGTCTGCGGATACGAGACCTCAATACGCCCTATAATATTCGCAACTTTCAGAAAAAACAGAACCTTATTCAGTTTCAAATTTAGGTTCAACGCACCCCATATCTATTGACAAAAAAAAACCCTCTATATAAGGTGTAGACTTGGTTTCTGAATAGCCAGGGATGAAACACATAACATATCGTTATTACATTGTTTTTAAATAACTTATGCGGTCTATCGCCCCGTTATTTGAGGTGACGGATTGGCGTACGCTGTGAGGATCAACTTGGGTTTAAGCTGCGTCACCAATTGGCACACCGACAAGCTGTCGCACCCTGCGATGTTCACCTGCTGGTCCCATCCCTGCACTTTGGAATCATTAACCGTTTCAGGTTTAAAAATAAAATACATTGATGAAAGGAGGAACCACTAAAATTTTAATTATAATCGACCTTTGGGTCAATTTGCAGTCACATCTTACTCAACTGCAACAATTAACAGGACAGCAATACATAGTGAGGAGGTAACATTGGCTTTCGAATTCTATAAAGAGAGTTATGCCGGCAGCGTCATGGAAGTCACCTTGGGAAAAGGCGACAAGGCCGTGACCGTTGGCGGAGAGAGCTGCTATCCGTTCTACCATTTTGAAGGTGATATGCCCCGCAAACCACGCATAGCGATGGAGATTTGGGATATGGCGCCGGAGGATTGGCCGGAAAGCGCCATAGCACCGTTTAAAGACGTGACCGGCGACGTAGCAGCATGGGCTAAAAAATGTGTCAACGACTATGGCGCCGAGATGATCGTATTGCAGCTCAAAAGCACCGATCCCAACGGCGAGGATGCCAGTCCGGCGGATGCTTCAGCCACCGTTAAAAAAGTGCTGGATGCCGTTGACGTGCCCTTGATTCTCTGGGGCAGCGCCAACGGAGAAAAAGACGAAGAGGTCCTCAAGCAGATCTCTGAAGACCACCAAGGTGCCAATCTCATCATGGGGCCGGTTGAAGATAAGAACCACAAAGGCATCGGCGCGTCCGCCATGGCTTATGGCCATACCCTGATATCTTCCTCCCCCATTGATGTTAACCTGGCCAAACAGGTCAACATTCTGTTGGAGAATTTGGGCGTGCCCATGGAAAAGGTGATTATCGACCCCACCACCGGCGGTTTGGGCTATGGCATGGAGTACACCTACTCAGTTATGGAGCGCCTGCGCATGGCTGCGCTGGCTCAAGGCGACGACAAACTGCAATTGCCCCTGATCAACAACCTGGGCAACGAAGTGTGGAAGTGCAAAGAAGCCAAACAATCATCAGAAGAAGCCCCCATTTTGGGCGATCCGGAAAAACGCGGTATCTTGATGGAAGCCGTGGGCGCTGTGACCTATCTGCTTGCAGGCAGTGATGTGCTCATCATGCGCCATCCTGAAGCCATCCGTATGACCAAGGCCTATATCGAACTGCTGATGAACGGCGGCAGCGCGGCTGAAATAGCCCCCATCGCCAAGCAATTGGCGGATACAAAAGTGGATCTGGCGGCCCTGGCACCCAAACCTGACTTGACCATCGAAGAAGAGAAAAAAGCGGCTCCGGCCAAAAAAGCCGCGCCGAAGAAGCCCGCCCCGGAGAAAGCCGCTCCAGAGGCCGCCCCGGCGGCTGCCAAACCGGCACCGGCGGCCGAAGCACCGGCCGCAAAAGCCGCGCCGGCCCCGGCACCGACCCCGGCACCCGAACCCGAGGCTCCCAAGGTAGATCCGGCTGCTGAAGCCGCAGCCAAAGCCAAAGCCGAAGCGGAGGCCAAAGCCAAGGCTGAAGCCGAAGCCAAGGCCAAAGCCGACGCCGAAGCCAAGGCCAAAGCCGACGCCGAAGCCAAGGCCAAGGCCGAAGCGGACGCCAAGTTGAAGGCCGAAGCCGATAAACGTAACGCAGAAGAAGAGGCCCTGCGTCAAAAACGCGCCGCTGAACGCGAGGCGCTATCGGCCAAACGCGAGGCTGAGAAAGATGATGAGGCGGTTACCAAAACAGCCGCTGCAGTCCAAACGGATGAGCTGGATAAAATGATGGCGATGCTGGATCGCATCCACCGCCGCGTGGCCTAGACCGGTATCGGGCAGCTTTTCCGCGCAGTTATTCGCAATACAAAATCAATATGAGGAGGAACCTCTAATGGCAGAAGAAATTAAAGCCAAAGCGGCAGCCCAGAAAGCCCCAAAGCTGGCTGACCCCGTTGGCGCATCCATTGATCCCGCTACACAGGAAATGATAAAACGCGCCCAGGAGTTGGGCGTCGAAACCGTCTTTGACCGGGCCGCCCAGATGAAACCCTGCGCCATCGGTCTGCAGGGCATCTGTTGTAAAAATTGTGCCATGGGCCCGTGTCGCCTGCCGTTGCCCAAAGGCGGCATCGAAGGCGAGGACACCCGCAAGGGATTGTGCGGCGCCACCGCCAATACCATCTCAGCACGGAATTTTGCACGCATGGTGGCCGCCGGCGCTGCCGCCCACTCCGACCATGGTCGTTGTGTGGCGGAAGTGTTCATGGCCGCTGCGCGCAAAGAGAGCGATGCTTATAAAATCAAAGATATCCCCAAACTTCTTTCTGTTGCGGCAGCGCTTGGCGTGGACACCACCGTCGAAGTGGATGGCGAAGTCAAAGATCGGGACATTGATGAAATCGCCCTGGAAGTCGGTAAAATTGCCTTGAATGAATGGGGCAAACCTGAAGGCGAACTGATCTATCTGAAACGCGCGCCCGAACCGCTATATGAAAAATGGACCAAGGCCGGGGTCAAACCGCGCAACATCGATCGAGAGATCGTAGAAATCATGCACCGCACCCACATGGGCGTGGACCAGGATTACAAAAACATCACCAAGCAATGCACCCGCGCTTCGCTGGCTGACGGTTGGGGGGGCTCCATGCTGGCCACCGACCTGCAGGACATCCTGTTCGGCACCCCCTATCCATTGCAGGCAGAAGCCAACCTGGGCGTCATGAAAGAGGACCATGTCAACATCATCGTCCACGGCCATGAGCCGGTGCTGTCCGAGATGATCGTGGCCACGGCCCAGAAACCGGAGATGATCGAGTATGCCAAATCCAAAGGCGCCAAAGGTATCCAGCTGGGCGGCATCTGCTGTACCGCCAACGAGATCTTCCAGCGCCACGGCGTACCCCAAGCCGGCACGTACCTGCAACAGGAACTGGCCATCATCACCGGCGCCTGCGATGCCATGGTGGTAGACATTCAGTGCGTGTTCCAGAATCTGGCCAACGTGGCCAAGTGCTTTCACACCAAATTGATCACCACCCATCCCATCGCCAAGATGGAGCAGGAGAACGTATTGCACATTGAGTTTGACGAGCACCATGCCCTGGAAGACGCTGAAAAAATCGTCCGCATGGCCATCGACAATTTCGAAAACCGTGGTACGGAGGTGATGATACCCCAACATAAAGCGTCAGCCATCGGCGGTTTCGGGGTGGAGTCCATTGAATACCATCTGGGCGGCACCTTCCGCGGCACCTACTACACCCTCAATGACAACATCATCAACGGTCGCATCCGCGGCGTGGCCGGCGTGGTAGGATGCAACAATGCCCGCACCCGTCACAATGAAGCCCACATTGCCGTAGTCAAAGAACTGATCAAAAATGACGTCCTTGTGCTGACCACAGGCTGCAACGGCATCGCCTGCGCCATGGAGGGATTGCTGACGCCTGAAAGCGCCGGTGTTTACTGCGGGCCGGGCCTCAAAGAGGTCTGCGAAACCGTGGGTATCCCACCGGTCCTGCACCTGGGCTCCTGCGTGGACAACAGCCGCATTCTGCTGGCAGCCACGGAAGTGGTTAAAGCCGGCGGATTGGGCAAAGACATCTGCGACTTGCCGGCCGCGGGCAGCGCACCGGAATGGATGAGTGAAAAAGCCATATCCATAGGCCAATACTTCGTAAGCTCCGGTGTGTATACTGTCTTTGGACTGCATCTGCCCACCTCGGGCGCACCGGTTTTCCACGACTACCTGTCAAAGGAAGTGGAGAAATTATATGGCGGCAAATGGGACCTTGAAGCTGATCCCATCAAGCATGCCCAACTGATGATCGCCCATATCGATAAAAAACGCAAAGAACTGGGCATCGATAAGGCTAGAGAGCGTCAGTTGATGTCTATGGAAGACCGTCAGCGGCTCGAAGCGTAAGCTTAATCATTAACTTCCTCAACGAAGGAGGATTGTATGTCTCGACTTGTTGCATTTGCCGCCATCCAAGGCGGTTATAATATCGTTTCCAAAGTAGAAGGTAGATATCAGCGCGCATTACAAACTTACGACGCCGACACCAAAGTGGGCTTTCCCAACACGGCCTACTTTCTGCCGGTGATCTATTCACTGACCGGTATCAAGGTCGAAACCCTGGAAGATATCCAAAAACCACTGGCATTTGCCCGCAAACTGCTGCCGCCGCATGTTAAAGGCAGCAACCACCTGCCCTATTTGGGACCCCTGCTGGACGCCGGCATGGCTGCGCTGTTCGCTTTTGAGCTTGATGAAGCGCTGCGATATCTGGAAGAGCCGGATTTTTACATGCCCACGGAAGAGGTCGACCTGGAAGCCGGTAAGATCTGGCTGGGTGCCGCGGACGACACCATCATGCGCAAGCGCGGTGTGGAGTTCGTGGATGGTTCGGCACCCGGTTTTGCCGCCATCGTCGGCTCAGCGCCCACCAAGGAGATCGCCAAGGATGTCGTGGAAGAGTACCAGCGCCGCAGCCTTTACATCTTCTGCGCTGCCAACCAGATGGGCACCACGGTTATCGATCAACTCATTGAGGCCGATGTGCAAGTCGGTTGGAACACCCGTATCGTTCCCTTCGGCCCGGACATCTCTTCAGCCATCTTCGCGCTGGGTTTTGCCAACCGTGCCGCCATGGCCTTTGGCGGTGTGCAACCGGGTGACTATAAAACCATCCTCAAGTACAACAAAGACCGTATCTTTGCCTTTGTCAACGCACTGGGTGATGTGAATGCCGAATGGGCGGCTGCTGCCGCCGGCTGTATCAACTGGGGCTTTCCCACCATCGCCGACACCGACATTCCGGAAGTGCTGCCCACCGGCATATGTACTTACGAACATGTGGTCGCCAATGTACCCCATGACGAGATGGTCCAAAAATCAGTGGAAGTGCGCGGCCTGAAAACCATGGTCTCTGAAATCGATATTCCGTGCGCATTTGGCCCGGCCTTCGAGGGCGAGCGTGTGCGCGGAGCAGATCTGTACACCCAGTCCGGCGGCGGCAAGACCCAATGCACCGAGTACCTTGAAATGGCTGAGATGAACGAGATCGAAGACGGCAAGGTGGTCATCGTCGGCCCCGATATCGGCGACATGAAAGAGGGCGACACTTTCCCCATGGCCATCTTCATGCAAGTGGCCGGACGTGAATTCCAGGAAGACTTCGAACCCATCCTGGAGCGTCAAACCCATCACCTGATCAACTACATTCAGGGCGTCATGCACATGGGGCAACGCGACATCGCCTGGGTCCGCGTCAGCAAAGCGGCTGTGGAAAAAGGCTTTACGCTCAAAGACATCGGTGTGGTCCTGCACGCCAAGTTCCACCAGGACTTCGGCAAGATCATGGACAAGGTCCAGGTGACCCTTTACACCAAAAAAGCGGATGTGGACAAAATCACCAAAAAGGCCAGGGCGGCGTATAAGCATAGGGATGAACGTGTGGAGACCATGGCGGATGAAGATGTGGAGATCTTCTACTCGTGCACCTTGTGTCAGTCGTTTGCCCCCACCCATGTGTGCACCGTCAGCCCGGAGCGTACCGGACTTTGCGGCGCCTACAACTGGATGGACTGCAAGGCCTCGTACGAAATTAACCCGACTGGCCCCAACCAGCCCATCGAAAAGGGTGAAGTGCTCGATCCGAAGATGGGCACCTTTGCAGGGGTCAATGAGTTCATTAAAAAGGCCTCTCGCGGCGCCGTTGAAAGCTATAACTTTTACTCCATGGTCAATGATCCCATGACCACCTGCGGCTGCTGTGAGGCCATCGCGGCCATGCTGCCGGCCTGCAACGGTGTCATGACCGTCAACCGCGAGTATGCCGGCGAGACCCCCTGCGGCATGAAGTTCACCACCCTGGCCGGTGTCATGGGCGGTGGTGCTTCCTCTCCGGGTTTTGTGGGTCACTCAAAGTTCAACATCACCCAGAAAAAATTCATCGTCGGCGACGGTGGCCTGCTGCGCATGGTTTGGATGCCCAAGATTCTCAAAGATGAGATCAAAGAGCGCCTGGACAAACGCGGTGAAGAACTGGGCGTGAAAAATTTCTCCGATCTGATCGCTGATGAAACCGTCGGTATCACTGAGGAAGAGATTTTGCCCTGGCTGGAAGAGAAGGGCCATCCGGCCCTGAAGATGGATCCGCTGGTTGGTTAAAACTGCACAACGTTCACCGCAGAAGTGGCAAAAATGACCGCTTCTGCGGTGAAGACCCAATAGAAGGAGAATCAAATGGCATTAACCGGTATTCAAATATTTAAGCTCCTGCCGAAAACCAATTGTAAGGAGTGCGGCGTACCGACCTGCCTGGCCTTTGCCATGAATCTGGCTTCGGGCAAGGCCGAACTGGACGCCTGTCCCTATGTGTCGGACGAAGCCCGCGAACAACTGGCCGAAGCGTCCGCACCACCGATCCGCCCGGTAACCGTGGGCAAGGGGGTGCGCAAAGCCGCCACCGGCGGTGAAACCGTCCAGTACCGCCATGAAAAGACCTTTTTCAACCCTACCTTGTTGGCCGCTCAGGTCCCGTCGGATATTACTGCGGATGATCTGGCCGCCAAACTGACCGCTTGGAACGCCCTGCAGTTTGAGCGCGTGGGTTTGAACCTGCGCCCCGAACTGGTGGCCTTAAAAGATGTGAATGGCGATGCAGCCGCCTTTGGTGCCGCAGCCAAACAGATTGCCGAGACCTCGGAATTTAACGTCATCCTGATGACCGAAGATGCCGATGTCATGAAAGCCGGCATTGACGCCGCTGGGTTCAAACGCCCCTTGATGTATGGGGCCACGGCTGACAACATCGATGCCATGGGCGCCCTGGCCAAAGACAACGATCTGCCGGTGGCTATCAAAGCCGATTCCGTGGAAGCACTCGTGCCGTTGAGCGACAAACTCACCGGTATGGGCCTCAAAGATCTGGTCCTCGATCCAGGCAGCCGGGAGCCCAAACAATCCAACACCGATATGATCGCTATCCGCCGTGCTGCTTTGAAAAACAGCAACCGCTCCATCGGTTTTCCCACCATCACCTTCCCGTGCGAAATGGCTTCCAACATCGACGTGGAAACCATGTTGGCAGCCA
The DNA here is from genome assembly GCA_050291605.1 of Desulfobacteraceae bacterium. Lineage (GTDB taxonomy): Bacteria > Desulfobacterota > Desulfobacteria > Desulfobacterales > Desulfosarcinaceae > JARRKU01. Next base: position 41,736 of record JBNKKB010000080.1, on the reverse strand, counting down.
CTCACATTGCCAAATACGGCGGCATTGTGGTGATGAGCGATTTTTCCGGCGAGAGCATTTTCCCACTGCTTCTGGAACGGCTGAATATCTTTACCGATCCGCAGCGGCCGATGACGGTCACCGAAGGCATTTACGAAATCGGAACACCGGACGAAAACTCACCCGTACTGGTCACCACCAATTTTGCCCTGACCTATTTTATCGTCTCCGGTGAGATTGAAGGCAGCCGCGTTCCTTCCTGGCTGCTCATCAAAGACTCGGAAGGCCTGTCGGTACTCACCGCCTGGGCCGCCGGCAAATTCTCCGGCGATGATGTGGGCATGTTCGTTAAAAAGTCCGGCATCATGGACAAGATCAAACATCAGGATCTTATCGTACCCGGATATGCGGCCGCCATCGTGGGTGATATTGAAGAAGAGCTGCCCGGGTGGAACGTTATCGTTGGTCCGCGAGAAGCAGCGCATCTGCCCGGATTTCTCAAAGAAAAATATGAATAATTCTGTCAAATGGGCGACTGCCCGGCAGCCGCCCATCTTTTTTCATCAAACCAATCACCAGCAGCACAAAAATGGGGAGGAGATATGTTACTCATCGGCGAAAGCTTAAATGTGATTTCCAAAAAAATAGGAGCGGCGTTTAAAGCGCGTGATCCTAAGCCGATCCAGGAAGAGGCCCTTTTTCAGAAAGAAAAGGGCATGGATTACATTGACATTAACCTGGGACCGGCCAAAAAAGACGGCCATGAATTGATGCCTTGGGTGGTGGAAGTGGTGCAGGAGGTGGTTCCGGATGTGCCATTGGCCCTGGATACCTCCAACATTGATGCCATCGAAGCCGCATTGAAGGTGATCAAGCCAATCCCCAGCGGCACCCCGCACATTGTCAACTCCATCATGGCCCGTCCCGAGCGCTATGAACGCATGGTACCGCTGGTGGCCGAACACAACGCCGATTTTATCGCATTGATGTGGGGTCCCGAAGGTCTGCCGCGAGATGAAAACGAACGCGCCGCCCTATGTGTGGAGCTGCTCTATTTTGCCAACGAAGCCGGTATCCCCAACGAAAAGATCTGGGTGGACGGCATTGTCACACCGGTAAACATACAGCAACCCCAGGCCATTAGCCTGATGGAGTTCCAGAAGATGATCCCGGACATGTCCCCCGGCGCCAAAAGCACCTGCGGCCTGTCCAACATCTCCAATGGACCGCCTGAGCATCTGCGACCCATCCTGAACCAGACCTATATGGTAATGCTTGAAAAGTGCGGCATGATTTCGGTCATCTCCGACCCGCGCGACGAGCAGCTCACCGCAATTGCCAAGGGACAGCGCCAGGACATCGTGGACCTGATCTATGGCATGATGGACGGTAATACGCCAGATATGGCCGGCCTGTCCAAAGAGATGCAGGACTATGCCAAAACCTTTAATGTCATCATGGGTAATTCCTTGTACTCGGACTCTTGGTTGGAAGTGTAGTTACAAAGCACCCGAACTCAATAGCGCCTCTCCCACTCGGGAGGGGCGCTTTGTTTTTGGGCCATGGCAAATCACCTTGACGCTGCGCACCTGGGCAGCTATCATTTTGCATCATGCAACGCACGGGCACCCCGATAGCTATAGCGGTAAACGATCATTGGTTCAAAAGAATCAACCCTGGTCATAAAAAAGGTGTTGTGGATTGTCTTGGATAGGATCGATCTGCATCTTATAACCTGGAAATGAAACCCGGAGGCATGTCATGGGCAAAAAAGAGGCAAACCCAAACCCATCAACGGTCCATCCGGTGCTGTCGTCTCTGACTCCCCAAACCGCTAAAAAGGGCAAAATCGTCACGGCCCAGGAGGCGGTGCGCTTGATTGGCAATGGGGATACGTTGGCCACCGGCGGGTTTGTGGGTACCGGGTTTGCCGAAGCGATCGCCATTGCCCTCGAACAATACTATCTGGAGACTGGAACGCCCAAGGAGCTGACCTTGATTTACGCGGCGGGGCAAGGTGACGGTGCACAACGGGGACTCAATCATCTGGGCCACCCAGGGTTGGTCAAACGGGTTATTGGCGGTCACTGGGGCCTGGTGCCCAAGCTTCAGCAATTGGCCATCGATAACAAAATCGAAGCCTATAATCTTCCCCAAGGGGTCATCTCGCACATGTACCGCGACAGTGCCGCCCACAAACCCCGTACCATCAGTTCGGTGGGATTAGGCACCTTTGTGGATCCACGCAACGGTGGCGGCAAAATCAACGCCCTGACCACAGAAGAGATCGTCGAATTGATCACCTTTGACGGCAAAGAATATCTGGCCTATAAAACGTTCCCCATTCAGGTGGCCATCATAAGGGGGACCACCGCCGATACGGATGGCAACATCACCATGGAAAAAGAGGCCCTGACTTTAGAGTCCCTGGCCATTGCCACCGCCGCCCGAAATGCCGGCGGTTTTGTGATCGTCCAGGTGGAACGCATTGCCGAAGCCGGCACCCTCAACGCCCGGCAGGTTAAAATCCCCGGCATTATGGTAGACTGCGTGGTCCAGGCCTCACCGGAAAATCACTGGCAGACCTTCGGCACCCCATACGATCCATCTTTTAGCAGCGAAATTAAAGTGCCCGTACAAAGCTTAGCGCCCCTAAAATTGGATGCCCGCAAAATCATCGCCCGGCGCGCGGCCTTTGAACTTAGACCCAATAGCGTGGTCAACCTGGGTATCGGCATGCCCGAAGGCATATCCAGTATCGCCAATGAGGAAAAAATACTGGATTTAATTACATTGACAGCCGAACCGGGGGTGATTGGCGGTTTGCCTGCCGGAGGATTAAACTTTGGCGCTGCCGTTAATACAGAGGCTTTGATCGATCAACCCGCTCAGTTTGATTTTTACGATGGCGGCGGCTTGGACATGGCTTTTTTAGGTTTGGCCCAGGCCGACCAGTACGGCAACCTCAATGTGAGCAAATTCGGTCCAAAGCTGGCCGGGGCCGGTGGATTCATCAATATCAGCCAAAATGCCAAAAAAGTGATCTTTGTGGGGACCTTTACGGCCGGCGGTCTAAAGGTGCGCATTGAAAACAGTCGGCTGCGCATAGTGCAAGAGGGAAAAATAAGAAAATTTGTGGAACACGTCGAGCAGGTTACCTTCAGCGGTGGGTATGCTGCAGAGAAAAACCAACCGGTCCTTTATATCACCGAACGATGTGTCCTGGCTTTAAGCCGGGACGGCATGGAATTGAAAGAGATTGCGCCGGGTGTGGATCTGGAAAAAGATATTCTGGCCCACATGGATTTCAAACCTTTGATCAAACAGGCACCGGCACTCATGGATACGCGGATTTTCCAATCCCAGGCCATGAATCTCAAACCTGACCTGGTGCGCATCCCGTTGGGACAGCGACTTAGCTACAATCCGGAAGCCAACCTCTTTTTTGTCAATTTTGAAGGGTATACCGTCAATCATCCGGAGACCATCGAACGTATTGAATCTGCGGTGGATGCCCTTCTTTCACCGCTTAAACAAAAAGTCTATACCATCGTTAACTACGACAACTTTGAAATTTTGCCCGGCCTTGTGGAGCCATATACGGAGATGGTCAAACGGCTGGTCGATCGCTTTTACTCGGGGGTGACCCGCTATACCACCAGCACTTTCATCCGTATGAAAATCGGGGATGCGCTTAAAAATCGCGGCGTATCCCCCCATATTTACAACAGCCGTCAAGAAGCCCGTCAGGTACTCAAAGAGATGGGACCCCAAAAATAGTGCCGAACAGAGGCAGATCAGGGTTTCCGTTGGATATCCTTGCGATCCAGCTTTAAAATATTTCGAATATCGGTCAAAATATCACGCTCGTCGGTGCCCACCCGTAAATCAGCCAAAGCGATTTTAATGGCAATGTCAAAGGCTTCCCTGCGTTGTTTTTGGGTGGGCAGCATCACCGCGATTCCATTCAAGGCGCGTTGGAAATCAGCGGATAGAATACGGGCTTGGGTTCTGATCATCTTTTTGATCATCGCAGGCGTCATTTTTTTGTAGTGTTTATGCTGACGAACGATATCTCCCGCGACTTCAAGTTCACGTCTGTCTAGGGAACGGTTCACCCCCGCCACGGCGATTATAATGCGCAGTACCGCCTCGGCAAAGCCCCCCTGATCTACATGCCTTCCGGCAAAGGCGCGTTCACGGCGTTTCCGGTCCTTTGCGGCCTGGGCAACTTGCGCAGCATCAGGACGCTCATCCGAAGGCCACCAAAAATTGGACCATGTATTGTCGTATATAGCCTTAAAAAGGAACTCCTGGGTTTGATCGCGAACATCGCGGTAGTAATTCAGGGCTTGGGTAGTCATGCGCGAAAAGGTCTTTTCAAAGGCAACAAAAGGATTGTCTTCGCCCACCGTCTGGCGATGATCCCGTACACTTTCAGACAACGGCATCAGCGGCCAACTCAATGGGTTCAAATCCGACCATCCATAATACCGGATACGCAAGGGGTGCATCTGCCGTGACCATTCCGCCAACCAGGGATTGGCGACCATCCGCATCCAGGGCCGGACCCATTGGCGATAAGCCATATCATTGGACTGGGAAATATCGGCAACGGGCACAAAAGCCTCTTCATCTTCCAATCCGTCGTCCAGAGCTAATATATCCGACATGTCGCGCGCTTCAAACTGAACGCCATAATCGCCGATATCCGGGTTATCCGCTTTTTCCGTAATCACCATCTCATAGAGACCGGGCACGAGATACTCCACCATTTCCAGGCAACTGATGATTTCGCGATGCTCTTTGGTGGCCACTCGGCTGGAAACAAAGATACCCAGGTGACCGATATCCTCGTGGACCATGTAGATGATGATTTGCCCCTGACGCTTAATCTCTGCTACGGACCCGTAGACTTTGACAATCCAATTCAACGCCTGGGGCGGGGGGGTAATGTTGTCGCCGCTGGAAGCGAAAATAAAGATGGGCTCCTTAAAATTTTTCAGGTTGATGAACTTGCCCTCTTCCAATTCCAGCATCCCCTTTTCCAATTCATTGCCCACAAAGAGGCTGCTGGTAATGAAGTCAATCTCTTGGGCGCTAAGCTTAAAAAAACTGCCCCACCATTTTTCAAAATTCAAAAACCGCTCTGCTTCGGTGTCGACATTCGCAAACAGGTGATAGTCTTTACCCCAATAGGTGTTTGCGGGATTAAGATCCTCAAAACCGGCGACCAAATGCGCACCGTCGAATTCACCATTGCCGATATCGGACCAAAAGGAGGTCGACCAGGTGCCGCCGCTCAGTCCGCCCTTGTAACGCATGGGATTGGCCCCTTCCACTCCCCCCCAGTACGATAGCGGTGAGCCGTTAAATACCATGGGACCCACAACATCCGGCCGGTCAGCGCCAATTAGGGCGGCGGCCCAACCTGCCTGACAATTGCCGATCACTGCCGGTTTGGGGGCATCCGCATGGCGGCGTGCCACCTCCTCCAGAAACCGAATTTCAGCCTTTTGCACCGCGGCGACCGTTTGATCCGGCTCTGGATCAGGAAAAAACATGATAAAGTAAACAGGATAGCCATAATCCAGGGCGACGCCGATCTGAGAATCAATTTTGGATCCACCCACACCCGGCCCATGGCCCGCCCGGGGGTCGATGACGACCAGGGGTCGGACCGGCCCGTCTTTCGGCCGAAGGGCCGTTGCCGGAATATTTTTCCGCCGGATTCGAGCCAGACGCGCCTCCCGGCGTCGATCCGCTTCACCGCCGCGGCGTTCACCGATCTTGACCAAAGCATAATTTACCGGGGGATCAAACTCACGGCCGTCAAGAATCGTATCATAGTCAAAAATCACCACCGGCGGTTGGCCGGCCCGCACATGCGCCAAATAGTTGTTACCCCTTTGGCGCATCACATTCCAAAAAAGTATCGAACGTTGCCATCGATCAATGCCGTAGTCAAGGGCAGCGTCAACCCAATAGTTTTTGGGTCGCCATGCCGACGCGGGGTAAAATGACATCTTTATCCCTCCGTTTGCCATCACTCTTCATTTGGCTTGTCTTGTTTTTTAAATGATATCAATATGAAAGGCAGTGTAAGCAGAAGCATCGCCGCGAATGGGTAAACAAATTATGATTCCATTATAGGCGGCTTGGAAGGCGTGTCAACAGCGAAACCGGGTGGATGCGATTTATGAATCAGCTGGGCCGCTCACAGCGAAATGGTGGGATTGCCACTGCGCCCAACCGTTTTTGAGAACAGCCACCTTTTCATAGCCCAACCATATCAATTTTTCAGCCAATTCATGGCTCAAATCACACTGCACCCCATCGCAATAGGCGATGATCATCGCATCGGCCGGAACTTGAGCAAAAATCTGCAGGGACCATGTGTCAAATTCCGCTGGGTCCAAATGCAGCGCCCCGCGAATATGGCCGGTGTCAAATGCCTGCTGGGGCCGCGCATCGGCAAAAATGGCGGTGCCCTTCTCAAAATGGTCATGGGCGTCATCCAATGCGATAAAAGCAATTGGCCCCTCAGGGGAATCGATACCCGCGGCATCCTCAGCCGGAGGAATGATCGGCAAAACATGCGGTCGCACCGCGTAGGCGCTGCAAGCCAGCGTCAAAGCCAGCATCGACACGAATAAAACCTCTCGAATTAACTTTTTCCAATATCCCACTGTTGCCATACCCAATCTATATTAATAAACGGATCGTCAGCTCAAGTTATTCATGAAGCTAAAATAACACATTGGCCCGACAAAACAAGACGTTTACTTAGGGGTCTTGACGGCGATTCGGCGCTGGGCGACTTCCTGTTTATATGCATTATAGGCTTCTAGATCCACAGGCCGCAGGCGCAGGTCAAAAGCAATCAAGCGTTCTATGTGTTGGGTCGCGACTTCCACTTCAAGCCTTGCAGGCACCCCCCAGAAATAGCGCGTCTGAAGACCCTTGCGGGTGTGGGTAAAATTGTCCATTTTTAGACGGCGATTACCGGCATTAAAAGCGCGTATCTGAAGAATATTGACTTTGCCGGGTTTATAGGTGATTTCATTTTGATTGAACGCCGCTTCAATTTTCTCACCCGTACTGATTCGGCGCGAAATAAAACCTTTGCTTGGCGTCCTTTTAAATTTCAGGGTCTCTATCTTGGCGGCTACCTTTAAGCGGACTTTACCGAATGCAGCGTGGCACTTTTTGAGTTGCTCGTGTTCTACGGCATAACTGATATCGTCTCCGGACCACATCGCCATGCCGTTCACGACTTTTGCTTTGTTTGCACCAAAAAAATAAGCCTCCCATTGGGCCTCCCCGCTGAATGGGCCGTTGGGCAGCTTTACGCTTAGACCTCTGGACCCTGCCTCTGATCCTTCTATCCACGTCACTTCCAAGTTGGCAATTTCTTCAGTCGTAAAAACCGCATACTTGGACACAGGTGATCGGTCCAGGCGTTCCCGCGGTGGGACCTCGGGCTTGCGGCTCAATTCAAGCTTTCGGCCGCCGTTGAGTGGAACATCAATGTCAAAGGTGTGATCAAGTGTCTTTTCAGCAACGACAACCTGAAGCTTGTCGATTACGCCACTAAAGCGCACAAATTTGTTGCCCGAAGATTCCGATGACGCCTTGGGGCTTATCGCCCGACCGGCTGCGTCATAGGCAAAAAGCCAGCAGTCGCCGCCCCCAGGTATCGAGACTTGAGCAATATCTTTTTCGATGCGCTCTGCCACAACCTCGGTGCGCCCCGTATCTTTTAGCGGTTGTTGGGCTGCACCGGCTTTAAAGTTAAAAAGAGTAATGACGGTTGGAATCTTAACTTTAAATCTCAGGCGGGCAGTGCCCAGGTCGTCGGCCCGTACGCCAGAGGACACATCCAACCGTATCGAGTTGGCAAAACGGCCCTTCAAGTTGAGGGGCGCTTTGAACTGCAGGTCGCCCGAGCGAACGATGCTACGACCATCGGGCGTCAAAATATCCAGAATCTCATAATCGACCTTGGCCAAATCCGCATTGGGGATGGATACGGGATCAAGTTCAAGGACCATATGGGGGGCATCATCCGCGTCCCAAAATTGGCCTGGAAACAGTGCCCGGTTGATGTAATCCGGCAAATCACGTTTTAGATGTTTCGTGTTAAGTTTCAAGGCCAATCGGGGGGCGGCGGTGTATACTGTTTTCACAGGCCCGGGTGTGGGCTTCCTACGGCTGATGATGCGGCGAGTCGTCAGTTGCCCGGTGGCCGCCTCGGAAAGCGCGGCAATCACGGCCGTGTCGTCTTCAGGTTGCCAGCTCATATTGATGGTCAGGCGATTGGCATTAAATCTGGCGCCTGTTTCAAATCGCGGGTCCGCCAGAAACCGAAGCATATGGTTGAGTACGCCAGCGGGAAAATCCGTATTTATGTCTTGAAGTCTCTGGTATATTGCCGCGCCGTCAATTTCCGGCCAAAACTGTTGGGCATAGCTTAACGTGCGCTGATGGCTCTCATCGACTTTCAACACCAAAGCGATGTACTCCAATTGTTTGAACGGTTCCGCCAACTGTCGGACAAGCATCATCCCCAGGTCGACGAACATCTTCACCCGGGGGGCTTGCTTGAACCAATCGGGGTCAACCCGCTTTTGTCCCCATCCGATACTGAATTCCCTGGGAAATCGGATGGCCAGTACAGCCACATTGTCGTTGTGCTTAAAGGCATCGGCAAACCGAGCCACGGGTGCATGTCCGATTAAATCGAGCCCGCCGGGAAGCTGTTCAAAATAATGCTGCGGCGCCACAATGCAGTCATCGCCGATCAAGCGCAATGCATAAAGATCTGCAGGAAAATCGCCCCAACCCCCTTCCGTAAAAGCTTGTGCTTTAAGCCGATACAGCCCCTCACCCGCGTTCTCCAGATAGCGACCCAGAAAGCCTTCATCATCAAGCATGTGCTTGACAAACATCTGTCTGCCGCCTCTGAACGCTACAGCGGCTAAAACGCCATGCTCAGCATCGGAGTATACGGTTAATTCTATCTTTTTTAGATTCAGCCCCTGAAGCATAGTCAATTGGGCAAATCTTTCAGCCTCTTTCTCTTTGTTCTTAATTTGCTTTTCCATCAAATCGATGAATCGGGGCACCTCAATACGGAGACCCATGATTGGATTCAGCGTTGGGGGCAGTTCTACTGCGGGTACCCCCCCACCCTTTTTAGCGGGATGTTGAAGAACAAAAATCAGAATCCCCAAAGCCGCCACAACCACTATCCCAATGACAACCCCTACCATAATCCAGCGGCGCCCGGCTGGACGAAATGCTTTTCGAGTTCTACCGGGTGCAGATTTTTTGGAATGCGACGGTGCCAAGGGGGCTTTTGAAGTGCTGGATGAAGAAGGAGATGTTCGTGCGGTCTGTTTTTTCAGGTGATTTGCGACATTGATGCTTTTCCCGCATGCTTTACACTTCGCACGCCTGACGCCAGAGGGAATTTTGGCTTTGGGGATACGATAAACCCGATGACATCCAGGGCATGTAACTTGTAGCATCTCAGGGGCAGTACTTTTGGGTATGGATCCAGTATGCAGTAGCGGAATCTTCCCTTTACAGGCAGGGCACGGGATGGAACCCGGCATGGATGTTGGTTTCTTAGCAATCTTATACCTTTTTTTACAGGCTGGGCAGGAAATAATCATCCTGGAGCCTCCTTTACTCCGCAGTAAAAACCTACATCATCCAGGCCCTGTTGTACAGGTTACATGACGGTAAAAACCCAATTTGCAGTAAGTTACCATAAATACAATATATTATATTGTTGAGTTCACCGAGCCGGCGCAAAGACCACATTATCGAAAATAGTTGCCGCTGCATAACCAGCCGCCAGGGTGTTGACTTTTTAAACGCGGACATGCAAAACCAATGCTCGCATTTTCAAACGATATATGGTAGTTAAATACCATCGCCATGGGAACATCATCTTCATTCCACCGTGCTTTGCGCTGGTAATGGGGCCCTTTACAATTTAAGCAGCATCCCTTGTGGATACAAAAATGTCCACCTGCCATAAGGCTGCGCTGTACACCATCGCCTAGTAAAGCTTTAAGGCATTGTAATAATTGTTTTTATATAAAAATACAACGATAGCAATCCAGGAACAATAATTGCATCAGGTTTTGAACCTCATAAGAAAGTTTCCTATCATCAAGGAGTAGACATCATGACGACAGTGGAAAAACGGAAGTATCCTCGTTTGGCACTTAACATTGAAGAAGGTTATTTCGGAAATTTTAAGCTCGACAGTGAAGAGTCCTTTGTCGCTTCCATCGTCAACCTCAGTGCCGGCGGACTCAACATGTCGGTACCGAATGGAGATTGTGAAAAATTCAAAGAGGGTGACCAATTGTTGTTGAATCACATTGCCGGCGGCGCCAACCTTTCCTTTCTCAGCAAAATAAAAGCAGAAGTCCGCTGGATAAAGCCATCGAATCGGGCGGGTTATTCATCGGTGGGATGCCATTTAAAGGAAATGGCGGATGAGGCAAGACAACAGCTCCTCAAGTTTGTGGCTACAGAACGAATGACCAGGGGGCAATACGACTAGAAAACGGCGGGATGAAAAACCACTACCGCAATTTGAGTGCTTCAAGATATTGCCGCACCCTGTTCACCGCCCCATGGAACATCTTGGCCCCGACCATGGCGGCAAAGATATCCCCTTCACTGCCACACCGGCGTGCAAACACCGGCCCGATAATGGCAGTTGGATCGTTGGCATCCGCCGGGTCTGCCATGGCTGCAACATATGAATCGAGGCGCTCTTTTAAGATGGTAAAGTAGTCGATATCTTGGCCGATCATCAAACCTGTGGTTTGAGAAAGATCTTTGGAAAATATATTAATCTGATGCCAGAACAGCTCCGAAAGGACCGTTTTGGCCCCAGGTGTACCCGCCATAAAATAAGTAATGCCCCAGCCCACACTGACAATTTTCAATATCTGCAGTTCGTATTCCACCGTGGTCGGTTTTGCCTGACTCTCCTGGGACAAGCCTGCCATCAGCCATTTTATATCTTCCCGATCAATGGCGAAGTTGAACAAATCTTCACCGGCTTGTTCAATTTTTGTTTTCTTCACCGAGTCTTCGCTCATGGCGTTGAAATCATCCCCATTGTTGCAACTGTGTGGTTATCTTTTGTTGTCGCTGATGATAAAGTTTTCAAGTTCATTTTGGTCATCGGATCGGACGGGAAAGTGCTCACTCAGCATCTGTCCAATGGTTTCAACGGCCTGGCAAACGGCGATACATGCCTGACCCGCTTTGATGCCCTGGGTTATGGTGCTTACGATATCGTCCCAAACCCCCGGCGCCATTTTAGCATCGATACCGCGGTCAGCCAGCACCCACACCTTCTGCTCAAATACGGAAATGAACACCAGCACCCCTGTAGCATCTTGGGTGTGGTAGAGGCCATGTTGGAAAAAATTCGTAACGGCCGCCTCTTCTACCTCCTCATCAATATCTTTCCGGGAAATAAAAATCCGCTTGAGCCAAGTTGTCTGGCGGATAATGATGTAAAACAAGCTGAACAGCAGGATAAAACAGCTTAGAAAAACCCACATGTTTTGGGTGCCTAGCCAGAACCATCCTCCCAAAAAAGGCGTCAGCATCAAAGAGAGGGGAAGCGCCAGAGCTGTGGCGCCGATCACATTGGCCATGGGATAGTGATAACTGGCCGATTGGACCATGCAGACAATTTCGCCGGAGGTTTTCTTCTCAGCAGCCTGCACGGCGGTATTGATCTGCGACTGCTCTTTTTCGGACAAGAACTTTTGGGCTAAGTTTTTCATCTCTTTTTTCCTAAATTATTACTATAAAAAAATAATTCTCCTCCAAATGAGTTACAGCTATTCGATAGCACCAAGCCACCGGTGTCAGGGTCTGTTTTTTTAGCAATATCTCCGACTCATTTGGAGAAGAACCAATTAAAATCACCACCCGCCTGACGCACCGCCCCCCCCGAATCCACCGCCGCCGCCGGAAAAACCACCAAAACCACCTCCGCCGAAACCGCCGCCACCAAAGCCGCCGCCCCAATAACCGCCTCGACTGCGCCCAACCGAATGACCGAATGCAAGTGGCCCGCCGAGCAGACTCATCAACAACCCCCCACCAAAACCCAGCGGGATTAAAATCAGAGCGCCCAGCAATCCCAAATTCAAAAAAAGCACGCCTGCGATGGGGGCCAGCACGGCACCCGCAGCGCCACCTAAAAAACGATTAATGCGGCCCAACATGTTCATAAAAAAAACCAGGGCCAACAGGCCGATAAAGCCAGGTGATATCCCTTTGTGTCGCGTGCCTCTTTTTTTGGCGGGGGGTGCCTTGAATTCACCACGAACCACGCCGACAATAGCGGAAACACCCTCGATGATGCCTTGATCAAAATGGCCCATTTTGAATTGGGGCGCAATGACTTGCTGAATGATGCGTCCAGCGACCAGGTCGGTGAGCTTGCCTTCGAGGCCATACCCCACCTCGATCCGGATTTTGCGGTCATTTTTGGCGATGAGCAAAAGGACGCCGTTGTCCAAGTCTTTTTGCCCCAGTTTCCACTGCTCCACCACCCGTATTGAAAAATCTTCCAAACTATCACCCTGCAAGGAGGGGATGGTGAGCACGGCGATCTGGGTGGCGTCCGTTTGCTCCAATTGGGCCAATGCCGCTTCCAATTGGTTTTGGGTGGCCGGTTGGATCAAATCTGCGTAATCGTTTACGCGGTTTTTCAGCGAGGGCACTTCAAGGGCCCGGGCACTCAGTACCGTCAGCATAACGCCAAGCGCAGTCAAGATTGATATCCAGCAGTTTCGCAATTGGGGACGCGTTGCCATTGCCCATCCCTTTATGTGTATCAAAATTTTACTTTGGGTGTCTGTTGGGCACCGCTTTCGGCCTTGAAATACTCTTTTCGATCAAGTTTCAAAATCAGGTTGTTAGTCAGATTCGCCGGAAACTGTCGAATGGCGGAATTGAATTGTTCTACCGCCCGGTTGTAACGCTGCCGGGCCACATTGATTCGGTTTTCGGTACCTTCCAATTGGTTTTGCAGATCAAGAAAACTCTGGTTGGCTTTCAAATCCGGATATCGCTCCACCACCACCATGAGCCGAGCCAAGGCTGAACTGAGCCCGCCCTGGGCTTGCAGCATCTGTTGCATGGCCTGGGGATTACCCAGGTCTTGGGTCGACACTTGCACGCGGGTGGCTTTGGCGCGGGCCTCAATTACCGCCTGCAGGGTCTCTTTTTCATGACTGGCATATCCCTTGACCGTTGCCACCAAATTGGGGATCAGGTCCGAGCGTCTTTGCAGATTAGATTCTATATCGCCCCAAGCCTTAAACACCGCCTCTTCCATCGCTTGTAATTTGTTGTAGCCGCAACCGGATACCAAAATGGCCACCAGAACCGGCAAAGCAAACCATATCAAATATTTTTTCATGGTCTTTTCTCCATCGATTGGGGTACGTAATTCGAGCCGGGATTTTTATATCGCGTAGGGCGGAAAAGATCAATGGCCCCCCCTTCACCAACCATCATCTTTGTCTTGATTTGATTTTAACACCGCTGTAAAAGCAGTATCGCCGGAAAACAACAAAGAGCGATGGGAGTACCCCCCATCGCTCTTTTTACTTTAGGCTGCTTCAACGTACCGGCATCACCGCTTTAGCGCTTATTTTGCCCTCCGCTGTATTGAACTGCACCTCTGGCCAGCGTGGGGACTTTGGCGGCTTCGGCGTCAATCTGTGCCTCTAAATGCGACAGACGCTTTTCAAATAGCGGAATGGGTTCAGGCTGTTCGACCGCCGCCGGTCGACGAGGGGTCGTATAATACGCGTCCAAATTTTCAAGCCATAAATCTTTGGGTGCTTGGGGAACGCTGAATTGGTAAGGTGCCGCACATGTAACCAGATCGGACTCATTGCCCTGCTCATCAATGGCAGCAATGGCGAAGGTGACCGTACTCTTGCCCGGATTAAAATTTTTAATGTCGTCCGGCAATACCAGCTCGGTTACATTTCCCACGGTTATGAATTCGCTATCGTAATGGACCTCTTCTCCAGCGGACCAGTATAGCTTATAGCCCACGACCTGGGGCGATGTCGATGGCTCCCAGCGAATCTTTCGCTTTTTGATCTTGGCCAAAGTTTATCCTCCTTGAATCAGTTGGACGATACGGGTTGAAAACTCCGAAACAGAATATTGTTGGTCATCTCCTGGTAAATATCGGCAATCGAACTGTGATCATCTTCTGTGGACGGCGGCACCTGCTGAACCAATAGCTCTTCGCAAAGCAATTCTATCTCAGCAGCCGCTTTGCTGCCGGGAGCAAACTGCATCACCGACACGCCGTACTTCATTGCATCAATGTAGGCCACACGCTGGCACAGTTCGGTATCCAAGATGGTGGGCTGAAAATCCTTGAGCGCCTCGCGAACTTCCCGTCCGACGCGGGTGCCGGGAATTTTGCGATTGATTAGAAATTTTATCTCTAAATCGGGATTGCGGCCTTGCGCCGCTTCTATCATTTCAAGGGTCCCTTTGGTGGACCATATATCCAAAGCGCTGGGGCTCACGGGTACGACAGCCAAATCGGACGCCGCTAAAATGGTTTGGGTCATCTCATTGACAGCCGGCGGTGTATCGATCACCACATAATCATGGGATCCGTTCAACGTTTCCATATCGGCCAAATCCAAACCGCCCGGTTGATGCAAAACTTCGAAGGCCCGGTTATCCTCAACCTGATGCCATTTAAAAACACTGGCCTGGGGATCCGCATCCACAACCACCAAACTGTGGTTTTTCCTGGCCAAGCTGGCTGCAAAATTAATCGCTGTGGTCGTCTTTCCAACGCCGCCTTTCTGGTTCACAAAACTGATAATCATCTTCGCTCATCCTCCTCTTTTAAGGTTACGAATACCGTTGAAGCCTAATTTCAGTATCAATGATTGCCAGGCGAAGGGCCTGCAAATAGGGTGGGTCCATTCTAGCGATCACAAATAAAATTCTCATGGAGCAGTTTAGCGTATCCGGTTCAGTTTTTTGTGTTCGCCCTTACCGGCACATCGATAACCGGGATATAGGAATTCGCAAACGATCAGAAGTGGTGCATAATGTAAAAGAATGATTAAGATATTCGTACATGCATGAGAAGTAATTGTCAACTGCAAACCACATGATATAGTATAAAAATTGTGCAATAGCGACAAGATATAGTGTGTTCTGCCACTAGATGTTCGGTTTGGTGACTTTTTGGGCCAATTCGGTTGCACCCTCCGAAACTCAAAACTTCATACTCCGCATAAAGGCACATCTTCCGCCTTGTCCACGGCGTTGGCCCTCAAGGAACATGGGCACGGTGTGCGACCCCCGGCGGCAATTTCTTGAAAAGCTTACCGGCCAATGTTAGGGTGGCATAATTATTTGAACTTAATGGAGAGGGGTATGATCAAATCCAAGGCCCTGGAGGTCAATCTGGCGCGCACCCAGGTGGATGTTACCATTGATCCACGTTATCTCTGTTTGCAAGAGGTAATGGCCGATTATTACGGCCTAATGGCTCGGCTGGAAGCCTTTCTAAAGGAGGTGGCCCACCCGTACAAAAACTGGCAGGTCATTGTTGACGACGCCCGAACCTTTGCCTTGGACTACTTTCATCTGTTCAAATCCCACACCCATGGCCCTCAAGCGGTCGAACGTTTGGTGGAGATCTTTGAAACGGCATTGCAGGCCGATACAACTTTAGAAGTCAAAGTCGATGCCACCGACAACCTGATCCTGTTTATCAAGAAAATCATTCAAACCGCCGAAACCGATCTTCCCCGTTTCGTTCCCATCCTTTCAAAATCCTTTGAACTCATTTATAAACAACCCGCTGATACATTCAACCTTTTCGTACGCAGTTTTTTTAGTTTGAAGCGCGTGGCGCAGGAGCTGGATGCGGCGCTGGAAAAGTTGGAGGCCGATTTCACCCCCATCAACCGGCTCCTGATTCGATCGTTGGAAGCCACTTATGGGTATTGGTTGGATCAGCCAGATCCATTGCAGGGCTTTTTAGCTGAAGCGGGTCAAGAAGCGAGTGATCCGAATTTAGAGAACATATTTCAGCCCATCAGCCATGATACGGTCCAGCAACAACAAAGCCGCTTGAATACTATCATCTCCCAAAACAGTCTCGCTGACCGTAAGATGCTGCGCGCCTTGCTGCAACTTTATGATCATCATCACTTTGTACAGGCCTACCGACATATACCGCAAAAATTGCTGGAAACCGGCAACCGCGTCGACCAGGGCAACCGGCGCAAAGTCATCTTCCAATTTCAAGCCATGACTTTATCGGGTTTGGTCATCAACCATGAAGATACCTTGCGGGACATCAATCGCACATTAACCTGGCTCATCGCCCACCAGAGTTCAAGTTACGTACATCAATTAATCCTGAAAACTTTCTCTATTCTAAAGGCCAACGTCCAACGCTATCCCACGACGACGCTGGCCTGCGTTGACAACATGGGACAGGGCATCTTCAAGACCAACGATCAGGAACTGATCAACTATTTTATTGATGAGGCCATTGATCTTGGATTTCAAAGCCCCATGATTCACGGCGTGGCCAATAATTGGCAAATTCAAGTCAACCCGGCCCATATCCAAAACATCCGCACCTGGTTGAAACTGGCCCAAATGCAACCCAAGCTCGCCACCCGCTTAATCTCCAATATGATTATCCACCTGGCCATCTCCGGTGTCTTCATTAAAGACACCGATCTTTTTGGACGCGATGTGACCCGCTTTCTCAACAGCGACATCGGCCCCATTTACAATCTGGCCAAACAGTTGGCACGCATATTTCCGGTCTACTTCAACGACATCGGGGCCGAGGGTGAGCTGCGTGACACCTCCACCCGTATTGATGAAATTTGTCACCGACGCGACCCGCTGATCCATTTTCTGCGCAAGCAAAGCCACGTGGAAAGCAGCAACCGCGTCATCGAACTCATGGAGGCCATTTTGGCCTTTTGGACAACCAAGGACAAGGCACCACTGGCCTCATTTTTGCCTTCCAACATCCTCTCTGCTGTTGAGACGGACGGGCCTTTTATCAATGGTGTTCACCAGGTGATCACTGCCTTCATCGAAGCCGGTCTGGATTTGCCGACGGATCTGTTAAACCACTCCACCGGCCTGCTGCAGGAATTGACAGCTAAGGTTCATCAAGCCGGCGATGAAGACCGGGAACGGGTCGTTTTGTTCACCGAGCTCTATAAGCAAATGAACAACAAATACAATCTTAATTTCATCAATATCCAACACTACCTCAACCAGCTGTCCGCTGAATCATTTCCTGATCTGAGAAGACTCAGAACGGCCCTCAAAGAAAGGGAATTGAAGACCAAAATATTCAAAGTATTGGATTACATGGAGCAGCTTAAATCGCTGATTCTGTCCGACCAAAAATTCGAGATCCGCGAGGACATCTATAAAAAGCGCCACTTCACCGTCGATATCCCCTCCATGTACGGCAGTTACCGTGAAGTCAAATTCGATGCCATGGGCCTGACGCTGCGTCTGGAGGCGTTGGTCAATGCGCTGCTGGAAGAACTGGTCCACACCATCGACTTGAGTTTGATCACCAAGGCCACTTGCTACCAGATCTATGATCGATTGGTCTTGTTTGACAAAGCCTTAAAAGTGGACGGAATCGCTTCAGTAGAATTGGAGCACCAACTGGAGTTGCTCGCCCACTCCCTCGAAATTCGCGGTTTCAGCTTCACCCAATACCTTGATATATACAAGGGGTTGTCCCAGGCCGTTAAAAACATCATCAACGACTATTTTAACAACGTGCATGGGGAAAACCTGACCCAGGTATTGAGTCGCTTACCGGCAGAACAGATGCAGCCCAAATACTGCAGCCTAGATGATGACTACTCTGAAAAGGAAAAGCTGTGCCATCGCAATTCAGATATCTTTTTACGTGATCGATTGGCATTTTCGCTGGGATTGCTGCAACTGGATCTTTTTCTCACGCGTATTTTAAATACATTGTTTCTGCAATCCAGCAAGCTACCCAAAGACAAACTGCGGCGCCTGCTCAATTACGACCCGCAGAAAGCCATCACGTCCCTGCACCAGCCCAACACCAAGACCGCCGGCATCATTGATCTGGGCAACAAAGGGCTTAACATGCTCAAACTGCATAACTTCGGCTTGCCGGTGCCGCCCGCGTTTATTATCACCACGGAAGTGTTTCGTTGTCGCGAGATCATTGAATCTTTTGCACCGGCCCAGGCCAATTTTAAAGAACAGATGACCCAGCACATTGCCGCCCTCGAGCAACTGACCGGCAAACGCTTTGGTAACCCGAGGCAACCCCTGCTGCTTTCGGTCCGTAGCGGCTCCTCTATTTCCCAGCCCGGTATGATGGAGACCCTCTTGAATGTCGGCATGAATGAGAGTATCGCCCGCGGCCTGGCGGCAGTCAGCAACAACGGTTGGTTTGCCTGGGACAGCTACCGCCGCTTCATACAGTGCTGCGGCATGACCTCCGGCTTAAAGCGGGATGATTTTGATGCCATTATCAGCGACCACAAAAAATTGTGGGGCATACCGGTAAAAAGAGAATTTTCTGCTGAGCAGATGGAACATGTTGCCTTGGAATACAAGCAACGACTCATGGATGCGGGCATAGAGTTGCTCGAGTCGCCCATGGAGCAGTTGTATTGGGCCACCCAATGTGTCATGGCGTCATGGGAATCGGAACGCGCCAAAACGTATCGTCAAATCATGGGAATTTCGGAGGATTGGGGCACGGCGGTCACCGTACAAACTATGGTGTACGGCAACTTGTCACCCCATTCGGGAACGGGTGTGGTGTTTACCCATAACCCGCGCTGGTCCGGCGACAGCCTGAGCTTGTGGGGCGATTTCAGTCTGGAAAACCAGGGCGAAGATGTGGTGGCGGGGTTGGTCCATACCCTGCCGATCTCCATCAAGCAACAAGAGATCGAAATGCGCGAGACCGACGTGACACTTGAAACGCATTTTCCTGAAGTGTACCGATCGATGCAGCAGATGGCGCAATCCTTGGTTTCTGAAAGAGGCTGGAGCCCGCAGGAGATGGAATTCACGTTTGAAAGCCCCGCCAAGGAAGACCTTTTTCTGCTGCAAACCCGGGATATGGCTATTCGTGAACACCAAAAGGTCTTGGCCTTCGATCCCGTCCATGTAAATCCCGAAACCTATCTGGGCCATGGCATTGGTGTGAGTGGCGGGGCCATGCACGGACGATTGGTCTTTACTTTGGAGGAGATGGAGCTGTGGCGTGAGCGTGAACCCGACACCTGCCTGATTTTGGCGCGAGGCGATACCGTTCCCGATGATATCAAGGAAATCCACGCCGCCAACGGTCTGCTCACCGCACGTGGAGGAGTTACTTCCCATGCCGCCGTGGTGGCGCACCGGTTGGGCAAAACCTGCGTGGTGGGTTGCGGCAGTATGATTTGTGACGAATCCCATCAAACCATACAGTTCGGGCGGCATCAGTTGCAGGCCGGTGATCATATCAGCATTGACGGACGCGAAGGTTCAGTTTATTTAGGGGAGGTTCAAATTAAACAAACGTTATCATGAAAAAATACCCCTCATTCAATACCATTTAAATTCAGACACCTTAAGGAGACCCCATGAGCCCGGAATCTGGAGCAAAAGGAAAATCAACCCTTGGCATTAACGGATTCGGCCGTATCGGCAAACTGACGGTTTGGAACCAAGTGTCCCGAAAATATTTTGATGAGATCGTCGTAAATATCGGACGCACGGCCGGTACTTCACTGGCCGACATTGCCCACTATGCCGAACGCGACTCCACCTATGGATCGCTGCATGGTTTTTTGTACGGTTGCCAGGCCGATCCCGTCATTGAGGAGCTGGACGAAGATACCGGCAGCATGCGCATCAACGGCCTTAAAGTGCGCTTTTTACGCAAATCCCGCAATCCCGCAGCCATCGATTGGAAGGCTGAAAATGTGCGCCTGGTGGTGGACACCACCGGTCAGTTTCTAGACCCCACCGTATCCGCCGATATTCCCAAGGGTTCGCTGCGCGGCCATTTAAGCGCCGGTGCCGAACGGGTCATTGCGTCGGCGCCGTTTAAAATCAAAAAAGGGGTTGAGATGCCGGAAGATGCGGTCACGACGGTTATGGGTGTGAATGCGCATGATTACGACCCGCGGCGCCATAAATTGATTTCCAACGCCTCGTGCACCACCAACTGTTTGGCGCACATGTTTAAACCCCTCCTCGACGCCTATGGGGCGCAACGCATTTTATCGGCCACCATGGCCACCGTGCACGCGGCCACCGGATCGCAACAGGTCCTGGATCGCTTGCCCAACAGCGGCAAGACCGATCTGCGCAAAAACCGCAGTATCTTTAACAACATCATTCTCACCACCACCGGTGCAGCCAAAGCCTTGGCCCTGGTGATACCGGAAATGAGCAGCATCGGTTTTAGCGCCGAATCGGTCCGCATCCCCACCAGCTCCGGATCGCTGATCATACTGGTGTTGAGCCTGCAGGAAGAAGCCAGTGTCCCAGCCATTACCCGCGAAGCCATCAATGATATTTACCAGCGTGCCGCCCGGAAGGACCCCAACGGTTACCTTCATTTTACCCACAAGCAAAATGTTTCCGGTGACATCGTGGGCATGCCCCGGGCCGCAGCCATCATTGAAGGCCATGAGAACCACACCCGCACGGCAGAGCTGACCATTAACCTGGAAAAAGTCATCGGTATCCCCAAAGCGCTTTTAGCCACCATGGAGAGCACCATTATCCGCCCCCAGGTGACCCAGGCGGTCATTTACGGTTGGTACGACAATGAAATGGGCAGCTATGTCAACATGCTTGGGGATCGGACCATCAGCGTGGCTGAAAACATGTAATTTACCGATTTATCAATAAATATAGATCACGTTATCGATAGGGACAGGCACCTGGGCAGGAGCCACGCCGAGCCTGCCAATCATGTAACATGAAGGAGCGCAAATGGAAACCGGAGGCAACAATCTGGCAGAAATCATCTGGTTTGTAGCGGGTCTGATCATGATATTGCTGGAGTTCACCCAGCCGGGATTGGTCATTGTTTTTTTCGGTGTCGGTGCATGGGCCGTGTCGCTGTTGACCTATCTGGACATTTTGGAAACCCTGACATCGCAATTGCTGGTTTTCGGTGTGGTCTCGCTGGGGTTGCTGCTGGCGCTGCGCCGCTGGGTCAAGGACAAGTTCTACGGCCACGTGGGCGCCAAACAAAACCTGAATGAAAACCTGGATGAATTTACCGGCAAACCGGTGGTGGTGCTGCAGGACGTGGTGCCCGGCAAAAGCGGCGGCCAGGTAGAATTCAAAGGCACCCCCTGGCAGGCCGTCTCAGATCATCAGCTCAAAAAAGGCGAGACCGCTACCATCGTTGAAATGGATGGGTTGACCTTAATCATCAAACCCTAGCAAGGAGTGATAGATGAATATGCTACCCAATTTTGGATTAATTGTCGCCATCGGTATTGTTGTATTTCTCATCGTCGCCATATTTAAAACGGCGCGCATCGTTCCCCAAAAAATGGCTTTTATCGTCGAGCGCCTGGGAAAATACGCCAAGACCCTGGATGCCGGGTTTCATATCCTGATCCCCTTCCTGGACCGCGTCTCTTACAAGCACTCTCTCAAAGAAGTGGCCGTGGATGTCGAATCGCAAACCTGCATCACCAAAGACAACATCTCGGTAGAAGTTGACGGTGTGCTTTATTTACAGGTCATCGATCCGGTCAAAGCCAGTTACGGCATCGACAACTACATGTTCGCCTCCTCCCAACTGGCCCAGACCACCATGCGCTCGGAAATCGGCAAGCTTGATTTGGACCGCACCTTCGAAGAGCGTGAAGCCATCAATGGCTCCATCATTCAAGCGGTGGACAAAGCGTCCGATCCCTGGGGGGTTAAAATCACACGCTATGAAATCAAAAATATCCAGCCGCCCAAAAGCGTAAAGGATGCCCTGGAAAAACAGATGCGCGCTGAACGTGAAAAACGCGCCACCATCGCAGAATCCGAAGGTGAACGACAATCCAAAATTAATGTGGCCGAAGGAGACAAGCAAGCGGCCATTGCAGAATCAGAGGGCGAAAAGCAAAAGCGCATCAATGAAGCCGAGGGCCGCGCCAAGGAGATCATGCTGGTGGCCAAAGCCACATCAGAAGGCATTCGCATGATCGCCTCGTCGATTGATCAACCCGGCGGCAACCAGGCGGTCAATCTGCGTGTCGCCGAGCAATACATCAAGGAGTTCGGCAATCTGGCCAAGACGAACAACACCATGATTATCCCCCAGTCCATGTCGGACATTTCCGGACTGATTGCGACGGCAACCAGCGTCATCGGCAATACCCGCAAAGGCAAAGGCAACGACAACGACCTGACGGATCTTTCGCTCTAAACTGTCACTCGACCAAAACCCGGCGGGCGCCCTGGAAGCCAATACGGCAACCGGGACGCCCGAAGTTTTGCTTTCTATCCGCGCGAGCCCTACTGTCCCTTTTTATAGGTTCCCACCACCTCGGCCTTTGCCAGCACGTGGCCTTCCATGGCCTTTAGTAGCTCATCTTTGGTGGGTTCACCCAGGTCATCCAGCACCATATCCAGGGCGAAAAGCTTGAAAAAATAACGGTGCCTGCCGATGGGCGGACACGGCCCGCCATAACCGGTGCGTTGCCAATCGTTGAGGCCTTCCCGTGTGCCGGCTGGCAAATCTTGGGTGGTGGTCCCTTCGGGCAACCCGCCGGTATCCGGGGGCAAATTGTACAGCACCCAGTGCACATACACCATCCGGGGGGCTTCCGGATCCGGCGCGTCCGGATCATCCACGATTAAGGCCAGGCTGCGCGCTGCTTTGGGAACCCCTTCCCACAGCAGGGCCGGTGAAATATCCCGGCCCTCACACGTATATTTGACGGCCATGGGTTCGCCGTCTGCAAATGCCGGTGAAGAAATCGTCAGCGTCATGGTCTCCTCCTTTGGTTATATATAGGACCCAACCCTAGTAAAACATCTTTCCCGGGTTCATCAGCCCCTTGGGATCGATAAGATCCTTGATCTGCTTCATCAATGCATAACTTGCGCCGTGCTCTTGATCCATGTACTTGCGCTTGCCGATACCCACACCGTGCTCACCGGTGCAGGTACCGCCTTTTTCGATGGCGCGGGAGACAATGGCATCATTGATACCTACGAGGGTCTGCCACCCCTTTTTATCGGCTGGATCGCCGATCATGACCACGTGCAGGTTGCCGTCCCCGGCATGGCCGAAGACGTAGCCGACGGCTTGACGGTCATCCACCTGGCGTTGTGCGAAAACCACCATCTCCGGATAGCAGGAGATCGGCACGGCTGCATCCACAATCAAGGTCTCTTTTTTGGGATGGGCCCGATGAATCGTCTCCCATGCCTCATGGCGGGCGCGCCAAAGCTGTTTGCGTTCATCTTCGGTCACACCCGATGCAAAGCCGGTGGCGCCGCAATCCCGGCAGAGTTCCTGCGCCAGTTCGGCGGTCTCGGCCAGGGCCGCTTGGCTGATACCGTGAAATTCACAGAACAGGGACGGGGTTTCCGGCAGATCCAAGCCGTTTTCCCGATTCATTAAAAGGATCAATTCGGGTGTGAGCAGCTCCATGGCCGCCGGGGCCAGGCCCGATCCCATCATGGCCGCCACGGCCTCGGATGCCGCTTCCAGCCGTTCAAAGGTCACCGTGGCCGCCAGGTGGTGAACCGGAATGCCTTCCAATCGCAAGGTGGCTTCGGTTACGACGCCCAGCGTGCCTTCCGAGCCGACAAACAAGCGCGTCAAGTCATAACCCGATGAGGATTTGGGTGCCTTGCAACCGGTATGAATGACCTTTCCGCCGGGCAGCACCACCGTTAATCGCATCACATAATCTTTGGTGGCGCCATATTTGACCGTTTGGATTCCCGAGGCATTATTGGCGATCATACCGCCGATGGTGGCATCCGCACCCGGATCGGGCGGAAAAAACAGGCCGTGGGCCCCGCACCGGCGGTTCAAGCTTTTTCTGAAGACGCCGGGCTGCACATCGGTCTGAAGGTCCTGTGGGCGCACATCCAGAATCTGATCCATCTGGGTCAGATCCACCACCAGTCCGCCCCGGGCGGGGACCGGATTGCCCTCGGTACTGGTGCCGGCGCCCCAAGGTGTTACGGGGATCTCTTCCTGGTACGCACATGTCAGAATGCGAGACACCTCTTCGGTGGTCCGGGGCCAGATGACGGCCGCCGGCAATTCTCCCTGATGCGGCGAAATATCATGCAGATGCAACTGGCGATTGGATTCTCCGGCAGAAAACCGTTGTTCACCCACAATGGCGGTCAATAGACCGACCTGGCCGGCATTAAGCGTTTTCATGGGCCATTCCCTTTTAATCCTGTGATAATGAAAAGATACGGCAAAAAACTAGCGGAATTGCTTACTGTAAATGTCCGACCCTATTCCATGCCATGCCTAACAGCGCCGCCGCTTCACGGTCCACGGCCCGGGCATCGGGACCGGCCAGGATGCAGTTGGCCGGCGGATCGCAACATGCGCCGCCCAGATGATAATCGGCCAATCCCAGGGTGGCATCCATCACTGTAAAATCCGGTGCCCGATAGCCATTCAGCGCCACGATGGCGTCGTCCAGATGTTGATGAAAAACCGCTTTTTTCCAACTCCCCCCATAATGCTTCGGCGGAGCCAGACCCATCATATTTTTCATCGACCCCGTCAACCGCGCCAGTGAATGCGCCTTGAGCACCGGCAGGGAGATCAGCACATGCTCGAATACGGCCTTGGGCAACCACATCTGCGGATAGAGGCGGCAACCCGCATCGGTGCACCGTATCAAGGCTGCCGTGTTCAAATCCAATAGATCCGCGCCCCAGCGTGCGGCCAGATCCCCATATCCCAGTCGGTCATACACCTCGTGCGTATTCAGCGACGGATCGCCGCAACCGTCGGCAATCACAATGGGTGCCTGGGTATGCGCTCGAATAAAACCGATGACCGCTTCACAAAATGCAGGCGGGGTGGTCACCGGAAAAGGCGACGCATTGATCAGGTTGGGTTTGAGCATCACCGGCCGCCCATCGCCAAACAGCTCCGCAGCACCCCCCGCCGCCATACAGCGCAAGACGCTTGTCTTATAATCAATAAAAGTTTCTTTCACCACCAAGGGATGCACCTGTACCCTAAAAAAAATAGTTACATCTTATCCATATCCGTAGCCTGAAGCTGCTTTGCGGTCAACCCGTAATGCCCGCCCTGGCCATATCCCGATTAAAATTTAACCCAAGGTTAAAGGCTGCGCCTTGACATTCAGCCACAATTCAGATGTACTCTTTGCATGTCTGATTTGATGCCCGCATTGTTCGTCGGTCACGGCAGCCCCATGAATTCCGTTGAAGACAATGAATTCATCCGATCCTGGGCGCAAGTCGGACAGACCCTTCCCAAACCTCAGGCCATTCTATCCATCTCAGCCCATTGGGAAACGGCGGGCACTCGCATTTGCGCTATGCCCATCCCGCCTACGCTATACGATTGTTACGGCTTTCCCCAGCCCCTCTATGAAATACAATAACCGGCCCCCGGCGCCCCGGATCTGGCCCGCAGCATCAAGCAAACCATCGCAGATTCTGTTCTCCACCTTGACTTTGGCTGGGGCCTGGACCACGGCCCCTGGCCGGTTCTGTGCCGCATGTTCCCCAAATAGCGGCAAGTTCCTGCCGCGCAAAAAGAGTTTATAGGCAATCAGTTTAAATTCGAAAATTCAGACCTCAATCGGGTATATGGTCCCGCTTCCCTTTCAACCGGCTCTAAATCCCGGCTCCCGGCCTTGATCATTTAAAAACTTCGCCTGCGGACTCCATCTTGGTAATTTACTGTATCTTTAAGTCATATTTGGCTCCTGCAACACGAAAACCTTTGACCCCTTAAGAAACAGCGTTCATAAAAACAAGCGGCTGTGAATAATTTAAACCAATGGTCGACATAACCAGGAGGCAAGATGAGAACGAAGCGATTTAGCCAGGTTGTATGCGCGATCGGCTTAATTTTCAGTTGGACGGCCACCGCGTGGGCCGCGGACAAGGTGGTCATTTTTCACGCTGGCAGTTTGAGCGTGCCCTTTGCTAAAATTGAAACAATCTTTGAAGCCCAACACCCCGGCATCGACATCATCCGCACTGCCGGCGGCAGCACCAAAATGGCGCGTTTGATCTCAGAGAAAGGCCAATCGGCCGATATCATGGCCTCAGCCGACTTTCAAGTCATCGACAAGAATCTGATTCCCGCACATGCCGATTGGAACATCCGCTTTGCCACCAACCAATTGGTGCTTTGCTACACCGCAAAAAGTAAATTTTCCGGACTCGTCAGCCGCGACAACTGGCCTGCCGTTCTAGCGCGCCAGGGTGTAGTGTGGGGCCACTCCGACCCCAATCTGGACCCTTGCGGATACCGCAGCTTGATGGTACTGCAACTGGCCGAGAAGTTTTACAACGATCCGGGTCTCTATGACCGCCTGATCGCCAACCGGCCCAAAGAGAACGTCAAGGCCAAGGCCGTGCAGCTGGTCGCCCTGCTCAAATCCGGCCAGATGGATTATGGCTGGGAGTACTTATCGGTGGCCGTCCAGCAAGGTCTCAAGTACATCCAGCTGGATGATCAAATCAATTTGGGCAACTACAAATTCGATACATTCTACAAGCAGGCCCAGGTTAAAGTGAGCGGTAAAAAACCCGGCACCTGGATCACCCGCACGGGCAAGTCCTGCACCTATGGTATTACCATGATCAAATCGGCGCCCAATAAAGCCGGCGCCGAGCTGTTTCTCAACTACCTGCTGTCTGCCGACGGCGGCCTGAAAATCCTTAAGCAGATGGGACAGCCGCCATTTACGCCGTGCAGGGTGCCGGATGCCGATATGTTAAAAGCGCTGCCCCCAACACTGCAATCCAAAACAGAAGTACGCTTGTAGCCAAATCAAAATGGGGTCAAGTCGTCCCTTGACTCACTAAAACAATCAAATGCGTCAAGGGACGACTTGACCCCTAAATTTTTGTGCGGCAGTGGCTATCTGTTTAACAGTTCCTCTAATTCATCCCGGGTCAACATGCCGGGGGCTCGATAGGTTTGCGACTCGTACGCCGGCAGGCTGCCGCCCTCGCCCTTTCCGTCACCGTTACAGTCCAGATATAGACCGTCGGTGCTCTTAATGGTTCCGCGCAGGTGCATCTTGTATGTGACGGATGGTTCCATCGGCACACCGCATACCCAGGTAATGAAGTTCGGCCTGATCTGGACGGTGTTATTCTGGGTCGACGCATCGACCCAGAAATTGTTCTGGTTTTTCTTGAGCAGCCGGATATTCGAGTTTTGCATTATCGTGGCGGCATTAATGTTCTTATTGAAAATTACGGCAGCCACCAGATGGGTCTGGTTGTTCAGCGTGATTTGGCTGAATTTGACCTGTTTCACCCTGAAAGCATTATTTACCGTCATTACGCTTTTTCGTTTTACCGCTTTGGGTACGTTGGATTTTACCCTAGCTTTTCGGGGCTCCAGCGGTATCGGATTCCCCCCAAAGGCCGAAGTACTTAAAATCAGGAAAAAACACGCAAGCATGATGGTTGTAATTGTCGATTTCATCAGGTGCCTCGCTTATTTGCTGTCAATTGTTACAACCGGGTGCTGTGCACACGGCTGCAACGTCCACCAGAAATCACCGGTTTATTTTTAACTCGGCAGGTCGATAGGATCGTCCTTGCCTTTGTTATGAGTTGGTGGCCGAAAAGACTTAAATGGTTCATTCTATTTCATCCCCTGATGCGATGGGCTGGAGTAGCAGATGGAATGTGTCAAATATCTCAAAAGGGGCCAAGTCCCTGAGCATGGAATCTGGATGGAGAACATCGGGGTGGCCCGTTGAGTTTGTCAACTAAAGATATTCTTGAATAACCGGGAAAGAACCGATCCTTTTTTTTTCTCATCTCCTGTGGATTGGAGCGGTTCAGAAGCGGGGGTATCGTCACCATCTTTGCCAGTCATTTCTCGATATTCACGCGTATCAAGCACTCTGGTCTTTTCATCCTCAAGGCTGTCTTCTTTTGGCATGGCTTTTTTCATGAGATCCGAGCTGTCAAAAACGAGTTCGTGCTTACCGATGAGAATGACGTCATTAGGACTGAGATTATGGATGGAAATTTGTTCTTTGTTGACAAAGGTTCCGTTGGTGCTGTCGAGGTCGCGAAGGATAAAACGCTTTGAGCTGGACTCGATCTTTGCGTGGCGTCCTGATACAGCGATGTTATCGATAACGATATCATTGGATGACTTGCGCCCTATGGTAAATTCCTGCCCTGCTGCAATTGGGTAATCACATATCTTCTTATCTTTGAATTTTAAAGTGATAATCGGCATTACAGAATCTCCCTCCAATGGTAATTAAATTTAGATGTTAAGCGATAATAGACAAGAACTTGCTTAAAACAAGGCTAAGTATGCCAAAGGTGTGATTTCGTGTCAATCTTCACCCTTGGTCGCCTTGGCTCTGGAGCCCTCCGACTTTTGCAACGATGGGGTAGAGCAACAGCAGATGGATGAAAAATGGTCGGGGCGATGACAGGATGGGTACCTCAGCCCGCCTGCTCCCAAAGCAGGATATCGCCCGAATACGAATTTCTCACAGCGCGTTTGGTGTGCATCATATCAAGTCAAAATAGGGTCAAGTTTCTAAAGTCTGGAGTTGGTATCCCTTTAAAGGCTTCTTATTTTCGATAGCAGCGTATTGATTTTCGGTTTTGCTGAAAGTTGGTCCCGACTCCTATTTATTTACGCGTTAGACGTCCATGATTCAAGAACCAATTGCAGTGTGGTTGCGCCGATCACCGCTGTTCAGAAGGCAGGCTTTGCTTTACTTTGATTTGGCAAAGATGATGAGACCACCCAGTTAGGATCAAAGGTCAGCTTTTTTACCTAACATTGGGTTCTGCGCCAACAACATCCTACATAACATACTGTATTTATAAATGTATTGAAATTAACGCGTCGGCCGCGTATACTGCACGGGATAAAAAGCAACTATCGCCTTTATTCGGCATGGGGCATTTTCCCGGTGCGGATGCCTTATTGTCGGCAATTCCGCCCGGGTTTCAGCATGATGAAAATAATGGACATGAGGATGGCGTGGACCGAAGTGGTCCTGACCGGCGTGACCGGCACACTTTCCGATATCAGTTTTGGCGCCGGGCGGTTTGTCGCTGTGGGTTACAGCGGTACCATTGTGACATCCGCCGATTTCAGTGCGGGGTTTGATATACCGGCATCCGGTACCAGCAATACCATCTGGCAACTGTTAGCGCCGAATTCGAACAACAGCAACAGCGGCGGGGGCGGCGGTGGTGGGAGTGGGGGCTGTTTTTTAAAGGCAATGTTCCCCTAACTGCAGCGCGCTTAAGACACCGTCATCGCCAATAAGGAAAAGGGCCGGAACGCGTTGACCGGAAGTCTTTTTTTAGATCCGGAAGAAAATGATGCTTTTATCACATGGCGACGGTCAAATCGTTCCATGCGTAATTCGATGGGCATCCCATCGTGCAACCTAACGATCAGTATCCCTGAAAAGAGAGTCCGGGATGCTCCCCCCCCTTAACGCCCAAACCTACTGCTCCTGCCACTGGGGCGGGCGCTTTTCAAAAAAGGCCGCCACCCCTTCTTTGGCATCCTGCGTGGTGCAGAGCCGGGCAAACGCCTCGTTCATGTAATCGAACTGCTGCCGGTAGTCCATGTCCTCGGCACTGTAGTAGGCCTGCTTGGCGATCTGAACGGCGACCGGGCT
The DNA here is from genome assembly GCA_050291605.1 of Desulfobacteraceae bacterium. Lineage (GTDB taxonomy): Bacteria > Desulfobacterota > Desulfobacteria > Desulfobacterales > Desulfosarcinaceae > JARRKU01. Next base: position 11,773 of record JBNKKB010000080.1, on the reverse strand, counting down.
TCTTCGGGCCAGATCAGCCGCCCAGTCGAGCGCTTCCTGCTCGAGGGTGTCTTTGGGAACCACACGGTTGAGCAGCCCCATCTCCAGGGCCGCGGGAGCTTTGATCAGGTTGCCGTAAAAAAGCATTTCCAGGGCCTTTTTGCGGCCCACGGACCTGGATATCGGAATGACCGGTCCCACACAATTGAGCCCGACATTGATGGCCGTGAGCCCCATACGCGCATTTTCAGCGGCAATGGCCAGATCGGCAGCCGCCACCAATCCCGCGCCGTTGGCTGCAGCGACGCCGTGCAGTTGGGCGATGACGGGTTTTTTCATACGGGCAACGGTTACCAGGGGCCGCTCCATGTGTTCGATCCACTGTCGGTATTGCATGGCGGTTTTGCCCTCGAGTTCATTGACATCGATGCCGGCGCAAAAGGCTTTACCGGCGCCCTTGATCAAAATGACCCGCACGCCGGGCTCCTGGTCCAGGCTAACCAATGCCTCATATAGCTCTCCGGCCATTGGGCTGTTAAAGGTATTGAGGTGGTCCGGCCGGTTCAATGTAATAATGCCCACAAATCGGTCGTTGGTCTCCACCACCAGGTCTTGATATGGCATATCCCCTCCTGCGTTTGAGTTGACCCAGTTATCCCTGAATGTGTCTCTGTATGGGTTAAACCATTGCCACTGATCGTCCGTCAAGAGACGACACACTCTCGGCGGCTTGGATTGGGCCATTTCTGAATTGCGGATACACCTTACCCTATTTCATGATACATCCATGGTCCTCAAAGCCTGGTCGGCAATAATGTTTTCGCTTCTAAACCATAAACTTGGCGGGGACAGCGCCCCGCCCTACGAAGACCGTTTGGCCTGCATGTGAAGGTGTGATGACTCATAAGCGACGCCCCCGAGGCCATTTAGCGGTTCACATGGCGCAGGATTTTAATGATGAGCAGAATCGTCGGGATGAAATGGTAGAATAGATCGAAAATATCCAAGGGTTTGGATAGGGTTCCGTTTTTTAACATGATCAGTTTTTCGACAACGTGGGGCAGCGGCTTGAAAGGGGCCAGCAGCATGAACAGTGCGACAGCGATGAGTGGCAGGTAGGGTATCTTGTCCAACCAGTTAAGCATTAGGGTTTCCGTATATCGCGGGTTGATGACAAAAGCACTTCACCTCTATGGCGCAGGCCGGATGGGATACCCATAGATGCCGCGGCAGTGGAGGCTGGTGCAAGCAGGACCGGAAAAGGTGCAATGCATCACGCCTGGCAGGATAGCAACATCTCAAAGGATGCATCGCTTTCTCTTTTGGTCATGCTCGGCTTGTTTCTTTTCTGTGCTGAACAGCCAAATGGACATCCGTCAGTATAAAAAGCCGGCCAGGCAGCCTGGCTTTCCCACTGTCGCGGGTCCTTTACAATATCCCTGGTGATATTGACGGCAAGTCCGATCGGTCGGTCACGTGTTGCTATGAGCCGATCGATTTTTTAAACTTCTTGAGGGCATTCATCAGGCGATCATATTTTTGAACCATTGTTTCCATATGTTGGGGGGTAACGTCCGAACCGAATTCATTACGGATATTGGTCCATTTTTGGTTCAAGGCTTCGACTTTAGCGTCCCACTCAGCTTGTTTGCTTTTATCCGTGCTGACCGTTGTTTTATAGTTGTCCACCAATTCAGAAAATTCCGAAAGGCAAGCGTTAAGGGCCGTAACCCCCTGGGAATCTCCACAGCTTATAACGACGGCCGAAGCTAAAATAGCAATAGCAATGAGAGCAGTGAGAAATTTTTTCTGTGGGGCAATTAACATGACACATCTCCTCGTAAAGTTCAATTAATGAATTGGATTTAGTTTACACATATAATTCTTATACTCTGAATTTAATTTGTCAAATGAAAAATATTTTTCTTCAATGCGACTATATAGAAAGCTCAAGTCCGATAAGAGGTGCTGGATCGTCGGTCATCGCTTTAAACATAAAAACACAAACCTGTGCTTTGCAGATCAGCGCTTTCTCCAATTTATTGCGAATAATCCTGATATCTAACAGAAAGGAACCCCTTGGAAAGAAATTTACGCTATTGCCATGTCCTCTAAACTGTCGACATATGCACGGGTTTATTATCTGGCCATTGTTCCCAGGCATTAACTTTGACAAGATTTACACGAAAGGCGTCCGAAAGTTTTTAACACTCAAGCTCCTGATCAATGCATTGGTCCTTTTTTTCCCATAAGCGGTTCAGCCACGCTTGAAAGTTTTGACGAAACACAGGGTCACCCGCGTAGTCGCCGATCAAGTCACCATTTACCGGCAGTGTGTCTACGCTCACTTTAATTTCATTGGTTCTGCCGCATAGAAAAGACCAAAAGCTCTTGCCGCCCTGGGGGTAGACGATGGTAACGTCCAGAACATGGTGGATCTGCTCGCCCAATGCACCCAGCACGAATGCAATGCCCCCGGCTTTGGATTTTAGCAGATGGGTATAGGGGGATTGCTGCCGGCGATGCTTGGCCTTTGTGAAGCGGGTGCCTTCGACAAAATTCATTATCGAGACCGGCAGGGTTTTGAATTTTTGACAGGCTTTGCGGGTAATTTCGATGTCCTTGCCTTTAAGATGCGGCTTCCGCTTGATCAGATTTTTGCTGTAACGTTTGATAAAGGGAAAATCCAGCGCCCACCAGGCCTGCCCCATGACGGGGAACCAGAACAATTCCTTTTTAATGAAAAATTTTAACAGGGGAATGCGGCGGTTAAAAACACGCTGGAGCGCCAATATATCCACCCAGGATTGGTGGTTGGACAGGACCAGGTACCAGTCAGACCTTTTCAGATGATCAAGCCCGCGAGCCTCTATCCGGGTTTTGGCAGTCAGTTTCTGGTTGACATTGTTCACCCCGATCCAGGCTTCAGCAATGCCATTGGCGATGCGGCCGCACCACCGCTGCCATGGTTTTATGGGAACCAGCGCTTTTAACAGCGCCATGCAAACGAGAAGGGGAACCCAGAACAGACTGTTGAGAAAGTACCCCAAAATTGAAATGCAGCCGCGCATGGGCGCCGGCAGGAAATGAAACATAAACCCCTCGCAAAGTTTTGCTGCTAAGGCGTTTTTCAAACACCTGGTCACTTGCTTAACTTATCAAAGTTAGGGAATCTTCCGAAACGACTCAAGGTATCTTCACGTGTTTTACAAAAGTTTTACGAACCCTTGCTGAAACTATCAATATGGTAGGGTATCATTGGGATTTGATGGATGAACTGTCGGCGCACTTCACCGGCTCGGCCATCTGTTTTCTGGTTAGAGGTAGGATTTCTATTGACCGGGGGTATAACGCATATCAAGGGAATGCGGCCAACGCCGCAAGGCATTATGCCAAATCATTGTGGGCTTTTTTCATGGCTTTGCCGATCTGAATTTTTTGGGGGCAATATTTTTCCGCCATTGCATAATCGGCTCTGAGTAAATTGCGTTTCACATCGGATGGCAGGGCATTGAACAATCTTGAGGCTCTATCTCTATCGCCATAACCGATATAGTACATGCGATAGCGCATGATATCGCTGATGGGAATGTCAAAATCAACCGCTGATTCGCAGATGCGACCGCATCCGGCACAATAACCGGCACCTGTGGCTTGCGCGTATTTGGCCATGCGCTGCCGGTCCCCTTCGGACAACCGCTGTTTACGCGATGCCGCATCCACATTGGCTTGGAGAATGGTCATATTGGGCATGGCCGAACAGATGCTGGCAATATGGGGATTCTCCCAAACCACTTTCAGCCTGGCCTGCTCGGCCGTATAGCCTTTATCCAAAAACCGTTCGGTCATTTTCAGGGCTTCGTCTGTTTCCGAACCAATAGAGGAGTAGAAGTTGGCCGAAAAAGCGGCCTGGGTTTTCATGGCCGTCAAACCGATACCCGCTTTAACACAGGCTGCCACCGCTTTCTTCATACGCTCTTGGACCATCAGGCGGTAGTTATAGCTCATCATGATGCCATCGATCCAACCGAGTCCGGCCGCCACAAGCATGTTGGATTCCATATTTTTATGGGCACTGAAGCCAAACAGCCGAATTTTCCCATCTGCTTTTGCTTTTTCAGCCCAGGCTTTGACAGCTTCGGTCAATTCATCTTTTGCGTCGCTGACATAATGAATCAGATACATATCGACGTAGGAGGTATTCATTTTTTGGAGCGATGCATTCAATTTTTCGGAGAGTTTCTTCGGATCCGATGTCGCCGCTTTGGTCACCAAAAACACCTTTTTACGGTCCTGAGGAAATCGGGCAAAATATTTACCGATGGCCTTTTCGTTTTTTCCCCACCCATACGAATCAGCCGTATCCCAATAGGTGACGCCCATTTTAAGGGCCTGCCTGAATACCAATTGATCGGACATCTTCAAGACGCCACCCAGGGCCAGCATGGAGACCTGGGTGCCTGTTTTTCCGAAAGGCCGCGTCGGCACACTCCTGTGCCCGGTCTCCTTTTCAGCGGCGTTGCCATGGGCCGGTGCCAGAACGCTGAACGGGATCATGGCGGTGCCCAAACCGGCCACACCGGAAGTTTTAAGAAACGAGCGCCTTGAATACTTTTCCTTTTTGCCGGGCATGTCGATGCCTCCTCTTTTTGGAAAAAACGGTGCTGTCGTTGAGAACCACAGAAAGAAGCCGGATCAGGACGAGATGAGATAACCCTTGATTTATCAAAATACCTGCCGTGGATAAAGGTCGCCAACCCGGCTATAATCTTCTCAATTGAACAAAGTAGATTTGGGGTCCCAGCTCGACCACACCACTGAACCTGATGAATCCAATGGGCAAAAGGAGGGCTGCGACCTCCTCTAATCTTAACCGGATGGCTTTTGGCGGTCCAGGCGGGCCCTCCTGCTTTTTAAATTCCGCCACCGCCAGAATACCCCTGGGTTTGAGAACCCTGGCGATTTCTTTTAGTACCGGCAAGGGGTCGCCTTCGTGGACGAAATCGTGCAGCACCGTTGCCATCAAACAAAAGTCTACAACCGCATCTTCCACAGGCAATCCCAGCCGGATATCGGCGACATGGGTTTCAATGGAAGCCGACGCAAGGGTCCGGGCAGACTGCTGCAATGTCGCGATCCCCTCCTCCCATAGATCAACGGCAATAATCCGGCCGGAACCCGCCATCTCGCGCGCCATGGCCAGGGTATAATTGCCGGCGCCGCAGGCCAGATCCAGCACGGTCATGTCCGGCTGCAGGTTGATGGCGTTAATAAATGCATCGGCATCGATCAAATCAAAACTGCTCTTTCCAGCACCTACAGGAGAATGGGTCATGGGCGAATTCCTTTAATGGAGAAGCAAACCCCACTGTTGCATAAAAAAGGGAGCAAAATTGGAGCCCTCCGTCTTTTGCAGCAATGGGATGAACACACCGATCCGTTATTAAAAGACCGACGGACCCCGGCCGTGGTCCTCAGCGTTTGATGCAGGGCGTTAGAGGTAACGTTCATCTCTAAGCTGGGCGATTTCAACGCCCAGAGCAACACATTGCTTTCCGGCCAGGCATGCCTCAGCGTCTTCATCCGGCAGAAAATGCTTTACCTGTTTTTCGCCTTTGCGCAGGAACACGACGGTGGATTGTTTTTCTGCGTCGTATGCCACATCGATGTCGATGCCGCATTCACCAATATCCGGATAAATGACTCTAATTTTTTCACAAAGTTCAGCTTTATCAATCATTTTAGCCCTCCTTGGAAGCAAATTTCGTTGGGCACCTGCAGTATATAGTCACATCAAGTGTACGGATGCGGCCCATTGCCAAGTCTTTATAGTGAGTCACCCCCATAATAAGCAGTTTCCACCTGGCCTCAAGGAAAAGTTTTCTTTTGGCGCACAGCCCCCGTTTCTGATCGTTGCATCTTCAATGTGCCAAATCCTTTGGCCGTCAAAATTCAGTCTGTTGCAACAGCGATCATCATGGCCTGATATTTGTTGTAACTGCTATGCAGAAACGCTATCCATAAGATCGACGCCGATATCCAAACCCGATTCGGCCAGTTACGGAAAAATTAGCGACAGCATCAACGATCAACAGATAGAAGGAGGTATGCGAATGAAAGTGATCGGCTTTAACGGCAGTGCCAGGAGAGACGGCAACACGTCGGTTCTCCTGCAAAAAGTGTTTGATGAGCTTGAGGCGGAAGGCATCCATACCCAACAGGTGAACCTGGGCCCCAAATCGGTGAATGGCTGCGTGGCCTGCATGAAGTGTCATGAAAACAAGGACGGGCACTGCGTACAGAAAAAGGATGCCCTCAACGACTGGTTGGATGAGATGAAGACCGCCGACGGCATCATCCTGGGCACACCGGTCTATTTTGCAGATCTGAGCGGGCAAATCAAATGCTTCATCGATCGCAGCGGCATGGTTGCCAGAGCCAATGGCAACATGTTCAAGCGCAAGGTCGGGGCCGGCGTGGTGGCTGCTCGCCGTGCCGGAACCGTGAGTGCGTTTCACAGCCTCAACGCCTATTTTACCATTGCGGAGATGATTGTCGTGGGCTCTACCTATTGGAACATGGGCTTTGGCGCTAGCAAGGGAGAGACCTTGCAGGATGCAGAGGGATTGCAAATCATGTCCAATCTTGGGAAAAATATGGCCTGGCTGCTTAAATCCATAGACGCGTCCAAGGATACGCTGCGCCAGCCAGAGACTTCATTAACGGCGAAAACCAATTTTATACGTTAAGGGTAACAGCAAAGCGAAAGCCCTGTTCAAATTCCACTCTCACACCCGGGTGGCCGCCCGGCGCGTGCAACACCCTGCGCCTGCGGGGGGTTGAATGGATGGGCGTTTGACGATGGCTTCAAATGCTTTACGTTAGAAGCTCTGGGTGGGGCGTTCCCGCCCAACCCATTGCCCCCCATGGGCATGCAACCTTTTTAAATCGAGACACGTTCATGGACACGATGATCGCCTCACTTCCTGAACGACGCCATACGGAGTTGAACCGGATTCGATCAGCTATCGAAGAGGTGGGTGCGCACCTGCTGAACCACGACGACAGCGTTACCCTTCTGCCATCTGCGGATCTGTCTCTTGAAGTATTGGAAAGCTGGCTGCTGGACGCCGAACAGAAGCAATTGTTGCAGCTCAACCCTTGGGATGTGTTCTTTCTCCATGCGTCTTGCCTGCTGTGTGACATCGGCCTGGCAAAAATGACCCCGCTGCCGCCTGCTGTTCAAACAAGCTCCGCTAATGCATCCCCCATCGCATCTTTGTATGCTGCCAGCCGGCATTCTATTTTAGAGAGCTGGATGGATTTCGGCATTTGCAGCGCATCTGCGGCTGCAGTGATAGCGGATATCATTGGTGACCTGAGAGGTGATATGGGCAAGGTCGATTTTTACCCTAATGAGCACCATTATGACGGTGTCGCCATCAATCGTCCTTTGCTGACGGCTGCTGTGGGGTTGGCCAAAACACTGAATCTCATGGCGCCGGCCACAGCCGCGGCGGTGTGCAACCCTCTATCCGCTTCAGCCACAATCACTTGGGAACAATACAAAGGTGCATTTACCGTCATCGGCATGGGGCCGCATCCCTATTTGAGCGGCACCATTCAGGTGCAGATTCAGTGCCGCAACCCTGATATCCATCGGGCCCTCAAGCACCATGAACGGAAGATCCAGAGACGGCTCCAGCATATCAATCGGCATGTCAGCCCACGTTTTATCTATTCTGATGTCCTTTTTGAAATAGAGGCCCGCGACTACGCGCCGGTGGATTTAAAATTTTCAGTCGATACGTCCGCAGCGCTGCAATTGTTAACCGGCAACCGCCTCTATTCGGACAATCGGGTTTTTCTGCGGGAGTTGCTCCAAAATGCAGTCGACGCCTGCAATCTGCGAAAACGGTTGGAACCGTCCTATGAACCATCGATTCATATCCGCTTTAACGAGGACATCAGCAAAGTTACCGTAAAAGACAATGGAATCGGCATGGACCGCCAATGGATCGAAAAATACTTTCTGACCATAGGCATCTCTTTATACCAATCATCGGTGGTCCGCAGTGCCCGCCACAGCTCGCGCATTGATTTCAGTTTCATCAGTCAATTCGGCATTGGGTTTCTCTCCAGTTTTCTGGTGGCGGAAAAAATTATCATCAAGACCCGTAAAACGGACGGCCGCGGGATGCAGATCACCATCAGCAACCTGCGGGACTATTTTGACGTTCGGGACCTGGAGGAGGCGTTTGCTCCCGGTACCGAGGTGACCCTGCACCTGAAACCGTCCAAAATAAATTATTGCCGCAGCCTGGAATACGCCGGGTATCTCAAAACCAACATTCGCTTTCTCAATGTGCCGGTGACGCTTGAAGATCAAGACGGGCAAGCCGTCACCATTGGCCGCGATGCATTATCCTATCACGATCCCAAAAGCGCAGACATCGATTTTATCGCGCCACTCCAATTCAAATATGCCCAAGGGTATATTCTGTTGCGCGCCAAAAAAAATGCGGATCACATTTTTACAGTGGACACCGCCCATGGCGGCGTTTCAATCTTTCAGGATGGCATCTTCGTCACCCAGCTGGACACCTTATTGCCTGAAGGGGCGCGCCAGAATGTCATTGGCAGGATCAACCTCCTGGGAAAGGACAAATGCACCCTGAGTATGGACCGCAACCGCATATTCTGGACCGATGGTCAGTTGTCGGAAATTAAAAAAGCCATCCGCAAAGCCCTTGCCGATGCCACCCGCCAATTTATGGCGGAGGTGACGGCGCAAAATGTCGAACCGAAAATCCAACAGAGTATCATCAACAACCTTTCTATATTTTTTGATTTTAACGAGATGGACGATGAGGTCCACCAGCGTCTATGCGCACCCCTTCGCAAGGTGGTCGAAAAACGCTTCAAGGACTTTGTGCGCATCCACTTTGCCCACACCCTCAGAGAAGAAGGCATACCGGAAGCTGACGGCTACAGTCAAGCGTGGCAGCAGCGCATCATTCTCGCGTTTCGAAAGTAATCTGGGGGGGAGATAAAAACGCCCAAGCTTTTTGATAAATGGATCAAAAAGCGCAGGGGTTTTGCGCCCGGCAGTCATGAAAAATTTTGTCCGGAAGACGAGTTGGATACGGCGTTTATCACCGGGCAATGGGAATGAAGATGGAAAACGTGCTGCCCTGTCCCACCTGGCTTTCGATCTCGATGCGACCGTTATGGGCTTCAACAATGCCTTTGACGATGGGCAGGCCGAGCCCGGTGCCGACAATGTAGCGGGTCTGTTCGTTCTTGACGCGGTAAAAACGGCTGAATATCCGTTCCTGATCTTCGGGGGCAATGCCCAAACCCGTGTCGCAGACCTGCAGGCGAACAAAGTCGCCGGCGTGGTTTGCGGATACGGTGATATTTCCCTGCTCAGGGGTATAACGAATCGCATTGCTGATCAGGTTTGTGAGAACCACCTCCATGTGCATTCGATTTGCCAGGACCGGCGGCAAATCGGGAAGCGCCTGCAATGCGAGTTGGATCGCTTTGTCTTGGGCTTTGATCTGATGAAACGCCACCTGGTCTGCTATTATGGGCGGCAACGATAGCGCCTCTTTTTCCATGCTGATCAAACCGGATTCCATTTTGGCAAGATCAAGCAACTCGGAAGAAAGATTCACCAGGGCCTCGATCTTTTCAGAAGCACGCTGCAATATGGTGCGCTGTTTGGGCGTGATCTGCCCGGCGAGTTCGTCAAGAATGACCTGATGCTGCATGAGCACAGAGTTGAGCGGTCCCCGCACTTCATGACCGACCATGGAGACAAAGTCGGATTTCATCTGGTCCATCTGTTTTATCGCGGTAATATCGTGCAAAACGGTGATAACGCCCAGATTCCGCTTGAGGCGATCCCGAAAGGGAACGCAGCGAACGCTAAGGATGCGCTCGTTTTCAAGCCCAGCGCTATTGACTTGTATTTCCGCGGCCTCCTCGGCAAATTGATCCTTCGGCATATGGATGGCCTGATCGATCATGCGCAGCACCGCCGGGTCACTGACCAGTTTATCCACTGGATGCCCGATGGGATTCGGACCGCTATAACCGATGAGCGTGAAAAAGGCGTGGTTCGCCAGTGCAACGGTTTTGTTGATATCGGTGGCCATCACACCGCCGGGCAGATGATCGACCATGGTCCGCATTCGCGATTGTTGATGGGCAATATCCTGTAATGTGCGAATATGTTCTACCGCTTTGGTCACAACCAGACGCAAATCTTGAGGTGAAAACGGTTTGGAGATAAAATCAAAGGCACCGTTTTTCATTGCCCGGATCGCGTGGTCCAAAGTGGCATAGCCGGTGATGACGATCACCACCGTATCCGGATGACGGGCGCGGATGTGGTTCAGCGCTTCGATGCCGGACATGCCCGGCATCAACAGATCCAGCAAGATAATGTCAAAATGGCGTTCGGCCAGACGCTGCAGTCCAAGATCGGCATTTTCGGCTTGATCGACGTCGCAGCCTTCCTGTCGCAACATCTTGGTACAGACATGCCGGATACGATCTTCATCGTCGATGATCAGCACGCGCGTACGGTCGAATGTTCCCTGTTGCAGATCCTGTGTCATTGGTGGTGCAGATGGTGCCATGTGCATGAATCCCTTATTCCGTCCCGATTTTTTGGGCTGCCTGGTGCAGGTCGAATTCCAGCAAAAAGGTGGTGCCGCCGGACCCGGTTTGCTTGACGTGGATCTCGCCTTTGTTCTCTTTGACCAGGCCGTAAGCGGTGCTTAATCCAAGACCGGTGCCTTCTCCCGGCGGCTTGGTGGTGTAAAAAGGATCGAAAATTTTAGAAAGCGCATCCTGGTCGATGCCGCAGCCGGTATCGCTCACTTCGAGGTAGGCTTTGCCGGCAGACTTGTCCCTGTCGGTTCTCAAGGTCAGGGCGCCCTTATGGTTCATGGCACTGACGGCATTGATCACCAGATTGATGATCACCTGGCTGACCTGGTTCTTATCGACATGCACCAACACCATCTGCTTGCAAAAGTCCCGTTGGATCTCAATATTTCGAAACATCTTGGGATCGCGAATCAGGCACAGGCTTTGATCCACCAGATCGTTCAACTGAATGATGTCTTTCATGGGGCTGGATTGACGGCTGTAGGCCAACAGGTTCTGAACGATCTCCTTGCAGCGTTGGACATCTTCGGTGACCGCCTCTACCTCAGGCCGATCCGGATCGTCCGGGTCCATGGTTTCAAGTCTCAAATTGGCATAGAACAAAATGCCGGTCAGCGGGTTATTGATTTCGTGGGCCACACCGGCCGCCAGTTGACCGATAGAGGCCATCTTTTCAGATTGGGCCAGCTGCGCCTGGGCCTGTTTCAACTTATTTTCAACTGCCAACTTTTCCCGCAGATCGGTATAGATCCCTACTGTGGCGACCTCTTCACTGTCTTCATAAACAATGGAAGCCGTCAGTTCGACCGGGATCTGCTCACCCTGCGCATTGAGTATCATGGTATTGATACCGGGCAGCTTGCCCCTGCTCTCTTTAAGTTGACGCATAATACTGTTGGCGACGCCCGGGGGATAGAGTTCACTCGCAGTGATATTGCGAGACGCGACCGGGCCGGTGTAGCCGAAGAGCTCTTCCGCTGCTGGATTCATCAACAATATATTGCCAAAGCGATCCGCCGCCACGATAGCGATGGGCGATCCCGAGATCACTTTCTCCAGAAATGCTTCGGTCTCTTTGAGCGTCAGCTCCAGGTTTTTTTGGCGGGTAACG